>JBGTDX010000136.1:0-22137 GCA_041748075.1 Thermoanaerobaculia bacterium
GGAGCAGGTTGCCTGGGAGGTCTGGCTGATGCCGATGGATAATCCCGCCGCAGTGCGGAAGCTCGCGGTTGGATACGCGCCGCGGATCTCTCCGGACGGCCGCTGGATCGCATGGGAATCGACCGAGTCGGGACGCTGGGAAATTCACCTGCAGGCGTTTCCCGCAGGCGGACGTGAGCTCGTCGTTTCGACCGCTGGCGGACGATCCGCCATGTGGTCCAGTGACGGAACCCGGCTGTTCTACTGGCAGGGCGATGATCTGATGGAGGTGGAAGTCAGTTCCTCTCCCTCACTGAGAGTCGGGACTCCCGCGCTTCTGTTCAACGGAGCCCGCTTCGAGTTGCCCCCGGCGCGACGCACATGGGCCATTACGTCGGTGGACGACGGCTTCATAGTCCTTGCCCCCGTACCCGGAATGAGCACGCAGACGCACCTGAGTTTCGACACGGGGTGGCTGGCCGAGGTGGATCGAAAGCTGAGCGCGGCCACGAAGTGAGAAGGGCGGCCCCATGTGGCCGAGGTTGTCATTCCTGAAGTCGCCGAACGTCCGCCAATCTGATTCTACATGAGTATGGTAGTATTGTCTCAGTATGGTAAAGAAGGTCACCTTCACTCTCGACGAGGAAACCATCCGTCGTCTCCAGCTCGCCTCCGAGGGTCTCGGGAAGCCGAAAAGCGAAGTGGTACGCGAGGCGATCGCGGACTATCACGATCGGCTCGGCAGGCTGAGCGAGGCCGAAAAGGCGCGCATGCTGCGCATCGTCGACGAGCTGCTGCCGCGGATCCCGCTGCGCACGGCCAGACAGGTCGATCGTGAGATTGCGGCAGTGCGCGATGCACGGCGCTCCGGTGGCCGTGGAAGAGGCGGCGGGGGTTGATTCTCATCGACACCTCGGCGCTGATCGATTCGCTTTCGGGACCCCGCCGTTCAGCGCCGCTGCTGCGGGATCTCCTCGTTGCCGGCGAGCGCATTCTGCTCCCGTCGATCGTGCTGTATGAATGGCTGCGCGGGCCCCGTCTTGCGGAGGAGCTCACAGTGCAGGAAGAACTGTTTCCCCGCGACGGAGTGATCGCGTTCGGCGCGCAAGAAGCCTCGATCGCCGCCGATCTCTATCGCAGGGTCAAGGCACCACGAGGCCGCGAGGTTGACTTCGCGATCGCCGCCATTGCAATCGCTCGCGAAGCCTCGCTCTGGACCCTCAACCGGAAAGACTTCCTCGACATCCCCGGCCTGCAACTCGTGTGACGACTCGGAGCGCGGGCCGCCCGCATCTTCACGGAAGCGATCGAGAATCAGCGACTGCAGACGCGCCCAACGCGCGCGCGCAATCGAGTCTTCGGCTTCGAGCTTTGAAAGATCGAACAGGCTGACCGAGGCCATGAGAAATGCGAGGGCTCTGAACTTCTCCTCTGGCGATGCTATTCGAGGTTCCTCCAGGTCGATCCCGTGATCGCGTCCGACGGCGACTCGTTCCTTCTCCTGTGGAGGGAATATAGGCTTCCCGGCCGCGACGAAGTTGTGCCGCCCGCATCCCTCTACGCCGCGAGACTGAATCGCCGGGGTGAACCTGTCAGCGAGAATCCGACGCTCATAGAGCGGGGAGTCTTTGGGACTTTCCTACGCTGCGTTCCGCAGCCACAGGAGTGTCGTCATTCCTGTTTCAGATGGATATGCCGGGGTGATTACGCTCGCCGAGCGCTACGCAATTGGCGGGATCATCGGTGCGACCGCTGACTTCGAGGCCCATGCCTTCGTCAGATTCCCACACTCTGAGCCTGAACCGGATCAACCATTTCTATTCACCTCGCATCTTTCCCACTTCTGGGAAGAGACCAGCGCCTCGCTTGCCTCGAATGGCTCGAATCTCGTTCTGGCAGCGCTGGATATCGAGACGGCCACACGAGACGGAAATTCCCGCGAGCTCTTCGTCGCGCGGGTACCTTCTGACCGAAGGGAGCTCCGCTTCAGCAGCAATCGCACAACGATCACACCGGAGATGATCGATGGCTTTCCCGCGATGATCCGCGATCCGCAGATCGTCTGGAACGGCCGGAAAGTTTCTGCTCGTCTTTCAGATTTCCGATGAGATTCTGTTTCCCGGACGCAGGTTGGCGACGAAGGGAGAGATCGTCGGGCTCTGGGTCGAACCGGACGGCTCGGTGCTTTCAGAGGACCTCATCGAGCTGACTAGCGACGAAGGAGTGGAGTGGCAACCTTCACTGGCCGTCGACTCCCGCGGCCTGATGGCACTCGCATTCCTGCGGAGTCCGGGTGGCGAAAACCTTCCCACGACCAGACTGTTCGTGAGGATCCTCTCTGATGGTGCGAGCAGATCGCGGCCTGTGAGACGCCCCTAGTCCGGTAGGCTCTGGATGTGGCAGGGCCCTCCGAGGCCCTGCCTCTTCGGGCATTAATGAGCTACGGAGGTTGGAGCATTTATTCGAGGACGCCGCTCCAGGTGTCGTAAACGCAACGATTCCGAAGGGGCAGGGCCTGGGAAGGCCCTGCCACATGGCGCATCGTAAAAACGTACGAGGGGTGGGTCATCGGGTCGGAACTACGATCAGTATTCCTGTTGACCCTTGCCCGTTTTTCTGCCGCCGGCCGGGTCCTTCTTCGGTGAGAGGTCCTTCACTTCGGCTGCGGGTTTCGGTTTCGGTTTGGCTGTTGCTTTTTTCTTGTTCACGGAATCGCTCCTTTCATGTACGCGTCGGCGGTGATGCCTGCTTTTCCCGTTGCATGGTTTCCTCGTTTCACGAGCAATGTAGGTCCGGTTCGGCCGGGCAAACAGTGTCCTCAATCACTTCCTCATCAAAAGTAGGGACTTCATGAGTAGCGAGAGACTTGGCAGGGCCCACGTGGCACGGGGTCGCGATCGACGTCATCGTGCGGGGTTACCGGTGAGTGAGCATGTCCTCATCTTCCCTGCGGCAGTCCGGGCTCAGCGCCGAGGGCGGCAAGTGGAAGCACCGTGATCGCGTCGTCGATCCGGTAACGGTGCCGTCCGGGAGTAACGATCCAGAGGTGCTCGAGCTTCAAATCGGTCATGGCGATGCGCATCGACCGGCTCACCGCCGGAGCTTCCGAGAATTTCAGCTCGAAGCCGTATCGTCGCCCCCCGCGAATCACCAGCAGGTCGAGCTCCGCCCCCGTATGGGTTGCCCAGAACCAGACGTCCCGATCTCCTGTCCACCGCACGATCTGTTCGATCGCGAATCCTTCCCAGGAGCTGCCGGCCGATGGATGTCCGAGCAGGTCGCTGCGCGTCTGCAGACCGAGCAGAGCATGGAGGATTCCGGAGTCGCGAAGGTAAGTCTTCGGAGAACGGACCTGTCGCTTTCCGAGGTTGGCGAACCATGGCTGAAGCTGCCGGATCATGTACGTTCCCGTCAGTAGGTCGAGATAGCCGCGAACGGTCTTGTCCGAGAGACCCATGGCGCGTCCCAGCCTCGAAGCGTTCCACGTCTGGCCGTGATCGTGCGCAAGCATCGTCCAGAACCGGCGCATGGCCACCGGCGGAATGGAGACGCCGACTTCAGCCAGATCACGCTCGAGGAACGTCTGGATGAAGTTCTCCCTCCATACGAAGCTATCCTCCTCGTCTGCCGCGAGAAACGATCTGGGGAATCCGCCTCGAATCCAGCGTCTGTCGAGATTCTCCGGCCCCAGCTCCCACAGGTCGAAGGGCGCCAGCTCGATCATCTCCACCCGTCCCGCGAGGGTCTCGGAGGCGCCGCGCACCACATCGGGTGAAGCGCTGCCGAGAATCAGGAACCGAGCCGCGGCATCGGGTCGATCAACCAGAACCCGGAGAACTTCGAACAGCTCCGGCTTCTTCTGGACTTCGTCCAGAACGACCAGCCCCCGCTCGCCTCCGAGAACGAGCTCGGGATTGGCGAGTTTCCGAAGGTCCGGCTGCGACTCGAGATCGTAGTAGTGGTCCGGATCGAGCGCCCTTGCGAGGGTGGTCTTCCCGCATTGCCGGGGTCCCAGGAGAGCGACTATGGGAGAGCGTCTGAGCGCCTTGCGCAAGCGAGCGGCGTAAAGGGGGCGAGGAATCATGCCCGGTGTAACACGAAAATTCGGAGTTGGATTCCGAATTTTCAATATTTAACGAGAAAGTTGGGGACGGAGCTTCTCGAGATTGGAGGCGCGGAGTTTCAAGTGCGAACTGCAACTGAGCTCAGCCGGGCGATTTGCTGACGAATCGGTACCGCCCTGGAGTAAGCTGATCTCACGTCGCGAGCAGACGATGGCTCTTACCGCCGGTACTTGCCTCGGTCACTACGAGATCGTGTCGCCGCTGGGCGCTGGCGGCATGGGTGAGGTTTACCTCGCCCGAGACCGGAAGCTGCATCGCCAGGTGGCCATCAAAGTCCTTCACTCGGACAGGAGCGGCGACCCCGCGGCGCGGCGGCGCTTCGAGCAGGAGGCGAGAGCGGTCGCCGCGCTGGCTCACCCGAATATTCTGGCCATTTATTGCTTCGATAGTCACAACGACGTGCACTACGCCGTCACGGAACTGCTCGAGGGTGAAACTCTTCGGGAGCGCATCACCCACTCGAGGCTTTCCTGGCCAGAAACAGCGCGGATCGGATCGGCGATCGCCGAGGGCCTGGCCGCGGCGCACGAGAAAGGAATCATTCATCGCGACCTCAAGCCGGCCAACATCTTTCTGACCTCTGACGGCCAGGTGAAGATCCTCGACTTCGGGCTCGCTCACGTCTCCCACGATTTCAGCGCGTCGCCCGAGAGCAGCACCGAACTGAAAACTGCTCCGAATTCGGTGATGGGAACGGTCGGCTACATGTCGCCCGAGCAGCTCTCCGGTAAAACGGTCGAGGCAACCACCGACATCTTTGCGTTCGGCTGCATTCTGCACGAGATGCTCGACGGCAGGCATCCCTTCATCCGCCCCAGCGCCACCGAAATCATCGCCGCAGTGATGCGCGACGACCCGCCCGAGCTGCCGCCTGATGCCGCGCCGTCGCCGCTGTCGCAGCTGATCCGGCGATGCCTCGAGAAACAGCCGCGGCAACGGCCTCAGAACGCCCGCGATATCGCCGCGGATCTCCGCGTGTTGCTGACCGGTCCCCAGCCGGTCACCCCGACGAAGCCTCCGCCGGTCATCAGCCGCCGCGCCATGATCGTGACCGCGTGCGTTCTTGCAATCCTCCTGTTTGCCGCCGGTCTCGTGGTGAGGTCGCGGGAGACTCAGCTCGCTCCGCAGGAGATCCGCTCGATCCTCGTGGTGCCTTTCGAGAATGCGTCAACCGATTCCGCAGCGGAGTATCTCAGTGACGGAATCGCGGAGGGACTGATCAACACGCTCGCGAAGCTGCCCGAGGTAAGGATCGTCGCGCGGACGACTGCCTTTCAATACAAGGGAAAGCCGCTGGACCTTCAGCAAATCGGACGAGAGCTCGGCGTGGATGCAGTTCTTACGGGCCGAGTCGCATCCCACGCGAACAACCTGACCGTCCAGGCCGACCTCGTGGGCACGCGCGCCGGGAATGCACTGTGGGGCGATCGATTTCATCAACAGAACACGGACGTGCTGAAGATCGAGCAGGAGATCGTCAGTCAGATCTCGGATGCGTTGCGATTCCAGCTCACGCCCGCGCAACAGGGGCGCGTCTCCCGACCCGCTACCCGCAACCCCGAGGCTTATAAGCTGTATCTGCAGGGACGCTTCTACTGGAACCAACGCACCCCGGAGGCGATCACCAAAGCAACGCAACTGTTCGAGCAGGCCATCGCCCTCGATCCGCAGTTCGCGCTCGCGTACTCCGGACTGGCCGACGCGTACCACATGCTCGGCGGCTCGTACAACCTGGAGCTGGCCGAGGTCGGACGGACTCGTTCGCGGGAAGCGGTGGAAACGGCATTGCGGCTCGACCCCGAGCTCGCCGAGGCGCACACATCGCTGGGGCTCCTCGAATCGGATCGGTTCCGTTGGGCACCGGCGGAGAAGGCATTCAAGCGAGCGCTGGAGCTCAATCCCAACCACGCCAACGCTCTCCTCTGGTATTCGCTCGTGTTCCTCGGGCGGAACGAGCTCGATCGCTCGATGGCGATGATTCGCCGGGCGGAGGAGGTCGATCCACTGTCGCCGGTCATCCTTGCGAACATTGTGCAACGTCTGAATATCAAAGGCGATCACGCCGCCGCGCTCGAACAGGCAAACAAGGCCCACGAGGTGCAACCGGGGTATATGGACGTCTACCTGGGCACGGGACTGGCGTATGAAGGTCTGGGGCAGCCCGAAAAAGCCATCGCGGCTTATCGAACGGGAGCTGGCCTCTCCGGCGTACCAGGTAATCGCGAGCAATTCCTCGTTCGGGCGGCAGTGCTGTCCGGTGATTTGACTGATGCCAGAAGGCTGGCGCGACTGATGGAAGACCGCGCCAACCGCCGCGAGATCGTGCACGTGCAGGTAGGGCTCGCTTACGCTGCGATCGGAGACCGCGATAAGGCAATTGACTGGCTGAATCGGGCGTTTGAAGCTCGCGAGCCGGGACTACGGAATTTTATTCGCTCTCCAGCGGTGAGGCAGCTGCGCGGCGACCCGCGATACGAGGAGCTTCTGTCGCGAATGGAGCGAGGGTTCGACGAGTGAACCTGATCCAGGGGTCAAGGCCGGATGACGCCAGCCCTCGTCGATCTTTACGATCCGGCATGTGATGCCAGCGTGATCACGCTCGCCGAGCGCTACGGAATCGGCGGGATCATCGGTACGACCGCACGCGACGGGACTTCCCGCGAGCTCTTCGTCGCGCGGGTTCCTTCAGACCTGAGAGAGGAGACTGTTCGTGAAGATCGTCTCCGATGGCGGGAGCAGGTGCGGCCTGTCAGACGACCTGGTGCTCCGGTTCGAATTAGAGAGTAAGGGTTGGTGTCAGGTAAGGGTAGGTGTCAAGGTTTTACGATCATCTCCGGGTCGACTCCGAAGGTTTTGGTCACGCCCTGAGAGTTGGTCACCGACAGATCGAGGGTGAAGAAGAAGTTTCCGCTGTTCTGCAGTGTCAGCGAGAGCGGCGAACTGGCGTCGTTCACGATCTGCCACTCCGGGTAGACGTCCTGGGGTGAACGGCTGAAGATCGAGCTCGTGCCACTTCCTCGAGGTCCGAAAGCCGCTCCCACGGTGGGATTGCCAGCCGAGGGACTGCCAACCTGTGTCGAGCTGTCAGCGGCCGAGAAGGTGAGCCACGATCCGTCAGAAGCGATCGACGGAGTCTTCACATCGTTGTTGGGCGCTTCCGAGATGTCATACAGAAAAAACTCGAGCGTGTCATTGTCGTCAATGTCCGCGAAGGAGGCCGGCTGCCCCGTCTGTCCCGTTACCTTCACGAGTCCGATCTGAAGAAACCCGTCGTACGCGTTTCCCTCTTTTGCCAGAGAATCCCAGTCGAACGCCATATCGAGATGAAAATCCATCACTTTCTGCTCCTTTCAGTGGACGTACATTCCGCGGACGTCGTCCGGTTCATCATTTGTGCGCAATCATCATCTGGTGATAGCGCACGTCACTCCTGAGCTTCGCCAGCTCCGGGTCTTTTCGCAGTTCTTCGGTCGAATACCCTCTGGCCACGGCGAGGTCGAGCTGTTTGATGGCGCGTTCTCGCGCGCCTGCAAGCTCATAGGTGAGCGCAAGCCGGTAGAGGATCTGAGGATCGTGTTCCCGGTTTTTCCCCAAAGCAGTGGCGCCGAGCAATGCAGGTTCTCTGTCACCCTTTTTGGCGAGAACCAGCGCGCGGCGCGAGAGGAGCTCGGCACTCTCCGGTTCCGCACGAAGCTTCTCGTCGAGCAGTTGCAGCGAGCGTGAGAACGCATCCCGCGCCTTCGCCTCGTTTTCAGGGGTCCATCGATACGCGTCTCCGAGATTGGACCAGACCATGAAGTCGTTCGCCCCGCTGGCGACTGCTTTCTCGAACGCCGTCACCGACTGCGGATAGAGGCCCTGAAAGAAGTAGAGGGTGCCGAGGTTCGAATAGACGGAGGAATCCTGCCGGATCTCGAGGGAGCGCTGAAGAATCCGCGCGGCTCCCGCATAGTCACCTTTCTGATGGAGAACGGCTCCAAGGTTCCGATAGCCCGCAATGTTGTCGGGCGCGAGATCAATCGATCTCTGGAAAGCGCTCGCCGCCTCGTCGTAGCGCGCGCCGACATAATAGAGGACACCGAGATCGCCGTGAAGGTGCTGATCAGCCGGCTGCAGTGCAATGGCCTGCTTGTAGCGCCGCTCGGCCTCTTCGCGGTTGCCTGCCTTGAATGCGAGCACGCCGAGACCTCGGATGGCGGCCACATTCTCCGGATCCAGCTTCAGCGTCGACTCGAATCTCCGGCCGGCACTCTCCACCTCGCCTTTCTCAATCTCAGCGAGTGCGAGGCTCGTCTGCGCAGTGGCGAGCTGCGGCTCGATCTCTACGGCTCGCTGCCCGTTCTTCTGCGCGAGATCGAGCCATGCTGCGTCGTCCGTTTCACGGTACTTCCGCCAGTAGGCCAGGGCGAGCCCCGCGTGGGCCGAGGCACTGTTCGGGTCCAGCGCAATCGCCCGCTGATACCCGGCGATTGCCGAGTCGATGTACCCCTCACGCCAATACGCATCGAGGAGCCGATTCGAGCGGGCCGTGTGGTCCTGTGCCGTGATGGGAAGCGGTTCCATCGCGCTCGCCGCTGCGATCGGGACCCCATTTCCGGGGAGTGTTCTGTCGAAGGGCTTCGTGAGCACGATCACCGCCGCGAGAACGACCATCGTCAGGATGCCGATTGAGAGAGCCGCCGTGCGCCGGCTCCACGTAAGACCGCGTGGTGTTGTGCGAGTGACGGGGGGATGAGAGACCCGTCCCTGCCTCGCCTCATCCAGGGCGATGCCGAGTGCTCCTGCATGGTCGAAACGATTCTCCGGCCGCTTGGCCAGCATCCGCGTAATCAGTGCCGAGACGGCTTCCGGAAGCTCATCCTGCAGCGACTTCGGATCCGGAGGATCGCGATAGGCGATGTCGTGCAGCGTTGCCGCGACAGAGTCGGAGTGAAACGGACGCCGTCCCGTGACCATCTCGAACAGCATCGTACCGAGCGAGAAGATGTCGGAGCGCGCATCGACATCGCCTCCGAGGATCTGTTCCGGGGACATGTATTCGAGCGTCCCGAGAAGTTCTCCCGGGCGCGTGCGCTGTGCGGTCGGACCGCCTTGCTCGCCGCTCATCATCACGCCCGCAAACTTCGCGAGACCAAAATCGAGGATCTTCACGCCGCCGGCCGAAGGAATCATGATGTTGCCCGGCTTGAGGTCGCGGTGAACGATGCCACGCGCGTGTGCGACCGCGAGCCCGGCACAAATCTTTGTCATCAGATCGAGCGCCTCATCCAGTGAGAGGCCTGCGCGCGTGATCCGCTGGGCGAGGGTCTCGCCCTCGACCAGCTCCATGACGATGTAGTCGGTGTCGTTTTCCTGCACGACGTCGTAAATCGTCACGATGCTCGAATGGTTCAACGCGGAGGCGGCGCGGGCCTCCTGAAGGAACCGCTGGCGGCGTGAGCCATCGCCGTCGGAGTGGGCCTGGAGCACCTTGATCGCGACGGTTCTGCCGAGGAGAAGGTCGCGCGCCGCATAGACATCTCCCATGCCTCCCGAGCCGAGTTTTTCGGTCACTCGATAGTGCGAGATCGTGACGCCGAGCAAAGTGCCTCCAGACCATTTGCTGCAGGGGGACGGGGGAAGTATATAAGGGATGCGCCCGGTTCACGCCAGTGATCTCGGCAGCAGATCGCTCTTCTCCAGTGAGGAGGAGACGTCCCGCGAGAACCCCTCGTGAGTCTGCGCAAGAATGCAGAATCCGTCGATGCCATTCGCGCCGATTAAGGACCGTGCCGACGGACCGTGCCAACGGGTCACCCGCAGGCCCCCGACCCGCAGCCCCCCACGCAGGCCCCGCCACCGCAGAGACCTCCGAGGTCTCCGACTGGCCCGCCGAAAAGCGTACAATCCATTCTGCCGATGCCCATGGAGAACGGAACACGCCTCGGCCCCTACGAGATCGTCGAGGCGATCGGCGCCGGGGGCATGGGAGAGGTCTACCGCGCGAAAGACCCGCGTATCGGTCGTGACGTCGCGATCAAGGTCCTCCACCCGGGGATGCACATCGATCCCGATCGGATGCGCCGTTTCGAGCAGGAAGCCAGGGCCGCCGGCGCGCTCAACCATCCCGGGCTGCTGGTGATTCACGACATCGGTCGGGCGGACGAATCTCCCTACATCGTGACCGAGCTTCTCGAAGGGGAGACGCTCCGCGAACGGCTCGGCGTGCCGGCGAGCGGCTCTTCTTCGACAGACTCCGGAAAGCTCTCGATGCGCCGCGTCGCCGACTGGGGAGTTCAGATCGCGAACGGTCTCGCCGCCGCGCACGAGGCGGGAATCGTCCACCGCGATCTCAAGCCTGAGAACATCTTCATCACGCGTGACGGCCGCGTGAAGATCCTCGACTTCGGACTGGCCAAGCTTCAGAGCCCGCAGAGTATCGGGAGCGAAGAGAATACGGTTCAGAGGGGAACTGATCCCGGAACAGTGATGGGCACGGTCGGCTACATGTCTCCCGAACAGGTGCGGGGCCAGGAAGTCGATTCCCGCTCGGACATCTTCTCCCTCGGAGTGATCCTGTACGAAATGATCTCCGGCCGCCGCGCCTTTCAGCGGGAGTCCCAGCCGGAAACGATGACTGCCATCCTTCGGGAAGATCCACCGGAACTCAGCACGATCAATCCAACTGCTCCGCCATCGCTCGTACGGATCACCGAGCATTGTCTGGAGAAGCGCCCGGAGCAGCGCTTCCAGTCGGCACGAGACCTGTCGTTTCATCTGCAGCAGCTGAGCGACGACTCAGGACGATCGACGATTCGTGAAGCCGCGAAGCAGCGCTCGCTGGTTCGCTGGTGGCCTGCTTCTGCGGCCGTCGCGGGAGCCCTTCTGATCGGATTTCTCGGAGGGAGGGCGTGGACAGAAACATCGTCCGCACAGGGAGGTTCTTTGGGCAGTGCGATTGCCGTAAGAGCGATCACCTTCTCCGGAAAAGATCTGGAGCCGTCCGTTTCACCCGATGGAAAGATGATCGCGTTCGCGTCGAGCCGGGACGGGAAGATGCGCATCTGGGTCAAGCAGACGAATGGCGGAAGTGAGCTGGCGCTCACTGCAGGAACCGACTCGGCGCCGCGATTCAGTCCCGATGGGTCCAGCGTCCTGTTCGCCAGGCTCGAGGGAAACGGGCAGCGGTCCATTTACAAGGTTCCAATCCTCGGAGGCGAGCCGCGGAAGCTGGTCGACGACGCATACTTAGCGGACTGGTCGCCGGATGGGCTGCACCTGGTCTTCGTCCGCTCTTTCGGCGGAGGAGAGCTCTCCAGAACGATCGTCCTGACCGCCTCGTCGGACGGATCGAATCAGAAGGAGATCGCGACGCTCGATGGAAAGATTCTCGGAAACCCACGGTGGTCTCCCGACGGTCGCCGGATCGCACTGGCTGACTGGTCTTTCGGCAATTTTGCGCACCAGCCCCTGCTCCTGTCCCGCGATGGCTCGGATCAGGAGTGGCTCGATCTTCCCGTTGACGCAGACGTTCAGTCCGCACTGGCGTGGGCTGACGCCGACCGGCTCGTGATCGCAACCCTTCCGAGCTCCACCAATATCGTCAGCGGTACAGGCTCCCTCATCCTGGTCCATGACCTCAGGTCGAAGACCACGCGCAATCTCTTTTATTTCTCATCGCCGGTCGGAAGCCTCGACCTGCTTGCGGATGGTCGTGTGTTGCTCGACAGCATCCCACTCCGCCAGAACCTGCAGGAAGTGTCCCTCACCGGAGGTGCTTCACGATGGCTCTCGCGCGGAACCAGCGTCGACCGGCAGCCGGCGTACTCGCCCGATGGACGTCATCTCATTTTCTCCTCGAACATGAGCGGCAACCTCGACCTCTGGGTCATCTCGACCGAAGACGGCAGCTTGCGACGTCTCACCGACGATGCTGCAGACGATTACGACCCCGCCTTTACGGCCGACGGCAAGTCCGTCGTGTGGAGCTCGAAACGAATCAACGACTACTATGAAATCTGGATGGCGAATGCTGATGGAAGTGGGGCCCGGCAGGTCAGCCGCGACGGCTTCGATGCCGAGAATCCGACCGAAACCGGCGATGGTCAATGGCTCGTCTACAACTCCTACCACCCGGAAAAGAAGGGTGTCTGGAAGATCCGTCCCGATGGATCAGAAGCCACTCAGATCACGAAGATCGACTCGCAGCTTCCGGAAGTGTCGCCCGACGGACGTTACGTTTCGTTCTGCGGAGTCGGCACAGGCGAATTGAGGGTGGTTCAGCTCAGCGACGGAAAGCTCTTTTCGCTCGGCGCGACGCGCGGGTCCCTTCTGGGAACGATTGCGGTCTCTGCCTGCCGGTCCCGCTGGACCAACGACGGCACGGCAGTGGTGTTCGTCGATGCGGATGAGAACGGCCGGTATGGACTGTGGGTGCAGCCGTTCGTTCCAGGAAAAGACACGCAGAGCGAGCGGAGGCCGCTTCCGGGATTCGTCAGCGACATGGATGTCGAGTCGTTCGCGTTCTCTCCGGATGGAACGAAGGTGACGATCTCGATCCAGGATCAGCAGAGCAGCATCATGATCTCGGATCCGATAGAGGAATTGGTGCGACCGGCCACGCAGCCGTAGACCACACCATGTGGCAGGGCCCTCCGAGGCCCTGCCTCTTCCGGATCGTAGCGATTACGACACTGGAGCGACGTCCCCGGATAAATGCTCCAACCGCGGTACCTCGTTACTGCCCGACAAGGCAGGGCCTGGGAAGGCCCTGCCACATGAAGCAACGCCCTCATCGAGGGCCCTGTCACATAATCACTTTTCGGGTTGAGACGCTCCCTCGAAGATCTCAATCGTCTTCGCCGTTACAGTTGAGCAAGGAACAAAGGAGAGCTCTGAGAAACTGATGGGCGCTGATTCGGTCGTTCTGGCGAATGGAAGGGTATGGACCGGCGACGGCTTCGCGGAGAGTGTCGGTATCCGCGGGAATCGGATTGTTTCGCTCGGCGGCTCGCCGTCATCAGACTCGCGTGTGATCGACCTTCGCGGCAGGCTCGTCGTTCCCGGCTTCATGGACAATCACGTGCACTTTGTCGCCGGCGGTCTGCAACTCTCGACCGTGCCGCTGCGAGACGCGAATGGGCCTAAGGATTTTGCGACGCGGATCGAGGAGAGGGTGAGTTTCGCCGGGAAGGGAGAGTGGATCACCGGCGGTGGCTGGGATGAGCAGCGGTGGCATCCTCCGAATCTACCGACACGGCAGGCGATCGACTCGGGCACGCGGGCGAATCCGGTGTTTGTCACCCGGCTCGACATGCATCTGGGACTGGCGAACAGCGTGGCTCTCCGGCTCGCGGGCATCACGCGGGATACTGCCGATCCGGCAGGTGGAACGATTGTTCGCGACGCTGACGGTGAGCCGACGGGAGTTCTCAAGGATACGGCGATGCGGCTCGTCCAGGCAGTGATCCCCCCGCCATCGCTCCGGGAACGCATCGCAGCAATTCGCGCCGGCCTGCGGGAAGCAGCACGTTTCGGCGTCACCTCTTTCTGCGACATGGGCATGTCCGACGAAGCATTCGACGATCTCCGCGCCTATCAGCGTCTGGAGCGCGAGGGAGAGCTCACCGCGAGAGTCTGTATGTATCTGCCATCGCCTCCTGGGGACGTCTGCGCGACTCCGGAATCGAGAAACACTTCGGGAGCGAGCGCCTTCGCATCGCTGGTCTGAAGGGATTCTCCGACGGATCCCTGGGATCGTCCACGGCTGCGTTCCATGAGCCATTCGAAGGCGAACCGCACAACCGCGGTCTGCTGATGGAACCGATGGAGAGCGGGCTGATGGAACAATGGATTGCGGATGCAGACAACCACGAGTTGCAGCTCGCCGTCCACGCGATCGGAGACCGCGCGAACGCCGAAGTGCTTCGAATGTTCGCGGCACTCCCCGCTCACCGCGAGCGCCGCTTCCGCATCGAGCACGCTCAGCATCTGAGTCCGGCGCTGATCCGGCAGTTCGCCGACACAGGCGTCATCGCATCGATGCAGCCGGCGCACGCCGCAGATGACGGAAGATGGGCCGAGAGAAAAATCGGCAGGCATCGTGCGTCGATGGCTTACCCGGTTCGTTCTCTCCTGGACGCGGGCGCCCACGTCACATTCGGCTCGGATTGGCCTGTCGCATCTCTAGACCCGATCCGGGGAATCCATGCGGCGGTGACGCGACAGACGCTCGATGGCGCGCATCCCCACGGCTGGATTCCGGAACAGAAGATTACTGCGTACGAAGCGATGCTCTGCTATACGGCGAACAATGCCCACGCAGTCTTCAGCGAAAAAGAGCTCGGCTCGGTCGGCATGGGAAAGCTCGCAGATCTCGCGGTACTCTCCAGTGAGATCTTCACGATTCCCCCGAACGAAATCGAGCAGGTTCGCGTGGAGATGACGGT
This sequence comes from Thermoanaerobaculia bacterium, assembly GCA_041748075.1. Lineage (GTDB taxonomy): Bacteria > Acidobacteriota > Thermoanaerobaculia > Gp7-AA8 > Gp7-AA8 > JBGSYJ01. The sequence goes on from JBGTDX010000136.1 coordinate 14,531, forward strand.
GTTCGACGGCGAGGTGATTTATGAAGCGTGACAGTCCGCTCGATCGCGTAAACAGAGGGCGTTAAGTAGGTGTCAGACTTGACACCTACTTTATGGTTCCGCACCTCGTCCAGGTGCGGGTGGTGTGCCGAGCAGGTGCTATCTCTTGTAAGTGCTCGTATATGAGCCCATCACGCCATCACTGAAGACATGCGTGCGCGTGAACGTGCCACTGCCTGTCGTGCCCTTGAATTTTCCGAACGAGTCCACCATCCGCCAGCTTCCGCAGATATCCGGACACGTGGATGTGCCGACTTCTTCGACCTTCCATGCGTGGTTGACTCCGTCTCCACTCACATCCTTGACGAAGCACATGCCGCTGCCGGACAACACCTCTCCGGCCTTGGAAAGAATCATTCTCCCGACGCAGTCGGCCGAAATATTGTTGAACGGGTCATCCGCTTTGTCAGAAATGGCGTACTGCTTGGCGGTAAAGATGACAGCAGTCCGACCATCGGCCAGGGCCGTCTCTGTTTGCGAAGTCAAGTGCTCGAAATAACGGCCCTTTGATTCTCCGGCCAGCACCGACACCGCCAGTAGCGCGCCGGATAACAACAACAGAATACGCTTCCCCATCTGAACCTCCTCTGGAGACGATTCCGCCGCATCGCTCGAATTGTTAATGAAGGTCCAGCGGGACAAGGCCTTACCAGAGAGTAGGGAGTATAGTCTAGATTCGAGATGGTTAAGTTAGGTGTCAGGTCTGGAAAAAGCTACTTACGTGTCACCGTTAGTTAGGCTTCCGAATTCCCCAGTGGCGGAATGATTTTTACCGCCTTCCGAATTCACCGTCACTCCCGAAACCGCTCCCATCCCTCCCTGATCTCCTCCAGCGCCGCGCGTACTTCGGGGGACGATCGCACGCCGTCGAGAAACCAGTCGTGTCGCGCAAGGTACGGATACGCCAGGTACCCGCGCGACAACGCAATCCGCAACCATGAGGCAGTCTTCTCCGCGTCACCGAGCAGCGCGTACACATCCGCCATCCATGACGCGTACTGCAGGTCCGCCGCCGCAGTCGCCTCCACCTCCGGAGTGATCATGCTCAGGCTCTTCTCCCGCTCCCCACGAATGGCGAGAACCAGCGCCATGGCGATTCGCGCGAACGGATGGTCGGGGCCTTCGCGCAGCATCGTCTCCGCATTCTTCTCGGCTTCGTCGGTCCGGCGCAGCAGCAGAAGCGCAATCACCACGATCAGATTCCTGAGAAAGAACACCGCCTCCATTTTTGTGATCGTCGCCAGCGTCTTCTCGAAGTTGCCGTCCATGAACTCTACGATGGTCATGGCGAGCTGTCCGAACCAGCTGAACGGATCGATCGACGCCAGCCGCGCGCCCAGCGGCCGTGCCTTCTCCGTCTGGCCGGCCAGACAGTAGATGACGGTCAGCCATGCCAGGGCGTCCAATTCATTCGCATCGCGCTCCACCGCTTCGCGCAGATGGCGGATGGAGCCGGGGACGTCTCCGCGGTGGATCGCCACCATCCCGAGCAGTGCCCGCCCGCGCGCAGAGCCGGGATCGATCTGAAGGACGCGTTTCGCAATCTCCTCGGCGCGGTCGAGCACCGCCACATCCTGAGAGACGCCGGCGTTCCAGTACTGCCAGATGATGATGCCGCGAGTGGCCAGGAGCGTCGGATTCTCTCCTGCGATCTCGAGTGCGCGATCGATCTCCGCCATAGCCGCGTCGAGCTTCGACTCATCGAACTCGTACATCAGTTTGCGCGCGCGGAGGTAGCTCTCGTACGCGCGCACGTCGGCCACCGGGCGTTCGCGCATCCGGTCGCTCTCCACGGACGTCAGCTTGAGCCGCAGCTCCGCGGCGATGGAGCGGGCTACCTTTTCCTGGATGTCAAAGATGTCGTCCATCGTCCCGTCGAACTTCTCCGCCCAGACGGTCGACTCCGCAGCTGCGTCGATGAGCTGCGCCGCGATGCGCAGCCGATCACCGGCGCGGCGGACGCTTCCGGTGACGACGTAGCGAACGTGCAGCGCTGATGCGATCTGTGGAACCGCCGCGCCGCTGGCCTTGAGATGCGCAGCCGAGGAACGCGCCACAACCCGCAGGGATTCGATCCGCGACAGATCGGTGATGATCTCCTCGGCTACGCCGTCGCCGAGGTATTCGCTGTCGCGCGCGGCGCTGAGATCATCGAAGGGGAGGACGGCGATGGAACGCAGCTCCTGCGCAGCAGGAGCGGGTGCGGACGTCGTGATCGAGGTTCGCTTCAGATCGGTGAGCACGTCCCGGAACGACTGGTAGCGCCGTTCGCGGTCGCGCTCGAGGCATCGGCTGCTGATCTCGCGCACTCCCGCGTCCTCGCCGAACGCTTCGTGGAGGATGCAGCCAAACGAGTAGATGTCGGCGCGGTGATCGACCTCGAGGCCCATTGCCTGTTCGGGGGCCATGTAGCCGAGAGTTCCCATGATCATGCCGGGGGTGGATTCGAGGCTGCGGATGGCGGTGTGGTCATCGTCAGACTGTGGCGAGAGCTGCAACAGTTTGGCGAGACCGAAATCGAGCACCTTCACGTACCCGTCCTCGGTGATCATGATGTTTTCCGGCTTGAGGTCGCGGTGGACGATTCCCGCCGCATGCGCCTTCCCCAACGCCTCGGCCACCTGCGTGAGCCATCCGAGCATCTCGCCTGCATCGGTGGAGTGGGTGATCGACCGTCGCAGCGTCTGCCCCTCGACCAGTTCCATGGCGATGTAGTTGACGCCGCCGTCATTGCCGATGTCGTAGATATGGAGGATGTGCGGATGGTTGAGCGCAGACGCAGCCTTCGCCTCGCGCTCGAACCGCGGCAGCGCATCCGCGCGCGCGACCGCGTCCTTGGACAGCACCTTGATGGCGAGGTCGCGATCGAGCCGCCTGTCCCGCGCGCGATACACATCTCCCATCCCTCCGCTCCCGAGGAGCGAGAGGATTTCGTAGGGGCCGATGGTCGTACCGGGAGTCAGGGACATGGGCTGATTGCCGATTATCTTACCTCTTCTAAAGTAGGTGTCAGGCGATCACGAACGCTCGATTTCGGCGATCGTGAACTCGCCTCACTGTCCGGCCCCCCCGGAGGATGAAACGTCGGCGTGTCGGGAGTAGAATGATGGGCGATACCCCCAAAAGAGAGGAGATGTCTCCAAATGGACCGCACCATTCTCGACGGCGTCCGTATTCTCCCGATCCTGATCCTGTTGTTCACTACTCCTCTGCTCCACGCGGCCGAAGTACCGCTCGACGTCGAGATCTCATTCGAGGCGACGCATCCCAAACTGGAACGGACGGCCACCCTCGTCGTCTCCGATGAGCTACAGGGGCTGGTGGTGACTCACAAGCGACTCGTGAGCCGATTCGATTTTTCAATTGGCAAGGCCGCTACGAGTCAACTCACGCGCGCTCTGGAGAGTCGTTACGAGAAGGTCGAATTGATTTCCGTTCGACCCGACCAGTGGGAAGGGCCTCTATTCGAGCTCACCTCGGTCGACGTCAAACCGAAGTTTCCTCGCACTACCTTCGGGTCGTACGGCGCCGTTCTCGACATGGTGGTGACGGTCCGCGAACATGACTCCGAGAGCGTGTTGACGCTGAGTCACGAAGGATCGAGCAAAGATCCAGCAGCTCGCGTTCTGTTTCAGTCCCCGATCAGCGCAATGAAGCAGGACTGGGTGAAGCTCGGAAAAGCGACTGGAGCCGCTCTTACTGCCGCACTCGACGAACTGCTGACCCGGATTGGTCAGGGAGAGACGCCCGCAACGATTGACTGAGGCTCTTCCCAGACGTTCACGATGGCATCTCGTTCCTACAGTACCCTTCCGCCTTCTTCTTGTTCGTCCCGCCCCACTGCTTGAAGTCGGGGACTGGGGCACTGGGTTCATCAACGTCTTTGCAGATCGTCAATCTCGATCATAGATTTGACGTTGGGAATCTACGACGTAAAACCCGTGGCTGTGCCCCTAACTTTCTGGCACTGGAACGGGACATGCATCCTTCCAACTCCCCAACTTCCAAAGTAATTTTTATGGACACAAAGGAGGAGCACATGTCTGAACAGACCCAGAAGGAAACCCGATCGGCCGTCGTTCGCGTGATTAAGGGAACCGGAGATACGGTCGACCAGACCATCGACGCCACTCGCAGCGTCACGGTCAATGCACTCAAAGGGGCAGGCGAGGTCGCGGGCAAGGTCCCTGAGGTCCTCAAGGATGTCGTCGTCGGGACCCTTCAGGCCGCCCACGAGGTCGGATCCGAGCTCGGAAGCGTCGTCAAAGGAAGCACGATCGGCATCATCCGCGGCACGACCGAGGTAGCCTCGATGACGATCGGTGCAGTGGTCGGGCTCGTACGGCAGACCATCCAGAGCGCGAGCGAGGTCGGCGAGGACGTGGGAACGGTCGCTTCGCAGTCCGCCCAGGGAGTCATCGTCGGCACCAGAGACCTCGCGATCAGTCTCAGCGACGCCGCGGTGGGAGTCGCCCGGGGCGCGATCCTCGGCGTCTCTGGAGTTGGCGGCGACCTGGCCGGGACTGCAAAGAGTGCCGTCCGGGGCGCCATCGAGGGAGCCCAGGAGATCGGAGGGGATGTCACGCAAGCAGCCAGCGGGGCCGCCCGAGGCGCGATCAATGGTACGAACGAAGTCGGCGGTGATCTCGCCAAGGTCGCGCGCGGAGCCGTCGAAGGTGCGATCGATGCCGCACGCAGTCTCAGCCTGAAGGCCGAGGACGCTGCCTCGGCGGCCGCTACCGGCGCGATCGAAGCCGCGGGCGACGTCGGTGAAGCCGCGGTCAAGACGGTCCGCGACGCCGTGACTACGACGATAGACGGCGTGAAGGTGGTCGTCAAAGAACCATTCCGCAAAGAATCTCGCGAAGACACCGCGACCTGAACACGACTGATCGAGAGTCCTGCTGCGGCCCTCCCGGGCCGCAGCGCAGCGCACAAGCGCGCATGGAGTCTGGTCGCGAAACGGGGCGTCGACGTATTCGCTTCGGTCGGTGGCCGCTAACGATGATCGACATCAAATCGGCAGGTCCTTCCCAGGCCCTGCCTTTTCGAGCAGAAGTGATGTACGACACCTGGAGCGTGCACCATCCGCTCCGATGATCCCAGTTCTCGAACATCTTACGATGCGGTATAGGCAGGGCCTGGGAAGGCCCTGCCACATGTTGGAGCGCTGGAACGCGGGACATCGGAATCGGAATGTCCCGCTACTTGCTGCGAGTGGCCAGCGCTCAGAACCCGGTGATGAGCACTGCGTCGCGGGTGAGCACCAATCGTGAGAACACGAGCGTCTTCCCGTCCGGCGTGAGGTCGAACCAGCCGATATTCTGGTCGTTGAAAGACGTGAGTCTCCTCGGTTCACCCTCCATCGGCACGTGCCAGATATTCGCACGGTCGCGTGGCATCGTGTTGAGAAGGAACCCTTTCCCGTCGGGTGCCCAATGGACCGCCGCACCGTAGCGCCCCCCCTCGTAGGTTCTGCTCCAGACGATTGGCCCGCCGTCGATCGAGACGACGGCGATCTTTGGCTGAGCGCCGTCGTGAAACTCGAATGCCACCTCTGTTCCGTCCGGCGAGATGACGGGGTTGAATACGACGCCAGGGAGGCTCCACTCGGAAACTGATCCTCCTGAAGTGGCGATTTTCCTGAGTCGACCGTCTTGTGCGAAAACGGCCCACTTTCCGTCGGGCGAGATCCCCGCTGGCCCCGGGTCGATTCCGGTCGCGAGAGCCCGCTCATCCCTACCCTCGAGGCTCATCCAGCGCAATTCCGCCCCGGCAGCGGTCAGCGCGACGTAGAGCATCGAGCGATCATCGGCGTCGGGGGCGGGATAGCGGGAGTCCACAGGTCCGGAGGTCACGTCGAGCGCCGTTCCATCAGGCTGCATTCTGACGAGACGGAAGACTCCCGTGCGCAGGGTCGCGTAGATCACGCTGCCGTCGCGCATCGCTGCCGTTCCGACGAGCCCATCCAGGCGCTCCCGCGTAACGCGCTCCGGTGCCGCGCTGGCGTCGAACGGCATTCTCCAGACCGAGGACTCCGTATCCTGCGCGACGGTCACCAGCATCTTCCCGTCCGCGGAGAGGCTGACGATGCGGTAGTCGAACAGATCGGCCGTAATCGCTTCGGGTGCTGCGCCGGAGAGGGGAACCTTCCACACCTGCGAGCCTTGCGCCGGCCCGTCGCTCCGCTCTCCGACCGCGAGCAGCCCAGAACGGTCCGGCAACCAGGCAAGCTGAGCGAGGAGGCGCCACCCGTCGGAGAGGACGCGCTCGGTGCCGGCGGAGACATCGACGCCGATGATTCGCGCTTCGACATTTCCCTCGGAGCTGTTTTCGCTGACCGCGATCGTCGTCCCGTCCGGCGACCATGCGGGGGCAGTGAAAAAGACCGGAGCGAAGCGCTTCGGCAGCGTCGTGGTTGCCACCGAACGGACGGTGCTCCCATCTGCGTTTGCGAGCATGAGAGCGCTTTGATTCTGCTCCGGGAAGCTGGCGCGGACCCAGGTCATCTGTTTCCCGTCGGGTGAGAACGACGGTGCACTGTCGATTCCGTCGAGCAGGTGCTTCGGAGTGCCTCCGAGCGTGGAGATCTCGTAGAACGCCCCGGACTGCTGGCGATCCGTTCGCACTCCGAAGACGATCGCATTGCCGTCATTCGTGAACGTGTGGGACCAGAATGCGCGTCGGTCGCCCGGCACGAGCTCTAGGTCGCGGCCGGTGGCAATCTGACGAAGCCAGAGACCCTGCATTCCCTGATCCGAGATGACGTACGCGATCAGCTTTCCGTCGGGCGAGATCGAGGCCGAGATCACTGTTCCCAGTGACGTGATTCGGGTGATCTCCATGGCCTTGCGAGGCGGGGGCTCGGCCGGGCGCCGCAGCCACAGGACCGCCGCGACGACCGCGACGATCAGGAGGGCGGCCGCCGTCACGAACGTGATCGGACTCCGTGAGGGTGTGACGACCGGATGCCCACCGCTGCTCACCGTGATGATGGAGGGGTTCGACTCCAGTTCGCGGATGAGACGACGGAGGTCGATCGAGAGCTCTTTGACCGATTGGTAGCGGTCGTCCGGATCCTTTTCGAGAGCCTTCGACACGATGCGCTGGAGCTCGAGAGGCGCGTCGGGACGCTCGGCCGCGAGACTCGGCGGATGGGAGTTGATGATCCCGTGCAGAGTGTCGATACTGGACTCGCCCTGGAACGCTCGGCGTCCGGCGACGACTTCATAGAGGATGCATCCGAGTGAAAAGACGTCGCTGCGCGCGTCGGCCGTCCGGCCCTGGGCCTGCTCCGGCGACATGTAGCCGACCGTGCCCATGACGACGCCCGGGTCGGTATCCTTGACCGCGGTGCGCTCGTCATCTTCCGCCGTCGTGAGACGAAGCTTGGCCAGCCCGAAGTCGAGGACCTTGGCGTAACCGTTGTTGCTGATGACGATGTTCTCGGGTTTGAGATCGCGGTGCGTGATGCCGGCCGCATGCGCCGCGGCAACTGCGTCAGCCGACTGACTGAGCCACTGCAGGGCGCGCCGCAGATCGAGCCGGCCGCTGGCGAGGCGATCCCG
>JBGTDX010000137.1:0-31758 GCA_041748075.1 Thermoanaerobaculia bacterium
AACCGGCCGGGAGGGCGGGACTCAGAACCCAGAACCGGCGGAGGGGCGGGCGTGCACAACTCAGAACCGGGGGGGCGGGGGGTAGGGGCGGTCCGCCGTCGCGCTTCTCAGCAACGCTCCTGTGACGCCCGTGATGACGCTGAGGATCAGTGCGATGCCGAGATCGGGAAAGTACTCGAGGATCGTCAGCAGAGGGACACCCACCCATCGAGGGATGATGACGACGACGGCGATGGCCGCCGCGATCTCGAGCAGGAGTCTCGGCGCTGTTCGAGTCGTGAGACGGGGGGCGGGATACGACAGCTGCCGCCAGCGCCGGAAGCGAAGGAGTGCGCGGCTCGTTTCGATGAGGACGAGCACGAGAATTCCGATCTTGAGCAGAATCTCGTAAGGAACCGAGACCGAAGGCTCCCGTCCCTTCACGGCATCGACGATTCCGCTCATGAGCGCGGCGGATCCGGGAAAGAACGGTCCGCTGTTCACATTCGTCAGGAGCACAACTCCCCGGCGCTCCCCTGGAAGGATGACGAGACGCGCGCTGAACGTGCGCGTGTTTCCGGCATGCCCGATGCGCTCGCGCCCGACTCCCCACGCCATTCCCGGACCGGCAGTGCCTCCGTCCCACGGCGTGAACACTTCACGGAGCGAACGGGAAGAAACGATTTGCCGTCCGCGAAACGAGCCGTCATTGATGAGCATCGACAAGTAGGCGCCGAGGTCTTGCGCGCTCGATGCGATGAATCCCGCCGGCACGAGTGGTTGCGGCGCAGGAGGCTCTTTCATCCTGAGCGGAAATCCGAACAGATAGGCATGTCCAGGCACGAGTCTTCTTTCGCGTTCGGTGCCTGCCGGACTGTACACGTAACTGGATCGCATCTCGAGAGGGTCGAAGATCCGCCGCTGCAGGAACTCACTGTAGGAGATTCCGCTGGCGGCTTCGATGATCTGGCCGAGGATGATGTAGTTGAGGCTCGAATATTCGAATTTCTCGCCCGGAGGGCGTGAAGCAGCGATGTGATCGAAGCGCGCGGTCTCCGGCGCACGGCGATCGTGTCCGCTCCACTGCGACAGCCCGCTCGTATGCGTGAGCAGATGCCGCACCGTGATCCGGCCGGACCTCGTGGTGTCAGCCAGAGCGAACCCGGAGAGATGATCCACCACGCGATCGTCGAAGCGAAGCCGCCCGTCGTCGACGAGTTGCGCGATCGCGAGCGCTGTGAGTGTCTTCGTCACTGAGCCGATGAGAAATGGGGAATCGATCGAGATCCTGGATTCAGGGCGTCCGAAGGCCGCTGCGTAGACGGCCTCTGCTCGGTCCACGATCACGACCGCGGCTCCCGGGATGACCGATCGCTGCATCTGATCGGCGATGAAGCGGTCGAGCGCCGCGGCAGACGGTCGTTCAACAGGCCGCGCGGACGTCACCAGTGCGACGCAAATGACAGCCGCGATGCCCAGCGCGCGCGAGGAGACTCGTCGTCCGACCGATCCCAGCATATGAAGGGCGTACGGGAGGTTTTTCCTAAGGTTGCGATCGCACTCTCGCCGCGCGCCTCGATGCGCTCGTGGGCGATCTCCATGGTCGCGGAATGGTACACCGTCACAACGGTTGGCCGTCGACGCTGCGAATCCCTTCACGCTCGATCACGCAAATCGCCCAGGACAGGAAAGCGGGAGCATCAGGAGTCGCCACGACGTTCCGCTTGAGGTCTCCCCGGTCGTCGATCATCGGTTCCTTGAACATGACGAGACCCGAGCGGACGATCGCGACGAGAACGATCTGCCTCTTGAAATCGACCTTCGGCATCGGCTCGCCGATCTCCCATACTGCCCAGATTCTCTCCAGACTCGCGGCATCGGTGATATGGCGGACACCGAGAGGACCCTTCTCGAGCGGAAGCCGTCCCTTCCATTGCCGAACCACGACGGCCTTGCGCATCGGGATGACGCGATACCAGGCCCACTCTCCGACCCTCTTCACGAGCTCGTACGGCCCCGACTCCCTCCGCGCGGGATAGTCGTGCGACGAACGATAGAGAAAGAGATCGGAGCTGGGCGGCAACAGAAAGAAAAGCTCGAACGACTGACCCTCGCCGTGGTAGACAAAGGGACTTTTGGCTTCGCTACTGCCGGATGCGAGCGGGATCGCGCCGAGATCGCGCGGGATCAACTGGTCGAGATACTGGGGATAGCGTCCTTCCCGCTTCTTGTGCGTCTCCAGCGCGGTCAAGAGAGGCGTCGCGCGCGCGATGCTCGAGCGAGCTGACTTTTCGGCCGGCACGGCGGGAGCCGGAGCGCCGCTTGCAGCCGATGCGAGAGCAAGACAGAGCGCGAACGCGCCGGCGATCGCCGCCACGCCGGTATCTCGAACAAGCCGATCGCGATCTGGTGAGCTGCGGTTCATTGTGTTTTCCTCGGCAAAACGATCCTGCCCGTTGGTCTTGCTGCCACGAGTCCGGAGCCTCTGATCATTAGACACGAACGGCCGCCGTTTCGGAGCCGCATGCGCACAGAAAAGTCTCGTTAGAGCGACCCGATCGATCCTCATGGGTGAAGACGCCGATCCCCTCGCGCCTCCTGAAGTATCCGAGATCGGCGAAGAAGCTCGACCCACGCTCGCCGGCAGGTGGGGCGCGAGTTCCCGGTCGCATGGGACGGGACTTCGCTCACGATGATCGCCGACGGCAACGGCGCATTTGGGGTCGCAGCTTCAACCGCATGCAAGCTGCGCTCTGTGTCTACTCATCGTAGATGCGGTCGGCCGAACGGACCGAAACTTTCCATTCCGAGGAGCTATCTGGCCTGAATCGCGGGAAGTGTTTGCGATTTCTTTGAACCGAGGGATCCTCGGTGCATGGCAAGAGCACTGCGTGTCGAGTTCCCCGGAGCGCTGTACCACGTCACCTCCCGCGGCAATCGCCGCAAGCGCATCTTCGACGATGACCGCGACCGCGAGCACTTCCTCGAGCTGCTCGGAGAGGTCTCGCGCCGGTACGTGGTGCTCAACCCAGTGCGGGCGAACATGGTCAAGGATCCGGGCGAGTATCGCTGGTCGAGCTACCTGGCGACGGCCGGCCTCGATGAGCGTCCGGAATAGCTCGCAGCCGAGGAGCTTGTCCCGTACTTTGGCGAAGAGGGTTCATGGCAACAGAACTACATTGCGTATGTCGCAGACGGAATCGGGACCTCGGATCCGATCTGGAGAGGACTCCGGCGGCGGGTGTTCCTGGGAACCGAGCAGTGGTTGCGATCGATGCGGCAGAAGATCGACTTGAAGTGGCGCCACGTTGACATTCCACTGGATCAGCGAGCGGCTGGAAGGCCGTCGATGGGAGCGATCGTGAAGGCGGTGGCTGCGGCGATGGACATGAGGCCGAAGGAGATACGGCGCGGCAAGGGCGGCCTCGCCCGGACGATCGCCGCATGGCTGGGGATCTATGAAGGCTGAAGAAGGCTGCGCGTGATTGCACGGACGCTGCATCTGAAGAGCTGCAGCCGCATCACGCAGCTCGCGGCGGAATGCGACAGGCTGCTGCGCGACGACAAACGACTCGAGCATGTGGTCAGAGCTTCGCGGATCGCTCTCGCGTAAGTTCCCTCATACGTCGATTCAAAAAGCCCTTCTCCGGAAATTTTGCAGAGTGCGAAGTGCGGAGCCACATCTCGGCCGGCTGGAATCTGCTGTTTTCAGGCTTTCACTCGAAGGTTCAGAACCGCTAGCCGTGCGCGACAATGCCGTTCAGTGCTGATCTACGCAGATCCCGGAGCGTCAAGGCTCACGCAACTCATCGTCTGAAAGTGATTTTCAATATCTTCCCTGCGACAGTAGGCAAGTTGAAGCTCCGACCCCCTAAACGGCCGCCGACCCCCTAAACGGCGACCCCCTAAACGGCCTCACCGAGGGATCGTCGTCCGCCGATTCATCGCGTGCCCAGCAGCGCGGCCTTCCAGTTCACGATCACCCGGATGGGTCGCGCTTCCGGCTGTTCTTCGTGACGCGATACGAGCAGACGCCCGCTTCGCGTCACACGGTAATTCTCGAACGGCAGAGATATGAGCTCCCTGGGCGGCGCTACGGTGATTGCCGGTCCCTGTTCGATCAGAGCGAACATCAGGCGGGGGCCCTTCCGATAGTAGAGACGCGCGCCGTCAGGGCTCCATTGCGGCAGCTGACCACCTCCGTCAGAGACTTTGAGTTTGCCGGTCAGCGCGGGATAGCTCGCCAGATAGACTTCCTCAGCGCCGCTCTCATCGGACTGCCATGCGATCAGACGGCCGTCCGGAGATAGCCGCGCCATGAGTTCGTTTGCCGGCCCCTGAATCAACGGGGTGAGCTCACCACCGGTGATCGGCATCGTCTGGATATCCCAACCGGTGTCACGCTGCCTGAGAAATGTGATCAGCTGCGAGCCGTCCGGTGAGACGTCACTCATGTACGTCTGAAGCTGCGTGCGATGGAGCCGTCGGGTCTGTCCGCTGGCTTCGTCGAAGGCGAAGAGGTTGGGCGGCGAGTCTGTGGCCGCCGAGTAGAGCAGCGTACCGCCGTCCGGCGTCCAGATGGGCTGCGCATGATGTGCGTCGTCGCGTGTGAGGAGAGTGGTCGTTCCGCGCGCGAGATCGACGATTTCCACCTGCGGCCTGCGCCCCCTTCGCTGAATGGTGACAGCCGCCCGCCTCTCGTCCGGAGAAACGTCGAGCTCGAGATAGGAATCCGTCGCGTCTATGGTCCCCAGCACCCGGCCTTCGGGGCTCACCCATGTCAGCCTCATCGGCATGGGCGTCTGCTCCTCGCGAAATGCCAGGACGTCCGCTGACGAAACCGAGAGATTCGTCATTCCGGGACCCCAGACATCGACTGCATCTGCGATGCGCATCGGATCGCCTTCGAGGGTCAGGCTCTCCACATCGAGTCTCTGTCCGAACAGTGCGAGATCTCTGACATAAAAGAGGTATCCATCCGCATAGGCCGTCATCGAAGTATCGTTGAGTTTTGTCGGCATGATCTTCGTGACGTCTGCGGAATCGAGAGAGCCTGCGTAGAGGCCGGAATTCTCCGGCGCGACGATGCTGAAGAGGAAACGCCGCCCATCGGGAAGAAAGTGAGGCCAGGCGTGGAGCGCATCCTGCCGCTCCGTATCAAGTTCGGTCAGTGGCGTAGGCAGGCCCCCGGACGCTGACACCCGGAAAAGAGCGGACTCCCAGTCGGCCGAGAATACGATGACGTCGTCGGCGTTCCACGTTCCGCCGCCGCCATAGCCTGCGTCGCAGATGGTCAGAACCTCGCCACTGGACAGATCGATCTTCCGCAGCTTGTTGCCGGCGAAGAACCCGATGCGACCTCCCTCCGGTGACCAGAAGGGGAACTTCCCGTTCTCCGTTCCGATCAGAGGCTTCGCCTCGACCGAGTCCAGCGGCCGGACCCACAATCGCCACCGTCCGTCTGCGCCGGCTGCGAGGAAGGCGAGGTTCTTTCCGTCGGGCGACAGGGCGATGCCGAAATCGAACGCTCCCTTTTCCGGAGCGGTGACGGTGAACTGAATCGGAGCTACCGGGCGTGATTCGGGCTCGCCGGACCGGTAGTAGAAGCCGGCGGCCGCGAGAACGGCAAGGATCGCCGCCACGCTCCAGCCAGCCATAGCCGTCGCGCGCTTCTTCTGCGGGAGGTTTTCTTCTCGATCGTGAACCGTCCCCGAGATCCAGCGCAGCTGCTCGGCGATATCGTGACAGCACTGCCACCTTGTCTCGCGATCCTTGTCGAGACACTTGAGGATGAGGTGTTCCAGAGGCCGCGGAGTGGTCGGGGCCAGCTCGCGGATCGGTTCCGGTTCACGCCCCAGGATCGAGGCAGTGAGACTCATGTTCGTCTCCCCGCGGAACGCGCGGCGGCCTGCAACCATCTCGTACAACACCAGTCCGAGGGCGAAGATATCGGTTCGGCTGTCAGCGTCTTCGCCATTGAGCTGCTCGGGCGCCATGTACTGCAGTGTTCCGACGATCGCCCCTTTCTCCGTCAGCGGGTCCGACTGCCGGGAGGGACTGGCCGTCAACGCATCGGGGTCGCTCTGGGCCAGCACGATGGCTCGCTTTGCGAGTCCGAAATCGAGAAGTTTCGCGCCGGTCCGCGTGATCATGATGTTGCCCGGCTTGACGTCGCGGTGAACCACGCCGGAGCGATGCGCTCTGTCGAGCGCGTCCGCCAGTTCGATTCCGATCCTGAGCCCCTGGTCGAGGGGAAGTGCTCCGCGCGCGATTCGAGCGCTGAGAGTTTCGCCGTCCAGCAGCTCCATGACGAGATAGGACACCCGCGGATCGTTGTCGGCGTCGGATCCCGGGCTCGTACTCGATCGATCGATACTAGCCTCTCCCACGTCGTACAGAGTGCAGATATTCGGGTGCGTCAGGGAAGAGATGGTCTTCGCTTCACGCTCGAATCGCTGGCGGACCTGGGAGCTCCACAAGATCTGCTGGGGAAGGACCTTGATCGCAACGTCGCGATCGAGTCTGGAGTCTCGGGCGCGATAGACCTCCCCCATGCCGCCCGCACCCAGCGGAGACTGGATGATGTAAGGTCCGAGCCGAGTTCCCTGAGCCAGCGTCATAACGGTGAGAATCAAGCCATTGTAACCGCCCGAACGATCCGTCAGCAGGTATCGGCGTACTCGACGAGCTCTCGGGCGCTACCGGTTTCGCCGGCGTGACGTTGCGAAAGCCCCAGGTAGCGAGACACTCCGATGTCCCGCCCTTCGGGATGTGGAGCCCCGGAGCGCGGTGACGAGCGACTTCATTCCTGATGTCCACCTTTCAAATTCACTTCATCATCACGCCATCGGGTGATCCAGCGCTCGAACGCCGCAGCGAATCGTTCTGCCGCTTCATCATTCGTTCGAAAGTACAGCGCCGGCTCGATGAGCTCGAGCTCCATCAGGACGAATCCACCGTCCGGATCCCGAACGAGATCGACCCGAGCATACAGTGGCGTCGTCTTCAGATGTCGCAGGATACCCGCGCTCGCCGCTATGCACGCAGGAGCCGGCTCGACGGGAAGGATCTCTCCCCCATGCTCCTCCTGAACGCGGAAGTCCAGCGGCTTCGGCGTCTTGATCACAGCGTGACTGAAGCGGCCGTCAAAATGAAAAAGCGAGGATGATGACGGCGTCGAAGTTCTTCCAGTCCGCTCCGCCGCGCCAGGCAACCGGCTCGATGTCCCAGCCGCGTTCGCGGAAGGGTCCAACTGAGAGATGATCGTCGGTGACGTGACCTGTGAGGTCGTCTGTGGAGAGAAATGCGCAGCGTTTCATGTGTGTCCTATCGATCTCGTCGTAAAGTGGCCGAAGATTGCATGTTCGGCCACTCAGCGCAGGTTCACACCGGCTTCCGGAACACGTAGTGTTCCACCTGCCACTCCGAGCCGCCCCGATATGCGAAGAGCTCTTCGCACGCCATGAAAAAAATTCGCCAGTAGACGAAGAATCGCCGGGCGCTCCCGCCGTAGGTTCTCTCGAAGATTCTTCGCACCTCCGGGGAGTTCGCGTCCATCTTCTCGAGCCATGCCTTCGCCGTCTTCTCGTAGTGTGTTCCATCAACAGTCCACTGCTCGAGCAGCTCCAGCTCACCGCGAAAACGCGGCAGAAGATCCCTCGAGGGCATTTGACCCCCGGTGAAAAAGTAGCGCGCCATCCAGTCGCTCGGACCTCGATCCTCGAACAGATATGCGAACCTGGCGTGCGCGAAGATGTGGACGAAGAGCAGACCTCCCGGCACGAGCCACCCGGCGATCCGCCGCATCAGCTCTTCATAGTTGCGCATGTGCTCGAACATCTCGACCGAGACGACACGATCGAACTTTCTGTCCGTTTCAAACACGCTCATCTCGCGCGTCAACACCTCGAGATTGTCGATCCCGGCGCTGGCCACCTGGCCCTCGATCCAATCTTTCTGCGTCTTAGAGTTGGACACCGCCACGATTCTGCTGTCGGGATAGTGCCGCGCCATCCAGAGCGAGAGTGAGCCCCATCCGCAGCCGAGCTCCAGCACGGTCTGCCCATTCTCCAGACCGGCCCGTTCGGAGGTGAGACGAAGCATCGCCTCTTCGGCGTCGTCGAGAGTCCTCACCCCCTCAGACCATAGGGCGCAGCTGTACTTCATGTGACGCCCAAGCACGATCTGGAAGAATTCGGAGGGCACCTCGTAGTGCTGTTTGTTTGCCGCGGCCGTCTCGACGGCGAGGGGGCTCGCGCGCAACAGCGCGACGTAGTCGTCTTTTCTGCGCCGGTTCGCATCTTCGGAGCCGGCATCTTCGTTCCGGAGCCGCAGCGCGATCGAGCGACGGATACCGAGCCGCAGCAACGGATCGGGAACCATGCCCGTCTCCAGAATGCGGTCGACGATCAACCCGCGGTCCCGCGCTTCGGAAACCATGGAACGAACGGACTCGTCGTCCGCTGGTACTCCCGGTACGCTTCTCCCCTGCTCTCGACCGAATGCTCCTCGGTCGCCGGGATCCCGGTGACTTTGTAGAGGAACCAGAGCATCAGCAGCGGCGCGTAGATCGTCGCCCATCCCCACGGCATGTCGAGTGCGAACAGAAACCACGCCACCCAGACCAGCCATTCGAAGAAGTAATTGGGATGCCGCGAGTATCGCCACAACCCGCTGCTCATTACCTTGCCTCGGTTTTCAGGGTCCGCCTTGAACGTGCGAAGCTGCGCGTCGGCTACGGACTCTCCCGCAATCGCGATGGCCCAGAGCGCCAGACCTGCCCATTGGACCGGCGCGATCACGAGAGACGGATTGAGGCAGCAGACCAGAATCACGATCGACAGCAGAACATTGGTCACGCCCTGAAACTGAAAAAAGAGGAACATCTTCCACGATGCCGACGAGCCCCACTTCTCCCGTAACTTCGAGTAGCGGGCATCCTCGACATCGAGGTGCCCGATGTTCCGCTTCCAGAGATGCGCCGTCAGTCGCAGACTCCACAGAATCATCATTGCGGCGGCCGCGCCTCGCTGCAGGGCAGAGCCCGACGCCAGGAGTCCGTAAATCAGCGCAAGGATGGCGAACATGCCCGACCACGCGACATCCACGATCCCGGCGTTCTGAATACGCTCGCTGATGTACCAGACGACCGCCATCGTCGTCAGCGCCACAGCGGTCCCGATGCCGAGGAGCGTCAGCATCTCGCTCATGCCTGATCCCGCCGGAGAAGCAGATCCTTCGGTCCTGCCTCACGCGGAAGACGCGAAAGCTCCAGAAGCATGTAGGCCGCCATGGCGATGTTCCCCAGCCCGAGAATCGCGATGAGCCACAGAACCCGGCTCAACATCGTGCGCTCCTTGTAGGCGACCCAGACGTAGAAGGTCAGAAATCCGAAGTAGGCGTCGAGCAGCGTCATCACGCCCCAGGGGTTCCGGATGACGTCACCGCCGCCGTCGAAAATCGACAGTTGCATGCTCGCCCATATCGTCGATCCGATCATCACGGCGAGGATCGCGGAAAAGAGAATGCGAAGCGTCACGATCATCGGACTGGATGTCCTCCCGGCGCAAATGCCGCCGTGTGGTTGTTCGGCCGGGTCAACAGCATCTGGACGACATCGATGTGCCGCATCCGAAACGCCGCCCTGCAGTAAGCAAAGTAATAGCGCCATTTCCGGATGAAGATCTCGTCGAATCCGAGAGCCCGCACCTCGTCGAGCCGGGACTCGAATGCCTCCGACCAGAGCCCGAGCGTCCTCGCATAGGAATCGCCGAATCCGTGCAGATCTCGAAGCGTGAGATCGCTCGCGCGCGACACGGACGACACGATGGCGCCGAGCGACGGGATCATGCCCCCGGGAAAGATGTGCTTCTGGATGAAGTCGGTGGAGCGGCGCATCGCCTCGTAGCGTGAGTCGGGACATGTGATGACCTGAAGAGCGAGGAGTCCGTTCGGAGCGAGCAGCCGGCCGCACTTCGCAAAGAAGGTGTCGAGAAACTCATGTCCCACCGCTTCGAGCATCTCGATGGAGACGACGCGATCGAAATTCCCTTTGAGCTCGCGGTAGTCCACCTTCCGAAGCTCGATCGATTCCTCCATCCCCTCCTCGGCGATCTTCGCGCGCGCATATGTGGCCTGCTCTTCGGAGATCGTGACTGCCGTGACTTTGCATCCGTACCGCCGCACGAGATGCCGGCTGAACGCGCCCCAGCCACAGCCGATCTCCAACACACGCTCGCCGCCGCGCAGCTCCAGCAGATCGCAGATGCGCCGGTACTTCGCTTCCTGCGCCTCGGCGAGAGTCTGGTCAGGCGCGTGTAACAGGCCGGACGAGTACGTCATCGACGGGTCCAGAAATAGCTCGAAGAATGCGTTGGAAAGATCGTAGTGGGCCGAGATGTTTCTCCGGCTGCCCGCAACGGAATTGCGGCGCAACCGGTGGAGCAGATCGTTCATCCATCCGAGGGGACGGAGCAGAATTCGCCGGCGGCGCTCCGAGGAGAGCGAGGGAGAGTTCTCGGCGTTCAGGATGAACCAGGAGATCACTTCGTCGAGGTCCTCGGTGTTCCATTCGCCTGCCATGAATGATTCCGCGAATCCGATGTCTCCATAGTAGAAACAGCGGCGGAAGAAATCAGCGCCGGTGACCTCGATCTCAGCGGCCAGGCCGTACCGCGAACCGCGGGGATTCGTTCCCTGGCCGAAGCGCCGCACCGATCCGCCCGGCAATCTCAACTCGAGAGAGCCATGGCTCATCGGCTCGAGGGCACGGAGCACGATCCGTTCGTACAGTGCACCGGATCCCACGGCGCGCCGGTTTGATGATTCCAGGCTTCCGATGCTGCTCATTCCGCCCTCCAGGCCGGCCGGCTCTCCACGGCTCCGGATCGTTTCGCTCCGTGCTGCAGTTCAGGGTGATCCTTCTTTCTGATGAACGGAACACGCTTGAGCCAGAGCTGGAGCGCTTCCCAGTGAATCGCGAGAATGACCTTCGCCGTCAGCAGGGGGTACTTCAGAGTCAGCCACCCCAGCCGGTAAGAAGTCAGAGGTTGGCGCTCTCCCTCCAGGATGGCCGTCAGAACTTTTTCCTCGCCAATGTAGTCGTCAATCGTCACCGACAGCAACTCCGAAGGTGTGCTGACATGAAGGTCGAGCTCGGAGTCCAGTTGAATGAACGGTGAAATGTAAAAGTGCTTCTTCTGCCGGCTCGTAAAGGTGCCTTCCCGGTCGAGTCCGGCATGGGTGATCACGTAGCTCCGCGTTTCTCCATAGGTGTTGTTCACGACGGCTACGACCGCGAGCGGGTCCTCGGTTTCATCGAAGCAGTAAAAAAAAGAGACGGGGTTGAACACATACCCGAGGATCCGCAGGTTCGTCACGAGAAGAACGCGGCCGACCGTCCGGTCGACGCCGCGGGCTCGAAGCATCCCGAGCAGGTGCTCCCGGACATTCGGGCTTCCGTTCTCGACGTGATCGCGGTCGTGGAACGAATAGAGATTGAAGCGATTGCGTGACAGAAACGGAATGCGCTTCACCAGATTGTCGATCTCGTCGAGATCGAGGCAGAACATGAAGATACCGTAGCGGAACCGGTGAGACTTCGGAGAGAAGCGCTCATGCACAACGCGACATTCGTAGATGCACGACTTCATGCCGCCGCTCCCTCGCATGCCCGGCCCTCGATCGCCGAGCTCACTTCGATCGCCGAGCTCAGGGCATCCTCATGGAATCCGTGGCCGAACCAGGAACCGCAGAAGTAGACATCCTGATCGGGTGAGCGGCGATTGAGTGCTCCGAGATGAGCCTGTGCGTCGATCGCTTCCATGTCGAAAATCGGATGGTGGTAGACGATGGTCCTGAGAATCGTGGAGGGATCGATCAGGCCGGGATCGTCGATGGAGACGAAGTAGTTGCATCGCTCCGAGACTCTCTGGAGGGCGTTCATCCAGTAGATCGTCGTGGATCGCAGCAGGCCTTCGCGCGATGTATCGATCCGGTAGTTCCATGCGGCCCAGGCGCGCCGCTTCTTCGGCATGACCAAGGGATCGGTGTGAAGCGTCGCCACGTTTTTCTGGTAACGAAAGGCTCTGAGCAGGCGGCGCTCGTCTTCAGTCGGCTCTTCCAGAAGCGCGAGAGCCTCATCCGCGTGGCACGCAAGAATGACTTTGTCGAAATGCTGCGCAGACTCGTCCTTCAACCTGATCGTCACCCCTTCGGCCGAGCGGCGGACGCGCGCGACCGGAGTACCGGTCCTGATCCGGCTCGAGAATTCACCCGTCAACCGCTCGACGTACATGCGCGACCCTCCCCGCACGGTCCTCCACTGATGATGCCCGGAAAGGCCGCCGAGCAACCCATGATTCCTGAGAAAGCGAAGCAGCGTCACGATCGGGTAGTGGCGGATGTCTTCCAGGCGCGTCGACCAGACGGCTGACGACATCGGGAGGAGGTAGAGGTCGAGGAAATCGTCGCCGTACCGGCGCGCCTCCGCGTATTGCTCGAGAGTGAATCGGGACCACTGATCGCCCGACAAAGCCTCGGCCGCTTCGCGATTGAAGCGGTCGATCTGGCGAAGCATCCTGAGGAATCGAGGATTCAGGAGGTTCGATCGCTGGGCAAACAGCTGGCTCAGACTGCTTCCACAGTACTCGAGGCGACGGGGAAGATGCTGAACGCCGAACGACATCGTCGTCGGCTCCGTCTCGACGCTCAGGTCGGAGAAAAGGCGCGTCAGGTTCGGATACGTCACCTCGTTGTACACCATGAACCCTGTATCGATGGGAATCTGGCCGCCGCCTTCCCGGATCAACACGGTATTCGAGTGACCACCGGCGTAGTCGTTGCCGTCAAAGAGCGTGATGTCGTAGTTCTGGTGCAGGAGTCGCCCACACGCCAAGCCGGCGATTCCTGTTCCGATGATGGCGATCGAAGTCATGCGAAGTCACTCTTCCATCAGCAGATGGCAGGTTTCCATGAGCTCGTCAAACGAGTAGGGCTTCAGAAGTGCTCTCGTGTGGGGATCCAGGTGAATCCCTGTCATGTGACCGGTCGACAGAATGACCGGCTGGTCCGGGTTGGTTGCCCGGATGCGTGCACAGACTTCGATCCCGCTGATGCCGGGCAAGTTGATATCCAGGATGACGACCTGAGGATCGAAGTCATGCATCGCCGCGAGCGTTTCCGGGTCTGCGGACCACAGAATTGCGGGAATCGATTCGAGGAGCCGGCTGAACCAGCCCCTCTGTTCGTCAGGTTCACGACGCATGTGGGAACCTGATCACAATTCCCCCGAACTACCGGTTATTCCTCTACTGCGACGGCACGTAGGTCGGATCCTGCGTGAGGTTATCGATGATGGATCCGTAAGCGGCTACCTTTCCCGTTCCCGAGACCACTCGGATCGTAACGCGAGCGTTGTACGCGTTCTCGATCCCCAGCCTGCTGGAGATGACGCTGTTGAGCTGAACGAACTCGTTCGCTTTCAGTTGCTGGAAGAAAATCGGCGCGGCAGCGCGCCCCGGGATGAGGGTGCTGATCTCAACGGTGACCGGCTCACCAATCATCTCGACCAGACCCAGGTTCGATCGAAATCGTTCCGACTGTTCGAGCTGAAGCACCTCGAGCGAGCGCTCTCCCATCCCGATCGCGTTCGCCGGCGTCACCGCAGGGATGAACTGTCCGTAGGTACCCACCTCACGCTGATCGTAGGTCCGCGCGGTTACAACCAGCCCCCTCTCTGCCGCCGTCTGGACGCGAACCGCCCCGGTTCCCGTGGCACTGAATGTCTCTTCGAGCAGATTGTCCAGTACGAGCACCTCACCCGCTCCGATGGTAACCACCCGGTCGACCGATGCGTCGGGATTCCCGGACGGATGGAATGTCAGAGTCGCCTCGACGGGGACATCGTCGGGATTGAACACGCGCATGTCGCTCCGCCAGTTCGCCTGACCGGTCTTGATGTCGGCTACTCCGGGCAGGACGAGTGTATTGCCGGAGGACTGTGTCAGATCCGCTGGCTCGACCAGAAGAGGATCGGCCGTTACGTTGTCGATGACCGAAGCGTAAGCCGAGACGCGGCCGGTCCCCGACAGAACGCGAACTTCGATCCGGCCGTCCGGCAGACTGATTCCTTTGCTCGCCAGGTACTGGTTCATCTGTCGATGCTCATGGGCGAGCAGGGATTCGGTGAACACCGCGATAGGCGCACCTCCGGAATTGGAGAAGACCGAGATTTCCACGGTAGCCGGCTGGCCGGATGCTTCCACCAGACCGAGGTTGGTCCGGAATGCCGGTGACTCGGATACCTGCTGGAGACTGAGCACGCCGGGAGTGGGGGAAACGCCCGTCTGCCCTATGAAACGTCCGAAAGGCAGAGCGGGAATGTACTGACCGAAGGTGCCCTCCGAGGTCTTCGCATAGGTGCGGCTGGAACCGACGGTCGCAAAAGCGGAGCGCTGGTGAGTCTCCGCATCGATCTTGCCAGCGAAGTTCTCGGCACGGATCTCGAGAGATCCGCTCGCGCCTCCCGCCTCGATCAGCCCGACGCCGAACCACTGCTTGACGATGTCGTTCAGTGCCGCGGTCTGGCCAGGACCCACCGTAATGGTGTTACGAAGTCCCGCACGCGCTAGGTTCGCGCCGGTCGGCGTGAATGTGAGCTGGTAGCGGATCTGCCGCGACGACGTATTCGCGATGCGTACGTCGGAGACGAACCTTGCGCCACCTCCTTCGACGTGAGCCACCGCGGGAATGATCAACGTGTTCTCCGGCGGAAATGTGTCCTTGCCGATCGGGCTCACTCCAGCGACGACGCTGGTGCTCACAGGTACCGATGCCGTCGAGCTTCCCGTCGGAACAAACCGCTTGGCCGCGTCAGGAACCTCGAACCCGAGCGTCAGCGTGCCAGTCGTTGTGCCCTCGGGCAGCGTGACAGGAAGCGAAGTGACGGTGAGCACGGTGCCCGACGCAGTAATCTCGCCGCTCGCTGGTTCCACCGAGAGCCATGGCCGGTCGGTCGTAGCAGTGAACAGCGCTCTCGAAGCTCCTTCCGGCGGCAGCAGCAGGAACGATTTTTTCAAAGGCGTCTCATCGCCTGCCGGCGCCATCACCTCGATGCCTTCGAGCGGCAGAGGGGCAGGCGGGGCTGGAGCTTCGACAATGACTCGTAACGTACTCGAGATGGAGACACTGCCGTGAGGAACTCCCTGGCAGTTGAAGGTCGTCCGAACACGATAGAAGTACGGCACGATTTCAGACGGTGCGGCGTCGTGCACGTAGGAAGCGGAGTTCAGTCTCGTCGCGAATGCGTTGAATGAAGCAAAGTCGGGAGAAGTCGATTCGTGGATCTCGTACAGACTCGCGCCCGGAACGTCTGTCCATCGCACTTCGTATGGAACTCCCGGCCCGATGATCGGGGGGCCGAAGATGTCAGGAGCAACCAGAAAGCAATCGGCCTGCGCTCTCGCCCCGAGACTGCGGGTCGTGCCACATGCGTTGCTGATCTGAACCCATACCTCGACCGGGGAGGTGATCGAACCGGTCGTGAAAATCGGGGAGTTCGTTCCAACCGGCGTCGAGATGTCTCCCGCGATGCCGAGATACCATTGATAGTTCAGAGGGGCTGTACCCGACGCTTCCACGGTGAATGTCGCAGGTTGTCCCGTAGACACAGTAATGTCTGCCGGCTCGGAGACGATGGCCGGAGGACTGCACTGGGCGAAAACGGCACGCGGAACCACGGAGATCATGAAGAAGGCAATCCCAACAAGAACGACACCGCGGGCACGCAAAGTCATGTAAGACCTCCGATTTATTGAACAGGCTGGGCCGGATCGTGGCTGGATCGTATCACCAGAGCACCGAAAATTGGAAAGATTCGCGCCGGAGCAGGCACCCAGGGTCCTGTGTAGCGTCGACGATTTCCTCGATGCACCTTGCTATCAACCCTGCAAAGCACTCACCGATCCTCGACGGTCATCCGCACCTCGTCGCTGTTGCCCTGAATCTCGGGAACGTACATCGCACCGCCGATCAGCGGCAGCGCATGAAAGCGCCCCGGCACTTCCGCACGCATCGTGTAACGGATCTCCCAGATTCCCTGTTCGAGCTTGTCGATGAACAGTGCAACCTTCCGGTCGCGCAGTTCGCGGTAAACCCGGCGCGTCATGATCGTATCGCCCCTCCCGACTCGGGTCGCGGAGCCCTCGACATGTCTCGTCTCGACGGCTGCAGCGTCGAGCTTCCGGGCAAAGAGATGGGTGCCGCTCACGAGATCGACGGCTTCGAGACCAGCCGGCTTGAGATCCTCGAGCAGAAGGTATTCGTAGTCGTTTTTCACTTCGACCGTCAGCACGACCTCGACCCTCTCGCCGCTCCGCACCGTCTCGTTGTCGAGCAGGGGATCATCTTCATAGACGTAGCCTTTGAGCAGCGTCGGACGTCCCTTCAGCTCGACGTACTCACGCTTCAGGAAGATCTCGCTTCCTGCAGCTCGAACCGGCTCCTCCAGGCTGAAGAACCTCGCCTCAGCCCCGACGTAGAGTGCTCCCGTTCCGGCCGTGCGCCGGATCGAGATCTCGTTCGCTCCATCCCTCACCAGATCGGCGGGAACCTCGAACCTACTCGGAGCTGAAAGCATCTGAGAAGCCGTCACCCGTCGGGTCAACAGCGAGCGGCCGTTGACGGTCACCTCGTACGCGACATCACCGGCAACCTCGCCGCTCTCGCGAAGGTAGTCATTCAAAGCGAGTACTGTGATCGCGGTGTCGCGCGTGTTGTTCCACTGCGCGCCGCGGCGGTTTTTCACGAGCCAGTTCATCGCAGGCTCGACGAGTCGATGATCCGGATTGATCGCGACAAGCGCGCGCAATGCCATCGACGTCGACTCGACTGGACCTTCATGCCAGCGCCACCACGAGCCACGCGCGCCCCAGTGCGCCGTACCCATGACGGTATCGGACCCGGATCCACTACCCTTGACCAGGACCGAGCGATCCGGCGTACGGTCGACTGCAGCGCCGTTCTCGAGGTTGCGCGCCAGGGTCTGCGCTCGGTCCTGCAGCCCATACTGGTGAGCGCTCAACGTGAAGAGCGCCAGCCCGTACGAGCTCAGCCGATCTCTCTTGTTCCAGAGATTCTCGATGGCGACATTTTCGGATGCGCTGCGCGGCCGTCCTCCCGCCGAGAGTGCATGAAGGATCCACGCCTGACGATCAGGCGAATTCTCTTCCTGAACGAGCTCCGTCTGGAGATAGGCAACGCCACGCGTCAGGACATCACGCCGCACGTCGATTCCTGCGTCGACGGCAAGCTCGAGTCCCCAGACGACATACGCGCTCATGAAGCGGTCGCTGTCGCCTTCCTTCCACCATCCCCAGCCGCCATCGGAGTGCTGGAAGTCGTACAGACGCGCCAGGCCGGCACGAACCATCGCGTCGAGTTTCGCGAGATCCTGCTTTCCCTTCGGCTGAGTGGACCCGACATGTTCCTGCTCGATTCCGCCGAACAGGCGCCCGGCGACAGCTTCGCGTGAAACTCCGAGGTCGCTGAGCGTCTTTGCTACGACGACCGCAGGAAGGAAGCGGGACATCGTCTGCTCGGTGCAGCCATATGGATAGTCGATCAGATACGGCAGCGCGTCGAGCATCGTGACGGCAAGACTCGGTGTTACCTGAACCGTCACCGCCGTCGATCGCCGCTCTTTCGGGATCTCCAGACGGAGGATCGACTCCTCGCCGCGGACCTTGCCCGAGACTGCGATCAGTTTGTCGATTCCATGATCCTCGACGGGATACGTGCGCTCCATCGCGTCCGAGAGCGCACCGGCTCGCGCGGTGACGCGGATTTTCGCGGAACCAGGCTCTCTGACGGCGACAGTCCAGTCGACACGCGCTTCCCCGTTCGCTTCGACGCTCACGGGCCCTGCCTCCCTCGACACGACCTTCCCGTCAATCCAGAGTCCCGTGATCGTCAGTCCCGAAGCTTCGATGGACGGTGCGACCGTCAACGGTTCATCAGTGTTGTTGTTGATGACGGCCGAGATCACCGGCTCGTCTCCGACCACAAAGAACCGCGGCGCCTGAAGGCGGACGATCAGCGGCTTCTTCGTGCGCGTCGAGGAGGTTCCGATTCCGAACCGGCTGTCCATGGTTGCGGCGCGCGCCGTCGCTCTCCACGTCGTCAGCGCATCGGGATAGTCGAGCTGCACGGTCGCGGAGCCGTCCGGGCCCGTCATCACGTCGGGCTTCCAGAACACCGTCGATCGGAAGTCGCTGCGAACGACGACCGCGGGATCCTGCGCCCCGGAATCGAGTTCCATGGCGTTCGCGGCCTTTGCCTGCGGGGCCGGTGTCGCGGACGGGCGCGGGCTGGCGACTGAAGGTGCACTCGCCGTGACGCTGATTTGTTCGGCGACCTCGGCTCGGTCTCTGCCTGCGGCAACTCCGCCGACGACGCCCCCGAGGACCCTGGCTTTCTGGCCTCCGAGACGGTCGAGATCCTGCTTCCCGGCTAAGCGCTCGTCGATGAGCCGCCCCTCGCTACCTTCCACCAGCCTGATGTAGGGACGCATGAAGCTGCTTGCCGTCTGCACGGCATGATGCCGCTTGGTCCCGTAGAAGAACGGCCGCGGATCGCGGGCGTAGTCCTCCTGGATCGCGTAGACCGACTCGTCGGACACTGCGAGCGACACCTCGGCGGGGACGGGATTTCCATCCGCGTCGCGAGTCGTGACGGTGATCGAGCCTGATTCGCGCGGCTGATACTCCTCACGGTCGGCACGGATCTCTACCTCGAGGAACTTTTCGACCGGCGGGACGATCACTTCCTCGATGTCCTGATGAAGCTGCAGATCGGTCACCATCGTTGCGGCGAGAAAGATGTTCGGAATGTGTCCGTCGTCGAGCTGCACTTCGATGAGTTTTACGTTTCCTCTGGTCTCGACGATCCGGCGACTGAGAATCTCCTCCCCTTCAACCGTGAAGAGAATGTGCCGGCCTGCAGTCGGTGCGATGATCATCACGGGCAACGTTGCACCGGGACGAACCGAGTCCTGATCGACGAGGATCTCGACGCCTCCTTCACGGTGGTAGCCGATCCGCGTGGTCGCGGAGGTCGCAACCCAGATCGTCGTTTCGGCCGTGACGATATCCCGCGGGCGCGGTGTGGCGGCACCTTTGAGGCGGCTTGCCCAGCTGAAACGGTAATAGCCTTCCTTCGCCGGCGTGAATGCGAATGTCGCCCTGCCGTCAGGCCCTGTCTCTACGGTCGTCTTCGCCACTTCCTCCTGCTCGTAACCGCGCCGCAGCAGCGTCCATGGATGCCGGCCGGTCTCACGCGGAGGGGGAAACGTCCCGCGTGCGCGCATCGTCTCGAGCTGGCTGCCGGTGACCTCATTGCCTCTCGGATCGAGCCACACTTCCTTCCACTCTTCCCGCGTTACCCGCAGGGTTCCGGATACAGAGACTGGCTGCTCGTTCGCATCTTCGGTGCGAAACTTCACTTCGACTTTGTCACCCGGGCGATGGAGCCAGTGATCGGGGCGCAGCTCCGCAAAGTAGGGAGCTCTCGTCACGCGAACGGTTCGCTGGCCGCTGATCTCGCGGCGAGAGGCGTCGGTGACCCGCGCCTCGATCCGGTACTCGAAGTCCTGATTCCCGGCGGCGGGTGTGTCGAACGTAACGCGTGCGCGACCCTCCGCGTCGGTCGTCAGCGTCTCCCGCTTCACGATCGGCCCCGTGCCGCGATAATACGACTGCCTCATCGCCGGCGACTCGAAATACCAGGGGTAATCCCGCTCACGGAACCATGTCCGGAAGTACGGGAGCTGATAGACGACAACTTCCACGCTTGCGTTCGCGACGGGGCCACCGAAGTAGTAGCTCGCTTCGATGACCGCTTCGACCTGATCACCGAGACGGTAGGCTTTTTCGCTCTCGGGCTCGACGACCACCCGGAACTCAGGGAGCTTGTATTCCTCGAGGCGAAACAGCGTGGCGCCGCCGATCGAGCTGTTCCCTTGGCTGAATGTGACACGATACTCGCCGAGCACCATCGCGGGAGTCAGTGGGAGCTCAGTCCATGCACTTCCGAAGGCGTTGAGCTCGAGAGTGCCTTTCGACACGGATGATCCGCGTGCATCGAAGATCTCATATTGCACCTCTCGTCCTGACGGAACTCTGAGGCCGTCATCATTCGAGACCCGGGCGGTGATTTTCCACTGCGCAGTTTCTCCGGGACGGTATGCCGGCCGATCCGTAGTCGCATAGATTCGCCACTCGTCGCTGCGGCTGCCCCGCCAGGAAGAATGAGTCTGCAGAAAAGCCTGGTGCTCTCGCGCCGCGGCAAAGACCAGGAGCGAGCCGCCGGCGCGCGGCCGCAGCGAGATCTCGGCGATTCCCTCGGAGTCCGCTGTGGCCGTGAAGTTCTGGCGTCTCAGAGTGCCGGCGTCATTAAAGTCCTGCCAGACGCTGACGCGGGCATTCGGTATCGGAGCACCCGTCCGCGCGTCGGTCACCCAGACGAGCGTCTTCGTCCCCGAGGTTCGCGTGACCACGGCAGCCTCGGTGATGAGGATCAACTCCCGCGCGGATTTCGAGCCCGCCTTCGCTTCCAGCAGCCACGCGCCCGGACCGAGCTCGCGTTCAATCTTCACCGTTTCGCTTCCGGGAGCGTAACGTTTTCGTTCAGCCGTCGTTCGGGTCCACGACGTGCGAGCGGTCCCGCGCGACGCGTCGATCGCGTCGTACCAGTTCCTCTGTCGGGGCTCGCTCCACTGCACTACGTCCGTAGTGAGGTTCACCTTCGTAAGCGTCAATTCGACGTCGTCGACATTTCTGTAGGACATCCCGAACTGGATCTCGGAACCCGGCAGGAAGACGTTCGACACCACAAGCTCGAGTGACGGGAGGATGATGGCATCGAGCCGTGAGCTCGCCTGACGCCAGAAACGCGACTCGCTCTCGGTGTACGTCGAGATCAGCCGCCTGTAGATCCCGACGGCCTCTTCGAAGTCCGGCTCGGCGCGCCACTGTCCATCGTCCATGAGCGTGAGGATTCCCCTCGATTCGAGCCACTGGCCATACTGCATGAGCGCGTCGTCATGCCACTCGGAAGCGCGGCCCGCCTCGAGCGCTGACTGGAATGCGAGGCGAGTACGCTCGACGGATTCGGGATCGCCGCGGCGAGACAGCTGGCTCGCCAGCAGGTAGTACGCACGTGAACGATCGACCGGGGTGACCGCGATCTTCGCGGCATTCTCCAGAACCTCGAGCGGGATGTTCGACGCATGGTAGCTGTAGTACTGATAGTCGGTGCCACTGTCTGCTGCCTTCCAGACGATCCGGAGGTATCGCTCGCGTGCCTGGTCGATGTCGACGGCTCCAGCCCACCAGTCGAGGGCCTGCGCGTAGTGCTGCCATCCGCCCGACCAGTTCCTCCGGTTCCGGCGCGTCCATTCCATGTCGCCCAGCGACTCGCGAACCTCAGCCGAGACGCGGTCTTGAATCGGCTCGCCCCGCTCGTTCACCAGCAGCGCTGTGAGCTTCCGGGATGACTGCTCGAAGACCGTCTGATCGCCGTCGTCCGGCGCTGACCGCCAGCGCAGGTCAGCGAGACGGAACTCGAGCCAGCGCCGGTCGTCGACGTCGAGATTGTCGGACGCGATCCGCTCGTAAGCCTCGAGTGCGAGCTTCCACGACTTCTCGTCAACGAACCGTTCGGCGGTCCGTTTCGTATTCTCGAAATTCGCGGATAATCCACCTCCCTGAGGAGGCAGGGCTTTCGCAGCTGTCAGGGCGAGGGCCCCGAGTGCCATCACAATCATCAGTCGTCGCATCGAAGCTCCCACTCTGTCGTGTTCGAGGATTAGACGCGGAGGGGATGACGGATGCAACTTTTGCAAATGACACAGTCTTGTCACACGCCGTTGTGGTCGGCACGTCGGATATCTGAAAGAATCTACAGATAAATCATTTCCGGAGGCTCCATGACTGATCGATCGCTCCGCTCGGTCCTGTTCGTTGCCGCACTCATCCTCTCCAGTCACGTCGAAGCGGACGACAAGCGCTACTGGTGCGGAACCTCTCAGGAGACGATCGAAAGCACGCGGGCCATTGCCTCATGGGCGGCCGCCAGAGACCGCGAAGCCGGGAAACGAAGCGAGAGGACGGCGATCAGGAAGAACGGCGACCTCTTCATCATCGACACCGATGAATTTCTTGCACCTTTCAACAATCCCGCCGATCTCGTCGGCCGGACGATCACGTTCATACCCCAATCGAGCACGACCTTTCGGGTGGAGCACTCCTCTCTGGTGTATGACGAGGAAGTCGGACCCTCCCGCAGCTTCCCGCAAACGGGCACCAACGACTATGTCGTCCACTCGCTCGCCTCGTTCTCATTTCCCTTTCAGGGTCGAACTGTTCGCAATCTCTACATCTCAGAGCGCTTCGGGGTGTTCCTTGCGGCACCCGCGGCCAACGCCGGGCGCACCCAGTTCGGACCACTCGACATCGTGAGCCCGCGCGAGGCAGTCATTGCTCCCTACCTCCAGTCGCGAGTCCCCCGCACCCTGAACCGCCACCAGCACGAGCTCTTCGTCAAGGAGTCGGGTGCAACAGTGACCATCACCTGGCGGTCCACGCGCGATCCGGAGCTGCCGTTCAGCGCGCTCAACGATGGTGCACTCGACATCCAGATGGTCCTCGGGGCGGATGGGAGCATCCGTTTTTCCTACCGCACCCTTACGAACATCGCGTGGGGATCTGCCGTAATCACCTCGGGCAGTGAAGCGGGGCGCGACGTCCTTCAGCAGATCGCCACAGTGAACGATCCTGTGGACGACGTAAACCTCAACCTGCCTCTCGCGAACCTGCTCGATATCCGGCAGGTTCAGCTGCACCGGGTCGGTGACTCCGAGCTGATCCGCGTTCGGATCCAGCTGGGCGGAAGAATTTCTCCGAACGCCATCAACAGACAGGTGGTGGTCCGCCTGCTCTTCACCCTCGGCACGGAAATGACACTCGTCTCGCAACCTTCGGGCTGGCGCTACTGCGTACCGGGATGGGGATGCACGTCCTCCGGCGGTAACGTCCAGTTCCTCGATGACGGGGTTGACATGTACGTGCTGGACCGCTATCTGCCGGCATCGGCCAACGCCATCGTCGAGACCTACAGCACGAGCCGGGTCGACGTCGTCACCCAGTCGGTATCGTTTCCCCGAGGGAATCCAGTCGACGTCGACTTGACCGCGGTGCCCCAGGGGACGGTGGTCAGCTCGCCAGTTTTTGAAGCATTCACCGTTCCGGTACTGAATCCTCAGGGTGTATGGGAGCGGATCAGATCAGAGTTCAATCTCTGGGACGAAGAGGTGGATGGGGTTGCGATCTTTCAGAACTTCACGACCGATCTACGCACGTTCGCAACCGCTTATTCCACTGTCGGCAACTCAGGAGCTGACGGAGTCTGGCTGCGCGGCAATTTCTACGGTTCCAATGTCCCGCGGAGCCCGGCCCTGCTTCATATGAATCAGATCATTCCTGAACGGAACGACACCGAGGCGCTCCGGTACTACGACTTTCTCCTGGGCCACGAGCTGGGCCACCGTTGGTTGTACGGCTTCACCATCGATCAGGAGGGCCAGCCGAGCTTTGTCCTCGGACCCTTCGGTCACCCCGCTCAGTATGTCGACACTTCGGCGGCATTTCCTGTCTACACGAACCGCGACTACTCCGTGATGGGTGGCTCGAACTTCGAGGATCTCGGAGCGGGGCAGTTTCGATCGCCGGATCAGATCGGTACGTACGGCTACAGCTGGCACGAGCTTTACCTCATGGGCCTGGCCTCTCCCGCGGAAGTGGATCCATGGTTCTACCTCGCAGAGACGGATCCGGAGCTTGGGGAGGCATACCATCCGCCATCGGGAATCGTCGTCTCGGCCCAGAAGGTCGGCGTCGACGTGTCGCAAATCATGAAGAGCATGGGCGCCCGGAGCCCTGTCCATGAGGACAGCCAGCGAGAGTTCCGCGTACTGTTCGTCCTCCTCAACGAATCCGGAGAGGACACCGCCGAAGACGAATCGACTCTCGCAGCATACGCCTCGCAATTCCCGGGCTTCTTCAGCAATGCCACAGGGGGACGGGGGACGATCACGATGACCCTACCTCTCGCTCCGGCTGCGCAGTTCGCGGCTCCGACCCGGGGAGTCCGGGGCGAACCGATCGCA
This sequence comes from Thermoanaerobaculia bacterium, assembly GCA_041748075.1. Classification (GTDB taxonomy): domain Bacteria; phylum Acidobacteriota; class Thermoanaerobaculia; order Gp7-AA8; family Gp7-AA8; genus JBGSYJ01. The sequence continues at coordinate 24,200 of JBGTDX010000137.1, forward strand.
TTCCGCGACACTTCTCCCGAGTACCCGGCGGCGTGGACGTGGAACTTCGGCGACGGGACATCATCGAACGAACAGTTCCCGCGTCACGCATACCGGGAACCGGGTACTTACACGGTGACGCTGCGAGTGCGGAACTCACGGGGAGAGAACTCGACCTCACAGTCGATCACCATCGAGCCGGCGCCTCGATCCCGTCCAGTACGGAGGTAGCTGGAATACGCGGTAGTCGTGCTCTCCCTCTCCCCGCGAAGTCGGGGAGAGGGTGGCGCGCGGCCTTACGCAGTGACGTCATGGTCTTGCGCCGCGATCGCGCGCCGGGTGAGGGGTGTTCGGAGCTTGCCGCTTCTCCTGCCAGTCGGCTGCATTCGAGTTGCCTGCGCGGCCCCTCACCCCTTGCCCCTCTCCCCGTTCACACGGGGAGAGGGGAATCCGGCCGCCGTCAGAACTTGTAGACGATTGCCGCGAAGAGCGCGCTGTCGCCTTTCTCGATCTCCGGTGACGGAGTCTCCGCACGATAGTCGTAGAGATATGACAGTTTCAGTTCAACACGCGTTGCGACGCTCGTCGCGAGTCCGGCATCGAAGTGATAGAGGGCCTCGCTCAAATCCTCGGCTTTCCCGAGAATGAAAAAAACCTGCGTGAATTTGCTGTTCGGAGAGATCGCCCACTCGAAGCTCTCTCCTGCCTTCACGGCCACACCGTCGGTGTTCCCCCCCGTCTCCCCGCTTTCGAATGAGTACCCGGACGAAGCGTCGAACGTCAGCCGGCGCACGGCTGTCTTGATGAGGTGATATCCCGCGCCCACGAGCGGCGAGATCAGATAATCGATGTCCTTGAAGGGATCGCGAAGGTAAGAGGTCTCCGCGAAGTAAAAGGTCCGTTCGGAGTGGAGCCGCTCGTAGCGAACCAGCCCCGATGCACGATCGGCGTTTCTCTCGCCCTCGGATTCCCCGCGGAGGTAAACGATTCCCGCCTTGAACAGATGAATCGTCTTCGGGTCGTACAGCGTATTGAACGAGACGTTGAAACTGCTCGTGTCGTTGTTGCCGCTCGTGATGGCGACACCGGCGCCGAGACTCGTTTCCCACGGAGGCGGAGGCGGTGGTGGTGGTGGTTCCGGCACATCTTCCTGCGCGTGAACGGCGGCAACGACGAGAAGGGCGGCGCATATGGGAAGCAACAGTCGCATGAGTCAAAAATATAGCATTGCGAAATTTGCCATCTTGAGCAAGAGCGCGTGGGTGGGAGGGGCGAGGGCCACGTCATCCTGAGCGAAGCGAAGGATCTCCTGAAAAAGATCGAGCATCGCAAGACGAGATCCTTCGCTTCGCTCAGGATGACGTGGCCTCGCTCAGCATGACAACGGTGGTTCATCACCCCTTCACCGGCGCCCAGCGCCGTTAGGTGCTCGGGAGGACAATTGGTTCGTTTTACCCATTCATCCTCGATACTGCCGCGGGGTCATACCCGTGCCACGTTTGAACAGACGGCTGAAATGGCTCTGGTCGGAAAAGCCTGCCTCGAGGGCGATGTCGGAGAGGCTCATCGAGCGGTTGCGCAGCAGCTCCTGTGCGTATGACACACGCAGACCCCGGACATGCTCGCCGATTGTCGCGCCATACTCTTTCCGGTAAGCGCGCGCGACATGCACGGGGTGCATTTCAACCGATTCTGACAGCTGCCTCACGGTCAACGTCTCCAGGAACCGGCGGTCGACTTCATCACGAACATGCTGGAGCCACGCCGGCGTCCGTTTCAACCCGGCCGCAGGTCGTTCGAATGCTTCGCCGAGGAGTTGGTAAATCAGTCCCTCGATGACGAGTGGCGATGTGGCGCCCTCACGGTACTCACGGTAGAGACTCGCGAGTATCCCGCGCACCGCCTTGCGATCCAACGAGGTCCGTTCGGCAGGCCCTGATGCGTAGCGCGGCCTCAGCTCAACATTGAAGCAACGCGAGCTGTCCAGGAATGCATTGGCGTGCTCATCACCCGTCGGATGAAAAATGATTTCGTCCTGGTGATGCTCTGATGATCCGCGCTTCCAGCGTTCCCGAAACGATCCCCGCCGTACGAAACAGAAATAGGCGTGCGGATGGGAGTGCATTCCCATCCGGGCATCCCGGTTGTACGAGGTCTCCGAGAGCACCACGCCGGCCGTCTCCCGCCTTCCGAGACTCTGTCCTCCGAAACCTGGTTCGTGGTGCATGAGGTCCTCCCTGACGCTTCGTCTTCTCGTTTCCGGACAGACGACTACCTGTCGGGTTGTCTTTGTAGATACGAAACATTCCGCGTGGGGTTTGGAGATTCGTGCAAGAAAGGCCGGCCGCTCACTGCTACATTCTCCCCATGAAGACCCTAAGTTCTTCTGACGATGTAAGCCGAACTGCACATCCAGGAGGAGAGTCCGCAATGATCCCTGCAACGACCTCGCGTCTCGCCGTTCTCGTCATGCTCGTCGCCTGCGTCCATACATCGCCGGCGCCGGCTCCCGTGACGACCACCTTTCAGGAGCAGAGCGTGCAGTACTCCTCCGGCGACGTTTCACTGGGCGCGGCGCTTCTTCTGCCCGACGCCGCTGGAAAGCGCCCGGCAATCGTCGTGATCCAGGGTTCCGGCAACAGCGACCGGAGCAATGCCTGGGCACGGTCGATCGCAGAGTCGCTTGCCAGGCGGGGAATCGTCACGCTGCTCACCGACAAGCGTGGGAACGGCCAGTCGGGGGGCGACTGGAAGACCGTTGGCTTCGAAGAGCTGGCAGATGACGCGATCGCCGGCGCGAGGTTTCTCACTTCGAGGCCGGAGGTCGATCAATCGAGAGTAGGATTCATCGGTCTGAGCCAGGGCGGGAAAATTCTTCCGCTCGCCCTCACACGCTCGAATCAGATCGCGTTCGGCATCGGCGTTTCCGGGGCGGCCGTTCCATTTGGTGAACAGATCGATCACGAGATGCGGAATACAACCCTGCAGGCGGGGCTCACCGAAAACGATGCGGATGCCGTCGTCGCGCTCAACCAGCTCGCAGGCAGATACATCGTGCACGGAGAGTGGGGGCCGTACGAAAAAGCCCTGCAGTCGGGCCTCGAGAGCAGATGGAGGCCGGTCGCGGCGGGTTTTCCGCAGACTCGCGACGATCCCCGGTGGGAGTGGCTGCGGAAGGTCGCCACCTACGATCCGCTGCCGTACTGGAGGCGCGTAACGCAACCGGTGCTCGTCGTGTACGGACGGGAAGATGAGAAGGACAACGTCCCCGTCGCAAGGAGTGTCGCCAATCTCGAAGAGGTGTTCGGCGGACGCGGGGATCAGCTGCACATCGAGGTTTACGAGGGAAGCGGCCACGCCATCTACGAGCCGGATCGACCTGAGATCCGGAGCGATTTCATCGCGTTGATGACGGATTGGATTTATCGGCAGGATGGCTGAAACTCAGCCTCATCGGTGGCCGAACAGGCAATGAAAGGGGCGGTCGCCAACCGCCCCTGATAACTACGACTGCATGCTCATTCGCGGATGATCAGAATGGGATCCACCTTGCGTTCCACTCCATTGATCCAGACATGAATGTCGTACTTGTGCTCTTCGTAACTGATCGGTGGCCCCGTCCGGCGAGCGTGAACTTCCATACCATCCGGTGTGGACGTGACGACGAACCTCGGAGGGCTCCAATCGGGCGGCTTGATCCTCAGCGTCTTTGTCACGCCCGCGGTCGGCGTCAGGTACCACTGAATTACCTGTCCAGTCTTCACACAGACGACCTCGTCGTCCGGGGAAACTTCTCCCCAATCGCTGACCGCAATCCTCACGATCGGACGGGGATTCTGTTCCGGCTCGCTACATTTCATCAGCTGCAGAGGAGGCGGTGGTGGCGGTGGTGGAGGCGGCGGAGCATCGCTAATGCGAATGCATCCACTGGCAAGGACCAGCGCGAGTCCCGCGACAGAGAGGATTCGAAGCAGTTTCACTGAGTTCTCCTTCTTCTCGGATATAGAACAGGAACGACCTTCTCGGAACCACCCGCGATCAGTTCCTGATCGAAAGCGGATCCGACTGAGCAGGCCGGAGATAGCAGGGCACTACTGATTTGTACGTGTCAATCTCTGATGATCAGAATGGGATCGCCTTCAACGGGTATCCCGTCGACCAGGACCTCGATCTTGTACGAGAGCGCCTCGCACGACTTTGCCCCACGATTTGGCTTGCCTTCTACCCGCCAATCGTCCAATTCTTTCACCTTAAGGATCGTAGGGTCGTACGGTATGATCCTGAGTTTGGTCCCAGACTTTTCTGTCAGACTCCACAAAACGTCATCCGTCCAACGCATCCACACCGCAAAGTCTGTGGTGTCAACTGTTGCGTCATCCTTGACGGGGATCGGAATCGTTCCCGGCTTGCCCGGGGGCTGCGAGCAGAGGGTAGTCAGGACTGCCAGCATTTGTTCCTGCTCCTGCGCGTCCATTAGTTGCACCTCCACTGGTTGCGCGTCCGTTGGTTGCGCGTCCATTGGTTGCGCGGGGGGGGAGTCTCTGCACCCACTTACAAGCAAAAGTGCGATTCCCGCGAAGCCGACGAGTCGAAGAGCGTGCATAGTCTTCCTCCTTTGGTCATGACGGAGTTCCACGGAAGCAGTCAGAGAATTCGTTGTGCGGAGATTATGTCACTTTTCCAGGCTCCCCGCTCAGGCAAAGCGGAAGGCCGATTCACGCACTTCAGACTCCAGAAAGCGAACCCTTCTCAGCACCGATGCTCCGAAAATCCTTCCGCTCCTTCAGATTCTCGAGATCCGGATCGTCGCGGACCTGATCGATCGGAAAGCCACCGTCGACCGCCCGTGCAAGAAGCTTCACCGCATCCTCTGGATTTCCTGCAAGGTTCTCCACGACGGCCGCGTAGTAAAGATGCGAGATATCTTCCGCGTTGACCTCGCGCAACAACGCGATCGACTTTCTGGCTTCGTCGATCCGTCCCGATTTCGCCGCGGCAAGAGCGCGCGTGACGTGTGCCTGCCCGTTGAAGGGATCCACCTCCAGCGCCTTATCGGCAAGTTCGATCGCTTTTCCGTATGCCAAGAGCGAGCGCTCTTTTCCGCCGCTCGCCGACCGGAACGAGTCGCCCATACCGAGCCAGAGCAGATGATCGTTGGGACTTAGCGCAGCCGCTTTCTCGTAGTTGCTTGCAGCCTCGGCGTAGCGCTTCTTGAAAAAGAGGATGTATCCGAGGTTTCCCAGGGCATCGCTGTTCGCGCTGACTGCAACAGAACGGTTGAACATTTTCTGCGCGGTCTCGATGTCTCCCAGTCGGAGATGCGCCGCCCCCAGATTGTTCCATCCGCGCACGTTGTCGGGTGTGAGCTCGACAACCTTTTCGAACAGCGGTACAGCCTCGGCGTTCCGTCCCTGGCTGAGATAGACCACACCCAGCCGGTTGTAACCGGCCCACCCGTTCGGCATGAGCGCGATCGCGCGCTTGTATTCCCGCTCAGCGTCGTCGTTTCTGCCCAGGCGTCGATAAGCGAGCCCGCGCCCGATCGTCGCCTCCACGGAGTTTGGCTGCTGGCTCAACGCTCTGCTGAATGATTCGATCGCTTTGTCATGGCGTCCGCTCTCGACATGCAGCTCTCCCAGTGTGATGTAGACGTCCGAGCGCTGAGGATCGAGACTCACCGCCCGATCGCAGGCCGTGATCGCCCGATTCATCCAGGATGGACTGGACGTGAGCTTGAACTTGTAGAGGTAGCCCCGTCCGAGAGCGGCGTGCACGATCGCCGAGTCCTTCACGGTCACAGCAAGCCGCTCGAGGAGTGCGATGCCCTGATCGACCGACTCCTCGCTCTCGTAACGCTGAAGCAGACCGAGCGCCTCAACGTAGCGGCTTTGATCGGCAGCCGTCACGAGTCCTTCGCGATCGCGTCGTCGCGGAGGCGCGGCCTGGAGCTCCAGAGTCTCGACGACCCTATCGGCCAGCACATCCTGCAGCCCAAAGAGATCGGAAGCGGAGCCCCGCACGGTAGCAGCGTCGAGTTGCACCTGGTTCGAGGCGTTGATCAGGGCGTACGTGACAAGGATCACGTTGCCGCTCCGCTGAATCGACCCATCCAGAAGCATCGTCGCCCCAAGATCTCGTCCCAGCTTCGCAAAATCGTATCGCTGCTGCTCGCGGGAGACTGCGGACGGCGGGATGATCTGAAGATCCGGAACCGAAGCCAGTCTCGCACTGATCGTCTCGGAGATTCCGCGGCTGTAGAGCTCTCCTCCGGGATGGCCGCTCAAGTCGGTGAACGGCAGCACCGCGATCGACTTCACTCCCGGAATTTCAGGCTTCGGGGCCCTTCCGAAGTACTGCCATGAAGCAGCACCTGCGAGCAGCACCGCGGCGACGACTGCGACGACCATCGCCCTCCGCGTCCGCCGCGGCCGAACGGCGATTGCCGGGGCCGCGGAAATCGCTGCTCCGGACGTCCTTCCCTCCTGCACTTCCTGAAGGTCGATCGCCAGGTCTCTCGTCGAGCCATAGCGGTCTGCCGGACGTTTACGGAGAAGCCTGGAGATGATGGCAGTGAGTCGCTCGGGGACCGCGGGATTCAATTCGGTGATCGCAGGCGGATCTTCACGGATGATCGCGTGCAGAGTCTCGATCGTTCCAGCGCGCTGGAACGGTCTCGATCCTGCCAGCATCTCGAACAGAATTACGCCGAGGGAGAACTGATCCGATGCCGGACCGGCGGGCAGACCTGACGCCTGTTCCGGCGACATGTAGGCGACGGTTCCGAGGATCGCGCCGGGGACGGTGTCGGGACCGATCTGTTCGATCGTCACTTCATCCGGAGAGACCTCGGCACGGATGAGACGCGCCAGACCGAAGTCGAGAACCTTGACGTTGCCGCCGGCGGTCAGCATGACGTTCTCCGGCTTCAGATCGCGGTGGACGATGCCTTTCTCATGCGCTGCTGCCAGAGCGTCGGCAATGCACGCCGCGATGCGGGACGCCTCGCGGGGCGAAAGCGGACCGCGCGCCATCACAGCGCGCAGAGTCGTTCCCTCGACCAGCTCCATCGCAATATATCTCTGCGCGCCGTCGCGTCCGACGTCGTAGATGGTGACGACCGAGGGGTGATTGAGCTGAGACGCTGAGCGGGCTTCCTGCTCGAAACGCCGAAGCTGCTCCGGAGTTGCAGAGCTGTCTACCGGGAGCATCTTGATCGCAAGCTCGCGTCCCAGGTGCGGGTCGCTCGCGCGATAAACCATGCCCATGCCGCCGGCTCCGAGCTCGGCGATGATCTCGTACGGGCCGACACGACTGCCTGGCGCGAGGGGCATCGTTTGGTTTGTTCCTCGAGTCCTGATTATAAGGGGGAGCGCGGGTAGTCAGTAGTCGGAGGCTGTCGATATCTGGCTTTGCGCCGGAGGCGCAACAGCTCTGAGCGCACCTAGTGTCCTGTAACGGTGAAATCGCTAGTGGCGTTGCAGGCGTCGCGCTGCCAAATGCGAGCCGTCGCGACGCAGGCGATGCGGGGCATCGCTGAGGAGCGAGGGCAAAGCAGATGGCGGTGCGCCGCCTGCAACCCA
>JBGTDX010000138.1:0-9538 GCA_041748075.1 Thermoanaerobaculia bacterium
GAGCTTCAGTCGCTCTGTCTGGACGTCGAGCTCCTCAAGGAATGATTGCGGAGCATGACGGAAGCCCGAACTCAATGAAATCTGACTCCTGACACGGAGGCGTAAATTGGAAAGTTTCAACGCACTGTTTTCACCGACAAAGACTCAGGCAATCAACGACTTCAACGCGATCAAGATCTCGCTGGCCTCGCCGGACAAGATCCGCTCGTGGTCGTACGGAGAAGTCACCAAGCCTGAGACGATCAATTACCGGACGTTCAAGCCGGAGCGGGACGGCCTCTTCTGCGCGAAGATCTTCGGACCGATCACCGACTGGGAATGTCTTTGCGGCAAGTACAAGCGCATGAAGCATCGCGGAGTCATCTGCGATAAATGCGGCGTCGAGGTCACCAAGTCGAAGGTCCGGCGCGAGCGGATGGGCCACATCGAGCTGGCCTCTCCCGTCTCGCACGTCTGGTTCTTCAAGGGCCTGCCGTCGCGTATCGGACACCTGCTCGACATCACGCTCCGCGACCTCGAGCGCATCCTCTACTTCGAGTCGTATGTCGTGATCGATCCAGGTGAGATCGAGAACGTCATCGAGGAGAAGGAGCTGCTCACCGAGGAGCGGTACCGTGAGCTTCGCGGCGAGCACGGCGACGTCTTCGTTGCGAAGATGGGCGCCGAGGCGATCAAGGAGCTGCTCAGGCTCGTGCAGGTCGACGAGCTCTCGGACGAGCTCCGTCTCATCATGCGCACCGAGACTTCGCAGATCAAGAAGCTCAAGGCAGCCAAGCGTCTCAAGGTCGTCGACGCATTCCGCAAGTCGGGACATCGCCCGGAGTGGATGATCCTCGACGTGATCCCGGTCATTCCGCCCGAGCTGCGGCCCCTCGTTCCTCTCGACGGCGGGCGTTTCGCGACCTCGGACCTCAACGATCTCTATCGCCGCGTCATCAACCGCAACAACCGCCTCAAGAAGCTCCTCGAGCTCCGCGCGCCGGACGTCATCGTGCGCAACGAGAAGCGGATGCTTCAGGAAGCGGTCGACGCCCTGTTCGACAACGGCCGCCGCGGCCGCGTGCTCAAGGGCTCGAACAACCGTCCTCTCAAGTCGCTGTCCGATACGCTCAAGGGCAAGCAGGGGCGGTTCCGTCAGAATCTGCTCGGAAAGCGCGTCGACTACTCGGGCCGTTCGGTCATCGTCGTCGGACCGGAGCTGAAGCTGCACCAGTGCGGTCTGCCGAAGAAGATGGCGCTCGAGCTGTTCAAGCCGTTCATCTACAACAAACTCGAGCAGAAGGGTCTGGTCGGCACGATCAAGGCCGCGAAGGAAATGGTCGAGCTGCAGGAAGTGGAAGTGTGGGATGCGCTCGAAGAAGTCATTCGCGAGCATCCGGTGCTGCTCAACCGCGCGCCGACGCTTCACCGTCTCGGCATTCAGGCATTCGAGCCGGTGCTTGTCGAAGGCAAGGCGATCAAGATCCATCCGCTCGTCTGCGCGGCGTTCAACGCTGACTTCGACGGCGACCAGATGGCTGTTCACGTTCCGCTCTCACCGAAGGCTCAGGTCGAGTCGCAGGTGCTGATGCTCGCATCGAACAACATCATGTCCCCTGCGAACGGCCGGCCGCTCGCCGTTCCCTCGCAGGATCTCGTCCTCGGCTGCTACTTCCTGACGAAGGTCAAGCCAGGAGCCGTCGGCGAAGGAAAGGTGTTCGCCAGTTTCGAGGACGTCGAGCTGGCGCTTCACTCCGGCGTCGTCGAGCTGCTCAGCCAGATCCGCGTCCGCTATTCGGGCGAGCTGATCGACCTGACCACGCATTACAACGATCAGGACATCATGCACGCCGAGCAGGTCACGATCGAGAACAAGATCATCGACACGACGGTCGGCCGGGTGATCTTCAACAGGCACATTCCGGACGAGATCCCGTACATCAACGGTCTGCTCAAGAAGAAAGGATTGCAGGAGCTCGTGAACTTCGCGTTCCTACGCTTCGGCAACGAGCTGACCGTGAAGATGCTCGACGAACTGAAGGAAGTCGGGTTTCTCTATGCAACAAAGGCCGGCATCTCCATCGGCGTCGAGGACATGGTCATTCCGTCCAAGAAGCCCGAGATCGTCGAGCGGGCGCGCAAGAACGTGCTCGAAGTCGAGAAGCAGCGTCTCGATGGCGCGATCACCGCTGGTGAGCGTCACAACAAGATCATCGACATTTGGCATCGTGCAACCGAAGAAGTCTCCGACGAGATGTTTGCGGAGATGAAGCGGACTGAAGCCGAGCGCCATGAGTTCAACCCCATCTTCATGATGGCGGACTCCGGAGCTCGTGGCTCGAAAGAGCAGGTACGACAGCTCGCCGGAATGCGCGGTCTCATGTCCAAGCCATCGGGCGAGGTCATCGAGACGCCCATCACGGCCAACTTCCGCGAAGGCCTGTCGGTTCTGCAGTACTTCATCTCGACTCACGGTGCGCGTAAGGGCCTCGCCGACACGGCGCTCAAGACGGCCGACTCCGGCTATCTCACGCGCCGCCTCGTCGACGTCGCCCAGGACGTGATCGTCACCGAGACGGACTGCCAGACGTTCGAAGGCATCACCGTCACCGCGATCATGGAAGGCGGCGACATTCTCGAGCCGCTTCGCGACCGTATCGTCGGCCGCGTCGCGCAGGAGGAGATTTACGATCCTCTCACCGCGGAGCAGCTGGTGACACAGAACCAGTTGATCTCCGAGGAGCTCGCGAACCGGATTCAGGAAGCGGGCATCGAACAGGTCAAGATCCGCTCGGGACTCACCTGCGAGACGCGTCGCGGAATCTGCCAGCGTTGTTACGGACGCAACCTCGCCAGCGGCAAGCTGGTCGAGATCGGCGAGGCCGTCGGAGTCATCGCGGCGGAGTCGATCGGCGAGCCGGGCACGCAGCTCACGATGCGTACATTCCACGTCGGTGGTACGGCATCGCGCGTTTCGGAGCAGTCCAAGCACGAGGCGACGAACAGGGGCATCGTGCAGTTCGTCAACGTCACGACGGTTACGAACAAAGAGGGCAACCTCGTGGTCGTCAACCGTAACGGCAAGCTGCTCATCCACGATGAGAACCTGATCGGCGACGCGACGCAGGGCCGCGAGAAAGAGCGTTACGCACTCGTTTACGGCTCCACTTTGAAGGTTCACGACGGACAGCACGTCGAGCCCGGCCAGCCTCTGGTCGAGTGGGATCCGTTCACCTCGGCCATCCTCACGGAAGTCGGCGGCAAGGTGAACTTCAAGGACATCGTCGAAGGTGAGAACGTCCGCGAAGAAACCGATCGCGTGACGGGACGCACCCAGATGGTCATCGTGGAATCGGCGGGCGCAGAGAAGCGCACGCCTCAGGTCACCGTCAAAGGCAAGAAGGGCGACGAGAGGAAGTATCTGCTCCCGACCGGCGCCCACGTCATGGTCACCAACGGTACCGATGTGTACCCCGGTGACATTCTCGCGAAGATTCCGCGCGCGACGACCAAGACGAAGGACATCACGGGCGGTCTGCCGCGAGTCGTCGAGCTGTTCGAAGCGCGCCATCCGCGCGACAAGGCGATCATCACCGAAGTCGATGGCGTGATCCGTTACGGCTCGGTCGTCAAAGGCATGAGAAAAGTCATGGTCGAAACGGACGAGGGCATGCAGTACGAGTATTCGGTGCCGCGTACGACGCACGTCAACGTGCAGGAAGGCGAGCGCGTTCGCGCAGGCGATCCTCTGATCGACGGACCGATCGACCCGCATGACGTTCTGTCCGTCCTCGGAGTCAGGGAGCTGCAGCGCTACCTGGTCGACAAGATCCAGGAGGTCTACCGTTCGCAGTCGGTTGCCATCAACGACAAGCACATCGAAGTCATCGCCCGCCAGATGATGCGGTCGGTCAAGGTCACGAGAGTGGGCGACACCGACTTCCTCATCGACGAGCAGGTCGACCGGTTCCGCTTCATGGAAGAGAACGAGAAGGTCATCGCGCGAGGCGGCGAGCCGGCAGACGGAACTCCGCTGCTGCTCGGCATCACCAAAGCGTCGCTCTCGACCGATTCGTTCATCTCGGCCGCGTCGTTCCAGGAGACCACGAGGGTGCTCACCGAGGCGGCGATCGCCGGCCGTGTGGACCACCTGCGCGGGCTCAAGGAGAACGTCATTGTGGGACGCCTCATCCCGGCTGGTACGGGTATGAAGACGTATCGCGACATCTTCCTCGAGAAGGACGAGCCTGTACTGCTGCCGATGGAAGAGGAGATCGACCGCGAGGAAGAAGACGCCCTCGCGCTGGCGGATCTCGACGACGAGCAGTAGACATCAACGCAGTGAATCGCAACGAAAAGGCGGGCCTCACGGCCCGCCTTTTTGTTGGCGTGGCCGGAGCTCGAAAGCCTCTTCCCCTCTCCCGGCGGGAGAGGGGGTAGGACACATCGGCTGTGCTGGGATCTCCGCGCGACGGGACGAAGCGCTCGTCTTCGTCCCGCTCTTCATCCGAGATTCCACGCCGCGAACAGCAAAAGAAATCCTGCGAGCACGAAGTGGAACATCGTCGGGATCATCCCCCCCTCGTACCACCGGAGGCCGGGATGTCGGCGGAGGCGGATGGCGAGTCGCACTGCCATCGAGAGTGCGTACAAAACGGCAAATATCAGCACGCCTCTGCCCACGCCGGCCCGCTGCAGTGCGAAGTAGGCGTGATTGCGAGTGATGTCGAGAGCGATACGCGTCATGAGCACGAGAATCGCAACCTGCACCGGTAGGAGGATTCCGTATGGAATCAGCCCGGAGTACCAGTCCTTCATCGGCGGCAGCCACCGGGGCTTTGCAAGCAGAACGAGCAGCTGTCCCGCGACGCGAAGGAAAAAGAGGGCGAGCAGGATCCAGAGTCCGCAGACGATCAGCTCACGTGCAGCCATCCAGGCAATTTTCTCACGCCTGACCGAACTCCCGGGCATCGCGAGGCGCTCACTGAGGTATAGAAATCAGTCTCCCTCTACGTGATCGCGGGCATCTTTGGCGGCATCTTGCGCGGGCATCTTTGGGGTCGAAGCCTCATGAAATCATCCCCGTTAGGCTCAGGGACTGGGTGTAAAATCCGCTCCGAGGTCCCCGTCGTCATGGACATCCCTGTCGGTACGCGCATCGGGCCATACGAGATCCTCTCGCAGCTCGGTACGCGGAATGGGGGAAGTCTATAAAGCGCGCGATTCCCGTCTCGGCCGGATCGTCGCGCTCAAGCGCATCCGTCCGGAGCTTCTCGACGAGCATAGCCGGGCCCGGTTCGATCGTGAAGCCCGAGTGATCGCCGCGCTCAATCATCCGAACATCTGCACGCTCTACGATCAGATCGAGCACGACGGCGACACTTTCCTGGTGATGGAGTATCTCGAGGGCGAGACACTGGCGGATCGGTTGCTCCGCGGAGCTTTGCCAGTCGACGAACTGCTCGGTTACGCCTCCGAGGTCGCCGACGCGCTGGATCGAGCGCATCGAAGAGGCATCATCCACCGTGATCTGAAGCCCGGAAACATCATCCTCACGCAGTCGGGAGCCAAGCTCCTCGATTTCGGCGTGGCTCGTCGAACTGTTATCGCTTCGGCTGACAACACCGAGATTCAAGGGCTCACTGCCGAAGGCCACATCGTTGGAACGGTTGCGTACATGGCGCCGGAACAGCTGCGGGGCTTCGACGCCGACGCGCGCACCGATCTGTTCGCGTTTGGCGCAATCCTCTACGAGGGTCTGACACGCGCACGCGCCGTCGGTGCGAGCTCAGGCAAGTTGCCGTCGGCCTCCGATCTGCGCCCCGATGCACCTGCTGAGCTGGTGCGGCTGATCGAACGCTGCCTTGCAGAAAAGCCAGACGATCGGTGGCAAAGCGCGCACGATGTAAAGCTGCAGTTACGGGAGATCGAGCAGTCGTCAATGCACGGCACGCCGGTCCTGCTCCCGCCACAGGCTCGACGCCGGCGCCGTGTGATCGTTCCTGTGGCCATTGCTTTGACCATCGCGGCGGCCGTTGGCGCGATGGTCATCAAGAGACAGAGCGCCGCACCCATTCAGTCTCTGGCGATTCTTCCGCTTCACAACGCCACCGGGACCGCGGACGCGGCGTACCTCGGCGATGGCATCTCCGACAGCATCATCAGCAATCTCTCTCAACTGCCGGCGCTTCGAGTCGTTCCCCGCTCGCTCACGATACGGTTCAAAGGCCGATCCCCCGACCCACTCGAAGTCTCACGGAATCTCAAAGCGCGCGCAATTCTCACCGGAGATGTCGTCGAGCGCGGCGACATGATTGCCATCACGGTCGAGTTGTTCGACGCCGAGGAGAACAATCAGCGCAGAAGGCGTGCGAGTACGTTGCGCAGACGATTCCCGCGAACGGCAGCTGATCTGCCCTTTCGGGCAACGCAAGCTAGTGGGGCAATCGCCACAGCTGCGATGGAGTGTGCGCTACGCGGTGATTCGCAAGGGGACCGTTTTGCGAAGGCAGGTTGCCAGTCGCGTTTCATTTGCGTAGCATCGCGCGCATGACGGACAAGCCGTGGTACCGGAAGCTGCACTGGCAGATTCTTTTCGCGATGGTGCTCGGAGTGGCGGCAGGCTCGATCGGCGGCGAGGCGTTCGCTGAAAAGGTCGGGTGGATGGGGACCCTGTTCCTCCGTCTGCTCCGGATGATCATCGTCCCCCTGGTGGTGAGCTCGATCATCAGCGGGGTCGCGTCGCTCGGTACCGGAGGCGGTCTGGCCCGTCTGTTCGGGAAGACTTTCGGCTACTACCTGCTCTCCAGCCTGCTCGCGGTTCTGGCGGGTCTGCTGTTCGTCAATCTGATCCAGCCCGGCAAGGGTGCCGACTTCACCGGTCTTCAGGCGGCGACGCTTCCCGAAGACCTCCGCACGCCATCGTCGGTCGTCGAGCTGATTCTCGACATCGTGCCGCAGAACGTGGTTTCCGCCATGGCAACCGGCGACATGCTCGCGGTGATTTTCTTCAGCATTCTCTTCGGGCTCACGATCAGCACCCTGCCGGACGAGTCGCGCCTCAGACTGCATGGATTTTTCGAGGCGGCATTCCAGGCCATGATGAAGCTGACCGGCTTCATTCTGGTGATTGCTCCCATCGGTGTTTTCGCGCTGATGACCCGGGCGATCGCCTCGTTCGGGCTCGGCGCGTTCAAGGCGATGGGTCTGTACATGGCGACCGTGACGGTGGGATTGACGGTCCATCTTTTCCTGACCCTCCCGATCCTGCTGCTGCTGCTCGCGAGGATCCGGCCGTGGATTCACTTCCGCAACATGCTCGAGCCGCTTGCGCTGGCGTTCTCGACCAGTTCCTCCGCGGCGACTCTGCCGGTGACCCTGAGCACGGTGGAGAAGCGCGTAGGCGTGTCCAATCGGGTCTCCTCTTTCGTCCTGCCGATGGGTGCCACGATCAATATGGATGGCACCGCTCTCTACGAGTGTGCGGGCGTGCTGTTCATCGCACAGGCGCTCGGAATCGAGCTGACGTTCACGCAGCAGGCTGTCGTGGTGCTGACCGCGCTGCTCGCGTCGATTGGAGCGGCGGCTGTCCCCTCGGCGGGACTCGTGATCATCTTCATCGTCCTCGAGTCGGTCGGTCTCCGCGGGCCGCAGGTCGATCTGCTCGTCGGATTCATGCTCGCCGTAGACCGCCCGCTCGACATGTACCGAACGGCAGTCAACGTTTACTCGGACTCCTGCGGCGCCGCGATCATCGCCCGTTCTGAAGGCGAGCTGACGGTCGATGCGGAGGTTCGGACCTACGACGCCAGCCCGGCGGCCGGTCCGACCGTTCCTGAAAATCCTGATTAACAGTGCCGGCAGGGCGGACGGAAGATTCCGCATGCTTCCCCGGAAGGCAGTAGTCGCAGCATCCGGTATCGGCTACCATGGATCTCCGCACTGCGGAATAGAACTCTGTGAGGAGGAGGTCACCATGGCCAAAGGGAACAACAGCCGGAAGAAAGAAACCAAGAAGCCGAAGAAGGACAAGGACAAGGACAAGAAGAAGAAATAGGTCCGCCGGTTGCGTATCGCCATCTGCGGGCTCGGCGCCGCCGCCCGCAACATTCACATTCCCGCGTATCGACGGGTAAGCGGCGTGCAACTCGTGTCCGGCTGCGATCCGGATCCGAAGGCGCGGGAGGCGGTGAAGAAGGACGTTCCCGCGCTCTTCGACGACCTGGAGCTCATGCTGCGGGAGGTGCGGCCCGACGCCGTTTCGATCTGCACCCCTCCCGCGCTTCATCACCGGCAGATTCTGCAGGTTCTCGAACAGGGCTCCCACGTCTTCGCGGAGAAGCCGCTCTGCGAGTCTCTGGAACAAGCCGACGAGATCATCGAAGCAGCAGACCGCGCAGGGAAACGGGTAGTGGTTAATACCCAGTTCCCGGCGATGAGCATCTACCGAGAATCGAAGAGACGGATCGGAGGTCCCGAGTTCGGCCGCCTTCTCTTTGTTCATGCATGGCAGACGTTCAATCCAACTGCACAGACAGAGGCAGGCTGGCGGGGAGAGCTGCGACGCCGCGTCTGCTTCGAGTTCGGCATTCACGTGTTCGAGCTCGTGCGGTTCTTCTTCGATGCGGAGCCGGTGAGCCTGTTCGCGCACATGCCTTCGCCTCCAGGCTCCACGAGCGACGTGTTGAACACGATCGCGCTCGAATTCGAAGACGGCCGCGCCGCTACGGTTGTGCTCGACCGTCTGAACAAGGGGCAGGAGCGATACCTCGAGTTGCGCCTGGACGGTGAAAGAGCAACGATCCAGACCTCGATCGGAGGTTCTCTCGAGGTTCGCGCCGGCATCGATCCCCGGCGGCGACGACCGTTCCTCCGCGTCGATGCCGCCGGTGGCGGAACCGCATACCTGCAGCAGGGATCCCGCTCCACGCTCATCGCGCGTGAAGGCCTTCATCCCTTCGTCGTTGCTACGGCGCGCCAGTTCGAGGAGTTCGTAGAGGAAGTGTCCACGGGCAAGGCTTGCCGCGCGACGGCTGCCGGGCATCGGAAGACACTAGCCCTCGTGCTCGCGTCGTATCGATCGGCCGAGAGGATGGAAGTCGTGGATCTCGGGAAGACGAATGGGTGAGCGGACACTCAGTATCGCGGTGGCAGGCGCCGGCCTCATGGGCGAGTGGCATGCGCGTTACGCGCGACGTGCCGGCGCCGAGCTGCTTGCCGTCGTCGATCCCGACAGATCGAAGCATTCCCTCACGCGTTTCGGCAACACGAGGTTCTTCGAGTCCCTCGGCTCGATGCTGAACGAAGCTAAACCTCGCGCCGTGCATCTGTGCACCCCATCCGGGATGCACGTTTCCCAGTGTGAGCAGCTCCTCCGGCAGGGCATCCACATCCTCTGCGAAAAGCCCGTCGGGGAAAGCCTCTCCGACGTCGAGAAACTGATCGCACTCGCTGGTGAAAATGGGGCCTCGATCGTTCCCGTCCACCAGTTCGTCTTTCAGAGAGGTGTGCGACGTGCCAGGTCCGAGCTGGAACGACTCGGCGAACTTCTCGAGGTCGA
>JBGTDX010000139.1:0-1972 GCA_041748075.1 Thermoanaerobaculia bacterium
AGCTCTTTGAGCGGCGCCTTCTCGCCATGGATCTTGTCGCGGAGTGAAAGTCCTCGCACGAGCTCCATCGCGATGTAGTGCACGGGTTTTCCGGGTGTTGAGGGATCTACGGAGTCCTTCTGCTCGGGCACGGCGTGTCCGATGTCGTGAATCATGACGATGTGCGGATGGTTGAGCCCCGAGGCCGACTTCGCCTCGAGAACGAATCGCCGCACCCGTTCCTCGTTCTGAACGAACTCCTGCGGAAGCACCTTCAGCGCGACTGCGCGATCGAGCCGCTCATCGAGCGCTTCGTACACCTCCCCCATTCCGCCGGCTCCGAGGGCGGAAAGAATCCGGTAATGCGCAAGCGACACACCGCGATCGAGAGAGGATGCCATCAGTTGTGAAGGGGCCGAGAGGACATCATACTATTCATCGGGGAAAGGTCTCTTGCCAATGGCCCTAAGTCAGGCGGGAAAGGTGTCATCCTGAGCGAAGTCACGTCATCCTGAGCGAAGCGAAGGATCTCGTCTTGCGGTGCTCGAGCCTCTTCAGGAGATCCTTCGCTTCGCTCAGGATGACGTGTTCTACATCCCTCCTCGTTCGGAGGGGTTCATTTAGAAGACTTTACTCCACGAGTCCCGGCCAGTTGACGATCAGATGTGAGGGGCGGAGCCAGAGCTCGTCGGGAATGGTCAACAACAGAACGCGACCGTCACGGGCAATCTCCCACCAGTCAATCTGCTCATCCGACGAGAAGAGCCGTCGCGGCTCGTTGACGGCGAAGGTGTCCCCGCTGACGTCAACTGCCATCACGGTGCGATCGCTGACGTAGAGAAGCTCCCGGCCATCCGGAGACCATCTCGGCGAGAATCCTCCTCCGGTCGAGATCTGCAACTTCTCGCCAGGGTCGGGGAAGGGCCGTACATAAACCTCTCTCTTTCCTGACTCGTCCGACGCGTAAGCAAGCCAGCGGCCGTCGTTCGAGAATACCCCCTGGCTCTCGTTGGCGGGCGTCTGCAGCCACGGCTCGGCTTTCTTCCCGTCGAGCGAAAGCAGCATGATGTCCATTCCGGTCGTTCCGGTCAGGCTGTTCGTGAATGCCAGCCAGCGTCCATCAGGGGACACATCCGTTGGCGTCTGCAGGCCGGGAGCTTCATAGAGCAGCTCCTCGGTTCCGCTGCCGCCTGCCGGGCGTCGGTAGATGTCTGGAACACCGCTCCGGTCGGAGTGATAGATGATCCACCGCTGGTCCCGCGTCCAGACGGGCCGGCCTTCATAGCGGTCGCTGAAGGCGAGCCGCTCCCGCGTCGGTCTCGCGACTCCATACAGCCAGAGGTTGGGCACGCCGTTCTTCGGATCGACGACAGCGACGACAACCTGCGAACCATCAGGGGAGATCGAGGGACTGGTGAAACCGGCCGGCGGTGCCAGCTCGCCCAGCGCCCGACCCTCTCTGTCGACCCAACGCAGGCTGCGATCCGAGCTCGGCGAATCGTAGGTCAGCAGCCCGCTCATCGAAACGGCGATGGAGGCGCTGCCACGCGGGCTGAAGTTCTCGACATGATCAGCAAGTACCTTTGGCTCGCCCGTGATCCGCAGTTTTCGTGAATCGAAAGGAACGGCGATCAACGAGCCGTCGCGCACCGAAAGCAGGTGACCACCGGCGTATAACGTTTGCGTCGCCGTGTTCGTGATGGATTGACGTTGCATCGTCTTCAGATCGAGCGCAGTGAGGCGCTTGTTATAGCTTCCGCCGTCCTCCAGAGTCGATTCGAGAAGCAGCACCGTTCGGCCGTCAGGCAACGCCTCCGGCCAGATCAGATACTGAGTCTCGGACTCCGGTCCAATCAGCTTTTCGGGTTTGCCGCCGGCGGAGGAGACGCGCCACAATCCACGGTCGATCGAATTCGCGTAGATCACCGTCGAATCGTCGAGCCAGGTGATTCCCCAGTCTTCCGGGATCTCTGCCAGCATGACCGGCGAGCCG
>JBGTDX010000140.1:0-2495 GCA_041748075.1 Thermoanaerobaculia bacterium
GTACGTCGCGGAAGGCGTCGGAACGGCGGATCCGATCTGGAGAGGGCTGCGTCGCCGGGTGTTCCTCGGAACCGAGCAGTGGCTGCGATCGATGCGGCAGAAGATTGACGCGAAGTGGCGCCATGTCGACATCCCGCTGGACCAGCGTGCGGCGGGAAGGCCGTCGATGGGAGCCGTGGTCAAGGCAGTGGCCGAGGCGATGCAAATGAGGCCGAAGGAGATCCGCCGAGGCAGAGGCGGTCTGGCGCGAATGATTGCTGCATGGCTCGGGGTGTATGAAGGCCGGCGAAGGCTCCGCGTGATCGCGCGGACGCTGCACTTGAAGAGCTGCAGCCGGATCACGCAGCTGGCCGCGGAATGCGAGAAGATGCTTCGAGACGACAAGCGGCTCGAGCAGTTCGTCACGGCAGCGCGGCTGGCTCTGGCGTAGCGGCGGTCGATCAATTCAAAAGAACTGCTTCACCGGTGGCGGAGCTTTGCGCGATTTGACGCGAGGTTCCGTTTCCAACACGTCTGCGACGGCACTTTCGGTGAATCCTGCAACTGGATCCGAGGGAAACCCGCGCGAGACGCCGACAGTCTCGCCGCCGTTCCTTGTCCGGACCCGATATTGAGAAGCGTGTGACGCGCGAAAACGCTCTGAATGAAGCTACGACCCCAAGATGCACACAAGATGCAAAATGGAATGAAGCTACGACCCCAAGATGCACCAAGATGCACCCCAAGATGCCCAGCGGTGTGAGAGCCAGCAGCCCAGCGATAGAGAGCGAGCGCCGAAGGATCGCGTCGCTGAAAGCGACCACCTTCCCTAGCCCCTGATCACTGGTCCCTAGCCCCTGCTCAAGAAAATCCCGCCCTCCACGCCGCGCCTGATCTACAATTCTCCCTTCTCCACATGAGCGCTGAACCCGTACGGACGCTGGACGGCCGGGGCGCGACGATATTGCGCCGGGCGTTGGGCCGGGTCGGGATCGCATTCCGGGCCGGAGAGGCCGGCCCTGCGGCTCTCCTCTTCCTGACCTTCTTTCTGCTCATCACCTTCCAGTACGCAACGAAGAGCGTCCGGCAGTCGGCCTTCATCTCCGGACTCGGTGCGGAGCAGCTCCCCTGGGTCTATCTCTTCATCGCCGCGATCTCGTACCCCTTCCTCCGGGTCTACAGCGGGTTCGCCGACCGGATGCGGCGCGAGACGCTGATCATCTCGACCTGTGCCCTCGTGGCGCTGTCGATGGCTCTCTTCTGGTGGCTCTTCGAGTTCCCGTGGCGCTGGGTTCCGTTCGCCTTCTATGTCTGGATCTCCATCGCCATCGTGATGCTGGTGAGCCAGTTCTGGTCGTTCGCGAATCACATGTTCGACCCGCGCCAGGCGAAGCGGCTCTTCGCCTTCGTCGGTGCAGGGGGACTGCTGGGGGGGATCGTCGGCGGCCAGGTCGCGAAGTTGGCGACGAAGATGATCGGGACCCGCTATGCGCTGCTCGTCGCGGCCGCGCTCCTGCTGCTCGTCGTCGCACTTATCTGGGTGTCGCGGCGCATCCGGCCCGGCGACGATTCGACGGTCGCCGGCGCCTCGGGGCTCGCGCGCCTCGACCGGGCGAAGGGTGGCTTCGAGCTCCTTCGGCAGTCGGCGCACCTTCGTTGGGTCGCCACCATCATGGTTCTCACCGTCGTCGTCGCGCAGGTGGTCGATCTGCAGTTCAACTGGGCGGTTCAGGAGTCGACCACGTCGCTCGACCAGCGCACTTCGTTTTTCGGGAACTTCTACAGCATCGTCGGCATCGCCGCGCTCCTGTTTCAGCTCGTCTTCACCGCACGGATTCACCGGACGCTTGGCGTCGGCTTCGCCATGCGCATCCTTCCGGTATCGATGGGGGTCGGGACACTCGCCCTCATCGTCGCCTCGGTCGGATTTCCGGAGCTGATCCTTGTCGCGGCACTCGTGCTGAAAACGGGCGAGAACGGCTTCCGCTATTCGGTCGACCAGGCGACTCGTGAACTGCTGTTCCTGCCGATTCCTTCTCGCTCGCGCCTGAGGGCCAAGGCGTTCATCGACGTCTTCGTGCAGCGCGGCGCCAAGGGCATCGCCGCGCTCCTCCTCCTTCCCGTGACGTTCGGGATCATGACCGCTCCCCAGGCCGGCTGGATTTCCCTCGCCCTCATCGCGATCTGGCTGGCCGCGACCGTAGCGACCCGCCATCAGTACGTCGAATCGTTCCGGTCCGGGCTCCGGCACGGCGCAGGCGGCCTCGATTCGCTCGACCTGACCGACGCGACCGCTCTCGAGCTCGTCGTTCAGTCGCTGGGGCGAGCCGAGCCTCGGCAGGTCGTCCAGTCGATTCACCTTCTCCGGAAGCACGACCGGGCGAAGCTGGTCCCCCCGCTGCTGCTCTATCACGACGACCCCGCCGTCCGCCGCGCCACGCTCGAGGCGATGGCGGCTGCCATGCGCCGCGACGCCGCGAACCTGGTCGAGCGCTGTCTCGCCGACGCAGACCTCA
>JBGTDX010000141.1:0-37900 GCA_041748075.1 Thermoanaerobaculia bacterium
CTGCTATTGTTCCCGAGCATCGTTCTGTCCCTCGTCGGTTGCCTTCTTTTTTTGTCGAAAGCAATGCTACCGAAAGAGTTCCGGACGATGCTTTTTCTTTTCGCACCCTTCAACTGAGGTTTTACGGTTGAATGTTGAATGTTGAATGGGGGACCGGTGGGTTGTCGCGTTGTGGCGTATATGTTTTGTCTGGCACTCCTGCCGGGGTGCGGACATGTACTTGATCGGGTGTGCGCTACGAAGCATTCATGATCACCATCCGTTGCACCGTGAAAGCGGCGAAGCACCTCGGCGTCACTCCCAATCCTGATGCCCCATCCGGGACCGCGTCCTCGGCGACTGGTTCGTGAATCTCGTCCCGACGTACGGAGGTGAGATTCTGCTCTTCGTCAATGAGATCAATCGTCTTCGGGCGGCGTCATCGCGACTACCTCGGCGAAGCCGAGCTCCCGCGCCACGGCATCGATCACTTCGAGATCGTCGTCGAAGCCGGTCGGAGAGTGAAAGTCGTGATCGCCGTCGTCGTACTCGACGAAGTAGACGACCGCTGCCTCAATGAGTTTCTTCGCGTCTTCATCATCGGCGGATGCTTTCTCGAGCAGGGAGGTGCACTTTCGTCCGACGAGCCTCGCCGTTTTCAGATCGAGGCGCTCGGCGCTCGCCTGCTGTTCTTCGAGAGATGCGAGATAATCTCTCACCCGCTCGAGAAGATTTTCCCGGCCTGATTGCGGGTTTTCGAGCAGATTCTCCAGAACGGCACGGCTTCTGTCCGGCAGCGATTCCAGGACGCGACTGGTGCGTGTGTCGGGGTTTCTTTCCATGACGAGCGTGAGTCTATCAGGTAGTCCATGATAGGGGCGTTCGGCCCTGAGACGGCGAGGATGTTTATGCTCTGCGCATCATCGCGACTCAGCGGTTCACAAATTCGGCGCGGACAATCAGGTTGACGGTGTCGCGATCGGTGCATTCCGGATCGCCTTCACATGACAGAGCCATCAACTCGGTCATCGCCCGTTGGAGCCGTACCTGTTGTCCGATCAGCGTCAGCCTGTCACAGAGCTCGAAGGCCGCTTCTTCTTCGCGCACCGACCCGTCATCCTGCTGCAATCCCATGTAGCAGGCGCGGTCGCCGAGCGTGAGGCTCCGGATCGTGACGAGCTCCTCGGTCTGCCGCTCAACCGTTGTTGTCTCCGTCGCACTCTGTTCGGCAGCCGGCTCCGGAGTCTCGCTGCACCCGAAAAGCAGTACGCCACACAGGAATAGGGCCGCGGTTCGTCCGGCCGATGAGAATCTCGATGCAATTCGTGACAAGTTGCGGCTCCTCTGCCAACGGCGGCGCGAAAGCAACGCTGCAATTCTCGTGCTGGCGGCGGCGGAAGAATAGCACGCCGCTGAGTGCACCGGCCGCAGCGTTCCCGGAAACCCCGGCATGAAGGGACGCCCGGAGACTACCATGGCCTTCCGCTGTTGCGCGCAGGCGGGCTCGTCGTCGAGATCACGGATGGCGACGGTTACTTTTATCGCGGACACTTTTTCTACGACCTCGTCAAGACGACCGTTGCCGTACGAGATGCCCGGCACGTAGGACTTCTCACACACCGGTCGAATCGTCGGCCGGGTAGAGCCGTTCGAATTCCGGCTCTCCGTGAAGCGGATCGAGATCCGAGTCGCGTCGCACCCAGGCCGAATCGCGGTAGCCCAGCTCCCAGGATCTATGGAGGGAGGCCATCGCTTCCGTCTTCATACCGAGTTGCGCGTAGGTGCACGCGGCGTTGTAAAGCATGGTGGGGTCGGTCGGCCGGAGGGTCACCGCGAACTGCATTTCACGCTTCGCGTCTTCAGGCCGGTTCGACCGTGCGTAGTAACTAGCGAGCAGAGAGCGAGCTCGCGCATCTTCCGGAACTTTGAGGACCTGACCCTCCAGCGCGAGGATGGCGCGCTGGATGAAGATTGCCAACTTGTCTTCCTGGCCCAGGGACCCGAGCGCGTTCATGATCGGAACGAAGACGCTGTAGTCGTCACCCGATGCTTCAATGGCACGCTCAGCCATCTCGGCGATCTCCCGATAGCGACCGGAAGCAAACATCGACCGGCCGAGAAGGTAGTAGGCACCTTCGCAATCCGATTTGGCTTCGATCGCTGCCCGCGCGAGATTCTGCGCATCATCATGGCGGCCTTCGATATAACAGATCCACGCCTGAGCGAGTTGGACCTCCGGCAGGTGCGCTCCGAGCGAGCGTGCCCGCTCGGCGGCGGCGACTGCTTTTTCGGTCCATTTTGCCGTGCGGTCGTAGTCCAGATGATACAGAGCGCACACATAGGCGATGCCGGCATACGCCAGAGCGAACGACGGATCGATTCCTACGGCGTTCTCGTACATCTGCAGCGCGAACTCCAGGTCCTGACGGGTGCGTCTGCGCATATAGCTCCGGCCTCGGAGAAAAAGATCGTAGGCCTGAAGATCCTCGGTGGGTTTCGCCGCGATCGCCTGCTCCTCCTGTGGCGAGAGCGTGATGCGAAGAGCCTCGGCGATCTTGCGCGCGATCTCATCCTGCACCTCGAACACGTCCGCCATCTCGCGGTCATACCGCTCGACCCAGATGGGGAACTCTGTCTGCGTGTCGATCAACTGTGTACTGATGCGCAACCGGTTGCCGGCGCGGCGCAGCGTCCCTGCAAGGACGAATGCCGCGCCGAGTTGCTGACCGATCTGCGCGGGTGTCGCCGGTTTGTCGCGATACGGCAGAACCGTCGGCCGCGAGAAACTCTTCAGCCCTTTGATTTTCGTCAGCTCGGTGATGATGTCTTCGGTGATGGCGTCACGGAAGTACTCGTCTTCCTTCACGCCGCTGAGGTTCTCGAAGTAGAGGACCGCGATCGACTTCTCCCGTTGAACGCCCGAGTCTCCGCGTGAATCGCTGAGGTCTGCCACTCGCCGGCTCCCCGCGGAATCGAGGTCGCGCTTGAGGCGCAGCAGCTCGGTACGCAGATCCGTGGCGGATTGATAGCGGAGCGTCTTGTCCTTCTCGAGAGCACGCCCGATGATTCGCTCGAGCTGTGCCGGCAGGGAGACGTTGATCTGGGTGATCGGCACCGGATCGCGGTTGAGAACTGCATCGAAAATTACGGCCGAGGTGTCGCCCTGAAACGGGAGAACGCCCGTCGCCATCTGGTAGAGGACCGCACCGAGGGAAAAGAGGTCCGTTCGCGAGTCGGTGAGCTGCCCGCGCGCCTGTTCCGGCGACATGTAGTAGGTGGTTCCCAGGGTCGTGCCGGCTTTGGTGAGCTGTTCGCGCAGGACGGCTGTCACCGCATCGGCGTCGCGGCCCGCGGAATCCTTGATCTCGATTTTGGCCAGACCGAAATCGAGGATCTTCACCTGGCCGCGCTCGTTCACGAAGATGTTCGCCGGCTTGAGGTCGCGATGGACGATGCCTTTCGCGTGCGCGGACTCGAGAGCATCCGCGAGCTGAACGGAGAGATCGAGCAGTTCGCCCAGTTCGATCGCGCCGCGCTGGACCCGATCGGCGAGAGTCTCGCCCTCGAGCAGTTCCATCACGATGAAGTATTCGGCCTCGTGCTTTTCGATCGCGTAGACGGTGCAGATCCCGGGATGGTTGAGCGCTGACGCCGCGCGGGCTTCGCGCTGGAAGCGCTCGAGCGTCTGAGGGTCCTGCGCCATCGCGGGCGGAAGAAACTTCAGGGCGACACGGCGCCCGAGTTGCGTATCCTCAGCTTCGTACACCACGCCCATGCCACCGCTGCCGAGCTTGCCGGTGACCTGGT
The DNA here is from genome assembly GCA_041748075.1 of Thermoanaerobaculia bacterium. Taxonomy (GTDB): domain Bacteria; phylum Acidobacteriota; class Thermoanaerobaculia; order Gp7-AA8; family Gp7-AA8; genus JBGSYJ01. The sequence goes on from JBGTDX010000141.1 coordinate 3,787, forward strand.
AATGCGAAACCGTCTGTCCGATCATCTATTCATCCTCGTCGAGAGCTGGCCCTGCCCGTGAGGGTTTCAGAAACGATGTCCAACGTACCACGAAGACGCTCGCCGACACAGGCATGGGATTGAGTCTGCGGCCACATGGGATGCAACTTCGAGAACCGTTATCATGCCCCACATGAATTCTCCGACGAATCCGCAACCTCTCGTCAACCGCCGCGACCGCGGCGTGATCCGCCACGCCGGCTCAGTCTACGGAACATCGGTCGACGGAACGCCGATCATCGTCTACTCCCCTGCCCCGGGGAGCGCGGACCTCGTCATTCTCGCTTCCATTCATGGCGACGAATCGGAGACCACCGTCGTCGTGTCCGAAGCGCTGCGATGCATCCCCGCAGGCGATCTGAAAGCGGCGGTGATCGTCTGCGCGAACCCCGACGGCATCGTGCGAGGCACCCGAGGCAACGCAAGAGGCGTCGATCTGAACCGGAACTTTCCCACCTCCAACTGGACCGCCGACCCCGTCTGCTACAAAAGCCGGGAGAACGATGCCCGCGACATCGCCCTCAGTCCCGGGTCCCACGCCGCATCGGAACTGGAGACGACCGCGCTGATCCAGCTGATCGACAGCGTGAAGCCGCGCGCAATCGTCAGCCTCCATTCGGCGCTGGCCTGTATCGATGATGCAGGCGGGTCGCATCTGGGACGACAGCTCGCCGTCCGCAGCGGGCTCCCACTCCTGTTCGAGATCGGCTATCCGACACCCGGCTCGATGGGCACCTGGGCCGGCGAGAAGAACCTCACTCTCGTGACCTACGAGCTGGAAGCCGCTTCTCCTTACGACCTCAAGGACCGCCACGTGCCGATCATGATCGAACTGATGACCGGACGGTTCGATCTCGCATAGCGATGCACATTCTCATCACCGATTCGGGAGTGGGCGGTCTTTCGGTGGTTGCGTACGCCGAGAGGTTCGTACGCATTCATGGTTTCACCGAACCGGTCCGGCTGACGTTCGCCAACGCCGCGCCTTCGAACGACTACGGCTACAACTCCATGCCGACGAGGCAGGAGAAGCTGGAGACGTTCGACCGGTTCCTCCGCAGCGTGACGGAACGATTCGCGCCCGACCAGGTCTACGTCGCGTGCAACACGCTCTCCGTGCTGCTTGCCGGTACGCCGTACTTCGAGAGTGGTGCCGTTCCGGTGAGAGGCATCGTCGAGACGGGCGTCGAGCTTCTCCGGCGCGAGCTGGAATTGGAACCGCATAGCGCCGCCATGATCTTCGGAACGGAAACGACGATCGAGGCCGGGACGTATCCCCGCCTGCTCGAGGAACGGGGAGTGGATCCGTCGCGGATCATCAGCCAGGCCTGTCCGGAGCTCGCGCACACGATCTCGGAGGATCGCGAGGGCTCGAGGACGGCAGTCGAGATCCGCAGATGGGTGCGCGCGGCGACAGAGAGACTCTCCACGCCGCACCCACCAGTCCTCGCTCATCTCGCATGCACGCACTACGGTTACCGCGGGGAGCTCTTCTCCGCCGCGTTCAATGAAATGGGAATCGAAGCGAAGGTGATCAACCCGAACGAGCGCGCGGTCGACGATCTGTTCGGAACGCCGGCCGGAAATGGGGGAGCGGTGCGCGACGTCGAGGTGCAGTTCGTCACGCGCTACCCGATCCCGGAGACGACGCTGGAGGCGCTGAGCTGGTTCCTAGGCGACATCTCGCCACGAACCGTCGCCGCGATGCGCAACTTCGAGCACGTGCCGGATCTGTTCTGACGCTTAGCCCGGGGGCTCGGCTGCAATCGGAAGCACAACCAGAAACGTGGAACCGCGGCCTTCGCCCGGGCTCTCGGCGCGAATGCTGCCACCGTGCTCCTCGACGAGATGATGGACGATTGACAGACCGAGGCCCAGCCCACCGTATGCACCCCCATGATACTGGCGGTAGCGATCGAACACGTGCGGGAGGAAGTCACGCGTGATCCCGCTTCCCTGGTCGGCGAAAGATACCGTGACATGCTCGTTCGCGGGCTCGATCTTCACGTGAATCCGTTTCATCGGTGGGCTGAATTTGATCGCATTGGAAAGCAGATTTCCGAAGATCTGCAGGAGCCTCAGCCGGTCGGCGAGTACCGTCGCCGAAGCTCCCGATCTGTGGATCTCGATGCTCTTGCCGGCGGCGGAAGGGACAGCCGCGGTAACCGCTGCGTCCACCACCTCAGCGATGTCGAGAGGTGACATGTCCAGCTCGAAGTTGCCGGAGAGCATGCGCGCGGAATCGAACAGGTCATTGATCAGGCGCGCCTGGGTGCGCGCGCTCGAGTCGATACTCTCGAAGCCCTGACGCATGAGCGAGGGTTCGTACTCGGACTGCTCCACGAGCTGGGTCCACCCCAGAATCGAGGTCAGCGGAGTCCGCAGCTCGTGCGAGACCGAGGCGAGGAACTGATCCTTGGCCGCATCGGATTGCTCAGCGACCTGCCTGGCCTGCTGTTCTGCCTCGAGCAGGCTGGTGTGCACGGTGATGTCCTGAATCGCCAGAAGAATGAGGGGCGGCTCTCCGGTGGCCCTGGTGACGCGCCGTCCATTGAGCAGCATGGTCCGTTTGCCAATCCGGTCGAACTCCTGGCTGAGTTCGAGATCATCGAATGCCTGGTCTCGCGGAAGCACGTCTTCGAGCAGATTCCGGAGCTCGGGGATCTGCCAGTGACCGCCGCCCAGGTCATAGAGCGACTTGCCGACCGTATCGCCGGATCTCACATCGAAGGTCTCGAAAAACGAACGGCTCGCCGTCTGTACTCGCAGCTCGCTGTCGAGAACCAGAAGGGGCTCTCGAACCGTGGCGACGATGCTCTCGGCAAACTCGAGGGCCCTGTGGATCGCATCGATGTCGAATCATCAACAGCACGGCACCCTGAATCCCTTCGTCAGGTGTCACGTAGGGGCGCAGGCGCATCGAGTACCAGTGCCCGAGAGCATCCTGCACTTCCAGTTCCTTGTCGGTCCCCTTTTCGACGACCTCGTCCAGCAGTTGCGGGAGCTGTTGAAAATCGGCCGCGATCCTCATGCCGGCGATGGGCCGCCCCACGTCGGCCGGATTCAGTCCGAACAGCTGCTCTGCCAGGTCGGTGAATCGGCGGACGCGAAGATCCGGATCGAAGATCACGATGGGGATGCGGACGCTGCCCAGGAGGTTGAACAGATCGTTGTTGACCCGATTCAGCTCGGCGTTGCGATCGCTGAGCTCGTCGTTGACGGTGGCCAGCTCTTCGTTGCTCGACTGGATCTCTTCTTTGGAGGTCTCCAGCTCCTCGTTGACGCTCTGCATCTCCTCGTTGGCCGACTGGGCTTCCTCGTTGGCCGACTGGAGCTCTTCGTTTGCGGCATCGTGCTGCTCGATGATCGACTGCAGATACTCACGCGTGGCGCTGAGCTCCTGGGTCAGGGCGAGGATGCGGCGTGAGGGCTCCGCCCCCTCGTCCAGAGCGTCTTCCGCGTCCGATAGCGGCGGGGTGAGCACGGTCCCGCGCGTGGGATCTTCGAATGTCACGAGGAAACCCACGCCGTCGTCGGACGCGTCCGGAAGGGGCGTCACTTCCAGGTCGATCAGGCGAGGGCCTTCCTGCGAGCGCAGCTCCACACCTTCCCTGCGCACCGGCAGCCGTTCGGTGCTGGCCTGATGAAGGGCACTCCTGAGAACGACCCCGAGCCCCTCCCTTGCCATCTTCATGACGTTCAGACTCGCCCTTCCCGGTGTGGGCGCGAGAAAGGCCGAGGTGTCTCCCTGGAACTGCATGATTTCCATCCGCGAGTTCAACAGGACGCCCGCGGGCGCATACCTCCGCAACAGGACGCGCTCGGCCTCCCTCTGCATGTCCACGCCGAGAGTCGCCTCGTGCGCCCTGGCTTCCTCCGGCCGCCGGCTCTGCCGGGATTTGTCACGTCCCTTCAGCACGGGCGGCCGGCCCACCGCGCCATCCTTACGCCGGAAGATTCTCTGTCTCGCATCTTCGGTCTCGAACAGATCCCGGCCGTGGCTGCCAACCGTCTCCGAGCCTCCGAGGACGAGCGTACCGCCAGGTCGGAGGGCGTAGTGGAGGATGGGAACGATCTTCTCCTGCAGGACGGGGTTGATGTAAATCAGCAGATTGCGGCAGGTGATCAGGTCCATACGCGAGAACGGCGGGTCCGCGAGAAGATTATGCCGCGCGAAGATGCACATCTCCCGGATCGACTTTGCGACGCGATATTGATCATCGACCGGCGTGAAGTAATTCTTCAGCCGTTCCTCCGACAGATCATGCTCGATATCTTTCGAATAGAGTCCTGCTCGTGCCGTGGTGATGCCCCGTTCGTTCAGATCAGTCGCGAAGACCTGGATGGGGACGCTCAGGCCGCGCTCCTTCCTGAACTCACCGAATGCGATGGCGATGGAGTAGGCTTCCTGCCCTGTCGAACATCCGAGCACCCAGACACGCACGGTATCCTGATCCGCGCGACCTTCGAACAGGCGCGGCAACACCCGCTGGGCAAGTGCCTCGAACATCTCGGGGTCGCGGAAAAAACTCGTTACGCTGATGAGAATGTCGTGATAGAGGGCGCTACGCTCCTCCTCGCTGCGCTTCAGCAGGTCGATGTACTCTCCCGCCTCTTCGATTTTGAGCAGCGCCATGCGGCGGGTGATCCGGCGGAAGAGCGTCGTGGATCGGTACTGTGTGAAATCGACGCCCGTAACCGAGCGCATCAACTGTACGATGCTCCCGAAGTCCTCGGCGTCACCGGAGGGCAGCTCTGCCGATTCGCGGGCCAGATGGGGGGATTTGCCGAGACGGTGGATCTCGGCGGCGATCTCCTCCGGAGGCAGAACGAAATCGATGCAACCGGTGGCGATGGCACTTGCCGGCATTCCGCGGTGCTGCGCAGTCTCGTCCTGGGCAAAGGTGATTCCGCCGTGAACCTTCAGCTCTTCGATTCCGAGCGTACCGTCGCTTCCGGTGCCTGACAGGATGACCCCGATGGCACGCGGTCCATGGTCGGCGGCCAGCGAGCGAAGCAACCGATCGACGGGCCGGCGTCGCGCCGTGTCTTTTTCCCGCGGGTGAAGCTCGAGGTGCCCTGCCTGAATGGTCACCTCCCGGTCCGGAGGAATGACGTGGACGGAATTCGGTTCGACGAGCTGGCCGTCGGCGACCTCGACGACGGTCATCGACGTCGCGCGCGACAGAATTTCCACGAGCATGCTCGGATGGGTGGGAGAGAGGTGCTGGACGATGACGAACCCCACGCCCGTATCGACGGGCATCGCCTCGAGAAGCGCCGAGAGAGCCTCGAGCCCGCCGGCGGAGGCACCGATGCCGGCAATCGGAAAGGAGCGAGACGACTCCTCGATCACCACGTCTGAAGCGGCCCGATCGACTGCAGGGGATGGCCTGGCCGAAGACTTGCGCTTTCTGTTCGTCATGTCGCTGGGAACCTGATGAAAGTATATGAGTGTTCCGCACTGCAGACTACATTCGTTGAACACTGGTTATTGCGCTTGTCACGTCGAAGAATCGTGCCACGTCGAACGATCGCGTGACGGCGCACTTTTTGCATGCAATTTCGACGGAAATTTTCCAGAACCGAAGGATCCTCGGGCAAGAACTGAGTCTGCCGTGGCCGCCGGGTCGGAGTTCCCTACGTTCCCGATCTCCGGCCGGCTGCCGCCTCGAGTTGATCGAGCACCGACTTCATCGTCCCCTCGAATCCGAACACAAACCTGGCGAAGAATCGGAACATCGGACTGTAAATTTCTCCCTCCTCGATGATCGTCACGAGGCTGGTGTGGTCCGTCTGTCTCTCGACGCGCCAGATCCAGCGCCCTCCCCAGGGCAGACCTTCCTGCTCGATTATCGTGATCAGGGTGCGCTCTGCTGGTTTCTCGATCCTGTAGCGCACCGTGCCATTGGAGTCCGTCACACGGACAGCATTGCCGGGCAGAATCTCAACCTGCTTCACGTCCGTTCTCCAGTCCTGCCATTGACTCAGGTCGGAGATCAGGCTCCATACATCGTCGGCCGGGGCCATGATCGTTCTCGTGACGATCGTCCTGTGCTGGACCGGCAGTGATCCGCCGATCATGCGCACAGCCACTCCTATGACCGCTACAACGAGGGCGATCCCGATCAACCACTTCATCTCTTCAGCCTTTCGATCGCCTCACCGATCAGCGCGAGCCCTTCGACGACACGCTCCTGATCCCGCTCTTCGAGCTCGTCGAGGATGCTTTCTATCGCCTTGCCGTCGAGTCCCTCGTCGGAATGCATCGCTTCCACGCCGCTCTTAGTGAGGAGGATCCTCTTACGCCGGCCGCTTCCATGCAACCGCTCGATCAGGCCCCGCGATTCGAGACTGCTCAATGCTGCCGATAGCGTCGACCGGGACAGACCAAGGTGACGGGTGAGCCCCGAGGCGAATGCTTTATCTCCGTCCTGCACATGGTGAAGGATGCGGAGATCCTTTTCGGTCAGGCCGTCGCTTCTGTCATGAGAGCGATGACACGCGAAGTAGAGCAGGGGATAAAGCCGTTTGATCTGTTCGATGCGTTCCGATGTGGCCATATCCGAAGAGTACGGGCCGATCTCATGTTCGTCAAAACGAACATTTCTCCGCTGATCGAAGCCGCGGTTCCTTTTATGATGGAACGATGACCCTCTCTCCGAGCCGGCTGGATTCAAAGCTCCTGCCGATGCATCGCCGCTTGAGATCGCAACCGCTGCTCTATCGCTTCACGCTGGGAACGCGGATCCTTCTCGCTGCCGGATTCATTCCGACTGGAATCGTGAAGCTGATCGGATGGCGCTTCACACGGATGAGTCCTGAGTTTCCCATCGGCGCTTTCTTCGAGACGCTCTACCTGTCCGGACTCTACTGGCGATTTCTCGGCCTCGGGCAGGTGATTGCAGGGCTGTGCGTGCTCGTGCCGGCGACCGCGACGCTCGGCGCGCTTCTTTTCCTGCCGATCATGCTGAACGTTTTCGTCATCACCCTTTCCTACGACTTCAAGTTCACTCCCGTCATCACGGGACTCATGCTGCTCGCGAACGTTTATCTGCTCACATGGGATTACGACCGGCTGCGCGGCATCTTCGGACTCACTACACAAATCGATCCGCTACCTCAGCACCGCCTCGGCCGATTCGAGAGGTGGGTCTACGCGACGGGCACGACCGCCGGAATGGGATTCTTCGCCGGGACGCGGAGTCTCGTGCCTGCGGGCTGGAGCTACTGGTACCTCGGAATCGGCCTCGCATCTGTGCTCGCGGCACTGTGGCTGGGAGTGCAGCGACAGATCAGTGCGAAGCTGATGAAAGGCCGCGGGCAGATTGCCGGCGTCTGACGCGAGCTTCGATTGACCGTCCCATTGCATGCCTGTAGGATCGCGACGTCTTCAGGAGAATCGATGATCGGAACGACGGTATCGCATTACCGCATTACGTCCCAACTCGGAAGCGGCGGCATGGGAATCGTCTACGAGGCGGAAGATGACCGCCTCGGGCGAAAGGTTGCCCTCAAGTTCCTCCCCGAAGGACTTGCGAAGGACGACTCCTCATTGCAGCGTTTCCAGCGTGAAGCGCGGGCGGCGTCGGCACTCAACCATCCCGGAATCTGCACCGTCCACTCGATCGAGCAGCACGAAGGCATTCACTTCATCGTCATGGAGCTTCTCGAAGGACAGACGCTGACGGAGGTGATCCGCACGGGGCCCGTCGACATCCAGCGCCTGGTGGCGATCGCGATCGAGATCTCTGACGCGCTCGAGTCGGCGCACGCGAAAGGAATCGTGCACCGCGATCTCAAGCCCGCGAACATCTTCATCAATCAGCGCGGACAGGTGAAGATCCTCGACTTCGGTCTCGCGAAGATCGAGCTGAAGCCGGTGGCGGCCGGCGGCTCTCCGGCAGATATGGTCACAGCCGTCCGTCCCGAGGAGCTCACCCAGGCAGGATCGACCATCGGTACCCTTGCCTACATGTCGCCCGAGCAGGCGCGGGGACAGATCACCGACGCGCGAACCGACATCTTCTCACTCGGCACCGTGCTGTATCAGATGGCGACCGGGCAGTTGCCGTTTCAGGGAAACACGTCCGCCGTGATCTTCGACTCGCTGCTCAACCGCGATCCCGAGCCCCTCGAAACGGTGCATTCGGGGGTTCCGTCGGAGCTGAGCCGCATCGTGATGCGCTCGCTCGAGAAGGATCGCAACCTTCGCTACCAGACGGCGACCGATCTCAAGACCGAGCTGCTCCGCTTCCGGAGGGATATCGATTCAGGAAGCCGCAGGGCCAGTGGCAGCAGCGAATCGCGCGGCGACTCGGCCGAGCGCGTTGAGAAATCGATCGCGGTTCTCTACTTCGAGAACCTCAGCGGCGTGAAGGAAGACGAGTATTTCCGCGACGGGATCACCGAGGACATCATCGCGGAGCTCTCGAAGATCAAAGGTCTGAAGATCTACTCGCGGCCGACGGTCCTGGCCTACCGCGACAAGCCGGCTACTCCGTCTCAGATCGGCCAGCAACTCGGCGCATCCTACGTGCTCGCGGGCACGCTGCGCCGCGCGGGAAATCGTCTGCGGATCAGCGCGCAGCTGGTCGACACGCACACCGACTTTCCTCTCTGGATCGAGCGCTACGACCGCGAGATGAAGGACGTATTCGAAGTGCAGGACGAGATCGCGCGAAAAATCGCCGAGGCGTTGCGGATCACGCTCTCCCCGCAGGAGCAGGAAGCGCTCGCTGCGAAACCTACCGAAGATCTGCAGGCCTACGACCTCTATCTGCGCGGACGGAACTATGCACGCCGTGGCTCGCGTCAGGATCTCGAGTTCGCGCTGCAGATGTTCGAGAATGCAGTCGGGCTGGATCCGGGCTTTGCACTTGCCCACGCGGCGCTGGCGAATGTGTGCGCCCAGTATCACTACCACTTCGACCGCGCGACGCGGTGGCTCGACCGCGCGGTAGAAGCAACGCGTCGCGCCAGTTCGATCGATGAAAACGCGCCGGAGGTTCAGGTCGCCCAGGCCTGGGTCTTTTACGTCGAAGGCAAGTATCCGGAGGCCGTCGATCGCGTCCGACAGGCTATCGAACGGAAGCCCGATACAGAAGGCGCCTACTATCTCCTCGGCCGCGCGCTGTTCGCCTCGGGCAGGTATCAGGAGCTCGTCGACGTGGCGGACAGAGCGATCGAACACAGCGGTGAGGATTACAACACGTACGTTCCGATCCGAAATGCGCTCGGAGCCCTCGGCAAGAAGGATGCGCACGTGAATCACAGCCAGCGCGAGATCCAGGTGTACGAGGCACATCTCAGGAAAGTGCCTGAGGATGCGCGCGCGCGGACGCTGCTGGCTGGTGACTATGTGGTCGTTGCCAGGCCGGAGGACGCGATCCGTGAATTGAACCTCGCGATGACGCTGCGACCCGACGACGCCATGGTGACGTACAACGTCGCGTGCGTCTTCGGACAGCTCGGCCGATCCGAGGATGCGCTCGCTGCGCTCAAACGCGCATGGGAGGCGGGCTTCCGCGACCCCAACTGGGCGCGACACGATCCCGACCTCGAGATTCTTCGCGGCAACCCGGAATTCGAGCGCCTCTTTCCCGCCTGACCGACGAAGAAGTTCTGAGTTGTGAGTTCTGAGTTGTGAGTGGAATGGGTGAGAAGGAAGGAGTTCGATTGCCGATCTCGGCGAAGGAATCTTCCCTTCCGTACATCCATCACTCTGTGGATACTTGCGAGAATCCCCCACCCTTGCCCGTCCGGTTGCGTTCGCTGCGAACTGCTCGGCGCCGCCATCCTGTCTGCTCAGAACCGCACGGGGCAGCAGACGTCCGGGATCACTCGATTCTCTCCGCCAAATAGCGTTCGACCCGCTTCACCACACTGCCGGGAGTCCGATAGGCGAACCTGCTCGAGTCAACGACATCGACGCCGTCCACTGTTACACGCAGCTCGCCAAAACCACCGCGTTGCCGCCGCACGGTGAGGTTCGTATCTCGCGACAACTGAGCCGCCACACGGGCAGCGATGAGGATTTTGCCCGGTCACACCGGGCAATAGAAGATGATGACGTCACGGGGCATGCCTGCATCCTCCTCCAGGCTTAGCATTCCGTCAATGAGCACTCCACGCAGCACGGCGCGGAGCTATCTTCATGACCCGCCGGCAGCGATGCGGGCGCGGAAGTTCGGAATAGTCGCCGCGTCGCGCGTGACGAAGGTGACGGCGAGGACGATGAAAGCGATTTCAGCATGTTCCGGGACGTCACACGGGATGGTGACGGCGCATACATACCGATGGATCGCTCCGGATCATATTCATCCCTCACTGGAGAAGACTCAGCGTGCTCGATCCGAGGTTGAAGGAGATTTCGCCGACCCTCCGGCCCAGCTCGTATCCACGGAAGCTGGCGATGGAGTTGTGCGCCGAATGCAACTTCGCCTGCTCGATGTGCCACCACCCGACGATGCGAAGGCCGAAGGGTGTGCTGCCATTCGAGCTGTGGCGGCGCTGCGCGGACGAGACTGCGGCCGTTGCTCCTTCGACTGAAGTCTGGTTCTCCTTCTGCGGCGAGCCGTTGCTCGAGGCAGAACGGCTGATCGAGTACATCCGCCACGGGAAGAGCGTCGGCCTCCGCTCGATCAACGTCAATTCGAATGGCCAGCTCCTCACCGAGGACCTCGCCGGGCCGCTTCTCGAATCAGGAGTGGATCTGATCGTCTTCGGTCTCGATGCCTTTTCGGCTCCCGTGTACGAAACGCTGCGCGTCAACGGGATCCGCGATGTCGTCTACTCGAACGTAGTTCATCTGCTGCACGAACGGAAGCGCCTCGCCCTCGACACCGAGATCCAGGTTCAGTTTATCGAGATGGACGAGAACTCGCATGAGCTCCTCGAGTTCACATCCTTCTGGCACGCGCAGGGTGCGACGGTGAAAGTCCGCAACAAGTTGAGCTGGGGAGGGAAGTTCGACACGCCGCTGACGATACCGGATGAGGACCGCATCGCCTGCCCGTGGGCGCTGACGATGATGCATGTCTTCTGGGACGGGCGCGTTCCGCGTTGCCCGGGAGACACAGAAGGCGAGGATACCGCCCTGAACGCGTGGCATGGCTCGCTCTCTGAACTCTGGGGAGCCCTCGGAAGCTATCGCGACCTTCATCTGTCGCGTCGATTCGCCGAGCTGCCGGAACGCTGTCACACATGCAAGGACTGGATGACGGGCGCTGCCGAACGCGTCCGTCCGGGAAGCTACGAAGAGCTCGAGCGGCGCCGCATCCCGATTCAGGAGAAAGTCTGATGCGACGTCTCTTCATCTGCGGAGCCGGCAATCCGGAGGGAGTGCGGCTCGCGATCCGCGTCAACCAGCAAGAGCATCGATGGGACGAGATCTGTCTGCTGGATGACGACGTCAGCAAGACAGGGCAGGAGCAGCTCGGAGTTCCCGTCGCCGGTTCGTTCGACCTGCTCGCGAGCGCCGATCCTGAATCGTCGGAAGTCATCAATCTCATTGCGCGCACGACTCAGCGCCGGAGAGCGGCTCGCGATCGTATCGCGCGCTTCGGTATTCCCTTTGCCTCTCTCGTCAGCCCCGACGTCGATCTCCTCGGCACCGAGACCGGGTCTGATCTCATCGCATATCAGCATGCCTCGATCGGCCCCGAGGTCCGGATCGGGGAAGGAGCGGTCGTCTTCATGGGCGCCATCATCGGCCATGAATCGCGGATTGGCGATCACTGCATCGTGGCTGGCAATGCCGTTCTGAACGCGAGGGTGCGACTTGGAGAAGGGGTGTACATCGGATCGAATGCGGTCGTACTGCCGGAGGTGGAGATCGGTGACGACGCGGTCATCGGAGCAGGCGCGCTCGTGATCGACAACGTGCCCGCGCACGCGACCGTCGTGGGAGGGATCGCCGATGTCCTTCAGTTCTCTGCATCGGCCGGAGAAAGCGCGACAACGTCAGGCACGGGACCACTTCTGCGCACGCTCTGGTGCGAGGCCCTCGGCGTCGATCACGTCTCGCCGAACTGGAACTTCTTCGATGCAGGAGGTACATCGCTCGCCGCGCTGCAGCTGGCCCAGCGGATCGAGTCGGCTACCGGAATCAGCGTGGGAGTCATCGACCTGTTTCGCTATCCCACCCTCGGCGAGATGGAGGCGCACCTGCGTCGCGGTGGACGGACTGTTCACGACAGCGCTATGATGCTCGCCGCGCAGCGGAGAGCCGAGCTCCGCCGGGCTTCGATGGCGCGCTTTTCGTCGAGCTTCCAGCTTCATCCGTGAAAGAGTCCGGAGAGCCATGCAAGCGCATGAATCGCTGCACGCAACACGGCTCGCAGACCCTGCGCTGGCGGTCGCGTGGCCGAGACTCCTGAGCTCCATTGCTGCGGCATGGGCCGTGTCAGTGGGATTCGATCTGTTTCTTCATGGCGGCCTTCTCGCCTCGCTGTACACGGTGTCGTCTCCCTTTCTTCTGCCCGCCGAGGTGGCTTTCCGACGGATTCCCCTCGGCTATCTCACGTTTCTCGTTCTCACTGTCGCACTCGCGTGGCTCCTCCGAAGGCTGGACATTCGCGGGGCCCTTCCTGGCTTCCGCTTCGGAGCTGCTTCGGGCGCCGTCGTGTGGGGAGCACTCGTGATCGGGCTGTACTCGATCTCGACCGCAGCAGTCCCGCTTCTGGCGGGCTGGTGGATCGGTCAGTCTGTCGAGCTCGGGCTTGCCGGCGCGGTGCTGGGCGCCGCAGGCAACGGAGTCTCACAGAAGCGGATCTGGACTGTCGTCGGAATCGCCGTGTTCATCTTTCTCGCGCTGACCATCACTCTCCAGTCCACCGGACTGGCCCCTGCAATGAAAGCGAACTGAGATTTCTCGAGAGGGGCAGGCCGTTCTGAAGAGATGAAAAAGGCGGCCTGGAAGGCCGCCTTTATCACCCAAGAGTGATCAGAACGAGTCTGCCTGCTGCCGTGATCAGCGCGCTTCTGGTCTGGTCTCGCCTCCGACCGATGTTCCCGTGTTCTGCACGTGATCGACGAACATGCTGTGCGTGAGCTGATTGAATTCGCGCTGCATTGCATCGTGAGCTTTTTCGCCCATGCGTCCCAGCTCAGACAGCCGGGTGTCGCCGATGCGGTCTCCAGCCGCGGCAAACGTCGCGAACGTGTCCTGAGCCTGGCGGATCGTGACGACGTCGCCGACCAGACGGAGGAAATCGGTCTCGCGCATGGAATCGACCGCGTCGCGCGCCTTGCCGAGGGTTGCGCCTATCGCTTTCTTTACCGCACCCGGACCTTCGGCTCCAATCGACGCAGCGTACGACTCGATCATCTCCTGATGCTGGCGCATTTGCGGGATGTGCTTCTCGCACAAGGCGCGATAGCGTGGGTCCTCCGCCTGACGCGCGTGATCCTCCAGGTTCTCCAGCAGCGACTTGTGCTGCATGGTTGCGTTGTTCACCTGCGCCTTCAAAAAATCTCTTCCCTTTTGCATAAAAATCCCCCTTTGTGATGTTGCGTTGTCAATCTATGTCGTTGCACTGTTCATGCCCCGCAGAGCCAACTGAGCAGTGACGTGACCATGATCGCGATCGTCGTGGAGAACGATCGGGAACTGCATTTCGGCCACGCGCGAGAGCGTCTCCGATGAGGTAGCTTCGCTGCGGCCGATGAGCCTGCTGCCACCCCTCTCAGCGTACTGAGCCGATGTACTGCTCGATCGGCCACGACAGCGTTTTTCGGGCTGTGCGATGTCGTCTGCGCGAGCCTTCACGGTCGCTCACCGTGTAGACAGCCGCCATCGAGCGCCCGGCGGACCCGTCAGTTAGAACACTTCACCCGATTGCGGCAATGGCCTTCTCGAGTCTTTCCCGTGCATCACGCGCAACCTCGGCAATGACCGGATTGTCACCGATGATCGTGAGCATCGCCCCCGGCTCTACCGCTGATACGACCGACTCGACGTCGGAGGTCTCATACACGATCACATTGCACGGAAGGAGCAGCCCGATCTCCGGCTCCGCCTGCAGCGCCTTGTAGGCCAGGGGTGGATTGCATGCGCCGAGGATCACGTAGCGTTTGAAGTCGACGTTCAGCTTCTCTTTGAGCTTTTCCTTCATGTCGATCTCAGACAGGACTCCGAAGCCCTGCTGTTGAAGCGCAAGTTTCGTCTTCTCGACCGCGTCATTCCAGGGAAGGGCAACGACTCTGCGAATGCTGTACGGCTTGCTTTGGGTCATGAAAGTGTCTCCTGCGTTCACATCCACGTCAGCTTTGAAAGGATGCACGTCTCGTGCGCGATGACAATCGCCGGATGCCAATCGCAGAGGCCTGGTCCAGTGTCATCTTCCGCACAAGACTGACCTTTATCTCAATGTCGTCAACTTGAGCCACAAGGTGACATCCTGAGCGCAGCGAAGGATCCCCCGAAGCCTAGCGATCAAGCCAGTAGTAAGGGGATCCTTCGCTACGCTCAGGATGACACCTTGCTCCTGCGCAGGCCTGAAGATGACGCCATTGGACCTTTGCCTGAACTCCTGTTCTTCTGGCGGACCCTTGCGGACGCGCACTGATACAATTCTCTAGCCGCACCCGCGGCATCCATGTTCATCCCGAAATCGATCGTATGTCTCCGCGAGGGGTACACGGCAGAATCGCTCTTCCGTGACCTGACGGCGGGTATCGTCGTCGGCATCGTCGCGCTTCCTCTTGCGCTTGCCTTCGCCATCGCCTCGGGAGTGCCACCGGAGCGTGGTCTCTACACAGCGATCATCGCAGGATTTCTCATCTCGGCTCTCGGCGGCAGCCGCGTGCAGATCGGCGGTCCGACCGGAGCATTCGTCGTCATCGTCTACGGCATCGTCGCGCAGTACGGATACGATGGACTCGTCGTCTGCACGATCATGGCCGGCGTAATTCTTGTCGCGCTCGGCCTGCTCCGATTCGGCTCGCTGATCAAATTCATCCCGTATCCCGTCGTCACCGGCTTCACGTCCGGAATCGCCGTGATCATATTCTCGTCACAGGTGAAGGACTTTCTCGGCCTCGACATGGGCGCGGTTCCGGTGGAGTTCATCGAAAAGTGGCCGGCATACGCCGCTTCGATCGAGTCGATCGACTGGGCGGCGGCTGCGGTAGCAGCCGGAACGCTCGCCGTTCTTGCGTTCTGGCCTCGCGTGTCGCGCATGGTGCCGGCTCCATTCGTGGCAATGGTCGCCGCCACTGCAGCCGTTGCCATCTTCGGGCTCGATATCGAGACGATCGGCTCGCGGTTCGGGGGGGTGGCGTCGTCCCTCCAGGGCCCGCGCATTCCGACCGTGAGCTGGGACCAGATGAAGGAGCTGATCTCGCCGGCCCTGACGATCGCGTTTCTCGCCGCCATCGAGAGCCTTCTCTCGTGCGTCGTCGCGGACGGCATGATCGGAACACGTCACAAGTCGAACATGGAGCTCGTCGCGCAGGGTGTCGCGAACATCGCGTCGCCGATCTTTGGAGGCATTCCGGCAACCGGGGCGATCGCGCGTACAGCCACGAACGTCAAGGCAGGAGGCCGCACACCGCTCGCAGGGATGGTCCACGCCCTGACGCTGCTGTGCATTCTTCTCTTTGCCGGAAGGTGGGCAGCGATGATTCCGCTCGCAGCGCTTGCGGCGATCCTCGTGATGGTGGCCTATCACATGAGCGAGTGGCGCAGCTTCAGGGGCCTCTTGCGCGCTCCCCGCAGCGACGTGTTCGTGCTGCTCATCACATTCGCGCTGACGGTCTTCGTCGACCTCACGGTAGCGGTCCAGGTGGGCGTGGTCGCTGCCGCGCTTCTCTTCATGAAGCGGATGGCGTCGGTAACGAACATCGAAGGAGTCACCGACCTGATCGACGACACCGGCGAGATCGAGGGTGAAATCCCGAAGATGGCGCATCGCAGGCGGGTCGTCGAAGGACACGAAGTGCCCGCGGGAGTCGAGATTTACGAAGTCAACGGACCCTTCTTCTTCGGGGCAGCCGACAAGTTGCGGGATGTGCTTTCCGAAGTGTCGCGCGCACCGGTCGTGATGATTCTGAGAATGCGTCACGTGCCGTCGATCGACGCGACAGGACTTCATGCGCTCGTGCGACTTCAGGAAAAGTCAGCCAAGGCCGGTACGACAGTCATCATCTGTGAACCGAGCCGCTCGGTTCTCCGAACCCTCCTACGCGCCGGAGTCCTCGGCGTCTTCGGCCGCCAGAACTTTGTGAGAAGTCTCGAAGTCGCACTCGATCGTGCAGAACAGCTCCTGCAGAAGCATGCGTTCTGAACTTTATAGAGGTCGTGTCATGCATACTGCGCTATGCGCACGTGCATTCCGCTGTGGACGGAAAACGATGCCTTCAACTTGCGCCGGACGCTGATTCGTGAGTAAGCCTTCGCCGCTCGGCATGAACCCTCCCCGCGCGTCCACATGGCGCCAGATTCCGCGAGGCGTCTGGGCGCTCGGTTTCGTGTCGCTACTCATGGACATCTCCTCCGAGATGATCCACGCACTCCTGCCGGCCTATCTCGTGGTGGGGCTGGGTGCCTCGATCCTCACGGTCGGGATCATCGAAGGAATCGCCGAGGCAACCGCTGCCATCGCGAAAGTATTTGCAGGAGCGCTGAGTGACTGGCTGGGCAACCGCAAGACACTCGCCGCAATCGGCTACGGCCTCGCGGCGTTTACGAAGCCGGTCTTCCCTCTCGCTCCATCGGTCGCATGGCTGGTAGCCGCCAGGTTCGTTGATCGTGTCGGGAAGGGAATTCGTGGCGCCCCGCGCGACGCGCTGGTTGCCGAGATCAGTCCACCGCATCTGCGGGGCGCGAGTTTTGGACTGCGGCAGTCGCTCGATAAGGTTGGAGCGTTTCTCGGTCCGCTGCTGGCGATCGGGTTGATGTGGCTCTTCGCGAATGATTTCGCTCTGGTGTTCTGGGTTGCAGTCGTTCCGGCGTTCCTCTCCTTCTTTCTAGTTCTCTTCGCCGTCCACGAGCCGAGTCGTGCTGGCGGGCTGCGGAAGGTGCGCATGCCGCTGAGCCGAGGGGAGCTCGCGCGCCTCGGAACTGCATACTGGTGGATCGTCGCCTTAGCGGCTGTCTTTACGCTGGCGCGGTTCAGCGAGGCGTTCCTCATCCTGCGCGCTTTATCAGCAGGGATGCCGACGATGCTGTTACCTGTCGTACTTGTCATCATGAACCTGGCCTATGCGATGTCGGCCTATCCCGCCGGTGCTCTATCGGATCGCATCGACCGCGTGACGATTCTGATCATCGGTCTGCTCCTCCTGATCGTCGCCGACGTGACGCTGGCCTTCGCGCCGGGCCTTGCGGGAGTCGTAATCGGTGTGACTCTATGGGGGATTCACATGGGGTTCACTCAGGGACTGCTCGCAACTCTGATTGCGGACGCCGCACCGCCGGAGCTCCGGGGAACGGCATTCGGAGTGTTCCATCTCGTGACAGGCGTTGCGCTCCTGATGGCAAGTGTCGTTGCCGGGATCCTGTGGGAGACGATGGGTTCTCGATGGACGTTCGTGGCGGGCGGCGCATTTGCTTTTCTGACCATTCTGGGACTTTTACCCATCCGATCGCGTCTGGCGCTTCGGAAGTCTTAAGCCGCACGGCGTTCATGCAGCGGCTCTTCGGGGGCTTCATTCTGGATCGTACCCCGCTCAAAGCCTCGAGCTTTGACTGAAGCTCCGACCCCCAGGTTCGGACCCCCAGGTTCGGACCCCAGGGGCGACTCCCAGTTCTCTCCGGCCAGAACTTTGCAAAGAGTCTCGAAGTCGCGCTCGACCGCGCCGGAGCGCTGCTGCCGAAGCCGTCCGAGTAGACGAGAGTCACCGGAAGTCGGTGACGAGGATGAAATCAGCGCGGTCTTCCGTGCGGACCACGAGCAGCCGTCCATCCGGCATCCAGGCGAATGACCGAATTCCGCCGGAAGTGAATCTTGTGAGCTGCACAGGCTCGCCGCCAGAGAGCGGCCGGCGGAAAAGGTTCGGAACACCATCGGTCATAACGGCGAGGGTGAGATCGCCGTCAGGAGTCCATTCCACCCCCCGTTCTAGCGATGCCTGTTCCCGGATCAGCGGCTCGCCTCCCTCGAGCGGATCAACGCGAAAAAACAGCGCCGTCGTCTCGGTGGCCGTGGACCAGTGAAAGTATGCGATGAGCTTCGAGTCGGGTGAAATCGCGAAATCGCCGCTCGTCCGTTCAGCGATCCTGACCGGAGCGCCTCCTGACCGGCTCATTCTCCAAAGCCCGTCATTTGAGACGTACACGATTGTTCCGCCGTCAGAGGTGAAAGCCGGTGCGAATTCGCTTTCCCCTCTAGTCAGCTGTGTCCGCGATGACCCGTCAGCGCCGATCGAGAAAATGTGTGCGCTTTCGGCGTCGGTTCCCGACGAGAAAACAACGCTCTTTCCGTCAGCGGCGATGGATGAATCGAAGCTCATGTCGTCGTTCGTGAGCATACGCAGCGGCGCATCAATCGACTCCATGATCCCGACGTTGGAGAACCCGGTGCCGTTGATGTCAACCACGATTGCGCCGGTTCGGGAGGCGCTGACGTGCCCGACGTTCTGATCTTTCAGGGCAGGGAGAAGTTCTCCCTCCATGCTTCCCGACGGATCGACGACCGCCAGCCGTCCGATGAAATCGGAATGGACGAGCCCCATGGTCCCTCCGTCCTGTGCCAAAGAGAGCTGAACGTACGAGTTCAGATCATTGGTGACGCGAACCGGCTCGCCGTCGGGCAGCGGCTGGAGCCACACCTGTACGGCTCCAGCTTCCTTCGGGAGC
Organism: Thermoanaerobaculia bacterium; assembly: GCA_041748075.1. GTDB lineage: Bacteria > Acidobacteriota > Thermoanaerobaculia > Gp7-AA8 > Gp7-AA8 > JBGSYJ01. The sequence continues at coordinate 22,628 of JBGTDX010000141.1, forward strand.
GCCGCCATCAGAAGCCCGGCTGAATCCGGCAGAAACGCCATCGACGCGATCCACCACCACTTCTTCGTGCCGATCTCATGCTGTTCGCCTGTCGCGACGTCGATCTCGACCGGGATGACCGCCCCTCCACTGGGAGGAAGCTGGACAGGAACGACGATACTCCTGCCGTGGGACGACCATAAGGGATCACCCGGATTGCCGAAACGTCGGAATGTCGCAAGCTTCCGCTCGCTCGAACCATCTGCGTTCGCAATCATCAGGTAGTTCTCATTGAGGTGGGGTGCTCCGCGGCCGAACGCGATCTGGTTCCCGTCCGGAGAGAATGCCACCGCCGTGTCGACGTCGAAAGCGATTTTGCGCGGAGTTCCTCCGAATGCCGGGACCTGATACGTCGAGGAATACCCAGCGGCGCCGTCCGGATGCGAGTAGTACAGATAGCTCCCGTCAGGCGTGAACCGGAGGTTCGAGATTCTCGCGCGGGAATGTGCGATCACCGGGACATCGCTTCCGGTGGCGATCTGGCGGACGAAGAGACCGTATCCCGGCTGCGCTGTCCGGCTGACATGAGCGACGTATTTTCCGTCCGGAGAAATGATCGCGGAGTCCACCGCGCCCGAGGTGGTGATGCGTTTGAACTTCATCGACGCAAACGAGCCGGCGCGCGGTTGTCGCGACTCCCGCCATTGGTACACCGCGAATCCGACAGCAGCAAAGGTCACGAGGAGCGCGACGATCGATACGAGGAGCAGTGTTCTGCGGCTCGCCCGCGGTTCAACTGTTTCGCCGGAGATTGAACCTGATGTTTTCGACGAGCCCGAGATCGACAGCTCTTCGTACTCATCGGCGATCTCCCGCAGCTCGATCGCGAGATCCTTCATCGAATGGAAGCGCTTTTCGGGATCCTTCGCGAGGCATCGCCGGATCAGACGGCGGAGCTCGGCGGGAACCTCAGGGTTGACCTCGTCGACCGGCTGCGGCTTGTCGTGAAGGATCTTGTGCATCACGTCGACGTCGGAGTCCGCGTCGAAGGGCCGCTGACGTGTGGCCGCCTCGTAGATGATTGCGCCGAACGAGAAGATGTCCGAGCGATGGTCGACATTTTTCCCCTGGACCTGCTCGGGCGACATATATGCGATCGTTCCGAGGATCGCACCTTCTCGCGTGTGATCGCGGACCGCGGTGGGATCGTTGCTCTCCGCGCCGATCGGTTTTCGCGCGGTCAGCTTTGCGAGACCGAAGTCGAGCACCTTCGCGAAGCCGTCCGTGCTGATCATCACGTTTTCGGGCTTGAGGTCGCGATGCACGATTCCCGCCCCGTGCGCTTTCGCCAGCCCCTCGGCCGCCTGCGAGAGATAGCCGATGAGCGTACGGAGATCGGTGTTCTCTGAATGGATCTTCCGTTTCAGTGTCGAACCCTCGACGAGCTCCATCGCGATGTAGTGAATCCGTTCGGTGCCAATGTCTCCGGCGTCGTCCGCAAGCGGGATGTCCGCTTCGCCAATCTCGTGGATGGTGACGATGTGCGGATGATTGAGCGAAGAGGCGGAGCGCGCTTCCTGAACGAACCTCCGCAGCCGCTCATCGTTCTTCACAACCTCGTGGGGGAGGATCTTCAGCGCGATCGTCCGCTCGAGCGTCGTGTCGTACGCCTTGTAGACCTCTCCCATCCCACCGGAGCCGAGTGGTCCGATGATCCGGTAATGTGACACTGCGGTGCCTGGATCGATCGGCATTTCTCAGTCGTCCCCGTGATATGAGTTCGCTCCATTGTAGGATGATCCTGATCGAAGCCGGCTGCCCTGGAGCACCACCCGCGCTGGAATTCGGTGGGCGACGAGCCGGAATCTGCCTCACAGAGTGCTGGATGTCCGGAAGGCTACTCCCCTCGGAGAGAGGGAAAAGGAAAGGGCTTCCACGGGGGAAGCCCTTTCCGATGGGAACTCGAGCTCAGTACCGGAGGCGGAGGCCCAACTGGATCAGACGCTGCTCACCCTGCAGCGGATCGCCCGCGAAGACCGTGGGCTGCTCGAAGTTGTTCGCCAGGCGATTCCCGACGAACCGCGCTGGATTCTTTTCGTCGAACAGGTTGAATACTTCGGCGATCAGTTCGACCCCGAATTCACCGGGCAGAGGGAACTCTTTAGCGATCCGGACGTCGACCTGCGAAAACGAGGAGCCTCGGCGATGGTTCACGTGAGGTACATCGCTCGGAAGATCGAATGCGTAGCCGTCTGCATTGATATCCGTTCCGGACCATTCCGTGTAAGGAAATCCTGAGCGATAGCGAAGTACACCGGCCAGGTTGATGTCCCAGAGAGTTCTGTAGACGGCGCTCAGGGTCACCCGATGACGCGCATCCGTGTTGAGCGGGCCAAAGCATCTGCTGCAGTTCGGATTGAGGGGATCGACGGACTGATCTCCCACGCCCCCCAGATCGGGCTGGTGACCCGCAGCCGTGATTCGGAACTCGTCCGCACCCCCCAGAATGTTCCCAGTAGCCTCCGAGTAGGTGTAGAAGCCCTGAAGCTCGAGTGCCGATCCGGCACGGGCGCGAAGTCCGAGATTGATTCCGTCGTAGTCGGCTTCCCCGTCTCCCGACCAGATCCGGAAATTTCCGAACTGCGGGAACCGCCGCGGTTCACCCGGATCGATCCGGCCGTTGCCGTTGACGTCGATCTGCGGGTTTGCGCGGAAGCGGAACGGAATGTCGCGGTACCGGATGCTCACGAAATCGAGCGTCACGCCCAGCCAGTTCGTCAGCTCGGTCGAATAGCCCAGAGATGCCTGACTCGCGCGCGGAGTTGCAAGGCTTGGCGAGGCCACATCGTTCGGCGGGAAGACTGAAGAGGCAGGCAACTGATTCGGAGGCAGCGGCTGGCCCGGACGCCAGAGGCTTCCATCGGGATTTTTGGCACCGGCGGCATCGACGTGGAGATAGGCCAGCCCGTAATTCGACTGCACGGCGGCCGACGGGAACAGAATCGTCGCGTTCGTGTAAGGGAAGTCGTGATAGATCCCCCAGCCGCCCCGGATGATGTGTCTCGCGGTTCCGAGGGGATCGAACGTGAAGCCGATTCTCGGACCCCAGTTGTCGTCGTCGTTCGAGAGCCTTCCACCCCTGCCACCCGCGAAATCTCTCAGGTAAGGTTCGTTGAACGCCGTCTGCGTCGAGAGCACCTGCCAGATCGGGTTGGATCTCTGATCGAGATCGAACCCGTCCCAGTAGTCGTAACGGAGCCCGAGGTTGAAGGTGAGCCTGTCGGTCACCGACCAGTCGTCCTGCAGGTAGATGCTGTACTGATCGACGGGAGTATCGAATAGGAATGCTCCACCGAAGACCAGGATCTGTCTGGCCCCCGACTCGATGCTGTTGCCGACGAATGTGTACTGGCCCGAAGTGCCGGCTGAGAACGCTCCTCCGAGGGTCGGCTCATGGATGTAGTTGAATCCGGTTTTGAAATCGTGGCGGCGGTTTGCAAACGTAGTCGAGAAACTGAAATCGTCCTTGAACTGATACTTCGTCTGGAGGGTCTGCTGGGGAGTATTGACATTCTGTCCAGCAGTCACGCCGTTGGCGAAGATCAGCGTCGGCGAATCCGTCAGTGCGAGGATGTTGTTCTCGAAATCGCTCCACTGCACGATGAGCTCATTGAACATGTTCGAACCGATCTGGGCCTGATGTCCCACGAGCGCGGAGTAGTAGTCGCTGTTGATGGTGCCCAGGTTGTCAGGTGTCGAAAGCGGACTGGCGGAGTAGACGTCGCTGTACTTCTGATAGCCGCCGCGAACCTGAAGGAACTGGCTGGAGGTCAGATCCACGGTCATCTTTCCTGTCACCAGAACGTCCTCATAGGGGATCGGAAAAGACTGTCCGTCGAGCTGTGGAAAGATTCCCCTGGTATTCACAGCGAACTGCGTATCTCGATCCGTGTTCTCGAACGTCAGAAAGTAGTGAGCCTTGTCGCGCGCGAGCGGACCGCCTATGGACAGTCCGTATTGCTGACGTTCGTAAGGCTGTTTGTCGCGGTTGAGGCGACGTTCAGTTTCCGTCTTGGAATTGAGGCTCTCATCGCGGAAGAAACCGTAAATGCTGCCGCTCAGATCGTTCGTGCCTGTCTTTGTGACCACCGACAGGACTCCGCCGGTGGAGCGACCGAACTCAGCCTTGTATTGCTGGGTCTGGATTTTGAACTCCTGGACGGCTTCGAGGTTGTAGTTCTGCAGCGCCCCGCCGATCGTGTCGTCGGTATTGTCCCCGCCATCGATGGTGTAGTTGACGTTCCGGCCGATGCCTCCGTTGAGAGCGACGACCAGCTGGCCCGGTTTGGTCGGGTCGGGGTTGACGCCGAGCGAGGTGCCCGGCGCGAGTGAGGCGAGGTTCGCAAATTGCCGGCCGTTGAGCGGCAGGTTCTCGAGCTCCTGCTGGCTGACTACGGTTCCGATCGCGGGCGAGGCCGAAATCAACGGCGCGTCGGCCGTGACGATGATCGAGTCCTGCACCGCTGCTGGCTGGAGAGTGATGTCGAGAGTCCGGGTCGTGGCGATGTTCAGAGTCACCTGCTGGATCGTGACCGCGCCAAAGCCCTCGAGCCCGCCCGTAACGCTGTAAGTTCCCGCGGGCAGCACTGCGAATCGGTACGTTCCGTCGCTGGAGCTCACGGTCGATCGGCTCACTCCCGTGGCGTCGTTCGTCGCCGTCACTGTCACGCCCGGCAAATTTCCCCCGCCGCTGTCCGCAACACGGCCCATGAGCGTTGCGCCGGACGTCTGGGCTTGAAGCGGCAGAGTGCAGAACAGTGTCAGGATCATGAGTACTGCAAAAATCGAACGGGGAAGAATGGACTGGCTTTTCATACACGCCTCCTCATGAATTTCAACGAAATTACGCCTGATCCACGACGAAAGAGGAAAGACGAAAGGACTACGCAACGGGCGGGGTGCCCGTAGTTCCAAGCGACATGGACGTTGTATCTCACACCGACCTGAGTGAAGCTGATTGTCCGCCCGGTTTGTAGAAAATGCAAGATGGATTCGAGAGGGGGAGCTTCAGTCACCGGGCCGTGTAAACAAATCGAGTCGATCTCATTGTATTGATTGGCAATCTCGGACGGTCCAGGGAATCCGAGCAGCGGTTTTCGCGGGGGGCTATTCTGGATCGTTCTCCGCTCAAGTGCTCGAACTCTGACTGAAACTCCGACCTCAAGGGTCCCTCTGCACATGCGCGGATGCATGAGATCATGCCGGACATGCAACGTCTCGCTTCGACCGGCACCATCGCGCTGCTCGCTGCCCTTTCCCTTGCAGGAGGCTGCGCGACGCGGCCATCGCTTCCGGACCCGCTCGCGGCGGGATGGGACGGCGTTCCCGTATGTGAGCGGCTGCACGACGATCCGGCCCACAGAATTCTGCGGTGCACGTTCGCACCGTCAGTCGGACACGAACGCCACTTTCACGACCGCCATTTCGGATACGCAATCTCCGGCGGCCGCATGCGGATCACCGATTCGAACGGCACACGGGAAGTCGATCTCGCCACGGGAAGCTCCTTCTCGAGCGACGGCGTCGCGTGGCACGAGGTGGTCAACATCGGCGATACCACGGTGGTGTATCTGATCATCGAGCCGAAATGACGCTCGGCGGCGTCCGCTTGCAGCATCCCGGTGGGTCTGAGAGAATCCACGCCGGTGAAAAGGCTCCGCGCTTTACTCGTTGCCGCGCTGGTCGTGGTATGGATGGCTCCGGATGCCACTGCAATGGCGATCGGAGTCCATCTGCTCGTCGCGGATCACCACCATTCGGATCGCGGAAGCACAGACGGTCATCACGAGACGAATCCGCGCGTTGAAACTTCCCACACGCACGAGCTCGCGCAGACGGTATGCAGCCAGGCCGGACGTCACGACGCCTCGACCCTGCCGACACCCGCAGCGAGCGAGCTGATCGCCGTCTCCTCCGAGCTCAGTCTGTACTCCGTCGACAGCACCACGCCCTCTCCACCCGTCCCTCTTTTTCTTTCCCACTGTTCGCTGCTGATCTGATCCTTCACAGGAGATGTTCCGAGCTCGCCCGAGCTCAGTGATCTCACTTGTGAAGGAGATTGGCTGCAATGAAACGACTTTTTCTGATGGCTGCAGTGTCGGCCGTTGCTTCCCTCGCAGCACTGGCACAGACAGTCATTACGGAGCAGGACTTCGTATCCGTGCTCGACGAGTCGCATCCCGCCGTCGTCGCGGTCGCGGAAGATGCGGCTCTTGCGCGCGCAGCGCTCATGGACGTCCGCGCGTTCGACAATCCCGTCGTCGGAATCACTCGGGAAGAGCCGGGGAGCTCCATCCGTCAGACCGATCTGACCCTCTCCTGGCAGCTGCCCCACGCGAACCGTGCGCTGCGTGTCGAAGTAGCAGAGAGGGAACTGGAAGCAGCAGAGGCTCGCCTCGAGCACGCCTTGCGCGGTCTCCGCCTCGAGGCACGAGCGTCGTACGCTGCGTGGGCGATCGCTGCCGAAACCCGTGAGCGGTTCACGCTGCAACGCGAGCGCATCAACGCGCTCGTCGCCCGCGAGCGGCTTCGCGCCGATCGCGGCGAGTCGTCAGGACTCGAGCTTCACCGCCTCACGCTGGCTGCAAGCTCTCTTCGTGCCGAAGAGGCACTCGCCGGCGCTGACGAAACCACTGCCCGGGGATTCGCGCGAGCCTGGAATCCGGGAATGCCAGCCGATGCGCGCCCGGCTCTTCCGCCGCTGCCGGAGTTTCCGACGGGCGGGGAAGGACACCCGCTCATTCGCGCGGCCGAAGCCGACGTCGACGCGGCCGAGGCTTCGCAGGATGCAGCGGCGCGTTACCTCCGTTCGCCCGAGCTCATGGCCGGATGGCAGCGGCAGGAAGCAGCCGAGGAGTCGGTTTCAGGTCCTCTCTTCGGGGTCTATTGGCAGGTCCCACTGTTCAGAAGAAATCAGGTCGAGAAGGCCGGTGCCCGGGCGCAGCTCGACGCGGCACGGGGCAGGCTGGAACAGACGCGACGCGAGATCGACGCGCAACAGCGCGCAGCGCTCGACTCGTATCAGGCGCTCGCCGCGAGCGTGCGGGAGATCGAGACGCAATCAGCCACGACTGAGCAGATGCTGCGTGGTGCCGAGGCCTCATTCCTGCTCGGAGAAACATCGCTGACCGATCTGCTCGAGACGTGGCGTTCGGCAATCGAGGCCGAACGCGCACGGCTGGATCTGCATCGGGCTTCCCTGCGTGCACTCCACGATCTCGAGCGCGTGACCATTCGTAACAACCAGAACGAAGAGGAGATGCAACCGTGAAAATCAACAACTTGCTCATCATGATCGCAATCGTCGCGGCCCTTTCAGGTTGCAGCGAACGGGAAACCGACACAGCGTCTCCCGCAAGTGCCGAAGCGCCTGCTGTTGCAACCGATACGGGAGCGGTGGCCTTCGAGCCGGCTTATCCGGAGGACGTGAGCACGGAGACTCTGAGCGCCGACGATACCGCGCAGCAGGAGATCCACACGCACGGAGATGGTGATGATGCGCACGCGCACGACGCAGAGACGAAAGCAGAAGACCATGGCCATCCGCACTGAGCTGAGGAGCGGCGCAGCTCTGCTCGCACTCCTGCTTTGCGTTACAGCGCTCGGATGCAGCCGGGAGAGCGAGGATGAGACGGAAGCAGCGGAAAGCAACTGGTCGGTCACCGCGTGGGGAAACCGGTACGAGGTGTTTCCCGAGGCAGAGCCTCTGGTCGCGGGTGAAACTGCGATCGCGCACACCCACGTGACGCGACTCTCTGACTTCACTCCCCTGACCGAGGGCGCGGTCGAGATTGTCCTCAGCGGGGCAGGGGGCTCGCACGTCTTTCGCGCAGAGCAGCCGGTTCGGCCCGGGATCTACCAGGTGGAGATCAAGCCACCGAACCAGGGTGAATACGATCTGATGTTCCGGATCCACTCCGAAGGTAAAGCAGAAGAGATACGGGGCGGAAGAGTCCGGGTCGGAACAGCGGCAGCTCCGGGAGGCATCGTTCGCGCTCCGGCGCCCCGCGGTGCGCTGGAAAGCGGGGCTCCAGTCGCGTTTCTGAAGGAACAGCAGTGGCAGTCTGAATTCGCGACCGACTGGGTGCGCAGCGGCATGGTCTCCCAGAGCGCCTCCGGTCTCGCAACCGTGCGCGCCCCCGCTGGTGGCGATGCGGCGATCACCGCTCCGGTCGATGGATTGCTGCAGCCTGCCGGCGGAGCGTGGCCGTTCCCCGGTATGAAGGTCGGCCGCGGAAGCGCTCTCTTTCAGCTGACACCTACAGTTGCCGCGGATGTGAGTCTGCCTTCGATGCAGTCATCGGTATCAGAGCTCGACGCCGAGCTCAATGCGGCGAGAGCCAGACTAGGTCGTCTCGAAGAGCTCTTCGCACTCGAAGCGGTGAGCCGGCGCGAGCTTGACGAGGCGCGAGTGCGCGTGCAGACGCTGGAGAGTCGCGCTCGTGCAGCGCGGCAGGATCTGTCGGCAGCCCGCGCATCGCGCACCGGCGCCACGGGCGGAGGAGTCGCGATCCGTTCACCGTTCGCGGGTCAGATCGCGAGCATCAGTGCGACACCGGGAACGACCGTCTCGGCCGGGACCGAGCTCGCACGGCTCGTGAGCATGGATGCGCTATGGCTCGAGATCGCGCTTCCACCTTCCGGCGCACGCGCCGTTGTAGCAGGCATCGAGGGAGTGGTCCTCATCGACCGCGAGCGCCCACCCACGCGCATCACCGAGGGCGTGCGGTTGATCTCGGTTGCTCCCGAGATCTCTCCGGAGACCGGCACGGTCAGCGTGCTCCTCGCGATTCCGCCCGACCCTTCAATTCCGCTCGGCTCCACATTCGAAGCGCACGTCCTTACGGGCCTCGAGACATCGGGGATTGCCATTCCCTCGACAGCCGTCGTGGATGACGGCGGCGTGGCTGTCGTCTACCTGCAGCTCGCCGGTGAGAGTTTCGTGCGCCAACAGATCACCGTACTTTCGCGAGAGGGCGACAGGATCCTGGTCGATGGCCTCGTCGCGGGTCAGCGCCTCGTTACCCGCGGCGGCGATGCAATCCGCCGTGCTTCACTGATGTCGAGCGGCGCAGCTCAGGGACACGTGCACTGACATGAGACCACTCGAGCGCCTCGTGCGCGGTTCGCTGAAACATCGGTGGCTTGTTCTCGCCGCGGTCACTCTCGTGACCGTAATCGGCTCCTTCTGGATTTCCGATCTTCCCGTCGACATCTTTCCCGATCTCTCGGCGCCGACCGTCACTATCATCACCGAAGCGCCCGGGATGGCGCCGGAGGAGGTGGAGACTCTCGTCACCTTTCCGGTCGAGTCGGCGGTCAATGGCGCGGCGAATGTGCGTCGCCTGCGATCGGTCTCTGCCGACGGGATCTCGGTCATCTGGGTCGAGTTCAACTGGGGAACCGACATCTACCAGGCGCGACAGATCGTCAGCGAGCGTCTCGGGCGCGTCGAGCTTGCGGCACAGGTCGACCGCCCCGAGCTGGGACCGATCTCGTCGATCATGGGCGAGATTACATTCATCGCAATGACATCGAAGAGCGTTCCACCGATGGAGCTTCGACGTCTCGCGGAAACGGTCGTGCGCCGCAATCTGCTGTCGATTCCCGGAGTCTCGCAGGTCGTCGCACTCGGAGGCGAGTCGCGGCAGTTGCAGGTCATCCTGCGGACCGCAGCGCTGGCGCAGAACGGAATTGCATTGACGGAGGTCCTCGACGCTCTCGCGGTTGCGAGTCGCAGTCCCGCGGCTGGCTTTCATGTCGAAGGGGGGCAGGAGTATCTCGTTCGCGGGCTCGGACGGGCGCGATCACCGGAGGACGTCGCGGCGACGGTCGTCGCGGTTCGCGACGGAACTCCGATCCGCATTTCCCAGCTCGCCAGTGTGGAGTGGGGGGCGGAGCCGGCGCGCGGTACCGCCTCGTATCGCGGTGAGCCGGCCGTGATTCTCTCGGTTCAGAAGCAGCCGGGCGCAAACACTCTCGAGCTGACACGCCTCATCGATGGAAGGCTCGAGAATATTCAGCGCACACTGCCCGAAGGTGTCGTTATCGAGACCGAGAATTTCCGTCAGTCAGATTTTATCGATGTGGCAATCGGCAACGTCGCTGCAGCGCTGCGCGACGGCGCCGTGCTCGTAATTCTGGTTCTCATCTTCTTCCTCGGCAGCTTCCGTACGACACTGATCTCTGCGCTCGCAATCCCGATTTCACTCGTGACGGGCGTTCTCGTCATCAGCGCGTTCGGGCTCACCATCAACACGATGACGCTCGGCGGACTGACCATCGCCATCGGCCTCCTCGTCGACGACGCCATCATCGCGGTCGAGAATATCTTCAGAAGATTGAAGGAGGAACGCGAAGAGCCGGAGGAGGCGCGGCGCCCCGTGCGGGAGGTCGTTGCAACGGCGACGATGGAAGTTGTCAGCCCCATCCTGTTCGCCACGCTCATCATCATCCTCGTCTTCCTCCCGATCTTCTTCCTTACCGGGCTCGAGGGTCGTCTGCTCCGCCCTCTCGGGTTCGCCTTCATCGCCGCCATCGCGGCGTCCCTTCTCGTGGCTCTCACGGTTACGCCCGCGCTCTGCGCGCTGCTTCTTGGACGCGGTAAGACGCTCGACTCCAGGGAGCCGTGGCTCATGCGCACGCTTCACAGCGCATACAGTCCTGCGCTGAGATGGGCACTCGCGCACGGCCGCGTCGTCATGGCGATTGCAGTCGCGCTGCTGCTAGGTGCCCTGGCGCTGATCCCGACGCTCGGGCGTAGCTTTCTTCCCGAGTTCAACGAAGGCTCGCTCACCGTCTCGGTCGTCAGCTCTCCCGGTATTCCGCTGGAAGAGAGTGATCGGCTCGGCGGCCAGGTCGAAAAGGCGCTGCTGCAGTTCCCCGAGGTGGTGTCGACGAGCCGGCGCACCGGGCGAGCGGAAAAGGATGAGCACGTACAGGGGGTGAACGCCTCCGAAATGGAAGTCGTTCTCCAGGAGCTCGAGGGACGAACGAAGGAAGAGCTGATCGCGGAGATGCGCCGGGCCGTGGCGACGATTCCCGGCGTGAGCGTCTCGTTCGGTCAGCCGATCAGTCACCGCATCGATCACATGATCTCCGGCTCGAAAACGAATCTTGCGGTGAAAATCTTCGGTCCCGATCTCGCAGTGCTGCGCTCGCTAGCAACGCAGGTTGAAGGCGTACTCGAAGGCGTTCCCGGAATCGTCGATCTCTCGAATCAGGAACAGGCGGCGATTCCGCAGCTGGTCATCGATCCGGATCGCACTGCGATGGCGCGGCATGGTCTCTCGCCGAGCGACATGGCAACGGCCGTGGAAGCGATGTTTCAGGGAGTGATTGCCGGAGAGATCGTCGAAGAGGGGCTGACCTCGTCGGTTGCCTTACGTTTTCCACCGGATCTACGACTCCGCAGGGATCAGCTCGAGGCGCTTCCCGTGTCCACTCCCGCAGGAAACGTCATCCGGCTCGGATCAGTGGCCTCGGTGCGCCATGATCTGGGACCATCCATGATCCGTCGCGAGGATGTGCAGCGCGTGGCCATGATCACGGCGAACGTCTCGGGCGCGGATCTCGCGGGCACGGTCGAACGAGCGCGCGACGCGGTCGATCGTTCGGTCGAACTTCCGCGCGGCTATCTCGTCACGTTTGGCGGACAGTTCGAAGAAGCTTCGCGGAGCGGACGCACGTTCGTGCTGCTCGGGATTCTCATCCTGGCCGGAATGTACGGTCTGCTCTACGTCGAATTCCGCAATCACAGGGACGTGCTGATCGTGCTCATCAATCTACCGCTGGCGCTCATCGGCGGAATCATTGCGTTGCGGCTCGGCGCCGGAGTCCTGTCAGTTGCGACCCTCGTCGGATTCGTCACGCTTTTCGGCATCGCGACACGGAACGGCGTGTTGCTCGTGAACAACTACCAGCGCCTGGTTGCCGACGGGGTGTCGCTGCACGAGGCGGTGCGACGCGGATCCGAGGAGCGCATGGCGCCGATTCTGATGACTGCGATCACGGCCGGACTTGCACTGATCCCGCTCGTCCTCGCATCCGGCGCTCCCGGCAACGAGATTCAGAGTCCGATGGCTCAGGTCATCCTCGGCGGCCTGATCACATCGACCTTCCTGAATCTCGTCCTCGTCCCCGCGCTCTACGTCAGAAAGCGCGTTGCGGGGTCATGATCGTGGAAGAGCATCGTTTTGATCTGCGAGCTCGTCGTTCCCGTGCGCATCGCCATTGCGAAGAGGTTGATCCTCTCCTCGACCGACGAGCGACCGACGCGTCAGACGCGTTTTTCCTGGTGAATTATTCGGACACGCGGCTTGACGAATTCACGAATGGTACCTATCATGAGTAGGTATCATTGATGAACGACATGAAACCGAAGAGAGCAAGAGTATTCTGGACCGGACGAAGTCAGGCAGTTCGCCTGCCGAAGGAGTTCCGCTTCGACGGCGATACGGTTCTGGTGCGACGGGAGGGTTCGTCGATCATTCTCGAGCCCAGCAATGCCTGGCCCGAAGGTTACGCCGAGTCGTTTGCCGGGGTGCCGGAAGACTTCGAGCGGCCGCCTCAGGGCGAGGTCGAGAAGCGGCGAAAGCTTTGAGATGAGGTTCCTGCTCGACACGGACACCTGCATCTGTGCGCTCAAACACAATCGAGCCGTTCTCGACCGGTTTCTCTCAACGAGCCGGGATGAAATCGCCATCAGTGTCGTGTCGGAAGCCGAGCTCAGAACCGGGGCGGCGAAGAGCTCGTCACCCATCAAAACCCTCCGTCTCATCGAGAACTTTCTTCGGCCGCTTGCGATCGTCGACTTCACGTCGGTCGATGCGATCGCGTACGACCAGGTAAGGGCGAAGCTCGAACGCGCCGGCACTCCAATCGGCCCTCTCGATACCCTCATCGCATCGCAGGCTGTTTCCCGGAAACTGGTGCTCGTGTCGAACAACGAGCGTGAGTTCCGGCGCGTTTCCGGGTTGCAGGTGGAAAACTGGTCGCACTGATTGGACAGCGTGCGCCATGGGTCTCGCCGCGAAGTGGGTGAAGGGTCGACGACGATCCTGAATGACAGGGGTGATGCCTCCTCTTCAAGGCTCACTCATGAACAGAGGCGCGCATCACCTCGGGTTACGCGCGTATCTGACCGCGAGGGCGGTCCCAGACCGCCTGGTCGTAGCGCGATCGCAACGAGCGGTCTTTGGTCACGAGTGGCACGCTCCGAAGCCTTGCCTGCGCCACGATGATCCGGTCGAACGGGTCGCGGGTCCATGTTTCGCCGAGGGACGAGCGCATGACGTCCTCGAACGGCAGATCGCAGATCGCCAGTCCTACGGAGCGACGCAGCTCATCGAGTACGACGGCAGACGGTTCCGTGGTCTTTTTGATCTCGTACAGGTACTGAAGCTCCAGGCCGGCCATGGGAGAGATCAAGAGCTCGTTCCCATCGATCAGCGACCTTGCGAGGGTGGGCAGAAGATCGGTCCGGCCCGCGTACAGCCATGCCGCGACGTGAGTGTCGAGATAGATCATTCCCGCCACTCGGCCGACCAGTCGAGATGAACGAGGTCCTCAGGCTCCGTGTTCAGGTACTCCCGCCGCGTCAGAGCCGCGGTTCTGGAAGACTCCCCCGGAGGCACGATTCTCAGGATTCTGCCCTGCCGCTCGATCTCGATGGGGACTCCCGTCTCGATGACGCTGTCCAGAATCCGGTAAATGTCCTGTCGAAGCCGCGACGCCGTGATGCGCATACGTACGTACCTCCGAGCACTAAAACGTACGTACGCTTCAAACATTCCGGAGGTCCTCACTTGCAGCCTCTGCGCTCGATCGTGCCCTGGAGTTGCCTGCACGGCCCCTCACCCTCTGATCCCTCTCCCCGTTCACACGGGGAGAGGGACGCCGCCCCTTCGCTTTTTCCGCGAGCGCTAAACTGATGGGCTCGGACGCGACCGGCTTGCGCAATCTCACAGATACGGCGTGAACATCGAATGCCGGCTCGCCTTCAGGCAGCGGCTCGATGCGATTGCCCGGCACGAGCGAGGTGGGCAGATCCGATCGCCCAGGCGCGCGAGCTCCGGCAGCTCGACGGGGCAGACCTCGCCCGTTTTCACCGAAGCGAAGCGGCGACGTTTCTCGGCCGGGCCTCCGGCGCGTCGGCGAATGCCGCCTATCCGGTGTTCAGCGACCTCCACGCAGCAATTCCCAGAACGCGCGCGGAGTGAGGATCTTCAGCGGCGCATCTCCTGCGACCACGAGAAGGTCCTCACCGGTTACGAGGACTTCAGCTTCACCGGACACAGCCGTCGCGAGAATCCAGCCATCGGTGCGATCACGCAGTTTGATGCGGCTCGGCGAATCAGGTTTCCGTACGATCGGGATTCCTTCGAACACTTGTTCGGCCGACTCGATTCGGTCGGGCGGCAAACGCAGCTTGCGGGTCAGAGCGCGGCGGAACTCGTCGATGATGACCTCGCCGATGACCAGTTCGTGCTCGGCAAGAACAGTCCGTAATACGTCGGTGCAGAGACCGCGCGTGGCGAAGGCGGCGACGAGCACGTTCGTATCGAGACAAACCCTCACGAAATGTCTCGGAAAACATCCTCGTCCGTGAGATAGCCGCGCGCCTCGGCGAAAGGCAGAATCTGACGGCGCGATTCTTCAAACTGCAGCACGGCGAGCTGCCGGCGTAGAGCGTCGCGGGCAATGTCGCTGCGCGAGCGGCCGGATCGTGCGGCGAGCCGATCGAGCTGCCGGTCGAGCTCAGGATCGAGGCGAATCGTCAGGGCGGAGGTTTTCATGTACTACAATGTATGACAACTGGCCTGCGGATTCAAGACACACCATCCAGCTCAGCCCTCAGCTCCGCCCTGATGGCGTCAACTCATAATAAGGCCTACGCAGGAGCGAAGGATCCCCTTACTACTGGCTGTATCGCAAGGTTTCTGGGGATCCTTCGCTGCTCTCAGGATGACACCTCGTGCTTTAAGTTGACGCCATTGCGGGGTGGGTCAGACGCGTCTGACCCCCGGGCCCTCCTCAACTGGCTCAGGCGCGACGTTAAAAACAAGTTGCCGGAGCGGGACCGTCGATTCGGAGAGACCCTCCCGGCGGGACATCAAAGTAGGTGACCCACAGTACCGTGGTGGTCCCACTGAGGTTGCGTGCGTTGTGTACATGGCCCTGTCCGCTGTCGATGAAAGCCTGACCTACCGTGTAGGTCTCGCCCACACAGGGATT
>JBGTDX010000142.1:0-57033 GCA_041748075.1 Thermoanaerobaculia bacterium
GGTTGCCACGAATTCGTCAACGGCCTCACTCTGTGGCAACGCGTCGGTGAGCGCCGTGAGTTTCACGGACGCGTCGTTCGCCTTCTGCGGCGGCGGCAACCGACCGGCGACGGAATCGAGGGTGCCCATCTCTCCCGGCCACGGGCGGGCGGCCGAGGCGGCGACGGCGTCTTCGGCGCGGAACCATGTGGCGATCCAGGCGAGGAGGGCGAGTGTTGCTATGACTATTGCTACGACGAAGAGGGCTTTTTTCATGGGTTAGTCAGATTAGAATTGCCCGCCATTCGCCTGACGGGCTGCAGCGGAACACAGTGGGGTGTGACAGAAACCCGATTGTTGAATGTTGAATTGAGCACGGGCCCGGCTCCCCATTTCAACATTCACAATTCACAATTTCAACATTCAATTCAACATTCCGCTCCTCCCCTCATCCTGATCCCTGGTCCCTCACCATCCCGCTCTCCCGCCAGTCCGAACGAGGTACGACTCTCAGGCCCAAGGCTTTCCCGGGCCCCACTCGCGCCGGGAGAGGGCCAGGCGCCGGCGTTGTACTATCCCCTCTCAGATGGGACGGCTCTCACAGGATGACCGACTCGGGCCGTACCGGATCGTAGGTCCGCTCGGGAAGGGCGGCATGGGCGAGGTCTACCGCGCGCGAGATCCGCGGCTGGACCGCGACGTCGCCATCAAGGTCGTACCCGAGGACCTCATGGCGAACGAGGCCGCGCGGATGCGGTTCGAGCGGGAGGCGAAGGCCGTCGCAGCACTCTCTCATCCGAACATTCTTTCGGTCTTCGACATCGGCGTGGAGGGCAACTGCACGTTTCTCGTTTCAGAGCTCCTCGAGGGACGCACGCTGCGCGATGAACTGCGCAACGGTCCGCTTCCGGTGGAAAGAATCCGCGAATGGGGCGCTGCAATCGCCGACGGCGTTGGAGCCGCGCACCTCCAGGGAATCGTGCACCGTGACCTCAAGCCGGAGAACATCTTCATCACTTCCGCGGGAAGGGTGAAGATTCTCGACTTCGGGCTTGCAAGGGTTCACGTGTCGGCAAGCGATGCCGCGAAAGGTCAGTCGCAGGTTGCAACGAATGCCGTGATCACGCAGCAGGGAAGCATCCTCGGCACGGTCGGCTACATGTCGCCGGAACAGGTCCGCAGCGAAGAGGCCGGGCCTGCGAGCGACATTTTCTCCCTCGGCTGCATCCTCTACGAGATGACGACGGGATGCTCGCCATTCCTCCGGCCGACTTCCGTGGAGATACTCGTCGCAGTGCTCCACATATCGCCGAAGCCGCCGTCCGAAGTGCAGCCGGGCGTCATCCCGCGTGAGCTCGACGGCATCATCGATCGCTGCCTGCGGAAGGATCCATCGGAACGCTTCCGTGATGCCGTCGACCTCGCTTTCGCGTTGCGACAGGAGACCGCGTCGGCGGCTCCGATGCCTCCGGCTCCGGTGGCTTCGATACCGCCGGCTCCAGTCACGAGACTTCCTCGCGCATGGATGCTCGCAGCAGCGGCAGCCGTGGTGATCATCGCCGGCGGCCTTCTCGTCTGGACCTTCGGAAGAGGATTGGAGTCGCCGGAAATGCCGACGGTCCGTGTCGCCGAAGCGTCGCCATTGACGCTCGCAATTCCGCAATTCGATCAGGCCGAAGGCGGCTCTGCCCAGTACGCTGCCGACGCCGTGCAGGGGGAGATCGTCCGGTGGCTTTCACGCAGTCCCCGCATCCGGATCGTCGCCGATGACACGGCGCGCGAGGTGATGAAGAGCGGCTCCGGATCGGCGATGGCGGAGAAGCTCGGCATCGACTATTTCCTCATCGGCAGGGTCGAGGATGGCGACGCGCACCGCACGACGATCGAGGTGAGGCCGCGTTCCGGGAAATCCGCCCGCATTGAGGTGACGGCTGCGGATCTTCCTGCCGCCGGGCGTCTCGCGGCCGAAGAAATCATCCGGCAGCTCGGCCTCCCGGAGCTGGCCCCGCAGCAGGAGCCGTCGAAGTCCGATCCTCATGCGGCGCGGATTTATTACGAAGCGCGGCATTTCTGGAACAAGAGGGATGAGGCGGGACTGCAGAAGGCCATCGAACTGCTGCATCAGGCGATCGATATCGATCCGCAGTTCGCGCTCGCGTATGTGGGGCTTGCCGAGGCGTATTCGGTGCTGCATACGGCGGCGTCGCTCCCGACGAGCGAGACGTTTCCGCGGGCGAGGGCGGCGGCGAAACGCGCACTCGAGATCGACGAGTCGCTCGCCGAGGCACACGTATCGCTGGCGTACGTGATGGAGCGGTACGATCGCGACTGGGCCGCAGCGGAAAGAGAGTATCAGCGCGCCATCGCACTGCGCCCTGACTATGCAACGGCGCATCAGTGGTATGGCGAACTGCTCACGTCGCGCGGCAGAAAAGAGGAGGCGCGAGCCGCGATGGAGCGGGCGCGTGAGCTCGACCCGCTCTCGGCCATCATCGCCGCGTCGGACATCTGGCTCGAGCTGCTGTTCCGCGACTATGACGCTGCGGTGCGCAACGGGAGATCGACGATTGCGGCCTTTCCCGACTTTTCCAGCGCTCGTTCGTATACGGCGCGAGCACTGCTCGAAAAGGGTCAGAACTCCGAGGCGATCGCCATGCACAGAACGGCAGTCTCATTGCGCCGGTCGAAGATTCTCGAGCTGTGGCTGGCGGAGGCGCTGGTGCGAGATGGAAAGACCAGCGAGGCGCTCGCAATCGTGCGACGGATCGAAGCGGGCGGCGAATATGTCAATCCGTACTATCTCGCATTTCCTTACATCGCGCTCGGAGATCATGATCGCGCGCTGAGTCTGCTCGAAGAAGCGGTGGAGACATCGGTCGAGCAGCTCGCGTGGTTCGACCTCGATCCGAGTCTTGATCCGCTGCGGACTTCGCCGCGGTTCCAGTCGATGTCGAAGCGTCTCGAAGTTCCGCGGATTCAGGACTGAGCAGTCCTAGCGTCGTGGCCGGAGATCCTCCCTTCGGCACACACACGCTTGCTTCTAATGAACCTCTCCGAACCGGGAGAGATGTAGAAACACGTCATCCTGAGCGAAGCGAAGGATCTTCTGAAGAGGATCGAGCATCGCAAACGAGATCCTTCGCTTCGCTCAGGATGACGTGGCCTCGCTCAGCATGACACGCTCGTTCGTCAGTCTTGCGATCAGCCCACCTTTGCGGGAGATCACGAGTCTGTCAACACCGATAGTGTTCCGCGGGTCGGGCACTCCTACCGCTTGCACAGCTGAGTGCCGTTCTGCCTGGCCGGACATGCGTCTCGATTGCCGAAGGTCTGCGTGAAGCTGGTGCGGTTGCAGTAGGCGGGGTAGTCGGTGTGCAATGAGGCGGCGACCAGTTGTCCCTCGGCGTTGAAGTACTCCTCGCCTCCCCCCAGCAGGGACTCGTTCCAGCGCACCTGGCGGTACCCACCATCGCACGCGCGGGTCGTCACACTCCAGGAGCCCCGTTGCGAGCAGAGTTTGCTGCGCCACTCGAGGGCCTCGTCGTACGTCGGGCAGACACCGCCGTAACGCTCGCAGTACTCCGCGAGAGTCCCGGTACACGACTCTCTGCGCGCTGTCCTGGCCGGTGCGCTGGTTTTCGCCGTCTCGATCGGCTCAGGCGTTTCGACAGGCTCGATCGTCGCACCCGATTCCACAGCCTGAGGTTCATCGGAAGCGTGATCATTCATGATCGAGTCCATCCAGGGCGCATAGGTGGACACTCTCGTGTAGTACTCGGTGACTCCGTAAAGTCCCTCGCGGCCGCCCGTTGCACGCGTGCTCTGGCCTGAGCCTATCCCGACCAGATAGCGCTTCCCCGCATCGTCGATGAAGGCTGGACCTCCGCTGTCTCCGGGACCACTGATGCCCTCGAGCTCCGTGGCTTTGTCGCCCTGGTCGAAGGGGAACTTCAGCCAGGCTTCCGTTGCACTCTCGATCCGGTTTGTCGCCGCGC
The DNA here is from genome assembly GCA_041748075.1 of Thermoanaerobaculia bacterium. Classification (GTDB taxonomy): domain Bacteria; phylum Acidobacteriota; class Thermoanaerobaculia; order Gp7-AA8; family Gp7-AA8; genus JBGSYJ01. Next base: position 3,975 of record JBGTDX010000142.1, read on the forward strand.
GAACGCGTCCGTCGTTGCGTTCCGGTCCCGTGACTCCTGTTCCAGTATCGCCGATTCCGACGAGGGTGACGAGCTGCCCGGCCTCGTCCTGCTGGCGATAGATGAGCGCAGGCTCAACTCCACTGACTTCGCTGGCGAGCCTTATCAGCGCAATGTCGTGCGGGCCATCGTTCCACTCAGGGTGCATGTGAACTGCGGCGACCTCGTAGTCCCTGCCGGAAAGGGTAACGAGGTGTCCCGGCTTGATGAGAGTCGCGATGTGGGCCGCGGTGGCTACCCAACGGAAATCCACGAGGGTACCTTCTCCATCCGGGGGCTTGCCCGGCTCCTGTGTGTTCATGTGGACGAGTTGGGAGTACGACTTTGCAAGCTCGAGGTAGCGACCGTCATCTCGATCATGGCGGATGATGATGCCGGGAGCCGGAGTGGCTCGAGCAAGAAGGAACAGCGCAAGCCAGACAGCACTCCTGCAACTCAGTTTCGCCTTCTGCATGCGTCCTCCGATCGTACGGTCGTACGACATTCTCGTCGCGATTCAGCTCTCCGCTTTCATTCCCAGGACGATCTCGATGGCGGACAGGAGCGCCTGGGGTCTTGCGGGTTTGCTCATGTAGCCGGTGGCTCCCAGGGCGAGGCCCTTGGCGACGTCGGCAGGATCGCTGAGGCTCGTGAGCATCACAACGGGAATCGCGCTGAAGTCGGGATGGCGGCGGAGGCGCTCGAGGATTGCGAAGCCGTTCGCGTCGGGAAGCATGATGTCGAGCAGCATCAGGTCGGGCTGCGGTTTCGCGTTGAGCGCGCGGATGATCTCCTGAAGGTTTTTAGCCGTGCGCGTGGTGAAGCCATGGCGTTTTATGACGGCATCGATGACGGTGACGGTTCCCGGGTCGTCTTCAACGATCAGGACGAGAGGCGCGGTTCCTTTGAAGGCTTCGGAGGACGCGCGGCGGACGATGTTGACGAAGAAGCCGCTCGAGCGGAGCTTCTCGTCGCCGATCATCGCGGCGTTTCTGAAAGGGTGGGTGTCGTCGGGCGAGACGTCTGGCTCGGCATTGACGAGACCGGCGAGTACGTTGTCCGCTGTAATTTCCTGATCGGACATGTCTGGTGATGTTCCTCCCCTGTGCCGGGGATTGTAACGGAACGTTGAGGGAAAGGGGCGGGGGATGCCGTCGTCCGCGCCGTCGTACCTCGTACGTCACCGTTACAGGAAGGACGTCGCACCGAGGGCGCGGGGCCACCGCATCACACTGCTCACCCTACGGTGTTGCGCTGTCTCAGCTCTTCAACGGCGGGGGTCACGGAGGCGCTCAGCTTTTCGACCAGCGAGTCGATGTCGTCCAGAGCGCTCTGTTTCGCGGCTTCTTCGATTCGACTCGCACCCTCGGCGACACCGATGGCGCCGACGTTCATGGCGGCGCCCTTGATGGCGTGGGCGGAGGCCCGGAGTGCGCCGGCGTCCCGGGCTTCGGCGCTGCTGCGCAAGACAACGAGCTTCGCCGACGTCTCGTTCATGAACGAGTCGATGAGGCCACGTACTATCTCGCCATCCGGCGTGTCGTAGCAGCGCAGCTCGTTGAGACGGGCCCAGTCGATGACGGACGACGGCGCCTGCTCCGTGGAGGAAGGCAGGCGATTGGAATCCCGTGCCACATGTTTCGCGGTCTTCTCGAGCATCGCGCGCACAGCTTCGAAGTCGAGCGGCTTGGTGAGGTAATCGTCCATCCCCGCGGTCAGGCAGATCTCCCGATCTTCCGGCATCGCATCGGCCGTCATCGCGACGATGCGCGGAGCGGGCAGTCCCGGATTTTCGTAGGCGAAGTCGCGGATGCGGCGTGTCGCCTCCAGCCCGTCCATCTCAGGCATGTGCACGTCCATCAGTACGAGGTCGTACGCATCATCCGACTCCGCAGCTTTGGTCACATGTTCGACGGCCTCGACGCCGTTCTCGACAAAATACGCGCTGTATCCGAGGCGGCGGAGCACCAGTCCGGCGACCTTGCGATTCACTTCGTTGTCATCGGCAACGAGGATCTTCATCGGAGCGGTGAGCGGGACGGCCTGCAGTCCCGCCCCCGTCCGTTCATGGTGATACGCAGCGCCGGTGTGATCGAGCACGCGCACGATCGAGTCGAAGAGCTTCGACTGCCGCACCGGTTTCATCAGCCGCGCGTTGAAGAGTTTCTCCGGATCGTCCTTGCTCTGCACGAGTGAGGACGAGAGCAGAATCAGCGGGAGCTCGTGGTTCCGGCTCGTCTCGCGGATGCGATGCGCGAGCGTCATGCCGTCGACGTCGGGCATGTGCAGATCGAGGATCGCGAGAACGAACGGCTCGCCGTCCGCAAGTTTTGCGATCGCCTCTTCGGCGTTCTCCACCGCCTCCGGCTTCATTCCCCACGATGCGAGATGCGCGCAGAGGACCCGGCGGTTCGTCGCGTTGTCGTCGACGACCAGGACGCGCTGACCGGCAACTTCCGCCGTCGAGATGCGAGGCCTCTTCCGGCGATCCTTCGCGACCTGCGCCTTGACGGTGAAGGTGAATGTGCTCCCCTCCCCTTCCCTGCTCGCGACAGTGATTGTTCCGCCCATGAGCTCCGTCAGCCGTTTCGAGATCGCGAGCCCGAGGCCTGTACCGCCGTAGCGGCGCGTGGTGGAGGCGTCGGCCTGGCTGAATGGGATGAAGAGGATCGGAAGGCGGTCGGCGGGGATGCCGATGCCAGTGTCGCGAACGCTGAATTCCATCTCCGCCGGCGAATCCTTTTCAGGCGCGGCCAGGCTACGCACCGTGACGACCACTTCCCCTTCGGACGTGAACTTCACGGCGTTGCCCGCGAGGTTCGTCAGGACCTGGCGGAGGCGGATAGCGTCGCCGTGAATCAACTCGGGGACGTCGGGCTCGACTTCGCAGACGAGCTCGATGCCGTTATCGCGGGCGCGCATTCCGACGATCTCGAGCGCTTCCTCGACGACGCCGCGCACGCTGAGCGGTTCGTCTTCGAGCTCGAGCCGTCCCGACTCGATGCGCGAGTAGTCGAGGATGTCGTTGATTACCGCGAGGAGTGTCGTTCCGGAGACCTGGATGGTGCGGACGAAGTCCTGCTGCTCGGGCGTCATCCGCGTGTCGGCGAGAAGGCTCGTCATTCCGAGGACGCCGCTGAGAGGTGTGCGTATCTCGTGGCTCATCGTGGCGAGGAACGCGGCTTTCGCCTGCGCGGCCTGCAGGGCCTCTTCCCGCGCTTCGAACAGCTCCAAGTTCTGACGCTGAATCTCATCGGCCTGCTCGGCGATGCGCCTGCGGCTCTGAACGAAGCTGCGCGCCGTGCGATAGGTGAGAAAGCCCATCATCGTCTGGAAGAGGAAAAGGCCGAGGGCGGAGAGTGCGATGCCGACGGGCGAAGCGTTCGTGGCGATGGAGAAGTTCGTCACGGTTGCCCCGGTGATCAGCGCGCTGGCGATGAATGCAGACGCACCGACGAGAAGCAGCGGAACCCCGCCGACGCTGGTGAGGATCGAAGCGATGCCGGTGACGATTGCGAGTGTCGGCACGAGCTGGAATGACGCGAGGGCTATGGCGGCGCCTGCTGCGAAGGAATCGATGACGAGGGAGCGCATCTCGGCGCGGCGAACGTTGCCCTTGCTGCTCTGCGCGAGGAACCGGGCGACGTGCGGCCAGACGAGGGCGTAGATTCCGAGGATGATCCAGAGCGTGAGTGGAATGGGGTTGCCCGCGCTGGTCCGCGCCGTGACGACGAGCAGCGCGAGGATCGGGCAGGCGAAGATGCGGACCAGGTGATCGAGCTTGACGATCGGATGGACGCGCGCGGCGAGCCGCTTGCGGCGGATGATGGTGCTTTCCGGGGCCGAGATGTCAGTCATGCGGGCGTTGAAGAGTCCTGTATCGTGAGAGACGAACGATTGTAATGGGAACTGCCATAGTATATGAGGCAGGTCCAACAACAGGAATCGGCGTGTCATCCTGAGCGAAGCGAAGGATCCCCTGAAGATTTTCGGTATCTCCTCGAGGGAGGTGATCCTTCGCTTCGCCAGGATGACACGGTTGGCACTTCTCGTATCACCAGAGGCAAGGTCCTGGAGGGCCGGCCCGGCCTGATGGCTCGTCAGGCATCACATGTTGAGGAGTCGATGAATCAAAACCACAGAGACACGCTCGCCACCTGCCTGACGCAGATCTTCGGCCGCGTCGAGGATGCGTTCGTCGATGCGGCGATGCCGATGCTGGAGTGGAAAGAGATGACGGGCGGCGAGACGCTCATCGAAGAAGGCGATCCGGCGAATGGCGTCTACTTCGTCATCAGCGGGCGTCTTCGCGCGTACGTGAAAAAGGACGGCGAGCGCCATGAGATCGGCGAGATCGGACGTGGAGAGACGGTCGGCGAGATGGGGGTTCTGACGGGGGAGCCCCGCTCAGCAACGGTCGTTGCCGTGCGCGATACGGTTGTCGCGCACGCGGGCCGTGAAGCATTCGATGCGCTGTGGCATCGCCATCCTCAACTTCCCGTGCACATGGCGCGGATCATCATCGAGAGGCTCAAGCGCTCGTCCACGCGGTCTGCCGTACGGAAGCCCGCAACGGTATGCCTTCTCGCGATCACGGATGGGTTCGACCTCAGGAAGCTCGGCGAGGACCTGGTTCACGCCATGGACCGCTGGGGCGTATCGACGATGGAATCGAGCGCCACCATCAACGCGCGCTTCGGTGACGGCGCCGCGGAGACGACGCAGTCGGATTCCGATATCCATCACAAGGTCACGACCTGGATGGACGACGTAGAGTTCTGGAACGAGTTCGTGCTCCTACTGACGGATCCCACGGACACCGAGTGGACGCGGCGATGCCTTCGCCACGCCGACGAGATTCTCCTCGTGGGCCGCGCCGATGCGCCCGTCGAAATCTCGAAGATCGAGCGGCAGCTCTGCATGGGAGAAGGGCGGATCACGGGGGCGCGTCAGACGCTCGTGCTGCTCCACGATGCGGACCGGAAGGCGTTGACCGGGACGGAGAAGTGGCTCGACCGCCGTCCCGTCGATGCGCACTTTCACGTGCGGCCTGCGCTCGAGCGCGACATCGCGCGGCTTGCTCGGATCGTCACGGGCAACGCGATCGGCCTGGTTCTCGCCGGCGGGGGCGCGCGCGGATTCGCGCATCTCGGTGTATTCAAAGCGCTCGAAGAGGCGGGAGTGGAGATCGATTTCGTCGGCGGCACGAGCATCGGAGGCGCGATGGCTGCCTACGTCTCGTTCGGCCTTCCGGCGCAACAGGTGATCGACGGAGCGCGCAAGGTGTTTGCCGGGAATCCGACGGGTGATCTGAACATTCTTCCGATGATTTCGCTGATCAAGGGAAAGCGGATGAAGGCGGTCATCACCCGGGCCGTGGGCGACATGGTGAACTGCGAGCCGGATGTGGTCGACAGCTGGCGCACGCTTTTCTGCGTTGCATCGAACTTTTCGACGGCCAGGGAAGTGGTGATCACGCGTGGACGAATCGACCGCGCGGTCCGGGCGAGCGTGTCGATTCCCGTCGCGCTGCCGCCCGTTCTCTGGCAGGGAGAGTTGCTCATCGACGGAGGCGTGTTCAACAACTTCCCCACCGACATCATGGCGAAGATGGGAGCGCGCAGGATCATCGGAGTCGATCTCGCGCGCCGCAATCCGAAAAAGTACGAGTTCGAGGACGTGCCGGGAACGTGGGAGCTACTGCGCGACCGCTTCCGCCCTCGCAAAAAACAGCGATACCGGCTTCCGGGCCTCGGTGCGGTACTGATGGGAACGACGATTCTCTACAGCGAGTCGCGGCGCGAACAGGCTCGGCAATCGGTCGACATCTACCTGAATCCGGAGCTCGCCGGCGTTAGTCTGCTCGACTGGAAGTCCTTCGACAGGATCGTGAACCTGGGTTACGTGCACGCGAAGGAAGTGCTGGCCGCGATGCCGAAGGATGAGCTCGCGCTGTATGTGAATCAGAGTCGCGCTGAGGCTGTGGCGTCATCCTGACATGCGGACTCGAGCTTGTGCGGTGGCTTCGGCTTCCCGTACTAACGCTTGTCCCGCAGGCGTCCCAGGGTGCTCTCGAGAGATCTCTTCAGCTTGTCGGCCGCGCCGTCGACCGCCTCATCCAGAGTCGGCGCGGTGTGCGTGACCGCTGCGGGCCTGAGACCCTCCATGCGAGCCTCCATCATGCACCGTTTGTCGTTCTGGCCGCTCTTGTCGCTGTTCTCGTCACTCAGATGGACTTCCACCCGGGTGATCCGATCGCTGAATCGGCTGAGCGCTCCTTCCACCACGGCAGTGACTTCGGCCGCGAGCGCCTCGCGTCCTTCGATGTTGCTGTCTGTATTGATCTGAATCTGCATCGTACCCTCTTGTTCTTCAACGTTCGTGTGCTGCACAGGACGGATTGTATGGTGCCTGATTGCACAGACGCGGCCAGATGCCCGGCCGGGAGCTACACACTCTGCTCCTTGTGGATCCTAAACGGCCGGCTCGGGAAGCTCGTTTTCCCTTGAACGGATTTCCCGAACCCTCTTGCGGGACTCTTCCCACTCGGCAACGATCGTGTACAGCACTGGAATGAGGAAGAGCGTGACCAGCGTCGAGACCAGGAGACCACCCACGACCGCCCGCGCCATCGGCGCCTGGACTTCGCCACCCTCGCCGAGTGCGAGCGTCAGGGGTATCAGGCCCAGCAACGTCGTCACGGTCGTCATGAGGATCGGCCTGAGACGGCGGCGGCCTGCTTCGATCACCGCCTCGTGCAGCGCCATCCCGTCCCGCCTGCGCAGAAGATTCGTATAGTCGACCAGCACGATCGCGTTATTCACGACGATACCCGCCAGCATGACCATTCCGATGTAGCTCTGGATGTTGAACGTCGTCCCGGTAATGAAGAGCGTAACGAAAACGCCAACCGCGGCCATCGGAATCGAGAACATCACGATGAAGGGATCCAGCAGGTTCTCGAACTGAGCCGCCATGACCATATAGACCAGAACGATGGCAAGGAGCAGAGTGATCATCAGTGCGCGTCGAGCGTCCTGCTGCTCCTCATACTCTCCGGCGAGAATCAGAGCAAAGCCATCGGGAACCTCGATCGCGCGGAGTTTCTCCTGCACGTCGGCCGCGACAGTGCCGAGGTCCCGGCCGGCAACGTTCGCCGAAACGTAGAGCACGCGCTCCTGGTCCTTCCGATCGATGGCGACCGGACCCGCCGAGTATTCGACGTCGATGACGTTTCGGAGCGCGACGGTCTCGCCAGTCGACGAAACGAGCGAGACTTCCTCGATGTCCGACAGGACCTCCCGGTCCCCTTCCTTGAGGCGCACGATCATGTCGTACTCCCGTCCAGCCCGCCGCAGGACCGTGGCGCGGGCTCCCGCCAGGTTCGTTTCGACGATCGCCGCCACCTGGCTCATCGAGAGCCCCAGCCGGGCGATCTTTTCGCGATCGATCCGTATGACGCGCTCAGGGCGCCCTGGATCACGGCCCAACCGGACATCGCTGATCCCCTCGGTACCTTCCAGCGCTTCCTGCACCTGCTCAGCGAGAACGTAGGACTGCGCCAGCTCGAATCCGCGGATCTCTACAGCCAGACCTTCATCCCCTCCTCCGAAAGCGATTCGCATGATGAACAGGCCGGACCCGGCCCGGGTCCGGATCGTTGCCCCCGGAATCGCCATGAGAGACGGACGAAGTGCTGCGGCGATCTCGTCTGATGAACGTGTCCGCTGCGACTGGCTCACGAGGCTCACCCGGACGTCACCCGAGTGCGTGCCTGAGATTCCCCATCCGCCACCACCTCCGCCGACCGAGGTGAGAACGTTCTCAGCCTCAGGAACTTCCAGTCGCACGATTCGCTCGACCTCGCGGATTGCGGAATCAGTCAGCTCGAGCCGTGTTCCCACCGCCATCTCGAGGTCGACCCGAACCTCTCCCTCGTCCGTTCTTGGCATCAGCTCGGAACCGATGAACGGCACCAGAGCGGTGCTGGCAATGAAGAGTGCCAGAGTTCCGAAGACGACCAGCTTGCGGTGGCGAAGGGCCCACGACACTCCCGATCTGTACCGCGATTCCATCGCCTCGAGGATCCTGCCACTGCGTGTATATAGCGGCGTGAGCGGAGACTTCCACCCGCCGTTCCTTCCGATCGACAGGATGCGGGACGAGAGCACGGGAATGAGTGTGAGCGCGACTGCAAGTGATGCAAACAGCGCGAACGCCACGACGATCGCGAGCTGTTTGTACATCACGCCGCTGACTCCCTCCATGAAGACAATCGGAAGGAACACCGCGATGGTCGTGAGCGTGGCGGCGGTAATGGCCATCGCGACTTCGCTCGTTCCCTCGATCGCGCTCTTGATCGGGCTCAACCCCTCTTCAAATTTGCGGAAGATGTTCTCGAGCACGACGATCGCGTTGTCGACGAGCATTCCCACCCCGAGGGCAAGACCTCCGAACGTCATGATGTTGAGGGTGTAGCCGCTGAAATAGACCAGTGCAAACGTGGCGATGACCGAGATCGGGATGGACGTCGCGATCACGAGGGTGGAGCGCTCCGATCGGAGAAAAAACAGCAGCACGAATACGGCGAGAATGCTTCCGATGACTGCCGCGTTCCGCACGTTTGCAATCGCATTCTGAATGTATCGGCTGGTGTCGATGATCGTGACGACCCGAACCTGCGGACTGTCGGCGTTGATGCGGTCCACCTCCCGCAGAATCCCTCGGGCCACTTCCACCGTGTTCGCGCCAGCCTGTTTCGTGATTGCCACGCGGATGCCGGGTTCGCCGTTGATTCGCGTCCGAGTCGTCACTTCTTCGACACCCTCGCTCACCGACGCGATGTCCCGCAGATAGATCGGCGTTCCCTCACGCACGGCCACCACGGTTGCTCCGACTTCCGCCGCCGTTCGGTACTCCCCGACCGTCCGCAGGAAAACGTCGAGATTCCCCTCCTCAACCTGTCCGGCCGGACGGTTCAGGTTCTCGTCGCGCAGCAGCCTGGTGACCGAGTCGGCCGTGAGTCCGAGTGAGAGCATGCGGTCGCGGTCGAGCTCGATCTGAATCTGACGGCGCAGGCCGCCTCTGATGTCGATCGAGGCGACACCCGGGATTCTCTCCAGCCGCCTGTTGATCCGCTCTTCGGTGTACTCGCGCAATTCGATCGGTCCCAGGGTCGGAGAGGACACCCCCAGAAAGAGAATCGGGAACTGCGCGATGTCGAATTTGAACACCCGCGGAGACTCGGACCCATCCGGGAGCGAACTTCGGATCCTCTCGATCCTCGACCGGATCTCCTCCGCTGCCTCGTCGAGATCCGTCCCCCAGGTGAACGCCACTCGGACGGTCGAATTGCCTTCAGAGGAACTGGAGGTTATCTCTTCCACTCCTGCGATCGCCGCCACCGACTCTTCGATCGGACGCGTGATCAGATCTTCGATTTCCTGGGGGCCGACGTTGGGGTAGGAAGTCCGCACGGTAAGCGTGGGATAGACCAGCTCCGGCATGAGATCCACCGGCAGGCGGCTGAATGAAATGGCTCCGAGCAGGATCACGATGAGGAACATCATCGTGGTCGTGATCGGGCGTTTCACGCTGATCGATGGAAGACTCATCGGCCCTCCTTTTTCGACTTGACACTCGCCGCATCGACGATTGGCGCCCCGTCGGACAGCTTTTCCTGGCCGAGCACGATCACGTTCGCACCGTCCGTCAGCGTTCCTTCAATCGGTTCGACTGCAACCTGCGATGTCGCCGTACCGGCCGACTCGAGCACCCGCAAGCTCACCCGCCGCGCGACGAGTCCCTTCCCGCCGGGATCCTCGGCGATGAACAGCCACTGCTCCTGCGCACTGCGCTGGATTGCGGAAGTTGGCACGAGCAGCGCCGTCGGATTCGTCTTGTACGCGATCCGGACGCTGCCGAACATACCCGGCTTCAGTGCTCCGTCAGGATTGTTTACTTCGACCTCAGCCTCGACCGTATTGGTGCGCGGATCGAAAACGGACGAGATCCGGGAGACCGTGCCTGTGAACTCACGGCCCGGAATGGCATCGACGGTGATCACAGCCGGCTGCGATGGACGAATGTGAACGGCGTCGCGCGCCGGAATTGAAAATTTGATTCTGATCGTAGACAGATCGACGACCGTGAAGATTGGCGTATTCGAAGTCGCGCGAGCTCCCAGATCGAGGTGCCGCGTCCCTACATGCCCGTCGAAGGGAGAGACGACGCGGGTCTGTTCGAGTTGGAGTCTCGCGCTGTTCAGACTTGCCCTCGCCTGTTCCACCTGAGCCCGAGCGAGCTCCAGCTGCGATGCGGCAGTCGAGAGCTCTCCCTGCACCATATCGAGGTCACTCTGAGAAAGCAGCCTTTCCGAAAAGAGGCTCTGGCTTCGAGACGCATTGCTGCGGGACAGCTCGAGGCTCGCCCGCCGCTGGTTCACAGTCGCCTCCGACATCCGGAGGGCGGCTTGAGCCTGATTGACCTGCTGCTGCGCCTCGGCCGGATCAATCTGGGCGAGTAGCTGTCCGCGCCTGACTCGATCTCCGCTTCCCGCGTAGACAGCCGTGATCGGCCCGTCGGTTCGCGCAGTCAGTTCCGCGGAAGACTCCGCTTCCAGCCGCCCCACGAACCGAACCGCAGCGTCGAAGGATCCCTGCTGCACGGGTGCGAGCTCGACCACGGCCGGCGGCCGTCCCGGGCGGGCGTTCGCGGCAGCTGAGTCATCGCCGCATCCGGCCAGCAGCAGCGACAGGGGCAGCAACGAGGCTGTCACGAATCGAATGGAACTTCGTCTGATCTTCATGAAACTCCAGATTGATCCCGGCAAAAAGAGGAAGAATAGCGGATACCCGTCTGTGGAACAGAGCGATGACGCTCGATATGTCCGGAATCCCAACGGGCTGTAACAAACCCGTGAACAGGCCGGATCACCGCCGCGCTTCTGTGATCCGGGCGTGGTCGCTCGAGGCCCGGCTCAACCGGGGTGGCCGGTGATCCGCATCGTCGCAAACCCCTGAATCTGCGAGAGATGGTCGACTACCCCTACGGAGACCTGATGCCGCCCCTTCTCCACCGGGACCTGCACAGCGAACCCGATTCGCCGGCCCTTCATCTCGACGGCCTGCGCGTCCGGCCAGCTGATCCGATGCGACTGAACATTCACGCCCGAGGTGTCTCCGGCTCCGTCACCTGAGCACACAAATACCGAAAATCCGCCGGTGAAGGTTCCGTCGCCGCGCGGAAGGAGCGTGAGCGAATCGACCGGGATGACGATTCGCATCGGCAGGAGTTGTCGCGACCCGTCCGAGGTGATCGGGTCAACCTCGAGACTCACGCCCAGCTCGTTCGACAGATCGGCTCGCAGATGATTCGCGATCACGCGATCGGCCATTTCGGTCTCGAGCGAGCGGTAGTAGACGCTTGTTCGCGAGCGCACGTTGTGTCCCGGGCGCTTGATGCGCACCTCGATGTTCCTGTTCGGCGTGTCTCCGGGGCCCGCTTTATAGCCGAGAGAGTAATAAGAACCGAGATCCCGCGCGATGCGATCGAGGGCGAGAGTCGCGGGCGCGCCCACCATCGCGACGCCTCCGGTGTTACGCGCAAGCATGTTCACGCCATCGAGCGCCTGTACGGACTCTCCGAAATCCATGCTCGTATCGCCTGGCTCCTGCAGATCGGACTTACCAGCATTCTTTGCGGTTCCCCTTGGATTGATCGCGTAGATCGTCACTCCCGTGGCGTTCGCCGCGATGCCGAGCTGTTCGATCATCGGAGCAACGTTGAATCTCGAAGAATCCACGGCGCGAGAACCCGATCGCGCTCCCGGCCTGAGTGTCGAGGTCGTGGAGACCATCGCTCGGGTTCTGATGCTTTCCAGCTTCTCGAACATCTCGCCGCCAGCCTTGGTCGGCAGAGATTCGGTCGCCAGCACCAGGACTTTCCGACCATCGACTCCGGAAAGGCTCGCCAGGAGTTTCGAGATCGCGCTGACCGACAGCGCCATGTCATGGCGCACATTCTCTGCATACGAACGAACGCTCGCCTCCACCATCGCAAAAGTCGTCAGTGTCGATGGGTCTTCAGCGTCGACTTCCAGCTGGTCGAGAATTCTCTCCACCCGCCGTCTTTCCAACTGCAGTTGCGACGCGTTGGCCAGCTCTCCGGCCATCGTCTCGAGAGTGCTGTCCACCGCCTCGAGGTCTCTGGTCCAGGGCAACCTCACGTCCAATCCACGATTCCATGTCACGACCATGGTCTCGTCACCCGGCTCCATATGCTTTTCGAGAAACGCGCGAACAGCCGGAAAGATCTGGTTCCTGTTCTGGACCGAAAGGGTTCCGTTGTCGAAATAGAAGATGAACTGCCGGGCGCTTCGCGGACCGGCGACATCGATCGTCGTGTTGCCGTCAACCTTGATCGTACCCGACGAGGGTCCGGCCCCTACCTCGTAGAAGTTCGTGATCTCCTGACGCCTGCCGTTCTCGTAGATTTCGAAATCGGCGGAGGTGAGACCTCGTGCTGAAGATCCATCCGGGCCGGTCACCACGACGTCCACGCTCGTGACGCGGACGTCCAGGATCTCGGCGAATCCGCCTCCGGCTTCCTGGGCCGGCAGCGCCAGTGGATCGGCAAGGAGAGTTGTGCAGAGAATCAGAGCCAGGCGAGCATTTGGACGCGACATGGTTGGGTCCCCCCGGGTTGACTGCTGCACGCATTGTACTCCCGGGAAAACCACGCGGCGGTCAACTTGCGGAGCCTTCGTCACGAGGATGCGGGGCGTGCACCATCCCGCCAGAGGCGGCGGTCACGAAGACAATACCGCCCTAAAAACGTCCCTGCGATTCTTCGCCGCTTTGCGGTGTCGGCCGCGGTGGAGGTTCACTCTCGGCATCGTTCGAACCGCCGTCGTTCGAGGGGACTGAAACCGGAATCACCGGCACGACGAGGTCGGGCACGGGCGCCGGAGCCGGCGCGAGCGGAGCTGGCGATCCGGGTTGCGCCGTCGCAGCCTCATAACGGGTCTCGATTCCTTTCGCCTGGCGATTTCTGACGAGCCACCGCAACATCCGCGATTCGTTGATCCCGATCAGAATGTCATTGATCGATTCGTAGACTCCGGGATCGGCAATCAGCTTTCCGGCCGTACCTTCACCCTGGTTGAGTTTACGAGCCGTTGCCGACAGCTGGCTGACGAGCTGGCTGAACTCCTTGAGCGTCTCGTCGGCATACGGCTTGTCGTTGAGAAGGCGGGGAACGATTCCCTCCCCGGTCCGCAGGGCCACGCTGAAGTTCGCGAGATTGTCAGAAGTCGTCTCGAGGTTCGCGATCAGGGTCATGACTCTCTGCTTTCCAGCTGGATCGGAGAGGAGCGCTGGCAAAGCTCCGGTCCCGTTGGCGAAACTGTCCTGAACGTTGCCGGTGATCGACTCGAGCGATGCGAGGCTCGAGTTGAGAGAGGCGCTCACTCGGGCGCCGTAGTCCTCGTCGTAGATCAGTTTCCCGGCAAGCCCCTCTCCGCTTTCCACCTGCTGAAGAAGAGCATTGGTCTTGTTGAGCGTGACGAGCAGCGTATCGGTCAGCCGCTGTTTGGTTTCGGGCTGCTGTGTGAGCTCGCCGAGCAAGCCTTCTCCTTCGTCGACACGGCCGAGGATATTCTTGAGCGAGTGCGAGATCTGAACGAAGTTGTCGACCAGATCTTCACCCGAGGAGATCAGCTCATCGACGTTTGTCTGCCTGTGGGCTGGGATCAGCGAACCGGGGGGCAGAACAGGCAGTTCCGGCGAGCCCGGACTTATGTCGACATACGTATCGCCGGCCAGCAGGCCGAGCTTCTTGAGGCGGGCCCGGGAGTCCTCCCGGATCCTCTCGGCGAACTTCTTTTCGATCGACAGCACGATCTTCACTTTGTCTCCGCGTGGGTCACGCGGAAGAAAGATGTCCTTGACTACACCTACAGTGACGCCGGAGAGCATGACAGGGTTGCCCTGAGCGAGGCCCGATGCACTTTCGAGCTCCACGTTATAGTCGCCTTTTCGGGAAAAGATCCGCTGCTCGGATCCGATGAAGAAGATGAAGATCATCAGGATCACGATCGATACCGCGACGAGTGCACCAATTCTGAGATTTCTGGAAGTATTTTTCTGTGCGGTCATAAAGTAGCGGACGGGGCGCTGCGCTCACTCAGCGGCGCCATGTCTCCTCCCAGCAGGAATCTGCACGCGAGCGACCGATTCTCTGAGTCTGTAGTTTCTGCAAACATGCTCCGTGTCCCATGCATTCTCACTCGTCGATCGGCAGCGCCGATGCCACTGCCGAGGCCTGAAGAAACTCTCTGAGCATTTCGTTACCGCTCCGCCGCGCCTCCTCCATCGTCCCCACCCACTCGAAAACACCTTCGTTCAGAAAGGCGATCCTGTCGCCGACCGTAAATGCCGACTGAATATCGTGCGTCACGACCACGGACGTTACGTTGAGCTTGGTCTGAAGGCTGACAATGAGCTCGTTGATCTTCTGAGCCGTGATCGGGTCGAGGCCCGTGGTCGGCTCGTCGTAGAGGATGACCTGAGGCTCGAGTACCACGGCGCGGGCGAGACCCACCCTCTTCCGCATGCCGCCCGAGAGATCGACCGGCATGAGCTGCTCGGTACCGGGAAGGTCCACCAGCTCGAGTTTCTCCGCGACGATTCTCGCCCGCTCGTCGGGACTCAACTTTGTGTGCTCTTTCAGAGGATAGGCGACGTTCTCGAGGACGTTCATCGAGTCGAACAGCGCTCCGCCCTGAAACAGCATCCCGAACTTTTTCCTCACGCGGTAGAGCTCTTCCTCGGGCAGCTCGGTAATGTCCTCAGTCTCCACCTGAACCCGTCCTGCGTCAGGCGCCTCGAGACCAAGCATATGGCGGAGCGTGACCGACTTGCCTGTCCCTGAGCCCCCGAGAATCACGAGCACTTCTCCGCGGTACACCTGAAGATCGACGCCCCGAAGCACATGCTTCTTACCATAGGACTTGTGGACGCCTTCGAACTCCACGAAGACGTCGCGCCCGTGCCGTCGACGGTCGGTCGACTCTCGCGGCCAGGCGCGCCGGTCCGTTGTGGCCTCGCTCGTCATCAGGCAAGCATCATGAACAGCTTCGTCAAAAAGAAATCCATGATCAGAATCGAGATCGAAGCGGTAACCACCGTCGAGGTCGTCGCCCTTCCGACGCCATCCGCGCCTCCGGTGGTGTTCAACCCGTTGTAACAGGCAATCAGCGCGAGGACGAAGCCGAAAAAGAATGTCTTGCCGATACCCGAGGCGAGATCGTTGTACTGGAGCGTGGTGATGACACTGCGAAGATAGAAGTTTGCGCTCAGATTCAGCTGAGCGACGGCGATGATGAGGCCTCCGATGATGCCGAGGGCGCAGGCGAGAACCGTCAGCAGCGGCAGCATGAGCGTCGTCGCGAGAACTTTCGGGACCACGAGCTTCCTCACGGGATTGGTCGCCAGCGCGCGCAGAGCGTCGATCTGCTCGGTAACCTTCATCGTACCGATCTCCGCGGTGATTCCGGCCCCTACTCGCCCACCAACCATCAGGGACATGAGCACCGGGGCGAGCTCCCGCACCAGCGACAGGGAAACCACCTTGCCGATGAACAGCTTCCCTCCGAAATCGGCCAGCGAGTACGCAGTCTGCAGGGCCAGCACCATCCCGATGAACAGGGACGTAATGGCGACGATCGAAAGAGACCGCACACCGATCTGATCGAACTGCGTCATGAGCAACTGCATGGGGAACGGCCTTCGAAACGTCTGCTGGACCGTCTGGTAGGTAAGATCCGACAGACCTCCGACATACAGCAGCACGTCGTTGGTCACCTCGCGCAGCCTACGAATCATGCCTGCTCCGGCCTCCTGCCATCAATTGTCGCCCAGAATCCATCGAAGGATGCGTGGCCGCCTCTTTTTCTTCTCTTCTTCCCGCTCGTCCTCGTCGAGGTCGCGACGAGGCTCGTCTTCCTGTCCACGGCCGGAGCCCGCAATTTCGGGCGCGCGGCCATCGTCCCGGAAGACAGGGAAAATCGAATCGAAACTCCTCGAGTGAAGCTGGCATATCCCGTCCGGAGCCGTGCCCTGCACGAACACTTCGTTTCTCGATTCGGGGCAGTAGGGTCCGGCGAGAAGCCCGCTCTCAGGGTCGATCTGCCGTTCGACGACTGAGTCGGGTCGTTTGAAATTCGTATCAGGCACGCTTCCGACGATTGCGTTCATATAGTTCGCCCAGATCGGCACAGCGGCGTCGGAACCGGTCAGACGCAGATTCTTGCCGTCGTCGAATCCGAGCCACACGAGAGTCAGTATGCGCGGTGAATAGGCGACGAACCAGGCGTCTCGATAATCATTTGTCGTTCCAGTCTTGCCCGCGAACTGCCGTTTGAAGCCGAGCGACCTGACGCGTGCAGCCGTCCCGTAATCGAGCACGTCGCCCAGCATGTCGTTCATGACATACGTCAGGCTCGCCGGCGCGACCCGCTGCATCTGCACCTCGCGATTCTCGAGCACCCGGCCTTCTCTCGTCGCAACCGCGAGAATCGAGATCGGCTCGGCCTTGACACCCTCGTTGGCGAATACCGAATAAGCGTACGCAATCTCGAGGGGAGTGACCTCGAACGAACCGAGCGAGATCGAAGGATAGGGCTGGAGCTTGCTCTCGACTCCGATCTTCGAGGCGAGCCGGATGACGTTCGGCACGCCGGCGTCGATCGCCGCTCTGACTGCCGGGATGTTGTAGGACATCGCCAGCGCGCGGCGAACCGTGGGCGTCCCGTGGAACTTGCCGTCATAGTTCTGGGGACGCCAGACGCTGTTGCCCGTCTGAATGCTGATCGGCGTGTCCGACAGGATCGACGACGCGGTCAGGGCCTCACGTCCGCGCTCCGGATCCATCGCAGCCACGTAAACGAAGGGCTTGAACAGAGAGCCCGGCTGCCTTTTGGCCTGCAGTGCGCGATTGAACTGGCTGCGCGAATAGCTGCGGCCGCCGACCAGAGCCTTCACGTACCCGGTGCCGGGCTGGATCGTGATGACCACTCCTTCCAGGGGCGTCTCGGACTTCCGTATGCTTGCATGATTTTTTGCGAGCCTTACGATTCCCTCCTCGAGAGACTTCTCCGCCTGCCGCTGCATCATCGTGTCGAGCGTGGTGAAGATCCGCAGTCCTTCAGTCTCGAGCTGCGTCTCCGGATAGGTCTCCCGCAACTGCTTCATGACGAGATCAACGAAGTAGGGTGCGCTCCGGAAAGAACGGGGGAACTTGTTCACCGTCATGGGCGAATTGCTCGCGTCTTCATATTCGGCCTGCGTGATCTTCTCCTGATCACGCATCACTCGAAGGATCGTGTTACGGCGGTCTTTCGCCCGCTCCGGGTTCCGCAGGGGCGAGTATTGATTCGGACTCCGGATCATCCCCGCGATGGTCGCCGCCTCAGGCAGCGTCAGGTAACGGACGTGCTTGGAAAAATAGACCGTAGACGCCTGCTCGACTCCCTTGATCTGCACCGAGCCGTTCTGTCCGAGGTAGATCTCGTTGAGATAAGCCTCGAGAATCTCCTCCTTCGAGTAACGGGCATCCAGGATGATCGCCATGAGCGCTTCCTTGATCTTGCGCACATAGACCCGCTCGGGTGACAGGTAGAGATTCTTGACGAGCTGCTGGGTGAGGGTCGATCCACCTGCTACGACCGTTCCGCTTTGGTAATTTGCATAGGCCGCACGGAGGATTCCCCGGATCGAGATCCCTTCATGACGAAAGAACGACCGGTCCTCCGTGGCGATGATCGCATCGACCAGAGACTGGGGCACCGATTCGAGGGGGATCGGGACCCGATCCTCCATGACCTCGTTGTAGATGGATGTGATCAACTCCGGTTCGATCCGGATTCCCCGAAGGCCGATGTCGTCGCTCAGGCGCACGAGCCGTGTCACACGCGAACCATCCATCTCGATCCGTACGGCCGTCGCATGGAACTCCATGTCGGGATAGGCGAAGTTCTGGAGGAAGATTTCGAGGTTGTCGTCGACGAAGCGGTACTCCCCGGGGTTCTTCACCGGGCCGCCGGTTTCGTGGTAGCCGACGTGGTTGATCTTCGCTTCGAGGAGCTCGCGCGGGTAAGACATCCCGGGGACGATCTGAGTGGCATCCGAGTAGATCCGGCTCGGGAGGTCCCATTTCCGGCTCGAGTCGAATTCCTTCGTGATGACGATGTAGTTGTAGCCGGCAAAGCCGAGCCCTGCGACGAACAGGACGAGAACTACTACGGCAATCCCGAAGGAGTGCCGCCAGAGGAAGCCTTTGACCCGCTTGTCTTTCTTAGCCATCACTGATGAAACGTCTCAGCCTGAGGGAATGTTTCGTTCAGGAATTCAGAATTGAGAATGCAGAATTCAGAATTGGATTCTGCCGGCCTTCCTCTTTCTGAATTCTGAATTCTCAATTCTGAATTCACCGAAGGTGCCCTTACATCGAGCTCATCGAGTTCAGGAACTCCGTATTCGTCTTCGTCTTGTCCAGCTTCTCGACCAGAAGCTCCATCGATTCGACCGTCGACAGAGGACTGAACACCTTCCGGAGAACCCAGATGCGATTGAGCTCGGCCTTCTCCAGCAGAAGCTCTTCCTTCCTGGTTCCCGATTTGTTGATGTCGATCGCGGGGAAAATTCTCTTCTCGACGAGCTTCCGATCGAGGTGAACTTCCATGTTGCCCGTTCCCTTGAACTCCTCGAAGATCACATCATCCATGCGTGAGCCGGTGTCGATCAGTGCCGTGGCCATGATCGTCAGCGAACCGCCCTCTTCCACGTTACGCGCCGCACCGAAGAAACGCTTGGGACGCTGAAGAGCATTCGAGTCGACACCGCCCGAGAGCACTTTGCCCGACGGCGGCACCACCGTGTTGTACGCACGAGCGAGCCGGGTAATGGAATCGAGCAGAATCACCACATCCCGCCGGTGCTCGACCAGGCGCTTGGCCTTCTCGATTACCATCTCGGCGACCTGCACGTGGCGGGAAGCGGGCTCGTCGAACGTCGAGGAGATCACTTCCCCCTTGACCGAGCGCTGCATGTCGGTGACCTCTTCGGGCCGCTCGTCAATGAGCAGGACGATCAGGCTGATTTCCGGATGGTTCGTCGTAATTGCGTTCGCGATGGCCTGCAGCAGCATCGTCTTGCCGGTTCTCGGCGGCGCGACGATCAGTCCCCGCTGGCCCTTTCCGATTGGAGCTACCAGATCGAGAACGCGCGAGGACATGTTCGATGGCACTTCGAGCTTGACCCGCTCCTCGGGGTACAGCGGCGTGAGGTTGTCGAACAGGATCTTGTCCCGCGCGACATCGGGGTGCTCGAAGTTCACCGCTTCGACTTTGATGAGCGCGAAGTATCGCTCCCCTTCTTTCGGCGGCCGCACCTGTCCTGAAACAGTGTCGCCGGTCCGCAGATCAAATCGGCGGATCTGTGAGGGCGAGACATAGATGTCGTCGGGACCCGGCAGATAGTTGTACTCGGGAGCGCGCAGGAATCCGAACCCGTCGGGAAGACACTCGAGCACCCCTTCCGAGAATATCAGACCACTCTTTTCCGTCTGCGCCTGAAGGATCGAGAAGATCAGATCCTGCTTGCGCATCCCCGCCGCATTCTCCACTCCGTACTCCCGCGCAATCTTCGCCACATCGGTGAGTTTCATTTCCTTGAGCACGCGGATGTCGACTGTCTCGGCTGCCTGTTGATTCGGCAGCTCCGGACGGCGGGGCGCAGCAGCCGACCGGCCGTCGCCCTCCCCCTGACTCTCCAGGGAATCGTCAGAGGATGCGGCCTGGGGCGACTCGGAATCGTCCTGCTCGCCCGGCTCTTTCAGACTTCCGGCCTCGGATTCATCAGCCGGCAGCGAGGCGGACGCGGCGGCTTTCGAGGCGCGCTCGGTTTTTGTTCCGTTCTCTGCCTTGTCGGCTTTCGAGTTCCGAGTTCGCGCCGGTTTGTCGGCGGAGGCAGCCTTCTCGCCCTTTGCCGGCCGTTCCTTTTCCGGCTTCACCGCCTTGATTTCTTCCGGCGCCTGCTCTTCGACGGCCACAGCCTCTTCATTCCCGATTTCGTGTTCCATGCTTTCCTCTAGGTTTAGGTTGCGGCGCCTCTGCTGCCACGATTTCTGTTTCTATCTGACTTCTTCCGCACGACCGGGTAGATTTCCCGCCAGACTTCGTCGACTCCCTCCCGCGTAACGCTCGAGAACGCGACAGGAGCAAGCTCGTTACCCGGAAGCTTTTCCTCGATGACCTTGCGGCCGGCCGCTCGTTCATTTCTGGACACTTTGTCGACTTTGGTCATGACAACGCGCCAGGGCACTCCCGTCTCCTCGAGCCAGCGGTGCATCATCAGGTCTTCTCCGGCTGGCGTGCGCCGGATGTCGATCAGTAGAAAGATCTTTTCTAGCGAATCCGCCTGCTCGAGATACGAGTGCACCAGGTCGCCCCACTGCGCAGCGACCGTTTTGGGAACCTTTGCGTAACCGTAACCCGGCAGATCCACGATGAAGTACCGGTCATCGATCAGATAAAAGTGAATCGCCTGCGTCTTGCCTGGCGTCTGGCTGACCCGAGCAATCGCTTTTCTCCGGAGAATGGTGTTGATGAAACTCGACTTTCCGACGTTCGAACGTCCCACGATCGCGAACTGGGGACGTCCATCGTCTGGAAAACTATCGGCATCGTACGCCGCACGGTGGAGTACTACGGATTGGATGTCCAAGGTAAGAGGCTTGAAGTTCCCGGTCGTGGGAAAGTTGGAAACTAGCCAGAACGAATGCTCTGGGGTGGTGCGTATGAAATGGAACCGCAGCGGGATTACCGATATTCTCGCACAATTGTCAAGGGTGGCCCTGGGCTACAAGAAAAGCATGCGATTCGAGCGAAGTGTCGCGCCCTCCCCCTGGACCATCAGCCGGCCTCAGTGTGTGAAGTCTTCGCTTCCGACCGTCTTCGACGGCTCCGGCAGCTTTTCCTTCGCATCCCATGGAACAATCGTGCCATCGAGAGCCACCGACACCACTTCGTCCATCGACTGAACGAGATGAAAAGCCATCTTCTCGCGAACATCGGCCGGGATGTCCTCCAGGTCGCGTTCGTTGTCGAGCGGCAATATCACCTTGGTGATTCCCACCCGTGAAGCAGCGAGGATCTTGTCCTTGACTCCCCCCACAGGCAACACCTTCCCGCGGAGCGTGATTTCTCCTGTCATCGCGACATCCCGGTGAATCGGGATCTTCGTCACTGCGGAAAGCAGCGCAGTCGCCATCGTAATGCCGGCCGAGGGTCCATCTTTCGGGATTGCCCCTTCGGGAACGTGGATGTGAATGTCGATCTTGTCGTGGAAATCGGGGTCGATGCCGAACAGCACGGCGCGCGAGCGAACGTACGACAGCGCTGCACGAGCAGACTCCTGCATCACGTCGCCGAGTTTTCCAGTCAGCGTCAACACCCCTTTGCCGGGAGAAAGCGCCACTTCAGTCGAGAGCATCTCACCCCCGACCTCCGTCCAGGCCAATCCCGTAGCCAGACCGATCTCGCTCTTCTCCTGCACGGTGTGCGTGCGGAAACGCTGCTTGCCGAGCAGTTTCCGAACCTTCTCATCGTCGATGACGGCCTGGAAGCCCGAGCCCTCCTCGACAACCCTTCGCGCGATCTTGCGGAACAGCGAGCCGATCTCCCGTTCGAGGTTGCGGACTCCCGCCTCGCGCGTGTAGAAGTTCACGACCTCTTCGATCGCGCTATCTTCGATGACGATCTTGTCCGCATCGAGACCATGCTCCTGCCGCTGCTTGGGAGCGAGGAACTCCCGTCCGATGGCGAGCTTTTCCAGATGCGTATAGCCGGAGAGCTGGATAATCTCCATCCGATCTTTCAACGGCGCAGGAATCGTATGGGTGACGTTCGCCGTCGCGATGAACATCACTTTCGAAAGGTCGTACTCGACATCGAGGTAGTGATCGGTGAACGAATTGTTCTGCTCCGGGTCGAGAACTTCGAGGAGCGCCGAGGATGGATCTCCGCGGAAATCCATCGACATCTTGTCGACTTCATCGAGGAGGAACACGGGGTTGACCGTACCGGCTTTCTTCATCCTCTGGATGATCTGTCCGGGGAAGGCGCCGATGTAGGTCCGGCGATGACCTCGGATCTCCGCCTCGTCGCGAACGCCTCCGAGAGAAAGCCTGACGAACTGCCGACCTGTAGCCCGCGCAATCGACTTGGCCAGTGAGGTCTTGCCGACGCCGGGAGGTCCCACAAAGCAAAGGATCGTTCCCTTCGGTCCCTTGATCAGCTGCCGAACCGCGAGGAACTCGAGGATGCGGTCCTTGATCTTGTCGAGCCCGAAGTGGTCCTCGTTCAGAATCTGCTCTGCGCGCTCGATGTCCTTGATTTCCTTCGAAGCCTTCTTCCAGGGAACGGCAACGAGCCACTCGATGTAGTTCCGCGAGACAGTCGCTTCGGCGGATACCCCGGGCATGGCCTCGAGCCGTTTGAGCTCCTGGACAGCCTTCTCCCGGGTCTCTTTCGGCATTCCGGCAGCTTCGATCTTCTGGCGCAGCTCATCGATCTCGTCGGAACGATCGTCCTTGCGGCCGAGCTCCTGATGGATCGCCTTGATCTTCTCGTTGAGGTAGTACTCCTTCTGCGCCCGCTCCATCTGCTTTTTGACTTTGGAATTGATCCGCTTGTCGATGTTGATCTTCTCGATCTCGATCTCGAGAAAATCCTGGAGCTTCTGGAGCCTCTCGTACGGACTGGGCGTCTCGAGCAGCTGCTGCTTCTCGACGGTCGTGATCAACAGATGCGATGCCAGAGTGTCGGCGAACTTGTCCGGGTCATCCATCTTGAGAGTCGCCATCACTCCCTCGAATGCGAGGTGATGGGACATCTTGGCGTACTGCTCGAAGATCTCGACGAGCTTCTGAATGTACTCGGACACTTCCGGGGTGAGCGGATAGGACGTATCGATCGCTTCGACGTCCACGGTGACATAGCCGTCGGTGTCTGCGAACGAGACAATCTCGGCTCGACCGAGACCCTCAACCATCACCTTCACGTTCTGGTTGGGGAGCTTGAGGTTCTGAACTACGGTCGCAACGACCCCGACGTGATGGATCTGGTCCATCTTCGGGTCGTCGACCTTCGGATCTTTCTGCGTGGCGAGAAAGATGCGCTTCTCGGCGGTCGACAGAGTAGCCTCGAGCGCGAGGATGGATGCCCGTCTTCCCACCACGAACGGGGCCATCATGGATGGGAACACCACCATGTCGCGGAGAGGGACAAGCGGGAGTTTCATGGTCTCATTGGACATTTATCGGGCACCTTGTGAACTCGAACTGCGCATAACGCCTGACCGCCGTACTCAGAATGCACTATTTCTGCATTCTGAATTCCTCTGCATTCTGAATTCTGAATTCTGAATTCTTCCCCTACCCCGCCTTGCGGAACAGCGTGATCGGCTGACTGCGCGTGAGCACCACTTCCCGAGTGATCAGACACTCGGCGATCGAATCCTGTGAAGGGATCGTGTACATGATGTCCAGCATGAGCTCTTCGATGATGATCTTCAGGCCGCGCGCTCCGACGTTTCGCTTGAGCGCTTCCTCGGCGATCGCCTCGAGCGCTTCCTCAGCGAACTTGAGCGACACATTCTCGAAGCCCATGATCGTCTCGTACTGCCGGACCAGAGAGTTCTTCGGCTCCTTGAGGATCTGGATCAGAGCATCCTTGTCGAGCTCCTCGAGAGTCGCAACCACGGGCAGGCGCCCGACGAACTCCGGGATCAGGCCGTACTTGATCAGGTCTTCCGGATGCGCCTGACTGAGGAGCTCGCCGACCCGCTTGTCCTTGCGGGCCGAGATCTTCGCCCCGAAGCCCATCGCTTTCTCCGCCATGCGGCGCTCGATGACGCTCTCGAGTCCGACGAACGCTCCGCCGCAGATGAACAGGATGTTCGTGGTATCGATCTGAATGAACTCCTGATGAGGATGCTTGCGTCCACCCTGCGGCGGGACGTTGGCGACCGTCCCTTCCAGAATCTTGAGGAGCGCCTGCTGTACCCCCTCTCCTGAAACGTCGCGGGTGATCGAGGGGTTGTCGCCCTTGCGGCAGATCTTGTCGACCTCGTCAATGTAAACAATTCCACGCTGGGTCTTTTCCTTGTCGTTCCCCGCAGCCTGGTAGAGCTTGAGGATGATGTTCTCGACATCCTCACCGACATACCCGGCCTCGGTCAGCGTCGTCGCGTCGACGATCGTGAACGGAACCGAGAGCATTCTGGCCAGCGTCTGAGCGAGGAGAGTCTTGCCCGTTCCCGTCGGCCCGATCAGCATGATGTTCGACTTCTGCAGCTCGACGTCCTGACGGCCGCTCTTCTGCTGATAGTCAATCCGCTTGTAGTGGTTGTAGACGGCGACCGCGAGCTTCTTCTTTGCCCGCTCCTGGCCGATCACGTACTGATCGAGGAACTCCTTGATCTCCTTCGGTTTCGGAAGATCGGGCGCTCCTTCGGTAACCCCGGTGTCGTCCTTCCGGTCCTCGGCGATGATGTCGAGGCAGATGTCGACACACTCGTCACAGATGTAGACGGTCGGTCCGGCAATCAGCTTCTTTACGTCGCGCTGTGACTTGTTGCAGAAACTACAACGCAAAACGTCGCCGCTGTTCCCTTTTTTCGACATCGAGCTTGGGTCCTTGTCCCTTGTGATCTCATTGTTCTACGCCGCCTCGGGTGTGTCAAGGAGGCGCAGTCCGCACGTGTCTGTGAACATGGGGCGCGGAGGGCGCATTCCGGAGGGTCCGGCACCGGGTCGCCCCTTCGGCCGGAGGACGGAATGTTGAATGTTGAATGCGGAATGTTGAATGAAACCCCGCCCGGATGACTCCATCGGCTGCTTTTCCATTCAACATTCAATTCAACATTCTACATTCAACATTCCGTCCCCTCGCCTTACGCGCCCTTACTCTCGCTTGTCGATCACCTGATCGACCAGGCCGTACTCCACTGCGTCCTGCGACTGAAGGATGTAGTCGCGATCGGTGTCGCGGTCGATCTTTTCGATCGGCTGTCCGGTGTGGTTCGCGAGGATCGCATTCAGCTTCTGCTTCATGCGCATGATGTCCTTGGCATGGATGTCGATCTCGCTCGCCTGCCCGCCGAGTCCGTACATCAGCGGCTGGTGAATCAATACCCGCGAGTTCGGGAGCGCGTAACGCCTCCCTTTCTTGCCGGCAGCCAGAAGCACCGCGGCCATCGAGGCAGCCTGCCCGATGCAGATCGTCGTGATGTCCGGCTTCACGTACTGCATCGTGTCGTAGATCGCCAGCCCGGCCGTGATCGATCCGCCCGGTGAGTTGATGTAGATCGAGATGTCTTTCTCCGGGTTCTCAGCCTCCAGAAAGAGCATCTGGGCGATGATGAGATTCGAAACCGTGTCGTCGATCGCCTGGCCGAGAAAGATGATGTTGTCTTTGAGAAGTCTCGAGTAGATGTCGTAAGCGCGCTCGCCCCGGCTCGTCTGCTCGACAACCATGGGAATCAGGACCATCTGTGCAATCTCCTTGAAATTCGTACGGGTCTTTTGAGTCGTCGGAGAGAACTTTAACCCACACTGAGTATTCCCGACCGCCCGCCCGGTTGTGAGTTCTGAGTTCTGGGTTGTGCGTTCCCCTCTCCCCGCCGCAGCGGGCACTCACTACTCACAACTGGTGGCGCGGGCGGGCGGGCACAACTCACAACCGGGCGGGCTGGGCGGGAACGGCCGTCTCGAGCACGAAATCCAGCGCTTTCTCCTGGAGGAGAGACAGCCGGAGCGCCTCGTAGCCTCCGTCGTGCTTGAGCTGGTGCCTGATCTCGGCGAACTCGCGACGCGCATCCGCCGACGCTTTACGGATCTCCGCATCGACCTCGGTGTCGCTCACGGTGAGTCCTTCCTGACGCGCTATCGCCTCGAGTATCAGACCCCGTTTCGCCCGGCTCTCGGCATCCGGCCGGAATTCGGTGCGCACCTTCGCCCAATCGATCTCGACCTTTTCGAGGTCGACACCCTGAGAGCTGAGATAGCGGGCGTAGTTCCGCAGCGCGTTTCCAAGCTCGTCTTCGACGAGACTGGCGGGCACCTCGAGCGTGTGGAGCTCGACCAGCTTGTCACCGATCTGCTGGCGACGCGCCCGGACGCCCTCGGCCTCTTTGTGCCGCTTCATGTCCTCGAGAAGTTTCTGCCGGAGATCCTCGACTGACTCCCATCCGAGGCTTTTCGCGAACTCATCCGTGAGCTCCGGCTTTTCCTTGAAGCGAAGCTCTTTGACCGCGATCGCGTAGTGCACCTGCTTGCCGCGAAGATCTTCGTTGACCGCGTCTTCCGCATAGCGTTTGTCGAATTCGGCGGTCTCGCCGGGCCGCTTACCCTGCAGCGCCTCGTGAAGCTCCGGCAACGGAGTCTCCTCGCCGAGCTGAACGTGGGCAGACTCGCTCTTGCGCGATTCCACGCCCTCGCCCGAGCTCTCGATGTCCATGATCACGAAGTCGCCGTCCTGAGCTCCCCTGTCGTCGACGATCCGGTAGGTGCTCCCCTGGTCCCGCAGACGCTCGATCATTGCTTCGAGATCCGCTGGAGGAACCTCCGTATCGTGCGCACTCGTTTCCAGGCCGCGGTAGTTCTGCAGCTCGACGGCCGGCTTGACCTCGAACTCGGCTTCAAATTTGAGCGGGGCACCATCGATGAGAGGATCGACCCGCTTGAGCTGAGGATCACCCACGGTCTCGAGCCCCTTCTCGGAAACGACCTCATTAAAAAATTTCGGCAGAAGGCGTTGAACGACTTCGTCCTGAATCTCCTTCTGGAAGCGGGTCCGGACGACGCCGATCGGGATCTTTCCTTCACGAAAGCCTGGAATCTTCGCCTGGCGGGCAAACTCGGCCGCGACCGATCCGAACTCGCGCGTTACCGCCTCGGCGGGAACTTCGACTTCGACATTCTTGCGAACGGTAGAAAGATCCTTGAATTCAATCAGCATGAGTGGGCTTCCTGTCGGTCTGCGATGGAGGGATGGTGCGAAAGGGGGGACTCGAACCCCCACGGCTTTGGGCCACTGGATCCTAAGTCCAGCGCGTCTGCCAATTCCGCCACTTTCGCCGGTGAAATCGAACTACGAGCCGATGCTCAACCGGTGCCGCTACACCACCTGGATAAGGGCCACAGTCGCTCGTGATGCCGGCTGCTCTGGTGCCCCCACCAGGACTCGAACCTGGAACCAATAGATTAAGAGTCTACTGCTCTACCAATTGAGCTATGGAGGCGAGAGAACACTACCAACTGCCGCTTCCCGTCACATATTTCTAGTGGCCTGTATTGGTGAAATCGGGACTAGTGCTCGCGGCGGAGGCGGATTGTAGCGACGGGACGCCGGGGGGTCAAATGGCAGGTCCAGACAGGACGCAGTAGACCACAGGCAACAGCCCACCCCTCGAGTGGCTCGGCCCGCACCTTGCGGCTCGTCTGCTTCCGCCGGAGGGCAGATCGATTTCCAGGACGTGCGGCTACCGTGTACTGTCTACTCTCTCCAGATTCCTGTCATGAATCCGGATGTAATCGAATCCGGAGTACAGCGTTGCCAGAAGGGTCACGCGGTAGAGCGGTTCGAGCAGCGGGCCGACGAGCGAACCGTATGGTGTGTTCGCCGCGATGATCGCCGCCAGCGTAATCACCTGGAGAAGGGTGGAAATCTTTCCGGGGATCGACGGTGGGAACCTGGTGATGTGAACGCGGGTGTAGAGCAGATAGGCGAACAGCACGATGAGGACGTCTCTAATAAATACGGTGAAAGTCAGCCATTGTGGGAGCGGCTGGTGGGCAACCCAGGGAAGCGTATACACGACGTATGCGGCAACCATCATCATCTTGTCGGCAGCAGGATCGAGAAACGCGCCGATCTTCGATCGCTGGTTGAAACGCCGCGCGATGTAACCATCTACGATATCAGTGAGTCCGGCCGAAACGAAGAGGGCGAATGCTGCCGTGAAGTTTCCCTGAACCGATGCGTGAACAAAGAATGGAATCAGAATCAATCTGACGAGTGTCAGAAAATTCGGTATGGTCAGGAGTCCGTCACGCCCGGGGCCGGCTCCGTTCATGGGCTCACGAAGATGGTCAGAGGCGGGAGGTTTCGTTTTTTCATTCGCTGATCGGCGAGGGCGCTAGGCTTCGGCGCGGAACTGCTCGATCGCACTCTGCCGGAGGTAGATCGTCTTTCCTTCGGACAGCAGAAGATCCTGGCGCATGAGATCGTGAATCAGCCGGGACACGGTTTCGCGGGACGTGCCGATCGTGTTCGCAATCGCCTGATGAGTCGGCCTCGTGATGGCGATGTAGCCGTTGCTCAGCGGCTTGCCGCTCGTGAGCGCGAGATCGAGAAGGAACCTGGCGAGCCTGCCGTAGACATCCATGGTCGCGAGCGACTCGATGCGGTCCGAAGCGAGTCGCAAACGCCGCGAGAGCTCGGCGAGCACCTTCCGGCTGATCGAAAAATTTTCCTGCAGAAGCTGCAGGAAATCGCTTCGCCAGATGATCAGTAACTCGAGGTTCTCGGTCGCGATCACACTCGCCGACCGGGGCTCGTCGTCGAGCAACGACATCTCCCCGAAAAAATCTCCCGGACCGAGCATCGAGAGAATGATCTCCTTACCCTCGGGCGAGACCATGGTCACCTTCACATGGCCCGAACGGATCAGACAGAAGACGTCTCCACTCTCGTCCTCATGAAACACGACCTCGTCTTTCGCGTGGCGTCGGGACTTTGCCACACTCGCCACCGCGGAGAGCTCACGCTCGTCCAGCTCGGCGAAGAGAGAAAACCTCCTGAAGAGTGCAGCTTCCATCTGGTAGAGACTGAATTCTAGCAAAAAGCAATCAGTAGTACCCGGCTACGTTTCCGCCCGACTGAAGTACCCTTATCGGAGCTTGGCCCTAAAACGGATCATTCCGATCTCTTCAGGCAAGGGAGGCGTCGGGAAGACGACCTTCGCGGTGAACTTTTCTCTGTGCCTCGCACGGCACGGTCGCACCGTCCTGGTCGACCTCGACACCGGAACCTCATCCGTACGCAACGCCATCGACGTGCCGATCTCCCGCGACCTCTATCATTTTTTCAAGAAGAACGAGCCTCTGGCGAACTGCATCACGCATCTCGACTGGAAGCTCGATCCCCGCGAGCAGTTTCGAGACTTCGGCTTCGTGGCCGGTCCCAGGCACCTGATCGACGAGATCACCAACTTCGGTCCCGAACGAAAGCAGGAGCTCATCGAAGCGATCAACGGTCTCGACGCTGAGTATGTGGTGCTCGACATGAAGGCGGGCGTGGATGCAAACGTTCTCGACTTTCTGCCCTGGTCCAACAGCGGCATTCTCATCTTCACCCCGCACCTTCCGGCTGCCACGCTCGCGGCGTCCGACGTGGTCAAAGCGATCCTCTTCCGAAAGCTTCGCCTGATCTTCAGCCGGACCTCCCCCTTTTACTCGACTATCGATCAGAGTCTCGATTTTTTTCGGATGACCAACGACCTGATCGACAGGGTCGAAGACGTATACGACGACTCGGCGATGAATCTCGACGATTTTGCGGCGGATCTCTTCAACTCACTGGGGGAACACCCGATCGCTCAGACCGTGCAGAAGGTCATCGACGACTTCCGAATCCACTATGTTCTGAATCTCTTCGATGGACTCGACGAATCGTTCGACACGGCGGTCAAGCCGTTCGTGGAGAATGTCACCCGCAACATTTCCGTCCGTTCGGCAATCACGAATCTCGGCTGGATTCATCGAAGCGACGCGATTCACCGGGCGAACTGTGAGCGGATCCCTGCGCTGCTCTTCTCGCCGGAGCGCAAAGTCGAAAAGAGAGATCGTTATCTCGAGGAACTGGACAATCTCCGGAGTACCGCGATCGGTCTTGAAGCGCCGAAAAAGAAACCGCGCCCTGCTCCGGGACGGCCGCGCCCGTCCGACTCTTCGGATCACCTCGCCGCGCAGCTGTCAGTCCTCAAAGAGATGTTCGCCCGGATCGGAGGCGACGACTTCCGCTCGAACTTCGAGTATGTGACCCGTCGCGCGCTCTTCACCATCGAAAACCGCCGTACCGCGGAGTTCGGCGACCGCCGCATCTTCACACCCTGGGAGATCCTCGATCAGATGTTCGAGCGCTCGGCGTTGTCGGGAAGACTCTGAGGTGAAGAATTAGAATTCTCAATTCTCGATCCTCGTTTTCAGCACCCGCCACGTGATTCGCAGCGTGTCCAGCAGCGCGCGGTAATGACTCGTCTGCAGGCCATCTACAAACGCGAGCGCTATCGGAATCGAGGTGATTTTGAACCCTCCCCTTCCGGCACGGACAATCACTTCGCTCTCAGCGTCGAATCGCGTGCCCTCGAGCTTGACGTTCCGCAGCAGACGTGAAGAGTAAAGACGGAAACCGCTCTGCGGATCATCGACCTTCCGGCCGGCGGCAAACGAGATGGCATTCGCCGAGAAGACGTTTGCGGCTCGTCGCCGGCGGACCATTCCGCCGAACAGGTGCCGACGGCTTCCGATGATCAGGTCGGACCCCTCCGTTTGCCACTGTTCGATGAACCGCGGAATCTCGGCCGGAAGATGCTGCCCGTCGGCGTCGAGTGTGATCACGGCGTCATAGCCACGCTCGAGGGCCCACTCGAACGCCGTCGTCAGCGCCGCGCCTTTCCCCCGGTTGATCTCGTGGCGCAGGACCGTCGCGCCCGCAGCTCGAGCCTGCTGCCCCGTACCATCGCTCGAGCCGTCGTCGACGACCAGGACATCAGAAAGCACTTCACGCGCTTCGGAAACGATGCGTCCGATCGTAGCTTGCGCATCGAGAGCCGGGATGACGACGAGTACTTTCTCCTCAGGCATGATCGGCGCGCGAGAGTACGGCACAGATCACCCCGCCTCCCGCCGAAAGAGAGTTCACCAGAATGTGCCGCAGCTCCGCATCCCTTGTGACTCTGGTGACCTCGAGCATCATTTCGTCTTCACCTCTCACGAATCCGGCGCTGGCCGGAAGACGCTGCTCGCGAAGCGCGAGCAATGCCGTGGCGAGGTGCAACCCGCCTGCCGCAGCGTACTCGCCGAACAATCCCTTGGTCGCCACGACCGGGGGAATGGCTCCACCGAAGAACCGCTGGATCGCCCGATACTCGAGACGATCGCAGGGAATCGAGGAATTCGCCGATCCCCAGATCGCGTCGATCTGATCCGGCTCGAGTCCCGCGTCCTCGATCGCGGAAGCCATGGCGCGGCTCACGGCATCGTCCCCAGTGCCCCAGTTCGAGATACTTGCCGTCGGGTCCTTCGCGATGCCGAATCCGGAGACAATCCCGTAAACACTTTCCTGTGAGCCGGACGTCAGTGACTCGAGCAGCAAGACCGCAGCACCTTCGCCAACTATCAGGCCGTTGCGGTCGCGGTCGTACGGTCGACACGCTTCCTTCACATCTCCGGCTTCGTGCGCCAGGGCCCCGATTCGGTCGAGAACGCTGAACGTGATGTCGTTCATCTCCTCGACCCCACCCACCACCGCCGCCTCGGCTGTCCCCTTGTTGAGCTGCGTCGCGGCAAACAATAGCGCGGCCATCGTCGACGACTCGCGTTGTGTGAATGTGAGGTTGAATCCGCGAAACCCCCACTCGATCGCGATGTGACTACCCGGCGCGTTCGCCACCGACTCTGCGAAGAGTTGAGGCGGCGCCAGAGCAGCCCCCTTCTGAATATATTCGTTCAGATACTCCACCGAGGTCTGCACGGGACCGAAAGTCGTCCCGATGGCAACACCGGCAGCGGCACCGGAAACTCGAGGACTCTCCAATCCCGCATCCGTAAGGGCGAGACGCATCGCCGACATCCCGAGTCTCGACAGCGTATTCATCCGCCGCATCTTCATCGGCGCGATGAACTCGCGCGGTTTGAATCCCTCGACCAGGGCCGCCCGTTTCGAACGGAGTTCCGAAACATCGAACCGCTCGATCGGGGCGATTGCGGATCTCGATTCCCACAGTCGCGCAGCAAAAGGCTCCATGCCGATCGCTCCCGGCGCAACGATCCCGATCCCGCGAACTCCGATTGAGTTACCCGTGGCCATTCTGGTTCTTCGAAACGACGTCGCAGTTTACACGCCGGAATCGTTCAGGGGCGAAAGGAAGCGCGGATTCATCACTTCGCACCGTTCGCTTCGCGGAAGAGCAGCGATACATTGCTCCCGCCGAAGCCGAAGGTATTCGACAGCGCCTGCTCTATCAGCATCGCCCGAGGAGTATGCGGGATGTAATCGAGACAGCAGTCCTCGCCCGGCTGATCGAGCCGGAGGGTCGGCGGTGCAATCTGATGCAGGAGAGCGAGCACGGTGACAACGGCTTCGAGAGCTCCCGACGCTCCCAGGGTGTGGCCGAAGAAAGACTTCGTGGATGAGGTGGGAACCGAGGCGCCCAGAGTCGAGACGATCGCCCTTGTCTCCGCTGAGTCGTTGAGCGGAGTTCCCGTTCCGTGAGCGTTCACGTAGTCGATCCGTGCGCTGCCGCCTGCTCGATCAGTCATCGCGGAAGCCATCGCCTGGCTCGCTCCGCTTCCGTCTTCGATAGGAGCGGTCGGATGGTGGGCATCGCATGAAGCACCGTAACCACAGAGCTCCGCGAGAATCGTCGCGCCTCGCTCACGAGCCGCGCCCCACCGTTCGATGAC
The DNA here is from genome assembly GCA_041748075.1 of Thermoanaerobaculia bacterium. Classification (GTDB taxonomy): domain Bacteria; phylum Acidobacteriota; class Thermoanaerobaculia; order Gp7-AA8; family Gp7-AA8; genus JBGSYJ01. Next base: position 36,801 of record JBGTDX010000142.1, read on the forward strand.
CAGGTAGGCAGCTCCTTCACCGAGGGTGATGCCCTTCCGTTCCGCTCCAAACGGAGAGCAGGGCTCGGAGTCGACGGCCTGGAGGACATTGAACCCACTGTAGGTCAACCTGCAGAGAGCATCACTGCCGCCGGCCACCGCAGCATCGGCATACCCGCTGCGAATCATGTCCGCCGCCATGCCGATCGCCGCACCCGCTGAGGCACAGGCGGTTGCGTTTGAGAAAACGCCACCCTCGAGACCGAAGTGGCGGGCGATCGCATCGGAGGGACTCGAGGTCGGTTGCTGCAGAACGCTGGAGGGTGCGGTCCTTGCGGCTCCGCGAATCATCCGCTTGAAGTAATAGTCCTCTCCCTCGAGAAGTCCGCCCGTCGACGAGCCAGACGAGACGATTGTCGCGGGAGGCAGAGAGCCTTCTCCTGCGGCCTGACCGATCGCTTCCCGCGCGGCAACCAGAGCCAGCAGGTCGGTTCGCGAGAGCCTCCGCAGCGCCGGGCGAGGGCCACCTATGAGCGCGTACAGATCCGTTGCCGCCTCGGCTGCGAGATTCGTCGGAAAGGTCTCTCCCTCGAATCGAGCCATGGGACCGATGCCCGCGCGGCTCGCCGTGATCGATTCCCAGACTTCCTGCTGGTTGCGGCCGATCGAGCAGATGATGCCCATCCCGGTGATCGCCAGCCTCACTTCGGAGTCTGCTTTTCGCATATTGGATCGATTTTCCCGGCCGAAGGCGTGAGGCAGTCAAGCGCGCGCTACGACTCTTCGCCGCTCCCGGGCGCCGCAAGGTAGAACCTGGCCCGCGCATACTCTGTTCCATCTTTCTCCGCAACTCCGGATAGACGAAACAGCCTTCCGAACGCACTTTCCAGCGTTACGCGGATCCGCAGCCGATCGCCGGCCTCCAGCGGCCCGACAAGTGTCGCACTGTCGATTCCGCTGAGCATTCCGGGAGCTCCCGAGCTTTCGAACGCCAATCCTCCACCCAGTTGGGCCATCGCCTCGAAAATCATCGACTGCAGCACGTCTCCCTCAGCAAGACCATCTCCTGCCGTGCAGAGGAAGTCGCCTTCGATGTTCCGGTCGTCGATTCGGACTGCGTCAGAGGTCGCTCGGAAGGGAATCTGGTGAGGAAGCGACTCGAGCCAGGAGCTCACGCAAGTCTTTCCGCCTGCGGTGTTGCTGTCCGCTCAAGAACCAGCTGAGCGAGTGTGGAGATCGAACGGAAGTGGTCCCGGGCTGAAGTTTCGTTTTTCACCTTGATGCCGAATTCGGTCTCGAGCATCACCACGATCTCGAGCGCGTCGATGGAGTCGAGACCGAGCCCACCCTGGAACAGAGGGTCGTCATCGCCGATGTCTTCCGGCGTGAGATCCTCAAACTTCAAGCGGTCGATCAACAACTCCTTCAACTTCTTTTTCAGCTCGACGAGATCTGGCAAAGGGTTCCTCCGAAGCGATTGAGCCACTGGCTCTGGGTAGTGTATCCCAGGCAATACGGGGTGCGATAACGGGCCGGAACTTCTGAATCCGCGTCAGCGCGAGAAACATTGCAATCCGCCAGCGGTCGAGCCGCCTGTCGAACACATCGCCGGCCAGGAGCCCGACGACGACCGGCATCAGGCCGAAGCGGAGACTCGGCTGGAGAAAGACCTCGAGGAACTCGCGGTCGTAGAAGCGGGTGATGAACGTGAAGTAGCGCTCCAGGGCGGTTCCCATCGTTCGTTCGTAGTACCGGAGCAGCTTGCTGCTGCCGGTTCGAAGTCGAACATCAGCCCCTGCCGCCGCGAGATCCGCCGACTTCATGGCCATGAACACGCCGGTCGAAAATATCGGATCGAAGAATCCGGCGGCATCGCCGGCCAGCGCGTAGTTCGGCCCGACCAGACCCTCGACGCGGTACGAGAAGTCTTTTCGCGCGTACACCTGGCCCATTCGCTCGGCCTGTCTCATCCGACCCGCGACGTACGGTGTCCGCAGGATCATCGCATCCAGTAGCTTCTCCGGAGCTCCGCCCGATGCGATCACCGTCTCGCGATTCGCCACGAGCCCGACGCTCGTGATCCCCTCAGCCAGCGGAATCATCCAGAACCAGCAGTCCGGCAGCACGACGATCACCGTGTTGCCGGCGTCCCGCCCTTTAGCTGCGTTCTCCACATTCCGGTAATGAGCGAAGATTGCAATCTTCCGGAGCGAAGCCTCTTCCTTCCTCGCTCCCAGCGAGCGTGCAACCGCAGTTGCATGACCGCTGGCATCGATGACGAACCGGGCCTCGAGCGTGGACGACCTCCCCTCCGAATCGAGCGTTCTGATTATGGCTCGCGAAGGATCCGACAGATCCACATCCACCACCTGCGTCCGCTCCCGCACCTCGACTCCGCATGCTTCCGCATTCCGCAGGAGCAGATCGTCGAATTCGGCGCGCCTGACCTGATAGGAGCTCGCGTACTTCTCGGGAAGATGCCGGCCGAACCGGAACGTGTGACCGACCGCCCCGTCCCCCGTCACGAAATAGGCGCCAAACTTGGGAACCGAGGCGGGAGCTTTCAACCGATCGCGGATTCCGAGCCGGTCGAACAGGTCGTTGTTGTAGGGGAGCAGCGACTCGCCAATCTGGAAACGGGGAAACTGGTCACGCTCAAGGAGCTGGACGTGATAGCCGCGCTTGGCGAGCAGGGCGGCGGCAGTAGATCCTGCCGGGCCACCCCCGATGACGATGACATCAGACATTCGAGTACACCAGAAATGAGAAATCAGTAATTACGGACCGGACTTTGATCGGATGCTAACACGTTGAAATAGAAATCTCTGTGCAATCTTGACGTTGCCGGAAACCGGCCGCTATCCTTTCAACCCGATTACTCTCATGTTTCCAGAACTATCCATCTCCCAGGACAGGAAGAGCCTGTCCGAGCCCTTCCGTGCGCTCGTGCACGCGGCACCGGAACATCCGGCCATCATTGACGGCACGACAGGCTCGGTGACCTCGCGAAGCTCTCTCCTCGCCCGCGCTGAAATCCTCCGGGAGCGGCTGAAATCGAGCGGGATCGCAGCGGGGGATCGGGTCGGGATTCAGCTGCCGAACTCGGTTGATTTCGTCGCGGCATTCCTCGCGGCGGCCGAGCTGGGATGCACCACACTTCCCATCGACAGGGATGCCCGAAAGTCCGAGATTGGCGCGACACTGAACCACTTCGGCGTGAGGGCCTTGATCTACATCTCGGGAGCCTCCGACGAGTTTCCCTCGATCTCGGGGCGGGAAGTACCCTCTCCTTCCGCGGAGGAAGCCGACGTCGTGCTGATCAAGCTCACCTCGGGCTCGACAGGAATGCCGAGAGGCATTCTGACGACTGCCGGGAACCTCATCGCCGATTGCACGAACATCTGCGAAACGATGGAGATCCGCGCCACCGACAGAAATCTCGGAGCCATTCCCTTTTCACACTCGTACGGGTTTTCGAATCTCGTGACGCCGCTGTTGCTTCTGGGAACGACCATCGTGGTCTCGAATGATTACCTACCTCACTCGATCCTGAACCTGAGCAACACATTCGCATGCACGGTTCTCCCCGGGATTCCGATGATGTTCGAGCATCTCTCGCAACTCCCGCGGGATGACGGCAGGTTCGCGACGATGAGAACCTTCATTTCCGCCGGAGCTCCGTTGTCCGCGTCAGTTTCACAACGGTTCCGCGAGCGATTCGGCCAGCCCATCCACTCTTTCTACGGGTGCAGCGAGTGTGGAGGCATTGCCTACGACAGGGAGGGCGGCGCGGTCGAGAGGGCGCGTGTGGGCAGCGCCATGAAGAACGTGAAACTCGCAATCGATCCCGACAGCAGCCGTCTTCTCGTCGAGAGCGAGGCCGTGGCAATTGGATATCTGGATGGTCCCGGCGGGAATACACGGTTCAGCGGAAACCGGTTTCTCACCGATGACCTGGCGCGTCTCGACGACGCCCTCGAGCTCGAGCTCACGGGCCGGGTGGGCGACCTGATCAACACCGCCGGAAAGAAAGTGAACCCGCGCGAGGTCGAGACGATCATTCTCCAGATGAAGGGCGTCCGTCAGGCGCGTGTCTTCGGCGAAGCGGCGGGAGCCAGAGGGGAAGTCGTCGCCGCTGTCGTCGTGGCCGATCCCGACGTCACCCGGGAACAGGTCCGGACGTTCTGCAGTGCGCGGCTTTCATCGCACAAAGTTCCCCGCATCGTGAAGTTCATCGAGTCGATACCGCTTGATGAGCGGGGCAAGTTCAAGCGCTCCGCGCTCGAGGCGCTGTGATGCTGAGTAGACAGTAGATCGGCAACAAACCCTCGAGGCGATATCGCAAATCTTCAGGGGATCCTTCGCTTCGCGAGACTGCGTGAAAACTCCCGCAGTGTCACACACTCTGACGTTGACACATTCAACCGCTCACGATGACGCCCTGGCGTCGCTCTGCGGACGGGCGGAAGGGCTACTGTCTACTTCCCATCGCGGTTGGCGATTCCGCCGGACGGGACACCTCCGAGCGCTTCTTACCCCGAAGCAACAGTTTGACCGACAACCGCAATCCGTCGATCTCCGCAAACATCCAGAGCTTCAGGCCTCGGGCGACCATCCGGAACGGTGCCAGGTTGAGGTTGTAATACGCCTTGATCCGGCGCCCATCGTTCCTGGCCCCCGCCTCGCCCGCGTCGAGCCTCTTCTGCGCAATCTTCGTGAACCTCCGGTTGTACAGGGCCATCATGTGATAGCTGAGGAACGCAGGCTTCGGACCGAGGACCGGCATCCAGAAGAACTTCTTGAAAATCCGATATGCCGGCATGACGACGAAGATGTAGTACTGGCCCGTGTCGAGGAGAAACGCCGCTGTAAGCAGATCGGCCTCGCCCATATAGTAGTACTTGTCCACATACACAGCTTTGAAGAAGCGATCGTACGAGCGGAGGAACGTTTCGTTGTGCTCAGCAATGCGCGCGGTGATGTCCTCCCCGTCGGCATCGGCCTTTACGAGTGCGACGGTCGCCTCCACGGAGAAAGCCGCGTGGTCGAGGCCTGGCGAGTAGTAGGGATCGAGGAACGCGGCGGCATCGCCGACGAGCGACCAGCCGCTTCCCATGTACTGGCGGGTGACGTACGCGAGCGTTGAGTAAGAACGTAAATCCTCGAACCGAGGCTCCGCATCGGCGAGCAGCTCCGCCAGCGAAGGAATGGCCCTCAGGAAATCGACGAAGTCCTGCTGCCGGTTGCCGCTCTCGTGCAGCGAGAGGAGTCGCTTGTCGAATACCACGCCGATGCTCGTCTCGCCGTTCCCCAGAGGGATCACCCAGATCCAGTAACCCCGACCCACGTAATGGTTCGTCGCGAGCCTTCGAGAGCTCACGTTTCCCGCGGCAAGACCTGGCGTACGCGCGGCAAGGTCATCGATGTGCCGCACATTCTTCCAGCGGCACCATATCGCGGCGGTCGGATGTGCCTCGTTTCGATCGATGAGCCCCAGCTTCCTGCCGAGGAGTGTGACTTTGCCGGTCGCGTCGAGAATCCAGCGACAGGAAATCGTCCGTAAAGTCCCACCCGAGTCGACGGTCACCTCATGGTCGAAGTCCCCGAGCTTCACATCGCTCACGCGCGCGGGACGCATCAGATCTGCGCCCTCACTTACGGCCGTCGCCAGCAGGTGCTCGTCGAGAACGTCGCGACGGAGCTGGAACGCCGGAACTGCGCTGCGAAAATAACCCCCCGCCTCGGTGGCATTCGCGTGAGATGTCACTTTGTTGTTCGAGAACCAGTAGCGAAGTCCCTCCTTCGGCAGATGGTTTCGCTCGAGGTGCTCCCACAAACCGAGACGCCGCGTGAGGAACATCGCGGACATCTCGGTAGTCGCCTCCCCCACCTTCTCGTCGAACTCGGTGGCTTTCTCGATGACGAGAACGCGCAGGTCGGGCGCATCGCGACGCAGGAGAACAGCTGCCGCCGCGCCGCTGAAGGCGCCGCCGAGGATTACGACATCATAGCGGTCGGTAGAATTCATTGCCGTGCTCTATCCTAAATCAGTTCTGACTCGAGGGCCGTGTCGACTCGCCGGCACCGCCTCGGTGCAGGGGATCCTCCGCTGCGCTCAAAATGACACCGCTACGGTCACCGGTCCCCGTCATTCGTCATTCGTCACTCGTCATTCGTCATTCGTCATTCGTCATTCGTCATTCGTCATTCGTCATTCGTCATTCGTCATTCGTCATGTTCCCGGCCTCAGCTCCGGCTCAACCTCGGCGGCCCAGCGGTCCAGGAGCAACACCGTTACGAAACCAGCCACCGCCAGGCCGATCGCGAACAGCACCTGTAGATTCACGGTTCCGTTGAGCGTCAGAGCGGGCAATACATTCTCCTGAACAGTCGGCACGCGCTCTCCATGCCGGTCGAGAACCCAGGCAAGATCCACCTTCCAGGGCCAGACCTTACGCAGGCTTCCGAGCATCAGGCCCGTCAGCGCCGCGACGGTGACGTCGTGATAGCGTCGGAACAGCCACCCGAGCACCTGCGCGAACGAGACGATTCCGACAGCGCAGCCCAGACCTACCCAGAAGATCGGTACCGGGTTGCGGTCATTTACCGCCGCGAGCACGTAGTGATATTTACCCAGCAGCAGCAGGATGAAGGCCCCCGAAATGCCGGGCAGAATCATCGCGCAGATCGCCAGCGCACCGGAGAGGAAGAGAAACCACCAGTCGTTCGGAGTCTGCAGCGGGACGAGGCCGACGAGAACGTACGCTCCCACCATTCCCAGCAGGAGCGCCGAGACCAGGAGCGGACTCCATTTCAGAATTCTCTTAGCCACCGTGATAACGGAAGCGAGCACCAGCCCGAAAAAGAAGCTCCAGACATAAGCGGCATGATTCGCAAGCGCCCATTCGATCGCCTTTGCCAGGCTGAGGATTGCAAGCAGGACTCCGCTTCCAAGCGCCACCATGAACTTCCAGTTCACGATCCCAAGCGCTTCGCCGATCCGGAATTTCGAGATCGCTCTCAGAAACGGAGGGCGTGCGAGCGAGCGAATCGAGTCGATCAGCTCTTCGTAGATCCCGAGGATGAATGCCATCGTTCCACCCGAGACACCTGGAACCACGTCTGCACAACCCATACAGAAACCGCGCATCGTCACACCGACGTACTGGGCGAGTGTGCGGGGCCTTCGCACATCCCTGCCGCCAATCGGTTCGGTGGAGCGTGTGACCTTCTGATCCGTCATGAATGAGGCGTTCCTTCTCGTTGATTTCGGTCGAACACTGCGGAGGTCGTGCCCGACTCATGCCGCGGCGTGTGGTGATAGCGGGCTGTGGACCTTGGGTGGAGCCTGTGGGCATACAACTCACAACCTGATGGGTGGGTGGTCCGCTTCAGGCCGCTGCGCCGTGGCACTTTTTGTACTTTTTGCCCGAACCGCAGGGGCAGGGATCGTTTCGACCGACCTTCGCCTCGCGGCGCTTGATCGGCTGCGGCGCTTCCTTTGACGGAGCGGAGAAGGTCAGATTCTGTCGAGGCATCTCGGGGACACGGAGCCTCAGGGGTGGGGCGGAGCTCTCCTCCCTCGGGGCGACTTCGAGCTTCCAGAGGTACTTGATGACGCGATCCTGAGTGCGCTCCATCATTTCCTGGAACAGTCCGAACGACTCGCGTTTGTATTCGATCAGCGGATCGCGCTGTCCATATCCGCGAAGCCCGATGCCTTCCTTGAGGTGATCGAGCATCAGCAGATGATCCTTCCACTGTGCGTCGATGACCTGAAGCAGCAGATACTTCTCGTGGAGCCGCATCATTTCCGGAGTGACGGCAGCTTCCTTTTCCTCGTAACGCTTCCGGACGCCCTCGAGCAGCGCATCTTTGGCCGCTTCCCGCCCCATCTCGTCGAGTTTGATGTTCCGGCTTCGGAGATCGAAGCCGAAGAAGTCGAACAGTTCCGCGTTCAGCTCCGCTTCGTTCCATTCTTCGGGATTCTCGGGCAGGTGGTTCTCGGCGAGTAGCTCTACGATGTCTTCCGCGGCGTTGAGGATGTACTCCTTCCCCTCACGACCCTCGAGAATGCTGCGGCGCAGGCCGTAGACCGACATGCGCTGCTTGTTCATCACGTCGTCGTACTCGAGCAGATGCTTGCGCATCTCGAAATTGCGCCCTTCGACCTGCTTCTGAGCGCGCTCGATTGCCCTGCTGACCATCCGATGCTCGATCGGAACGCCCTCTTCCATCCCCATGCGCTGCATCAGACCGGACACGCGATCGGAACCGAAGATACGCATCAGGTCGTCTTCGAGCGAGAGGAAGAATCGGGACGCGCCCGGGTCACCCTGCCGTCCGGATCGCCCGCGGAGCTGGTTGTCGATCCGGCGGGACTCGTGTCGCTCGGTTCCGATGATGAAGAGTCCGCCCAGGCTGACGACCTCTTCGTGATCGGGCTTCCACTGCTGCTGGATCTGCTGCTCGATTCGCTTTTTCTCGGCAGGGTCTTCGATCTCGCGCGTTGCCTGCTCGGCTTTGTGCTCGGGGTTACCACCGAGCAGGATGTCCGTTCCACGGCCGGCCATGTTGGTCGCGATCGTGACCGCATTTTTCGAGCCGGCCTGAGCGACGATGTCCGCTTCGCGCTCGTGATATTTGGCGTTGAGGACCACGTGCGGGACTCCGTCACGTTTGAGCATCGAGGCTATACGCTCGGACTTCTCGATCGACACGGTTCCCACGAGCACCGGCTGGCCCGTTTCGTTGAGTGTCTTGATCTCGTCGACGATGGCCTGGTACTTCTCCCCCTCGGTCCGGTAGACCAGATCGGCATAGTCGAGCCGGATCATGGGGCGGTTCGGCGGGATGACGACGACTTCGAGCTTGTAGATCTTGTCGAATTCGGCTGCTTCCGTGTCGGCGGTACCCGTCATGCCGGCGAGCTTGTCGTACATCCGGAAGTAGTTCTGAAAGGTGATCGTGGCGAGAGTCTGATTCTCCGCCTCAATCTTCACGCCTTCCTTTGCTTCAACGGCCTGGTGAAGCCCATCGGACCATCGCCTACCGGCCATCAGGCGTCCCGTGAACTCGTCGACGATGATCACCTCGCCGTCCTTGACGACGTAATCGACATCGTGCTTGTAGAGCTTGTGAGCGCGCAAGCCCTGGTTGACGTGATGGATCAGTTCCAGATTCTGAGGATCGTAAAGATTGTCGACTCCGAGCAGTTTTTCGGCGTGAACGACTCCCTCTTCGGTAAGCACTGCCGTGTGCTGCTTCTCGTCGATCTGATAGTCCTCTTCGATGAGCTTCGGAATGATGCGGTCGACCGCGTAGTACTTATCGACGGACTCCTCGGAGGGGCCGCTGATGATCAGCGGAGTCCGCGCTTCATCGATGAGAATCGAGTCGACCTCGTCGACGATCGCATACGCGTGCTCGCGCTGGACCATCGCTTCGAGATCGAACTTCATGTTGTCGCGGAGGTAGTCGAAGCCGTACTCGTTGTTCGTTCCGTAGGTGACGTCGCAACCGTAGGCTTCCTGACGCTCCCGGTCGCCATGACTGTTCTGAATGACCCCGACGGTCAGTCCGAGGAACCGATAGAGGCGGCCCATCCACTCCGAATCGCGCCGCGCGAGGTAGTCGTTCACGGTCACGACGTGCACGCCGCGCCCGGTCAGAGCGTTGAGGTAAACAGGCAGTGTGGCGACGAGCGTTTTTCCCTCGCCGGTCTTCATCTCCGCGATCTTGCCGTTGTGAAGGACGATGCCCCCCATGAGCTGGCTGTCGAAGTGCCTCATGTTCAGCTCGCGTTTGCCGCCCTCACGGCAGACTGCGAATGCTTCAGGCAGCAACTCGTCCAGCGCAACCTGAAGGTCTGCCTTCGCCAGCTTGACCGCAGCCTCGTTCACCGGAGTTTCATCTTTCGCCGCTTTGAGGGCGTCTACCTCAGGCTTGAGCCGCTCCCTGAATTCCGCCGTCTTCGCCCGAAGCCCGTCGTCTGAAAGAGCGCTGATCGCCGGCTCGAGTGCGTTGATCTGCTCGACGGCGGGGATCATTCTTTTCACGTCCCGCTCGTGCTTGGATCCGAAGATGCTGGTGAGAATCTTGTCGATCATCGATGTCGTGTTCCTTGGCGAGCGCAGTGGTGCGACTCAGCAGATAGATATTGGCTTCCGGCTGGCAAAAATTTCAGCAGGCGCAGCCGCCAAGCCTATCATTCGCGGATTCGGGGCCCAAAAAGAGTGCCATCTATGGATCGCCCTGCAAGGTCAATAGATGCCGGTGCGTAGCAACTGAAGCGTAGCCGAGAAACAGCACCAGTGAGAAGTAGGCCGCGGCGATGGTCGCCCTCTGATTCATCCTCAGGTCGTAAAAGACCTCGTTCCGTTCTTCGGTGATTGCCTTGTAGATCTGAAAGAGCGCCAGGAGCAGAACGAGCAACAGGAGAGGGCTTCTCCATCGCACCATCATGTAGAACAGAATTGCCCCGCCCAGAACCCACATCCATTTCGTGATCGCGGCCGAGATCCGTCCTCCATCGAGCACCCCGACCGGAAGCAGATTCAGCAGGTTGATGATGAAACCTGCAAAGGCCACGATGAGAAACAGCGGGTTCCCCGCCGCGTTGAAGATACCCAGAGAAAGAATTGACGCAATCGTGCCGGCGACGGGTCCCGCAAGCCCGATCTGCGCGTCATCATACGCGTTCGCCGGCTGCTGCTTCGGAGTGACCGCCCCTCCAATGAACGGAATGAAGAGCATCGCGCCGACCTCGAGCCCCTTCTTTCGCATCATGAGAGCGTGACCGATCTCGTGAACCAGAGTGATGAGCACGAACCCGATCACGAAGCCCCACCACCCGGTCTTCAGTACGTACGCGGCGATTGTCAGCGCCATCGACCCTGCCGTGACCGCCAGGGAGGCCAGACTGAAACCCTCGAACGGATTCACGAACAGCCATTTGAATTTCGCAACGACGAAATAAACCAGGCCTTTGAGTTTGAGCAGCAGAAGTCCGACGGTAATGAGAAGTCCACCGGAAAGCTTGAGAATGCTCGCGCGCGGTCGAACACCGTCAGCGCGCTCGGCGGACACTTCCTTCCCGGAGGATTCAGCAGGAACAGAGAGGGGGCTCATTCGGAAAGAACGTTGCTTACAACGCCCGGCAGGTGCGGAAATTCCGGAAAATAGGGGCCTTAGCCTCACCGGCCGGTCAGCCTGTCACTGGATATACCCCAGGCTGCGCAGACTGCGGTAGTACTCCTCGTCCACCGTCGTGCTGACATCCGACTCCCGTCGCGCTCCGTACGACGCGATCCGCGGCTGCGAACTGCCTACGCGGAACGATGAGCCCTTCATTTCGTTCGATGCGGGAAACCCGGCCAGGTCGAGGAGCGTGGGCGCGAGATCCTCAGCAGCCACCTCATCGGGCAGCGGTAACGTCGAAGCGGCGATCCCCCGGCCAGCCTGGCCTTCCCCCGGAAGCCCCACAAGGAGAACCTGGTAGCCGCGCTGCCTGAGATCGCTGATCAGCCCGGTAAGACTGTCGAGGATCGTGACGGACGCCGCAACCCGGGCCACCATGTCTTCATCCAGCCGGTTGAGCACGATGTCGAGTGCAGGGAGATAGACGGCAGCCAGCGCAGGTTGGACCTGGTCGACGGCGGTGGCGAGCCTGGCGGCCGCGATCTCATCGATCTTCCGGGCGCTGGCGATCACCCCGGAGGCCTCTCGCGATGCTGTCTTGAACACCTCTTCCTGTGGAACCGAGATCAACGAAGGACTCTGGCTTGCCGGTGCCGTCCACCAGTTCACAACAACCGACGGCAGCGCTCGCGCCGAGGTGATCTCCCATGCGAAGTCTCGCCGCCTGACCGTCGGAGGAAGCGGCTGGCGGAATGCGAGGGACAAAGCCGGCGCCAGTTTCATGAGCACCGGATCGCGCGCGGAAAGCGTCTGAAGAATCCGGTCGCTCGACCGGAAGCGCAGCCCGTCCACAGCCCGGACCCCGTGCATTCGCGGCGTGGTGCCCGTTCCAACGGAAGCCCACCGTTCCGGCGCCGAGACGGCGTCGGGCAAAGTGACAGAGGCGCGATGCTCGAGTGCATTCGCAAGGTCCGCTCGCGCAATGAAGAGCTCATCGGTCAGTCCATCCACCGCGATGAGAACGACCCGCTCCGCCACTGGCGTGATGATCACCTGCCGGGGAGGCTCCTGGTCCTCCACGCCCTCGGTCATGACCAGTGGCGCCACCACCGCGGAGAGCAGCAATGCGCCTCCGACCGCGAGAGGTCCGCGCCTCGACCGTCGGCGGCTCTGAGGAATTCGCCTGGTCTCGTGAATCGAGAATGACAGAAGCGCGGCGGCAAACACCGTGCTCGTCACGACGAATGCCAGAAGAATCAGCGCGCTCCCTGCAGCGAGCTGCGGGAGCGTCGTCTCCTGACGGAAACCTGTCCACCAGAAACCGGTCACAGCGGCAAGAAGTCCTCCCATGATCATGGATGAGACGGTGAGAAAGCGCTGCGATTCGACGCCCAGCGACGGGCGGAGCTTGAACAGGAGCGCGCCGGTAAGGACCAGCCCGAAGATGATCGCGAACGAGCTCGCCAGATACATCGCAGCGAGCCATCCAACCTCGGCAACCCCCAACGGCAGATTCTTCCAGATGGTGATCATCACGAAGGGCGCCGCCACGAACGGACAGCACGCGAGGGCCGACTTGAACGCCAGCAGCAGCAGCTCGCTCCAGAATGTCCGCGAGCTCCACGGATCGAGCGCGAACCATCGCTCGATCCCGCGAGACAGATAGCCGAGACTCTTGAGCTGCTCGCGGAGATCGTCGACCGGTTGCATGCGTCAGTGCGGCCGGCTACTTCTCACGGACCATCACGATCAGCGTGCGATCCACGACCTCGCTCCTCGCCACATCGAAGTAAGGCCGCTGGAGACTGACGCGCGGAAGCGAAGCCTGCGCCTGGAAATGAGCTCCGCGATACGCGCCGGTAGCTTTCGAGATGTCCGTGCCGATCTTCAATTTTTCGACCACCGGGGCAATCCCCTGCGCGTCGGCCGCCAGATCCCCGGTCAGGTAGTACGCCAATGGCTTGACTGTCTTGAAGCTGTTCGCCTCGTTCTGCGCGAGCGTGTATCCGTATTTTCCGGCGTAGAACTCCGCTACATCTTCGAGTGGCGCCTCGGTCTCGTAGACGGCGAGAGGTGGCGCGTCCACCGCATCCGGCTGCATCACGAAGTGGGCGCGCCTCAACAGGTCGGTCTGCGAATCCAGAAACTGCGCCCCGGGGTATACCTGGAAGTTGAAAGCCTTCGCCTGCACGTCGGCAGACTCGTGATCGGAGAGTGGCTCGGGTTTTTCTCCGCCACAGGACAGAACGAACGACATCACTACAGCCAGTGCCAAAAGTTTCTTCACCATCAAGCCCTCACGCGTCTGATTTGGCGATACCGAGATATTTCTCGGGACTCACGCCTACGATAGCTTCGAATTGCTGCGAGTAGGAAGTGACCGCTCCTACCGGCTCATCGAGAAAAATCCGCTCGACGCGGAACAGAGGCACGAACATGGTGACGAGGTCGAGCGTCTGCTCCTCTCCCTTCGCCACCTGCCTGACCCAATCGTCGAAGCTGTCGAGATTGATCGCGAGAACCGTCACTCCAACCGCAGACAGAGAATGCAGAACACCCCAGAACTTCTCTTTCGGATTGACCAGATTGACGATCACCAGGGTCGAGGGCAGAAGCGATTCCATCATGTCTGCCCCCCTTCTCCCATCCAATCGTCATTTCCGGTCGGCGCGGCGAAGGCCGCTTCGTCGATTTCACTCAGCTCGATCAACACCCCGTTCGACGAGCTCGGGTGGAGGAACGCAACCCGGCATCCGTGTGCGCCCGGAACTGGATCCGGATTGATGAGACGATAGCCCCTCGCCTCGAGTCGCTCGAGATGGTCCTCGATGCCCTTCACGCGGAAACAGAGATGATGGATTCCCTCGCCCCGCTTCTCGATGAACCGTCCGACGGGCGTGTCCGCCGAGACGGGCTCCAGTAACTCGATGCTGGTATCGCCTGCCGACAGGAACGCCGTCTTCACTCCTTGCGAATCGACCGTCTCGCGGTGGTCGATCGACAGGCCCATGGCTTCGTAAATCTTCGCGGCATCGAGCGATCGGACCGCGATGCCCACGTGGTCGAGCACCGGCCTGAAATCGGATTCTGGCCTGCTGTCGTCTTTGTCTTTCATCTCTCGCTCAGAGGGCCGAACATACAGGTTCGGCACTACGGGATCTCCTCAGCGGGCCGAATGCTTCTATACCCCGGTCACGTCCGGCCCCCAGATATGCTTGTGAAGCTGCGTCTGAAATCTTGCCCGAATCCGGTCCTCGAGCATCCACTCTGCAAGCTCCTGCATCGGCATCTCACCCCACACCGGCGAAAAAAGCAGCGCCCGGTGCTGGAGCTGATACGCCTCGACAACTCCCACTGCCCATTCGTAGTCGCGGCGGTCTGAGATCACAAACTTGATCTCGTCCTGCGACCGGATTCTCTCGAGGTTCGGCCAGAGATTCTTCTCCTCCTCTCCCGATCCCGGACATTTGAGATCCATGATGATCCGCGCCCGCGGATCGACCGGCGAAATATCGATGGATCCGGACGTCTCGACCAGGACCTCGAGCCCTTCGTCGCACAGCCTCCGGATCAGATCGAACGCTTCCGGTTGCGCGAGCGGCTCTCCTCCGGTGACCTCGACGAGCGGGCAATCGAACGACTTGACCCGGGAGATGACCTCGTCGATCGAAACCTGGGTTCCCCCGGTGAACGTGTACTCCGAATCGCACCAGCGGCATCTCAGATTGCATCCTGTGAGACGAATGAAAACGCAGGGGAGACCCGCGAAGGAAGACTCTCCCTGGATCGAATGAAAGATTTCGGTCAGGCGGATCATGAATCGTATCGAGTGGGATCGGCGACTCCGGCTTCCGCGAATCCCTGCCTTCTGAGAATGCAGGAGTCGCAATGCCCGCAGGCAAGGCCTCCGGAGCCGGGATCATAGCAGGAGTGTGTGATCGAATAATCGACCCCGAGGGTGGTGCCGAGGCTGATGATCTCCCGCTTGGACATCTCCAGAAGGGGCGCGACGATCAGCGGTGAACGCTGCTCGATTCCGCTGCGAGTGCCCGCGAAGATGACTTCCTGAAACGCCTCGATGAACGTCGGCCTGCAGTCGGGATATCCACTGTAATCGACCGCGTTGACGCCGATCCAGATCTCTGCCGCCTCGATCGCTTCTGCGTATCCGAGGGCGATCGACAGAAAGATCGTGTTGCGGCCGGGAACATACGTGACCGGGATGTCCCCGCTGCCGGCGCCGTCCCGTGGCACTTCGATGTCCGAGGTGAGAGCGCTCGCACCGAGCTGCCGGAGATCGATGCGGAAGATCTTGTGAACCTCGACTCCGGCCGCTGCCGCGACCGCTTCCGCGGCTCGCAACTCGATCTCGTGCCGCTGGCCGTAATCGAACGAAAGGGCAAAACAGCTTCGCCCTCTCCTCCTCGCGATCGCCAGGAGGGTCGCGGAGTCGAGTCCGCCGCTGAGGAGAATGACAGCCTTCTGATTTCTCATCGGTCCCACGCACTACAATATTGCGCCAATGGTCGCATTTTCGCCCTACGAAATCCTCAATCGAAAAAGACGCGGCGAGGCTCTCGAGGCCGGAGAGATCGCCGGATTCATCGATCGCTTCACCGCGGGCGAGATTCCCGACTATCAAATGTCGGCCCTTCTGATGGCGATCGCAATACAGGGAGCCAACAGCGAAGAGACCCTAGCGCTCACCCGGGCGCTGCTCGCATCCGGGGAGAGCTGGCAGATCGCAGGCCTTTTCGACTTCATAGCGGATAAACACTC
Source organism: Thermoanaerobaculia bacterium (assembly GCA_041748075.1). Lineage (GTDB taxonomy): Bacteria > Acidobacteriota > Thermoanaerobaculia > Gp7-AA8 > Gp7-AA8 > JBGSYJ01. The sequence goes on from JBGTDX010000142.1 coordinate 52,698, forward strand.
GACCGGAGGTGTGGGAGACAAAGTCTCCCTGGTTCTCGCCCCCTGGGTCGCCGCCTGCGGAGTGAAGGTGGGGATGCTCTCCGGCCGGGGACTCGGGCACACGGGTGGCACCCTCGACAAACTCGACTCGATTCCGGGGTTTCGTGCGCGCCTGACGAAGGCCGAGTTCGAGCAGTGCGTCGAGGACGTCGGATGCGTCATCGCAACTTCGACAGAGGGGATCGCCCCGGCCGACCGGCGCCTCTACGCCCTTCGCGATGTGACAGGCACCGTCGAGTCCATTCCCCTGATAACGGCGTCGATCATGTCCAAGAAGCTGGCCCTTGGAGCCAGCGCCCTGATCCTCGACGTCAAGATGGGCAACGGCGCCTTCTGCCGCGATCTCGAAACCGCGCGGGCACTGACCAGAAGCCTCATCGAGGCAGCCGCCGGATCGGAAACCAGGATCGAAGCGATGATCACGGACATGAGCGAGCCCCTCGGCGTCGCATGCGGGAACGCGAACGAGGTCAGCGAAGCCTTCGAGGTGCTCGCGGGCAGGGGCCCGGCCGACGTGACCGAACTGACCCGCGCCCAGGCGGCCCGCATCCTCGTGCTCTCCGGCCGTTTCGATGAGTCATCCGCCCTTCGAGAGCTCGACGAGGCGAGGTCTTCGGGCCGGGCGCTCGAGCAGGGAAAACGCTGGCTCGCTGCGCAGGGTGCCGATCCCGAATCCGTCGTCGAAGGAAAACTGCCGGTATCCCGCGATACGGTGGAGATTCGAGCTGATCGTGGTGGATTCATCTCGAAGATCGACGCCTACGGAGTCGGCATGCTCGCAATCGACCTCGGATGCGGCCGCCGCAAACAGGACGATGTCCTCGATCATGGCGCGGGGATCATGCTGGACCGCAAGACAGGTGACCAGGTCCGCGATGGCGATGTGATCGCACGTATCCAGATCGGCAAGCGCGCGGCCGACCGCGACGAGCTCCGGTCGAGGATGGCGTCTCTGATCGCGATCGGCAGCCAGCCTCCGCCGCCACGACGACTCATCTACGAAACTTTCAAACAGGACGAATGATGGCTGCTCACAAACCACGAGCGATCGTGCTCGTATGCGATTCCCTCGGTGTCGGAGAACTCCCGGATGCCTCCGAGTTCGGAGATGAAGGCTCGAATACCCTGGGCCACGTTCTCCGTGATGCTGCACCGCACCTGCCGAACCTCTCGCAGCTCGGATTGCTGCACACGCTCCCGGAACCGATGTCGGATGTCCTGCCAACAGGAGCATGGGGCCGTATGGCGGAGCTCTCACAGGGCAAGGACACGACCACCGGTCACTGGGAAATGATGGGGCTCATCGTCTCCGATCCGTTCCGCACGTATCCGTCCGGTTTTCCAGAGGAGATCATGCGTGAGTACGAGCGGCGGATCGGCAGAGCGACTCTCGGGAACAGGCCAGCTTCCGGAACCGTGATCCTCGACGAGCTCGGCGAGGAGCACATGGAAACCGGCGCGCCAATCGTCTACACGTCGGGAGACTCGGTATTCCAGATCGCAGCGCACGAGGAGGTGATCCCGCCCGAGGAGTTGTGGCGGATCTGCTCGATCGCGCGGGAGCTGATGCAGGGCGAACACAATGTAGGACGCATCATTGCCCGGCCGTTTGTCGGCGAGCGCAGAGGTGCCTTCCGAAGAACAGCGAACCGCAAGGATTTCTCCGTGAAGCCAACGGGTGAGACGGTCGTCGAGAGGCTCGACCGGAATGGCCGCAAGGTGGTCGGCGTCGGCAAGATCGCGGACATCTTCGACGGAGTGGGCATCGCGGAAGAAGTCCGGAGCGAATCAAACTCGGATGGAATGCAGAAAACGATCGATCTCCTCGCCGATTCCGACGCCGACTTCATCTTCACGAATCTCGTCGACTTCGACTCGAAGTACGGACACCGTAACGACGTCCAGGGCTACGGTCGCGCGCTCGAGACATTCGATGCGGAAATCCCGAAGCTGCTTGACACTCTCGGCCCGACCGATATGCTCTTCATAACGGCTGACCACGGTTGCGATCCTACTGACATATCGACAGACCATACGCGGGAGTATGTCCCGATCGTCGTTGCAGGCCCGCTGGTCGCACCGGGAACGGACCTGGGCACCACGGACTCATTCGCCCATCTCGGCGTGACCATCTGTGAACACCTCGAAGTCGATCGCACCGGCTTTCCCGGCGAGAGCCTGCTGAAGAGAATCAAAGGAGAGTGAGGCAATGAACATGAATGACCGGTCTGCATCATTTCGCGCGCGAGCCCTGCTGGCGACCGCAGTGGCAGCGCTCGCAGCGTTTGGTGCATCAGCCCAGATCAGCAGCGCGGGAATCGATCAGGTCCGGGATGACGCAAGAGTGATCCTCCGCATCACCGAGGCGTCGGAGAAAGATCTGCCCCGTGATCTGATGAGAAGGATCGTCGAGGAAGACATCGAGATCCTTCGCGGCAAACAGAACGACGGCACGTATCTCTACGCGAGCTACGTGGCCGAAGAGGTGGATCGGAAGGAAAAAAGCTTCACCGTTCAGGCAGGCGACAGAGTGGAGCAATTCAACCTTGCCGGCGAAGCCTCGTACGGCGTATTGCTGAAAGTGCCGAGCCGGCGCTACCTCGTGCGACGAAACCAGCAGATTTACGTTGAACGAGTCGATCTCGACCTCACGCCGGCCACCTCCGGATTCCCCTCGCGAGTGGAGTCTGTCGAGCTGGGCATCTGGATGCCTGCCGGAAGCGAACGGCTGGTCACCTTTCCTCAGATTGCAAAATCGGCCCGCGTGACCATTCACGCCCGGACGGATAAGGAGGCAGGGCCTGCAAGCCTGCAGGCATTCCTTCTCGTGCCGCGGCTTTCGGATGATCCGAGGAGCCCCTGGTACCGCCCGGTAGAGAACGCAAAAGTCCTTCTGCGGGAAATCGAGCGGCGTGATCGCACGAAGATCGAATCAGCCGCCAGGCTCATTGCCGGAGATCCTCTGCTGACCGCTCCCCCGGTCGCCACGCCCGCCCGCAGGGACGCCTGGACTTCACCAGACCTGGGACCTGACGTCCTGCCCTCCGCGAGCGAAGAGCTCTATATAGAGTTGCGGAGAATCGAGGAATTGCTGAGCGGAAACGAGTTCGACCGACGCCAGGGCCTGGAAATGCTGCGGCAGCTGGTGCGGCGACTCCGTCCCTCGCTCTAGGGTCCCGGGAGGATATCCGGCGATCCGAGTCGTGAAAACGTACCGATGTGTCATCCTGAGCGCCAGCGAAGGATCCCCGTCCTTGAGGCGATACGGCAAGTCTTCGGGGGGATCCTTCTCTGCGCTCAGGATGACACCGATTCATTGCTCGATACAATGACCGCCCTGTCATTCGCCGGATGGGATAACCTCGCGGGAGTATTGACACAGTCTCGCGAGGATGACACGGTGCAACCCCACTCGGAATCCGCTGCTGAGTTTGACCATATCGGCCTATTGAATTAGAATGCACGTCCCACAGTTCTAACGCCACCCCCCAACGTGTGAAGGAGTCCCACTTGTCTTTCAAAATTGGCGACAAAATCGTTTACCCCAACCACGGTGTCACAGTTGTCGAACAGATCGGCGAGTCGAGCATCAGCGGAATGAGCAGTACTTACTATCACTTACGGCTTCTTGCGAACGACTCCCGCCTCATGGTTCCGATCGGGAATACGGACCGGATCGGCCTTCGAAGGCTCTACCAGCAGAAGGAGATCAAGGGTCTGCTGAGCCTGCTCGAGAGCCGCACCGCGAAGTCACAGACCGACTGGAAGGGACGCTACCGCGAAAACCTCGAGAAGATGAAAACCGGCAAGCTCGAGGATGTCGCCGATGTCCTGAAAAACCTCAACGAGGTGGCAAAGCGCAAGAGCCTGTCGTTCCGCGAAAAGAAGATGTACGACCGCGCCAAGTACCTCCTGGTCTCCGAGATCGCCATCGTCAAAGGAATCGGCGAGACCGAGGCGGAAGGCATCATCGAGCAGTCGCTCGACAAGTCCCTGGCCCTCGGCCACTGAAACTACATCACTCTGAATCGAAAATGCCGCCCCTGGGCGGCATTTTTGTTTGGGAAGGCTGTAGCGAGTTTTTCTTGTAGATAAAGACGAATGTTGAATGTTAAATGTTGAATGTTGAATGGGGGGACGTCCTCAATTCAACATTCAACCGTAAAACCTCAGTTGAAGGGTGCGAAAAGAAAAAGCATCGTCCGGAACTCTTTCGGTAGCATTGCTTTCGACAAAAAAAGAAGGCAACCGACGAGGGACAGAACGATGCTCGGGAACAATAGCAGAAACGGGGAAC
>JBGTDX010000143.1:0-117000 GCA_041748075.1 Thermoanaerobaculia bacterium
AAAAAAAGAAGGCAACCGACGAGGGACAGAACGATGCTCGGGAACAATAGCAGAAACGGGGAACGGGAAGTAGCGATCGAATACACCAAGAAGCCTGTGAGCGGGTGGGGTGGGTTGGCCGTACTGCTGAGGCATTTCGAGCGATTAGGTGTGCGGGAGTATCTGAAGCAAGGGCTGCCAGATGGGCGCAGCTCACCGAATCAGATTGGTGTAGTCGACATGGCAATGCAGTTGATGGCGACGATTCTGATAGGGGGTAGCCGCTTTTCGCACGCAGGGCGGATCGCTGCGGATCCGGTGATGGCGACGATGTTAGGAGCCAAGCGACTCGGAGATCCGATGACGTTGACTCGCTATTTCGGTGGGTTCGCTCAAAGCCAATCGGAACATCTGCAAAAGACTCTGCAAGCCCTGGTGCTTGAACGGCTGGTAAGCCACCGAGCGGACGATGTACTCGACCTGGACTCGACGGTGTTCACGCGTTGCGGCGAGCAGGAGGGAGCAGAGCGAGGGTACAACCCTTCTCGGCGTGGTCGTCGCTCGCATCATCCGTTGCTGGCCATGTTGGCCGAGTCGAAATGCATCCTGCACAGCTGGCTTCGGAGCGGAAACGCATCGCCGGCGCGGGGGGCGAAGGAGTTCTTCCTGGAGGTCATCGGAGTCTTGCCAGCAGGGTTTTCCATTCGAGCATTGCGCGCTGACACAGGATTCTGTTCAACCGAGTTGTTCGACACCCTCGAGGCTCACAACACGCCCTACGCGATCGCGATAAGAATGAGCAAGCCAGTCCAGCGTTGGTCGGCTGGTTTGTCCGAGTGGACCGTCATCGAGGAAGGCCTCGAGATCGCTGAGGGGATGTACCACCCTGCGTACTGGAGTGGGCCTCGACGGGTGGTTGTGATCCGCAAGCAGCTCCGTCGCCAAACCAAGGGGATGCTCTTCGAAATCGTTGACTGGGAGTACCACGGCATCGTGACCACCCTCACGAGCCCCGCCATCGACGTATGGCGCTTCTACAACGGACGGGGCGACTGCGAGAACCGAATCAAGGAACTCAAGTACGACTTCAACGGCGACGGATTCTGCCTGCAAAGCTTCAACGGAACCGAGGCCGTGTTCCGCCTGAACTGCTTTTTGTTCAACCTCCTTTCAGATTTCAAACGCGTGATTCTTCGCGACATGAAGCTGACGCTCAACACCATCCGTTCGAAGGTCTTCGTGATCGGTGTTCTGCTCGGTACTCGAGGACGCAGCAAGGTTCTGCGACTTGGTCTGACTCGACACTGGAAAACTGAGTTCCAGACCCTTCTTGATCGCGTGAGCACCTCTACCACTTCAACTGTGGCTCATCTCCAGAAACTACTGAAAACACCGGGACTCGACACTCCTTCGCCTTGGCGGCTTCGTCGAGCCCTCAACCCCATCCCAGCGTGATTCGCACTCCAACTGAGGTTTTACGGTTGAATGTTGAATTGAATGTTGAATGGCCCCCACCTAACGAGGGATCCATGGCGAGCGCGTCCTCATTCAACATTCAACATTCAACATTCCGTCCTCCTCGCTACAATGTCCCCAGCCATGCTCCCCCCCTCCCCCGACCCAGACCGCATTCTCTCTCCCGAGGTGACGGCGGACGACGAGCTCGGAATCGAGCTTTCCCTGAGACCACGACTGCTGCGTGAGTACATCGGACAGTCGAAAATCAAAGCGAATCTCGACATCTCAATCCAGGCGGCGAACAAACGGCGGGAAGTCCTCGATCACGTGCTGCTCTTCGGCCCTCCCGGCCTGGGAAAGACCACTCTGGCGAACATCATCGCCAACGAGATGCACGCCGGCATCAAGGCCACCTCGGGGCCCGTCATCGAGAAGGCTGGCGATCTGGCTGCGATCCTCACGAATCTCGAGGAAAAGGACGTCCTGTTCGTGGATGAGATCCACCGGCTGGCACCTCAGATCGAGGAAGTCCTGTACTCGGCCATGGAGGATTTCCAGCTCGACATCATCATCGGCCAGGGGCCTTCGGCGCGCACCGTCAAAATCGAGCTTCCGAAGTTCACACTCATCGGTGCGACCACCCGCGCGGGTCTGCTTACGGCGCCGCTGCGCGCGCGATTCGGCATCGTGCACAGGCTCGATTTCTACGATGTGGAATCGCTCACGATCATCGTGCAGCGCTCCGCCGAGATTCTGGGGATCCCGATCTCGCCGGAGGGAAGCGTGGAGATCGCGCGCCGTTCCCGCGGCACTCCACGCATCGCGAACCGCCTGTTGCGACGGGTGCGCGATTTCGCGGAAGTCCGTCACGACGGGACAGTGACTCTGGATGTAGCTCGCGAGGCGTTGAAGATGCTCGAGGTGGACGAGTTCGGGCTCGACGAGATCGACCGCAAACTGCTGGTCGCCATCATCGAGCGTTTCGCGGGAGGTCCGGTCGGCCTCAATGCGATCGCATCATCGATTGCGGAGGATCGCGGGACGATCGAGGATCTCTACGAGCCCTACCTGATCCAGATCGGCTTTCTGCAGCGCACGCCTCGCGGCCGCGTTGCTGCCCGGCCCGCCTACGAGCACCTCGGATACCCCGACGCGCTCGCGACGCGGAACCAGGCGAAACTGTTCTGAAGAATTCAGAATTCTGAATTCTTCAGCCACCAGTCGGCAGCGAGATCGTGATCGTCGTCCCCCGGCCTTCGTGGGAATCGACCGATATGCTTCCTCCGTGCTCCTGAATGATGCGGTAGGAAATCGCCATTCCCAGGCCGGTCCCCGTGGGAAAGTTCGTACGGAACGGCTGGAAGATTCTTCGCTGATCGGCATCACTCATGCCTCTGCCGTTGTCGGTGAAGTGGATGCGGTAGAAGCTGTCCTCCCGATCGGTGGAAACGTGCATGGTTCCGCCTGAGGACATCGCCTGGATTGCGTTCTTGGCGATGTTCCAGAAGACCTGGCGGATCTGGTCTGCGTCGCCCTGAATGTGAAACGAGGGAGGCTCGATGGCTCGCTCGATTCTGTGTTCCTCGGAGAGCTCGCTCGAGTTCGACAAAAGATCAAGCGTCTCCGAAAGACTCAGTGCGATATCGAACTCGGCTGAGTGTCTCTCCTGCGGCTTGACGAAACGGAGGAAGTCCGCGATCGACTTGTTGAGTCGGTCCGATTCCTTGAGAATGATCGACATCAGGCGCTCTTCCTTGTCCGAAAGATTCTTCGAATTCCTCAGGACCTGGACCGAGCCCGCGATCGCCGCCAGCGGATTTCGGATCTCATGTGCGATTCCGGCCGAAAGCTCACCCACGGCAGCCATCCTGTCCTTCATACGAAGCTGTGTTTCCAGAGTCTTGATCTCCGTGAGATCCTGGAAGATGAGCGTCAGCCCGTAGGAACTGCCCTCGATGGCGTTGAGCGGTGTCATCGCGTAGCCGACGCTTCGAATCTCGCCGCCACGCACGAACGTCGTCTCGCCCCGGATCACCCGGTTCGTCAGGATCGAGCTGCGGAGCTCGTCCCACTCATCCTTCCAGAAGAGCCCGATATCGCTCAAATGCTCTCCGACGATCGAATCCTGGGGAAGCTTGAGAATCTCAGAGCCCGCAGGATTCACGAAGGTGATCGTCCCGTAAGGCGTAATCGTCATGAGTCCCGACGGGACGGATTCGATCACGTTCCGGCTTAGGGCCTGGAGCTCTGCGAGATTCTGGCGGTTGACATCCAGTTCCTCGAAAGTCTTTCGAAGCTTCTCGGAGATGTAGGACGTGAGCAGGGCTGTCGCATAGAAGCCTGCGATATTGGTCCCCAGCGTCAGGTACAGCCGGAACGGGTCGGGCACTCCGGCCGAAAAGAAACTCGGCGCAGGACTCCGGAGAATGCCGTAGTACATCAGGTCGACCATTCCGCCGAACAGAATGGCGGCGCCGGAAGCGGCGAAGAGCCCGCCGCGGCGGTAGAGCAGCATCGACGCAGTAATGATCGTTACGAGGTAGAGAAACGAGAAGGGCGAATCCCAACCGCCGGTGAAGTAGACGAGCATCGTCTCGACGACCAGGTCACCTCCGAGCTGCACAGCCAGGTTGAACTGACGGTTTGGAAGCCACCGGGCGAGCCCGATATATCCCAGCGTCATCACGTAGGTGATGCCGGCCACCAGGTAGAGGTAATTGATCGGAAGGACGACCTCGACGGTCGACTGGATGATGAGCGCCGCCAGCAGGAGCGTGGTGGTGACCACCACGCGGACTGCGATCAGCGTGCGTGGATCCGTGGGAGACATCAGTGAAAGGATGAAGGATGAAGGATGAAGGCTGAGACCCTCACTCCCTGGCCCGCGGTTGGGCGGGCTTCATCCTTCATCCTTCATCCTTCATCCCTGTTTCTTATCCTATCTGTCCGATCAGGGCGAACATCGGCATGTACATCGCGATGACGATGAAGCCGATGACGCCGCCGAGGAATGCGATGATGAGCGGCTCGAGCAGCTTCATCAGGCCGGCGACGGCGATGTCGACCTCGTCTTCGTAGAACTCGGCGATCTTGCTGAGCATCGTATCGAGGGCGCCGGTCTGTTCACCGACCGCGATCATCTGAATGACCATCGGAGGAAAGACATCCGTATCCGACAGAGGCTCGCTGATGGTCTTGCCTTCCTCGACCGACTTTCGCGTGGCCATGATCGCATCCTCGACGATGGCGTTTCCAGCCGTCTTTGCGGTGATCATCAGGCCATCGAGAATGGGCACACCCGAACTGGTGAGCGTTGCCAGCGTCCGGCAGAACCGGGCCACGGCGATCTTACGCAGAAGCATTCCGAACACCGGGAGCTTCAGCATGACCTGGTCGAGCACGCGCCTTCCCTTGTAGGTCTTGTAGTAGCGTTTGAGGAAAATCACCACGCCGACCGACACCAGGAGCATGAGCCACCAGAAGTCGCCGATGAAATTCGACAGCGCAATGATGACGACGGTCGGAAACGGCAACTCCGCTCCGAGCTGGTCAAACAGAGATGCAAAAACCGGGATGACCTTCCAGAGGATGATCATCACGACGATGATCGCGATCGCGATGACCGCGACCGGATAAATCAACGCCGACTTGACCTGACTGTTGAGCTTGACCGACTTTTCAATGTAGGCAGCAAGCCGCTGAAGGATCGTGTCGAGGATACCGCCTGCCTCGCCCGCAGCGACCATGTTCGTATAGAGGTCGCTGAACACCTTGGGATGCCGTCGCATCGCATCGGCGAGGTTCGAGCCGGTCTCCACGTCCTGCTGCACCTGGATCAGGACCGAACGGAAGACCTTGTGCTCCTGCTGGGTAGCCAGAATCTCGAGGCACTGGACCAGCGGCAGTCCCGCATCGATCATGACCGAGAACTGGCGGGTGAAGATCGCCAGCATCTTCGGCGGAACCCTGCCGCCGAACTTGGCGAAAGCCAGCTCTTTGCCGCGCTCCTTGACCGCCGTGACCACGATCTGCTGCCTGCGCAGCGTCGCAATCACTGCTTCCTTCGAATCTGCTACGAGAATGCCGGTTTGTACCTGCCCTTCCCGACCTCTCCCCTTCCACTGGAAACTTGGCATTTCGAGCCTCCGAAATCGTTACTGCGCTACGCAGTGCGCGGTCTGTTCATGCCTGCCGGCCCCCCGGCCTGCTGTGTGACGAGTCCCGCTCCCCGAGAAATCATCTCCTGGAGCTCGTCCGGATTCGACGAGCGTCCAAGGGCTGACTGCAAAGAGATCAGCTTCTTGAAGTACAACGTCGCGAGTGACTGGTTGAATGTCTGCATTCCGTACTTCGACTGCCCGGTCTGCATCATGCTGTAAATCTGATGAACCTTGTCCTCGCGGATCAGGTTCCGGATGGCCGCGTTAGGCACCAGGATCTCCATCGCCATGACCCGTCCCTTGCCGTTCGCGCGGGGAAGCAGCGCCTGACAAAGAATGCCCTCGAGCACGAAGGAGAGCTGGGCGCGGATCTGCGGCTGCTGATGCGCCGGAAAGACGTCCACGACGCGGTTGATGGTCTGGGCCGCGGAGTTGGTGTGAAGCGTGCCGAACGTCAGGTGGCCGGTCTCGGCAATGCGGAGTGCCGACTCGATCGTCTCGAGATCGCGCATCTCGCCGATGAGCACCACGTCCGGGTCCTGCCGCAGCGCCGACTTGAGAGAATTCGCGAAGGAGTGGGTATCTGCATGCAGCTCGCGCTGGTTGACCACACAACCTTTGTGCGTGTGCAGGAACTCGACGGGATCCTCGATCGTGATGATGTGCTCGTGCCGCTCGCGGTTGATCTTGTCGATCATCGCAGCGAGTGTCGTGGACTTCCCGGAACCTGTCGGGCCCGTCACCAGCACCAGCCCCCGGGGCTTGTTGGAGATCTCCTCGACCACCGGCGGCAGCCCCAGCTCCCGAAATCCGAGGATCTCGTAGGGGATCTGGCGGTAGACGGCTGCAGTCGCGCCGCGCTGGTTGAACACATTGGCCCGGAACCGTGCGAGTCCCTTGATTCCGAACGAGAGGTCCAGCTCCAGATTTTCCTCGAAGCGATGCTTCTGCGCATCGGTCAGAACCGAATAGGCGAGCTGTTTGGTCTCGGGAGCGGACAGAGGCGGAAAATCGAGCGGCGTGAGCTTGCCGTCGACCCGGATCTGGGGAGGCGAGTTCGTCGTAATGTGAAGGTCGGAGCCGCCTCGCTCGACCATCGTCTTGAGCAACTGGTGCAGCGTTATCTGGGCCATATCAGATCACCGTCTCCCTCACGACCTCTTCAATGGTGGTGATGCCTTCCATGATTTTAACCAAACCGGAGCGGCGAAGCGTGATCATTCCGTTATCGATCGCCTTTTTCTTCAGCTCGATGCCCGAAGCTCCCGACATGATCATCTCGCGCAGCTCGTCATCGATGCCCATCACCTCGACGAGACCGACGCGTCCTTTGTAGCCCGTATTGCTGCATTTCTCGCAGCCGCGTCCCTTGATCGGGCTGAACTCCCCGATCTCGTCCTTGTGGTATCCGAGGTTGATCAGCGCGGGGGGCGCGACGTCCATCTTTTCTTTGCAGTTCGTGCAGATCCTGCGGACCAGGCGCTGTGCCGCTATGAGCTGAACTGACGTGGCCACGAGAAACGGTTCGATACCCATGTTCATCAGACGGCTGATGGTCGAAGGGGCGTCGTTTGTGTGGAGGGTGGACAGCACCAGATGGCCCGTCAACGCGGCTTTGATCGCGATCTCCGCCGTCTCGAAATCGCGGATCTCACCAACAAGGATGATGTTCGGATCCTGGCGGAGAAACGAGCGAAGCGTCGCAGCGAAGTTCAGTCCGATCTGCTCTTTCATCTGAACCTGATTCACTCCCATGAGGTTGAACTCGACCGGATCCTCGGCCGTCATGATGTTCACCTCGGGAGAGTTCACCTTCGAGAGCGCCGAATAGAGCGTGTTCGTCTTTCCCGAACCGGTGGGCCCGGTGACCAGCACCATTCCCCACGGCTTGAAGATCGCCTCTTCGAACTTTGCGAGCGATTCCGGCTCGAAGCCGAGCCGCGTCATGTCGAGCTGGAGATTGTCCTTGTCGAGAAGCCGGAGCACGATCTTCTCTCCGAAGAGAGTCGGAAGGACGGAGACGCGGAAATCGAGCTCCTTGACCTTGTCCTCGAGCTTCATCTTCAGCTTGATACGCCCGTCCTGCGGGAGCCGCTTTTCGGAGATGTCGAGCTTTGCGAGAATTTTGACGCGGGAGATGATCGCGTCCCGCAACTTGAGCGGTGGATTCATCATCTTGTAGAGAATGCCGTCGATGCGGAACCGTACGCGGTACTCTTTCTCATACGGCTCGATGTGAATGTCGGACGCGCCGCGCTTGATCGCATCACTCAGAACCAGATTCACGAGCTTGACTACCGGCGCTTCTTCCGCCTCCGCGGTTAGAATGTCGATGTCGATCTCTTCGTCGTCCTGGAGAACTTCGAGATCCTCTCCCTCCGTTCCCTGGAGATCCTCCATCACCTTCTTGAGCTCGAGCGACGAGGTGCTGCCGTAGTACGTGTCGAGAGCGCTTTTGATGGCGAGGGCCGAGGCGACGACCGGCTCGACGTTGTAGCCCGTCATGAACTTCACGTCGTCCATCGCGAAGACGTTCGTTGGATCGGACATCGCGATCGTGATGGTCGCGCCCGCCTTGAGCACCGGGATGATGCTGTACTTGCGCGCTACGTCGGCGGGGACCAGCTTGATTACGCCGGAATCAATTTCGAAGTGAGCAAGGTTGATCGACGGCACGCCGAACTGCTGCGAGAGACACTCAGTCATGTCCTCCTCGGATACGAATCCGAGCTGGATGAGCGTCTCGCCGAGCTTCGCCCCCGTTTCCTTCTGCACCGAGAGCGCTTCTTTGAGCTGATCCTGGTCGATCAATGACGACTTGATCAGCAGATCACCAATCCGTAAACTCATCCGCTTCCCAATCCCTCCCGGACACACCTGGGGCCGCAGCTTCCCTCAACGCCGCCCGGCGGCGCGGGATTCTCTGCGTAAACATCTGCCGTATTTAGACCTAATGCGACTCGTTGAGTCTAGCCGAAAAGGCCCACCAACGCAAAAGGGGTTCGGGTTCCGGGAGCATTCAATTCAACATTCGTCGTTCAGACCTCACCGACAGCCCGAGCCGCCACCTTCATCACCTGAGCGACCGTGATTGTTTCCAGCGACCGCGTCGCCATCCACGTCGACACGCAGTGATGCAGTTGTCCCCAGGGACCGTTACGCGACGGATCGGTCGGGCCATACAACCCGACTACGGGCGTTCCCAGGGCTGCAGCCAGATGAAGAGGTCCGGTGTCCCCGGAGACCATGAGACGGGAACGCCTGAGGAGAAACGCGAGCTCGCGAAGGCTCGTCTCCGGCGCCAGAGTGGCGGCGGATCGGGCAGCGATCCGTGCAGCCAGAGCCTTCTCTCCCGGCCCCCAGATCACGAGCGGTTCGAGACCAGACTGCGCCGCCAACTGATCCGCGAGCTCTGCAAACCGCTCGATACCCCATTGTTTCAATCCATGACCTGCGCCCGGATTCAGTACAACGGTGCGCGGCGTCACGCATGCGGCGATCATTCCCGACGAATCATCCTCGAATCGTGAGAAATCGAGAGCGGGCGGCGATCCGCTCGCTCCCGCCGCAGCCGCAAGCTGCATGTTGAGCTCGACCACATGGCCACGCTGCACGGGGATTCTCCGATTCGTCATCATCAGAGACAGCCTCTCCCGCACGGCCGCACGATTGAAACCGATGCGATCGGTGGCGCCGGCTACAACGCCCAGGATCGCGGACTTCATCAGTCCCTGAAAGTCGATGGATGTCTGGCCCGCAGCGAACCGCCGCAGGTTGTTCCTCAGCTCTCTGACTTCGCGGCGGGTCTGCGCATTGAAGGGGGCACGCCGCCATGCTCTGGTCGACGCGACGAAGATGACATCGACCGGGGCCACGAGGCGCACGAGCTCCTCGAGGTGCCTCTCCACGACCCAGCCGAGTCGCGTCTCCGACGGGAGCGATGCTCGCAACGCCGCCACCGCCGGCATCGTGTGAAGCACGTCGCCAAAGGCTGAGAGCCGGAGAACGAGAATGGAACGGGGTTGCTGGATGTAGAAGTTTCCTCCCAATACGAGACGACGGGGACGGAATGTTGAATTGAATGTTGAATTGAATGCAGGACCAGCTCGAGTTTGACCCATAAAGCCCTGCGCAGGACGGTCCCATTCAACATTCAATTCAACATTCAATTCAACATTCCGTCCCCTTCACCCGTCTCAGCGCGTCTTCTACCTTCGAATCAGTCGCGCGATCATCTCGCTCGTGGAGTGATCCTTTGGATCCCCCACGATTGCGACCCGTCCTCCGTACGACCGCACGAGCGAAGCCTCCGGCACGCTCTGTTCGGTGTAATCGGTCCCTTTGCAATGCACATCCGGACGAAGCCGGGAGAGGAGAGACTCAACCGTAAGCTCATGAAACACCGTGACGTAGTCAACCATCCCCAGAGAAGAGATCAGTTCCGCTCTCTCAGCCTCGGAAGCCAGAGGGCGCCCGCTTCCCTTCAGAGCGCGCACGGATTCATCACCATTGAGGGCGACCACCAGTACGTGCGCCTCCCGCGCCGCCCCGAACAGGTAGCGGGAGTGGCCGACGTGCAGGAGGTCGAAACAACCGTTCGCCAACGCGATCGATCTCCCGAAGGCGCGCTCCCGTTCGAGTGCGTCCGCGAGTTCGTCTAATGAGAGGACGGGAGCTGGTTCGTAATGAGCCATATTTCAAGTGACGAGTGACGAATGAACTCAAATGACGAATGACGAATGACGAATAAAGACGACGACTGAACATTTCCTCGACCGGAATCAGTCGGAGAAGGTGTCATCCGGAGCGAAGCGAAGGATCTTTTCTGGGGGATCGATCGTCGCAAGATGATCCTTCGCTTCGCTCAGGATGACACGCGCTCGTTCGCTGTCGACTCCTGGATTCTCGCTCTATCTTCTCCCCGTTGTCTTCATTCGTCATTCGTCATTCGTCATTCGTCACTCGTCATTCGCCCAGCGCGTCGTCTCGTTCGATCGTACGGCGAAGCTCATCGTTCGTAACCGTCGCCGTGCCCATCTTCATGACCACGATTCCGCCTGCATAGTTTGCAAGTTTCGCCGCCTCCTCGAAGGAGGCGCCGGCCGTGAGCGCCAGTGTGAAGGCCGCGATGACCGTGTCCCCGGCGCCGGTCACATCGGAGATCTGGTCGGTTCCGTGTACCGGAATCATCAGCGGATCCGCCTGATCTCTCCGGAACAGCGCCATTCCCCGACTCCCCCTCGTGATGAGCAGCGCTTCGGAATCCAGGCCCTGACGAAGCGACTCACCGACGAACCGGAGGCTTTCCTCTTCATCGTCTCCATAGAGGTCGATTCCCGCCGCCGTTGCCGCTTCTTCTTCGTTTGGCGTGGCCGCGGTTACATCCGGAAAGTTGAGAAGCTGATGGCGTGAATCGAGTGTGATCGGCTTGCCCCCGGCGAATCCGGTGAGGTTGCCGGCAAGCGACGGCGTGACGACGCCATAGCCATAGTCGGAGATGAGTCCCCCGTCACATATGGCAATCTGATCGCGAAGCATCCAGGCGAACTTGTCCGCTTCCGCGTCTGTGAACTCGACCTGACCCTCGATGTCGTAGCGAACGATCTGCTGCCTCGCGGAATGAGGCATTCCACCGAACACGCGAACCTTCATCGGTGTGTGATAACGGCTCAGGGGAAGAATGCCGCTGCAGTCGATGCCTCGTGTCGTGAGGTTCTCGATCAGCGAGTGGCCCGCCGCGTCGTCGCCCACGACTGAGATCGGGACGGGAAGCCCTCCCAGATCGAGAATGTTGGCGATCGCGTTTCCTCCACCACCGGGCAGGATTTCGTCGCGGTACTGCCGCAGAATCAGCACCGGCGCTTCGCGTGAGATCCGCTTCGGGACGCCATGGATGAACCGGTCGGCTACGATGTCACCATAGACGACGATGATCCGTTCCTTCAGTGCTTCTGTAAGCTCCAGCAGACGTGCGCGGCTGAACATTGCGAGCCGAAGAATATCATTGGAGACGAGTGAGGGCCTCAGAGCGCGTCGAGCGCCCACTCACGCATCCGGACGGTCGCGTTTCTCTGCTTTCCCGGCCGCATCCTCAGACGGCATCGCGCGAAGCTCCTGCTTTTCCTCCGCACTGAGAATGCTCTGCAGGTCAATCAGGAGGTAGAGACCCTCCCCGCTTTCGACCACACCGAAAAAGAGTCTTCCCGCCATTCCCCGCACCAGGTCAGGAGGCGGCTGAATCGAATCGAGCTCGACGCCGAGGATCCTCCGGATCTCATCCACTTTCAACCCTACCTCGCCGGTATCGGTGGTCACCACCATCACGACCGGCCGGGCCTCCGCGGGCCGTACCGAGCCGGGAAAGAGACGGGAGGCCAGGTCGACGAGCGGGATCGGACTCCCCCGAAACGTGATCAGTCCCTCCAGAAACGAAGGGCCTCTCGGGACAGGCATCGCTCCCTCGAACCGAAGAATTTGACGGACGCCCATGATATCGAGCAGAAACGACTCATCACCGACCCTAAAAAGGATGAAGCGAGCGCTGACTTGCGGCGGCATATCGGTTTCTGATCATACCGGGTGTCACCAGAAACAGGCTGTGAAAAGATCCAGAGCAGTTCTTTCCGTTTCCAGGAACGATGCTGATTCCCAAATCGATTTCCGATCCTGATAAACTGGCCGATCTTCACCCACCAGACAGGAGAGGTCGGCATGACGACTTTTTACCCGCATCTGACGACCATCGTGGCTCGGATGTCCGCCTTTCTCGGAAGAAAGCTCGAGCTCTCCAGCGGGGAACCTGAAAGCGATTTCGTCGTGCTGGAGCAGCCGGAAGCAGCCGAACCGGGACTGGGGATTCGCTGCGACGGTACCGAGCCCCTGCTCCCCGAAGAACGCGATCTGCTCCGCGAGATGCTCTCGCTTGCGCGCCGCGAGAGCATCGCCCGCTCAACGAGCGTGCTTCTCGAGGATCGAGTGCATGAGCTCGAGCGGAGGAATGAGGAGATTCTTTCGAAGGCCGGGCTGGAGGCAGATCTCGCCCTGCGGGACCCCCTCACGGGACTCTACAGCCGCGGATTCGTGCTGGAAAAACTGGAAGAAGAGATGAACCGCGCATGGCGGAGCGGATCGCCCATGTCCCTGCTCATGATCGACGTCGACCATATGAAGTGGATCAATGAAACTCACGGCACCAGCACCGGCGACCAGGTGCTCCAGGCGATTGGCGGCGTGATCAAGAAAAGCTGCCGGCTCTACGACGTGCCAGCGCGTTTCACCGGCGAACAATTCTGTCTCCTGCTTCCAGGCACACCCGCGGAGCGCACCCATGTCGTGGCCGAACGGATCCGACGCCAGATCGAGTCGATCGCCGTGCATACCGGCTCGGCCGACGTCCGCGTCACCTCCTCCATAGGCATTGCCGGGCTCGAGAGCATTCCGGAAGAGGCAGTCTTCAACTCGACATCCCTGCTCGAGAGGGCCGACCGGGCCCTCGCTACGGCAAAGGATCACGGCCGGAATCGCACTGAACTGTGGCGACCTTCGATGACGGCCGCCCGTACAGGAGCCGAGCACTAAGCCGCCAGGCTGCTTTTTTCGCAATCCTTCCAGACACTTACGCCCTACTTACGCTTTTCCCATTGACTTCCGCCCCGTTACCGCCCATATTGTGGGCTGGACAAGGAGCGGAACTTGACTTACCTCACCGAACGGCAGCGGGACATTCTGAACTTCATCCGGCAGTACCAGGAGGAGACCGGGGTTGCCCCGACGCACCGCGAGATCTGTGAGAAGTTCGGCTTTTCCTCTTACGGGACGGTCTACAAACACCTCTCTCTGCTCCAGAGCAAGGGGCTGATCCGGCGCGACTGGAACCAGAAGCGTGGGGTCGAAGTGGTCGATCAGCCCGATGTGGAGGCCAGCCCGTCGAGTGTGAGAGAGCTTCCGCTCCTGGGCTACATCGCGGCCGGACAGCCGCTCGACGTCGTGCCGTCAGAAGACACCATCACAGTTCCTGCTGAACTGACCTCCCGTGGCGAGAACTACGTGTTGAAGGTACGTGGCGAGTCGATGATCGACGACGGAATCCACGATGGAGACTTCGTGATCATCGCGCGTCGGGAACGTGCAGAGAACGGCGAGATGGTCGTCGCGCTGCTTGGCGGTGAGGTGACACTAAAGCGGTACTACTCGGAAGGAAAACGTGTACGGCTCCAGCCGGCGAACGTGGCGATGGCTCCGATTTTCGCATCGCGCAACGACGTCGCCGTCCAGGGAGTCGTCGTGGGTCTTATGAGACGGTTTTAAGGGCCGGGAAAGCGAGGCAAGTCGTGGACATCGTATTGAAATTGAGAGAGCTGAGAAGGCTGCAGGGCCTGAGCCAGAAGGATGTCGCCCTTCGCTGCGGGGTGGGAGAAAAAACGATCAGCTCATTCGAGACGGGTGAGCGGATCGGATCGCTCAAGATTTCACAGCTCCGAAAGCTCCTTGCGGTTTATGGCGTCTCGGAAGCGGAGTTCTTCGGTAACACACTCGAGCGCAAAGTCGCGCCTTGGGAAGCCGAAATGGGCGAGGGTGCCGCGCGCCTGATCGAAGAGATCCGTACTCTGCCGGGAACGATCCAGCGGTCTCTGCTCGGGAAGTTCCAGCTGATGGTTGAGACCGCATCCGAGGTTCATTCGATCCGCGAGCGCAGACCTTCGTTTCGAACCGAGCCGCCCGTGCACGAATGGCGGATGCTCACCTCGCGCAATTAGCGGCCATGTTTGCCGGCCTGGATTTGCCGGCCCTGAATGCCCGGGGCCGGCGGACTCCACACCGACCCGCTTTCCACTGAGAAAGCGAAACGCGGACAGACGACCCTTCGCACACGCCTGCGACATCGATCGGCCGCTGTCCTGCCACCTCGAAGGCTGCTCGAATCAGAACCGGACGCCGGCGGACAACCGGAACGTTCGCGGCTGCTGGTAGTCGTAAATGGATCGCGCCTGCCCGAAAAACTTTCCTTTCCGGTAGTGAACTCCTTCCACCGGTGTCTGCGTAAAGAGATCGAACGACTCGAGACCTTCCGAGCCATCGAGATCAGTATGCACAGTCGTATTGCCTCGCACCTGCGCCGACTCGTCGAAAAGATTGATCACATCGGCCTGAAGAAATGCCTGCGTCCGGCGGATGGGAAGCGCAAACGTGAAAGCGAGATCACTCGAAGTTACGTCGTCCCATCTCAAGGCTCCGCGATCGCTGAAATAGTAGGGCACGCTGAGCGGCGGCGTAACGTATCCCGGGTTATCGATCCGAGGCGCTCTCACCGTGCCCTTGACTTCGTAGGGGCTGCCGGAATCGAACCGCTGCAGGAAACTCACACTCAGTTCACCAAACATCGAAGGCAGAGTCACCTCGGCCCACAGCCGTACCTTGTGAGTCTGATCGCCGGAAAGTAACCCGATCGGATTACTCCTGTCGAAGCTCCTGTATTCGGGATACCGTCGCGAGTCGTTCGGAATTGGACCACTCCCGATGGACTCGTCGACTGCATTGCCTTCCAGTCGCGACCATGTGTAGTTACCACCGAGATGAAACCGACCGTATATGCGATAGCCCCCCTGAAGTTGCAGGGCACGATAGGACCGCGTGAGGTCGTTCGTATTTTCGATGAGCGAGCGGTCCAGAATCTGTCCGAACCCGTCATCAACCCGGCCCGTCGTCAGGTCCGTGCGCCTCGAATAGAAGTTCTGCCACTGACGATCGATCACATCGGCCCGCATGAAGCCGTTGCGCCCGACCATGGCAGATACTCCGATGGTCCATTCGTCCGCGCTGGGTGATTGAAGCTTGCCCTGAATCGCGGAGGTCAGGCCCGGGATCGCGACGGCATCAGGTGGCCGGCTCGTGCCGCCGTTGGCAACAAACCAGTCAAAGAGCTGGGCCATGGCCTCGAAGCTAGTCAGGCTGGAATCCTCATTGATCACCGGCCCCGCGTACTGCCACGAAAAATAGGAGGGATTCCCTGCCGGAGAACCCAGGTCTCCGATGGTTCCGGCAAGCTTCGTTACGTAGCGGCTGAAGCTCGTATTGAACCGCAGCCGACCATCGTCGCGGGGGTCGAACGTCGCTGCGATCCGGGGACTGATCTCGGCATCATCTGCCACTCTCACTCCGGAACCGTTCGTAGCCCTGGTGTAGTCGTAGCGTGCTCCCAGATTGAACGACCATCGCGGTCCCGGACTCCAGCGGTCGTTCAGAAAAAGCGACGAAGTTGTGAAATCGGTGCCATCAGTTGTCACGAAGATCGGATACCAGATGATGACCGTCGAGCCCGGCTCGAAACGCGGCCGCAGAACACCATCCGCATCGCGCTCGACGGCCCTGTTGGTGACGACGCCGAAATCACTCGCCGACTGGTAATTGTTCGTGATGGACTCCTCGGCCCAATGCTCGAGTCCCCCTACGATCTCGTGAGTTCCGAGGCGAGGGCTTCCGAAAAAATGACTGAGCTTCGCGGAATAGTTCTCGCTGTTCCGCTCCTGGTCGTCGCACACTCCGCAGAAGTAGGGTGCGCCAAAAAACGCACCGGTCCCCGAAGCGTCGAACCCCCAGGATCCCGTCGCCGGATCCCGTGACTCCCCTCCGAATCCTTCGAATGCGAATTTTTTTTGAGATGCGGTTCCACTCACGAGGACGGATCGGCCGAACATTCCGTTGTACCGTAACGACGAGAAGCTGTTTGGTCTTGCGACGTGAGCGTCGACAGCCGAGAGTTCCATGCAACCGACCTGGCAATTGTTCAGCTGCTCGTGATCCACACTCGTATGTGAGAGGACCAGCGCGTGATCTGCCGCCAGCTGCCCGGTGAGCTTCAACTCGAAGCGGTTTTCCTCGGTCGAGACCACATAAGGAATCGTGCTGCCAGCCAGATACGATTCGGTTTCGTTCGAGAACCACCGCCCGGCGGTGAAGAACCAGAGACGGTCGGTCTGGATCCGCCCGCCAAGAGTTGCCTCGATCACCTGATTCAACCGGTCCAGATGATCGAATCCTCTGCGCCTCGACGACCAGGCGGGGTTGCTGAGATTGTCGCGGAGGGAGCCGCTGTACTCGTTGCCACCCGACTTGGTCACAGTACTGACGACGCCGCCCGTAAAGCGCCCGTACTCCGCCGAGATCGCGCCGGTGAGAATCGTCGTTTCGTCGATTGCATCCTCGATATAAAGCGCGTGGGCCTGGCCCCGCACGTTCTCGTTGACGACGGTTCCGTCGATCAGGTAGAGGCTGTCAAACGAAGGAGCTCCGGAGATTGCGAGTACCGAACGCCTTTCGCTCGCTCCCGGACCCGTATTGTGTACTCCCGGCGCGAGCGCCGCAGTCGATTGCAGGCTCCTCGAGACTGGAAGGCTGTCGATGAACTCGGCATCGAAGTTCGTCTGCACTTCGTGCAACTCCACGATCGCCGGCGCCGTTGCGGTAATCGTGATCGCCTCGGCAATCTCCGGGACGTTCATCTTCATATCGACCCGAGCGACCCGGCGCAAACCGACTCGTGCAGGCCGGGCGACCGTTTGAAGACCTTCTTTCTCGAAACTCACCATGTACTCTCCAGCAGGGAGGAACGCAACCGTGTAACGGCCCCTCGGATCAGTCACGCTCGTACGGGGAGACTGAAGCTTCGAGGAACTGACGGTAACGAGCACCCCGGGAAGAGCCCGGCGGTCCACCCGGACCACCCCCGTGAGGGTTCCCGTCGGACCGTGAGCATGAAGCTCCATTACGATCGCTGCCAGACAGAGGAGCAGAATCAGACTGCGAAACAGTTTCGCCATAGAGAGTTCCGGGCAGATGGTGTCAGTAACCTCCTGATACGAATGCGTCTAGTCAGAGCATGTAGTACACCATGATCATCAAGAAGCATAAGTACTTGAAACAGAAACCATTTCCCCTCTGCATGTAACCGGAATGTCACCGTGCTGGTACAGAAGGTTGACGCAAATCTTCAGATCCTTGAATTGTTGACCAACCCGATCCGAGGGGAACATCTATTCTCCATCCTCTTCACCGTTCATCCTTCATCCCTGAAAAAAGGGCCCCGGTCTTTCGACCAGGGCCCCTGCTGCCGTGCTGCTGGAATTCTGCTCAGAAGCGAATGCCGACCGAGCCCCGGTAGGTGCGCGGGAGCTGGAAGTGCCCCTGTGTTGCCTGCGAAGTCGGAGTCAACGGATTGCCGAAGTTGCTTCCGAAACGATAGTGCACCCCTTCAACAGGTGTTTCGGTGAACGGGTCGAAGGGAAGCAGCGACGGATCATCACGAGCCGTCAGGACGGTCGTGTTGCCTCCGACCTGGGCCGACTCGTTGAACGCATTGATGAGCTCACCCTGAACGAACAGCTGAACGCGTCCCAGCGGCAGGCTGTAATTCAATGCGAGATCCGTCGCGGTGACGTCGTCCCATCGGAACTCGCCTCGCTCGCTGAAGTAATAGGCCTGGCCGGAAGGAACGCCGACGTAGAGGCCGTCATTCGGCCGGCACACCGGACAGGTAGTGTTGCCCGAGCTCGTCACGTCGATCGCCCCGATTGCCGAGTAGGGCGTACCGGAGTCGAAACGCTGGAGCAGGCTTACGTTGAAGTTTCCTGCACGCGTCAGCAGATCGTAGCTGGCCCATGCGCGTACTTTGTGTGTCTGATCGGCCGGCAGAAACCCCACCGGGTTGTTCTGCGCGTAGCCGAGAAACTCGGGATACCAGTTACGACCAACGGAAGCAATCGGCCCGCTGCCGGTCGTTTCACCACCGTGATTGCCTCGCAGCTCCGACCAGGTATAGCTACCACCTAGGTCAAGCCGATTGAATACGCGTGCACCGCCCTGGAGAATGACGGCCTGATACTCGCGGACGAAATCATTGCTGTTCTCAGTCAGGGCAAGATCGAGATCCTCACCTGCCAGCGGATCGAACACGCGTCCGGTCGAAAGGTCTGTGCGTGTGGTGTAGAAGTCGGACCAGTCCCGGTCCTGATAGTCCACTCTGAGGAATCCGCTCCGACCGACGGAAAACGCGGCCCCGACACTGAATTCGTTCACACCGGGTGAAACCAGCGAGCCGCGGATCTGACTCGAAACACCGTTGGTACCACCGCCCAGCAGGAAGTCGCGGCCATCGATCCCGCCAACACTGTCAAACCATGCAAAGATCTGACTGAGAAGTTCCTGAGAGCTGACGCCCGTAACCGTAGGACCACCGTAGAGCCAGTAGAGAATCGACGGCGAACCGGCTGGCGACGCCGCATCTCCGATGTTTCCATTGGAGATTTTGGAGACGTACTCGCTGTAGCTGGCATTGAAGCGAATACCTCCGTCGCCGTGCACGTCGTAGATCACTCCCAGTCGCGGACTGATCTTCGAATCGTCAGCCACCTTGGCACCCGCACTGTCCCGACCGTCGTTCACATCATAACGGCCACCGATGTTGAAACTGAGGTTACTGTTGAGGTCCCACTTGTCGTTGATGAAGAACGACTGGGTCGTGAAGTCATTACCCAGGCTCGACTGAAGGATAGGCCAGTAGATGATGAACCCGGCATTCCGCCCGATACTGGTGACCAGAGAGCCGTCGTCAGCGCGGGTCGGAGAGGCAAAGGTCCAGACGGTGAAGTCGCTTCCCGACTGGTGGTTGTTGGAAAAGAGCTGCTCGGAAAAGTCTTCGTAACCGGCGACGAGGTTGTGCGAGCCAAGTGCGCCGGTTGAAAGGTAATAGGTGCCCTTGAAGGATAGCGCCTCCGTTGCACGAACTTCATCATCACAGGCGCCGCAGAACGGAGATGCTCCGCCCTGACCGCCGACAGCAGCGAAGTTGATGTTCGTCGCCGAGACGCGATCGCCGACCGGGCCACCGGATCCGGAGAATGTGAGCGAGCTGTCCGAGTAGTTGGCTTCGAGCAGCAGGCTGTTCGTCAGGATTCCGCTGTAGCTCACGCTCAACAGGTCCTGCGGTTGATTCTCCGGCCTGGAGAGTGTACGGGCTTCCCAGCAGCCGGCGCCCGTCAGGCAGCGGTCACTGATTTCATTCTCCAGCTCGAGTATCGAGCCGACGAGTGTATGTTTCGGAGTGACCTGGCCCGTCAGTTTGCCCTCGAGCCGTCTCTGCTCGGCCGTTGTCGTGTATGGGATCGTGCTCTGATTGAAGAAGTTCGACTGAGCATTCTCGACATACCTTCCCGCCGTGAAGAACCATAGACGATCGCGGATGATCCGGCCGCCAAGCGTCCCTTCGTAGGTCTCGCTGAGATTGTCGATACGGTTCTCGCCGAGTGGCGTCGCCTCGTTCCATTTCGGGTTGGTGAGACTGTCGCGCAGCGAACCGCTGAACTCATTGCCTCCGGATTTGGAAACCGCTGTGACGACGCCTCCCGTGAAGCGACCGTACTCGGCCGAGATCGCGCCGGTCAGAACCGTCGTTTCCTGCAGAGCATCTTCGATAAAGACGTTCAGCGGCTGACCGCGGAGAACTTCGTTCACGACCGAACCATTGATGTAGAACGTGCTGTCGTATGAGGGTGCGCCCGAGATCGTCGTGTTCCCTCCCGGGCCATTGTTGTTCACACCCGGCGCAAGACTCACGGTCCCGACCAGCGTGCGAGCGAGAGGAAGGTTCTCGACGAGCTCGGCCTTTATGTTCGTCTGAATCTCCTGCGTCTCGACCACGGTGGGAGCATCGGCCGTGACCGTGATCGCTTCCGCCATCGCTGCCAGCTGGAGATTTGCATCAGCGCGCGCTACGCCCGTGAGCGTTACGTCCACCTGTCTGGTAATCGTGTTCATGCTCTCCATCTCGAAGGTGACGCTATACGATCCTGGAGGAAGAGCGCCGAAGTTGTAGTTGCCGTTTGTGTCGGAGTAGGTTACGCGGACACCCTGAAGCGAGGGCGACTGAATCGTCACCGTCACACCGGGAAGCGGCGAACCATCCAACGTCGTATTGCCGGTCAGGCGACCGGTGGTTGCCTGCGCGAACATCGCTGCACTCACGAGAAGCATTGCAGCGACAAACATCAGGTACTTACGAAGCGTACGCATAGAAAGACCATCCTTTCCTGAGCTCACCCCTCCAGAGAGAAATGTTGCAGAGCAGTGAACGACTGATAGAATCCGTGGGAGTTTGGTTACAGGTGAGGAAAGAGCTCGGTCAGGTGCAATCCATTCAGTGTCTCCTTTCCGTTGCGGTTGATCTCGACGGTTTCTAATTGACTCCGTCCCCTCGGGGCTCCCTGCCAGGAGCAGAAACTAAGGGGACACTGAGTAGATTGAAGAGCACTTCACGCACCATCATCTGCCCGACCGGAAATCCGCACGCACTCGCGATCTCACCGATCGCGATTTCGTGTCGGATTCGATGCGCCGTATTTATGGTTCGGCTTTTTTGAACAATGCGGCGTCGTCAATGCGGTTACGACAAGAAGACCATCCCGCACATCAAGTGTGTCGACGCAACCATCGCAGCCACATCCCGCGCCTCACTACTCATCGCAAGCAGACACAATCCGATCGCATTCACGACATCTCGTGTCACATTCTGGTAACGCCAACGTGACACTGACGTGGCGAGACTGGAAACGAGGCGTCGCGGAGCTCGACGTGGACAACCCTGAAGATTGAAGTCAGCGATTGCGCCGCGCGCGCATCTCATCGATGGACGGCTTGCCCGCGCCATGCACCAGGAACGCAATCGACGAGAACAGCATGATCAGAGCGAGCGCTGCGGGAGGATAACCGCCGGTGCGATGCGCGATCAGAATCGCGATGATGAAGTTGATGATCATTACGAGCGAAGCCAGACGAATCCATGCCCCCATGACAATGAGCACTCCGCAGAGGAACTGCGCATAGACCGAAAGAACGGCTGACGCCAGCGGAAAGGGCGTGCCCCGACCGGCGAGAAAATCACGGAACTCGAGCATCTGCGCCCAACTCACAATGTTGTCTGCCGTCCCGTACATCAGATGAAACCCGACTATCAGACGGACGAAAAACATCCCGTACTCTTCCCGGCGCTCGAACCAGTCGAAGTTCATGAATCCTCCGGCCGTGCACTCTAGCGCGAATGAACCGAGACGAAGGATCGGAGATGTGAATCTTCAGTCACGAGTCAAGTGGCTATTCGAGCCTTTCGGCTCTTCTTCGCCACGCGGCTGCGCGCTCAGGCTCGTCGAGTTGGTCGAGGGCGTTCGCGGCAAACAGAAACGAACGCTTATCGGGATTCGCGCGAACCATACGCTCGAACGTGGTGTCGGCCTTCGCCTGATCTCCCGTCAGGAGATGGACGAGCGCAAGATTCGCATACGCCTGGCGATGACGGGGAAAGTTCTGAATCTCGAGCTCGAAAGCCGCGATCGCCTCGTGCGGCCGATCGAGTCTTGCGAGCGCATCGCCGCGAATGAACTGGAGCATCTCGATCGGCCCGAGATCTCGCTGTTCTGCCTCACGCGCGACCTCATCGAGTAATCCCATCGCTTCCTGCAGTCGTCCCTGCTGCACGAACACCTGCGCCAGGACGAGGTTCGCGCGCCGTCGCTCGTACTGATCCGCCGTCGCTTCCCGGGCTCTCGCCTCGGCGCCCGTGAGATCACCCCGCGCGAGAGCCACGCGTGCCAGCAGTACATTCGTCCCCGCCGGATTCGACTTCTCTCCCAGACGCGCGTGAGCCTCCGCACCGTCGAGATCTTCCAGCTTGATCAGCAGTGCGCCAAGGGCCAGCCCGAACTCTCCCGCAAGCGACGGAGTCTGCTCGATTGCCTTCCTGTATGCAGCGGCCGCTTCCTCGAGACGCCCGCTGTTCTCGAGTGTGATCGCCAGCTGGTTCCACGCGTCCGCCAGCCCGGGGTTCTTCGACACGATGTCCCGAAGCGCGGCGATTCCTTTCAGCTCCTCGCCACTGTTGATGAACCGCATCGCCGCGACCATCGCATCGATCTCATGAATCCGATCCTTCGGATCGGGTAAGGGGCCGGAGCCTGCCGGAGCTACGGATCCGAGGTAGCCGAGCGCCGAAAGTTTTGCGGCCTCTTCGGGATCGATGTTCAGAGGCGACTCGGCAGCGGTCTCGTAGCGTCTGAGCTCCTCGCGCATCGCGGCGTAGACTCGCCGTTCGCTCGCGAGAATGTTGTTTTTCTGCCCGGGATCATTCCGCACTGAATAGAGCTCGGGCCGCGGAGCCTGTATGAAGTGAAAGTCCTCATCGACCAGCCCGCGCAACTCGCTCCATCCGAGGTGAATTCTTCCGTACAGAGACTCAGCGTAGATAAGGCGCTTTTCCGCCGGAGGCGTGCCGGTCAGCGACCGCCCTTCGATTCCCAGGGGCGAATTCAGCCCCAGCAGTTCCGTGACAGTGGGGAAAAGATCGATCAGTCCGACCGGCCTCTCGATCGTCTCTCCCCTTCTGTCGGAACCGGGAAGTTTCACGATGAGTGGAATCTGGATTGCCTCCCGGTAGATGAAGATTCCGTGCTCCGTCTCTCCATGATCCCCGAGCCCTTCGCCATGGTCGGAGAGAAAGAAGACGATCGCTTTGTCGTAAATCCCGTCCCGTTTGAGTTGCTCGATGAACGCTCCCACGATGGCGTCCGAGGCCGCGATCTCCCCGTCGTAAGGGTTGTCCGCATAACGGCTCCGGAAAGGCTCAGGCGCTTCGTAGGGAGAGTGGGGCTCAAACAGGTGAAGCATGAAGAAGAAAGGACTCGAAGCGTACGACGTGATCCACCGATTTGCGATCGCGGCCGTGAGATCGCCCGAACGCTGCAACGATCCAGTCGCCGCGCCGGTCCTTGACTCGATCGCATCATCATAGAAGTCGAAGCCGTCAGCGATACCGGTTGAAGAACGGAGCACGTAGGCCGAAACAGCCGCCCCCGTCGCGTACCCCTGATCTTTCAGAAGTCTCGGGATCGTCACGCGCCGCGAGCCATCGAACCGGTATCCGATGTTGTTCCGTACGTTCACCTCTCGAGGAAGAAGCCCTGTGAGCATCGACACATGCGAGGGTAGCGTCAGAGGAACGTGCGCATAGGCGCTCGTAAAGAGAATACCGTCCGAACGGAGCGCGTCGATGTGCGGCGTTTCGACGCCCCGATAGCCATATGCCGGCAACCGGTCCGAACGGAGCGTGTCGACCGAGATGATGATGACCGGCGCATCAGGGTAGGTGCGGGGTCCGGCAGATTCGCGATTGCACGCTATGGAGCCGATGAGGATCGACACCATCGACAGATATCGCATCAGCCTCGAAGATTTCATCCGCAATCGCAACGGTGAGGCAGAACCAACAATTTCAAACGAAGCGTGTTGTGGCAGGGGATTCCCGTTTCCTGCCTCTCGTTAGGTGAAAATACGACGAAGGCAGGGCGTTGGAACGCCCTGCCACAACTGCACCGTCAACAGTCTCGGAACAAGGGCCTGATGCCCTGCGTTAGGTACGGCGATGAAACTCACCGGTGTGCTCGTCTCGTTGACTCTCTTCGCCCTCTCCTGCGGACGCGGTGAGACGGAAGTCTCGCAGCCTGTGGCGGACGTCCCTGTTTTCATCATCTCGATCGATACGCTCAGATCCGACCGTTTGCCCGCCTACAGCTACGAAAATGGCTCGACCCCCGCCATCGATTCATTCCGCAGGGACGCCATCCTGTTCGAACACGCCTTCGCCCAGTGCCCCCTGACCCTTCCTTCGCACGCGTCACTCTTCACCGGCGAACTGCCCTACGTCCATGGTGTGCGAAACAATCTCGGCTATCCGCTCGAGCCGTCCCATCCCTCACTCGCTTCGATTCTCAAGGAAAGCGGCTATCAGACGGGCGCTGCGGTCTCGACATTCGTCCTTCGAAAGGAAACCGGCATCGCTGCAGGATTCGACTTCTACGACGACTTCATGACCCACTCCCCCCTCGAATCGGCGACCTCATGGCAGCGCGACGGAGATCTCTCCCGTCAGGCACTCACCCGCTGGATCGAATCGGCGGGGGCAGGCAGGAAGATCTTCGGATTTCTGCATCTCTACGAACCACACAGCCCCTACACACCGCCAGCTCCGTACTCGAACGCGGCGGATCCATACGACGGCGAGATCTCCTATGCCGACGCCATCGTCGGACGTTTCCTGGAGGACCTCAAGGCCCGAGGTCTCTACGACTCGGCGCTCATCCTGATTCTGTCCGACCATGGCGAGGGGCTCGGAGAGCACGGCGAGAAGGAGCATGGAATCTTCGTTTATCGGGAATCGATTCAGGTGCCCCTGCTCGTGAAGCTCCCTCTTCAGGCGAGGGCAGGAGAATCCGTGGCAAGGACTGTTTCGCTGACCGACGTGTTCGACACGGTTCTCGAGACGACAGGATCGACGCGTGATCGGAAGGGCATCAGCCTGCTGGCAGCGCCGCCCGCTGAAAATCGAACTGTGTACAGCGAAAGCTACTACCCGCGCCTCCAGTACGGATGGAGCGAGCTGATCTCGATGATCGGGCCCGAGTTCCATTACATCCACGCCCCTCGCGTCGAGCTCTATCGCTATAGAAGCGATGCGGCGGAACTTACCAATGTCGCGGCAGAGAACCGACGCGACCTCGTCCCCTTCCGCCAGGAGATCCAGCGAATCGCCGATACTCACCCCTTCGCAGAGCCCCGCGTGGCCGATCCCGAAGACGTCAAAAAGCTCGCCGCACTCGGCTACCTCGGATCCACCTCTTCCGCTTCCGGCCCGCTTCCGGATCCCAAGGACAAGCTCGACATCCTTCGCACATTCGGCGAGGCAAACGATTGGTTCCGGACGGGACAGTACGCCCGCGTCATCGCAGTGATGGAGCCGCTGCTGAAGGAGAGCCCAGACTTCATCAGCGGATGGGGAGTCCTCGCACAGTCCTACCGCAAGCTGGGAAGACTCGAGCTTGCCCTCGGGACTCTTCGCAAGCAGATGAATCAGTCGAATGGTAACGCCCAGGTTGCACTCGCGATCGCCGAGCTGCTCGTCGAGATGAAGCGTTACGACGAGGCCAGAGATCATGCGATGCTCGCGAAGGGCACCGGAGGCGTATTCGTGAATGAGATGCTGGCGAGCATCGCACTGGCCGAGAACGACCTTGCCGCGGCGGAGCATGCCGCGCAGGAGAGCCTCGCGGCGGAGCCCGACCGCATCCAGGCGTTGATGATGCTCTCGCAGGTCCGACGCCTCCAGAAGCGTCCAGCCGACGAGCTCGCGCTGCTGCAACGGGCCAGGGATGTCGTTCAACGAAGAAGCCTTCCCCCGATCCGCGATCTCGAACTGCGACGCGGCGAGACGCTGCTGCAGGCGAGAAGGGTACTCGAAGCAGAGGAAGCGTTCCGCGCGGAGACCAACGCCTTCCCGGCCAATCTTCAGGCCTGGGCGAACCTCGCACTCGTCGTCGGAGCGCAGGGACGACGCACGGAGGCTCGAACGATTCTCGACGAAGCTATCCGCCGCAATCCCGGCCGCGCCTCAGGCGAGCTGGCCGTTCAGGCGCTGCTCGCAATGAACGATGAAGAGGGTGCGCGGGAGTTGCGCGCAAGACTCGGACGCTGAGACTCGCGCCTCTAGCTTCTCATCGCCCGTACTGCCGGCTTACGCGTGCCCGCAAATTCGGGGAGGGTAAGAGCTACCGTCCGCGCGCTGACCATTTCCGTGCTGCATCCGGCTTTTTGAGCTCGCGGAAGGTCTCGGCCGCCAACGCATAACTCGACTCTCCCGGATTCGCGCGAACCATCTGCTCGAAGGTCTGAGTTGCATCCCCTTCGCGCCCGGTGAGTGTCTGAAGCACTGCAAGCCTCACATACGCTTCCCTGTTTCTCGGATAGAGGCGGATCTCTTCGCGGAAGGATTGCTCGGCTTCGGGAAATTTCGACATTCGTGCCAGCGTGTCGCCTCGCGCGAACCAGAAGTTCGGCGGCACCTGCTTGCCCTCGGCATCGGCCTGCTGTTTCACTCCATCCAGAATCACTCCTGCCTCCGGAAGCCTTCGCTGTGCAATCCGGACCTGAGCGAGCAGCACCGAGGCGTCGTTCCTTCTGTCGCGGTCCGCCATCAGGGCCTGTGCCTCGCGTTCGGCGGCTGGGAAGTCTCGCCGCGCGAGATGAACCTGCGCCATCAGCATGCGCGCTGCAGAAGGATGAGCCGGAAGCGCAAGCTCTGCATGGCTTATCGAATCATCGAAACGCCCCATTCGCAGAAATACTTCAGCCATCGACATCGCGGTTCCTGGAACGAGCATCGGCGCCACTTCAATCGTTTTCTTGTAGGCAGCAATCGCCTCGTCGGGCCTGCCGGTTCTATCCAGCGCTTTTCCAAGCTGCGTCCAGGCATCAGCGAATGACGGGTTGCGCGCGACCACATCCTCGAGAATCGCGATCGCCTCTTTATGCTTGCCCTGAGCAACCAGAGCATTCGCTTTCCCGGTACGCTCCAGATCCGCGATGCCGTCCTTGGGGTCGGGCAGTTTGCCCGAAGTCGACGCGCCGGTGGAACCGAGGTAGCCGAGCGCTGCCAGCTTCGCGGCTTCTTCTGGATCGATGTTCGCCGGCAGCTCGAGTGTGCGGGGGTGCTTCTGCACTTCCGCGCGCATGGACGCATAGACACGCCTCTGCTCGCTCAGAATGTTCTGCTTCTCTCCCGGGTCAGCCCTGATGTCGTAGAGCTCCGGACGAGGAGCATCGATGTAATGGTGCTGCTCGTCGATGAGCGAGGCGAGGTCGCTCCAGCCGAGATGAATGCGCGGATACATCGACTCGCTGTAGATGCGCCTGCCTTCCGGCGCGTTGCCGCGTGCGATCTCGACGAGTGATACACCCGTGGCTTTTTCCGGCACTTCGAATCCGGCAAGTCCAGCGACCGTGGGAAGAAGGTCGATCAACTGCACGGGCGCTTCCACGCGCGTTCCCTTCATCGCGCCATTCGGCAGCTTCACGATCATGGGAACGTGGATCGCCTCGCGGTAGAGGAAAATTCCATGCTGCGCTTCGCCGTGATCACCGAGCCCTTCTCCGTGATCAGACAGAAAGATGATCGTCGCGCGATCGTAAACACCGTTTGCCTTGAGGGTCTGGAAGAACCTCTCGAGGTAGAAGTCGGTCGTTGCAATCTCACCGTCGTACGGGCTCGAAGCGTACTGAGTCCGGTATGGCTCGATCGGTTCATACGGAGCATGCGGCTCGAACAGGTGAAGAAGATAGAAGAACGGCTGCTCCTTTTTTTCTTCGATCCACTGGATCGCGGATGCGACAGTCTGGTCACCCGAGCGCTCCAGTTCGCCCATCGATCCGCCCTCGGAAGAGCGGTCGATCCGGTCGTCGTAGTCATCGAACAGTGCGCCGAGGCCGGTGGCGCTGCGCATCACGTAGGCGGAAACGGCGGCTCCGGTGGCGAAGCCCTTCGCCTTGAGCATCGACGGAAGGTTCGCATGCTCATTTCCGTCGAAGCGGTAGCCCAGGTTGTTGCGAACTCCGGTCGCTTCGGGAAGAAGGCCCGTGAGCATCGTCACGTGCGACGGCAGTGTGAGCGGAACGTGAGCGTACGCATTCTCGAAGACGATCGAGTCAGCGACAAGCGCGTCGATGGCTGGAGTCTTCACTCCCGTGTACCCGTAGGCGGGAAGCCGATCGGCGCGCAAGGTGTCGACGGAGATGATGATCACAGGCGCAAGCTCGGAGCCGGGCAGGGCGCCCGCGACGGGTTGCTCTTTCCCGCAGGCGAGAAGAGCGAGTGCCATGAGGGATGCTGCGAGAATCTTTCTGATCATCAAGCCGCACAAACATGGAGTCAGGTTGAGACATTTCTGATCGCGTTTCATCCATACCCAATCCCCCTCTCCCCGCCGCAGCGGGGAGAGGGAAAAGCACCCACTCACGCCACTCCGAGGTACGATTCCAGGGTGAAGCATCAGCCTAGACACCTCAGCGCTCGAGTGCCTCGCCGGATGCGAAAGTCGATGACGGACGCTGAGAGACTCGCATGGGCAATCGTCAGAAGAAAGGGCATCGCCGGATACAAGTTTCGAAGGCAGCATCGAATCGGACGAACGGTACTTGACTTCTATTGTGCCGAAGTGCGTATCGCTTTCGAGCTCGATGGTGAACCTCACTTCTCTGAAGAGGGGCATGTTTCTGATACAGCCCGCGACGCGTGGTTGAGATCGAGGGGAATTTCAGTGATTCGATTCGAGAACCGCGATGTGATCGCCAACCCGGAGATTGTCATAGAGACGATCAAAGGGATTCTCGACAAAGCCCGCGAAGCTCGCGCTACCAATTCCCCTCTCCCCGTGTGAACGGGGAGAGGGGTCAGGGGAGAGGGGCGGTGCAAGCAACTCGAAGGCAGCCTATTGGCGTCAGCAGCTGCAAGCCCGCAACGCCCCTCTCCCGGCGCGCGACGCTCCAGCAAGCCCTGAACCTCGCAGTGAGGCCGCGCGCCACCCTCTCCCCGACTTTGCGGGGAGAGGGGAAAAACGCCGCGACCCGCGCCACTTCGCGGGGAGAGGGAAGAACACGACTAACGTCGTCGCCGCCACTTCGCGGCGGTTCCGGTATCACCCAGCGCTTCGTAGGTCTCGGCGGCCAGGCGATACGCCTGCGGCGAAGGGTTCCGCTGGGCCATCTGCTCGAAGAGGGGGTCGACTTCGTCGTACTTTTTCTGAAGCACGAGCACCACTCCGAGGTTTGCGTAGGCGGTGAGATTCGACGGAAACATCTCGATCTCGTTGCGGAACGATCGCTCTGCATCGGCGAGCCGCCCGGCCTTTGCATAGGCGTCACCGAGCGCCAGTTCGAGGTGCTCCACGCGCATCCGCTTCGCCTGAACCTCAGCCCGTGTCTGCTCGAGAAGCTTCACCGCTTCCCCTGTGCGGCCCTGCGCGCCACGGATCTGCGCCAGTGTCACCATCGCACGCGGCTTTGCCGCCTCATCGACCATCGCGGCTCGCGCTTCACGCTCGGCCACATCGTAGTTTCCCGACTCGAGCGCGATCCTGGCGAGTATCTGATGCGCCCCGGCCGGATTGCGCTCCAGCGCGAGCTCCGCATGCTTGCGGGCGTCGTCAAACTGCTTGAGCCTCAGAAAGAGGGTCGCCATCGACAGCCCGAATTCTGCTGATGACGCGGGCGCGACCTTGATTCCCTCGCGATACGCAGCCAGCGCATCGTCGTAGCGGGCCATCTCCTCGTAGACACTTCCAAGCTTCGCCCACGCATCCGCGAACCGGGGATTCGCAGCCAGCATGCCCTTCAGCAGTGCCGCAGCTTCCGCGTGTTTGCCCTCCGCTGTGAGCATGTGCGCCTTCTGCAGGTTTCCCACCTCATGAATGTGATCCTTCGGATCGGGCAGTGGTCCCTCGGTATCTCTCACTGAGCCCACATAACCGAGCGCTGCAAGCTTCGCAGCCTCTTCGGGATCGACATTCAGCGGAGCGGTAATCGCCGTGTCGTAGGATTTCATGCGCTCACGCATCGATGCGTAGACGCGGCGCTCGTCACTGAGAATGTTCTTCGTCTCGCTGGGATCAGCGACCATGTCGTACAACTCGGGCCTGGGCGCTTCGATGTAGTGATGCCTTTCCTGAATCAGAGAGCGAAGCTCGCTCCATCCGAGGTGGATGCGGGGATAGAGAGTCTCTGCGTAGATCGCCCGCTCTCCGGCAAGAGCTTCAGCATCCAGCAGGTTGATACCGCTGCTGCCGCGGGGAACTGGCACACCAGTCAACGCTGCCACAGTCGGTGCGATGTCGGTAAGGCTGACCGGCGTTGGAATCCGCTCACCCCTTCTCCCGGAACCTGGAAGCTTGATGATCAGCGGAACCTGCAGCGCCTCGCGATAGAGGAACACTCCGTGCTCGGCTTCACCGTGATCGCCGAGTCCTTCGCCGTGATCAGAGAGCAGGATGATCACAGAATCGTCATAAAGACCTTTAGCCTTCAGGTATGAAAAGAGCTCTCCGATGACGTGATCGGATGCCGCGATCTCAGCGTCGTAGGGATCAGCATAGCGGCTGCGAAATGGATCGGGAGCTTCGTAAGGGCCATGCGGCTCGAAGATGTGAAAGAGAAGGAAGAACGGCTTTCCGGCTGTGCCCTCGAGCCACGCCTTAGCCGCGGCGAGCGTATCGAGCCCCGCACGTTGAAGCCGTCCCAGTGCAACGCCCGATTCGGATGCGATGGCATCGTCGTAGACGTCAAAGGCGTCGGACATTCCGGTGTTTCCACGGAGCACGTAGCAGGAGACCATCGCAGCCGATGTGTAGCCCGCCTCGCCGAGCGCGGCAGTGATCGATGGATGGGCTTTCACGTCCCAGCGGTAGCCCAGATTGTTTCGCACGCCGTGCTCGTGAGGCAGCAGGCCCGTGAGGATGGATGCGTGGGACGGAAGCGTGAGAGGTACGTTCGAGTAGGCGCGCTCGAAAAGAATTCCGTCAGCAGCAAGGGCGTCGATTGCCGGGGTGTCGACCTTCGAGTAGCCGTAAGCAGGAAGGCGGTCGGAACGAAGGGTGTCGATGGAGATGACGATGACCGGGGCGCCCGGGAAGCGCGCGCTCGAGGCGGACTTCTCTTTAGTGCAGCCGGTGAGGGCGAGCAGCACTGCAAGAACGAGAAGAAACCCCTCTCCCCGCCGCAGCGGGGAGAGGGGCAGGGGTGAGGAACGTGGAGTCCGCAGCGACTGAAGGCGAGAGAGGGGCGAGTGGGCAACGCCCCTCTCCCGGCGCGCGTCG
Organism: Thermoanaerobaculia bacterium; assembly: GCA_041748075.1. Lineage (GTDB taxonomy): Bacteria > Acidobacteriota > Thermoanaerobaculia > Gp7-AA8 > Gp7-AA8 > JBGSYJ01. The sequence continues at coordinate 31,331 of JBGTDX010000143.1, forward strand.
GTTCCTCGAATCGAAACAGCGCCGCGATTGCCGCGCGCCACCCTCTCCCCGGCTTCGCGGGGAGAGGGGAAGCACGATGTGCCATCTGTTAAATTGATCGTCATCAGAAATCACTGAACAAAAATCAAAGGCCCCGGCTTTCACCGGGGCCTTCGAATTTACTGCGATGTTGCGTACTGATCAGAACCGCAGGCCGACCGAGAAGCGGTAGGTCAGCGGAAGCTGATACGAGCCAACAGCTGTCGCCGTGCCGAACGTATCGGCTTTGCGCCAGTTGAATCCCTGGGCGGCGCAGGTTGCGAGCGGCGTGAACTGCGGGCACTCCCGCGGAGTCTCGGTGAACGGATTGAAGCGGTTCGCACCGATCACGTTGATTGCCGAGCTGGGATTCACGACTGCCTGCTCGTCGAAGGCGTTGATGACTTCACCCTGAAAGAATACGTTGACCACGCTGATGGGCAGTGTCCAGTTCAGGGCGACATCGGTCGCCGTCACATCTTCAGTGCGGAACGCGCCGCGATTGCTGAAGAAGTACGGCTGTGACGTCGGCGGCGTGGCGTAACCGGGGTTCGTCACAAAAGACCCGACGTTCACGTTACCGACCGCGGAGAACGGCGTGCCGGAGTCGTAACGCTGAAGCAGGCTGACATTGACGTTGCCGAGGAAACCGATCGGCTGGTCATAAGAGATCCAGAGCCGTGCTTTGTGGGTCTGGTCGTTCGGGAGGAAGCCCACCGGGCTGTTCCGAGCGTAGGCCTTGTATTCACGGTACGACAGCGGCGCGGAGGGGCCGGGACCACCGCCCAACGTTTCACCCACGTCGTTGCCTTTTGCCTCGGACCAGGTGTAGTTCGCCCCGAGGTTGAGGCGATTGAGCAGACGATAGCTGCCCTGGATCTGTGCAGCCTGGTAGGTCCTCTCAACGACTTCGTTATTTCTGTAGATGCGGAAGTCGAGAAGCTGCGTTCCAGCCTGGATGGTGTCGTTCGGCTGGTTCTCGACGCTGTAAAAGTCTCCCCACTCGCGGTCGATCCAGTCGACCCGGAGGAAGCCCCTCGCTCCGACCTGACCACCGATTCCAATGGTCCATTCGTCGACGTTGGGCGACTTCAGGCTGCCATCGAACCGTGTGTTGAGTCCGGGGACACCGGCAAACACGAGGTTGTCCTCGTTGTCGTATCCGCCGACCGAGAAGAACCACCGAAGCAGCTCTTCGAGCACACCGAAAGAATCGAGGCCTGAACCGCGGCCGCCGATCTGCGGGCCGTCGTAGTAGTAGCCGAAGTAGCTCGGGTTTCCACCACCGCCCACGCCTCCGATCGTTTCCTGAATGCGGGAAACGTAGGTGGAGTAGCTGGCGTTGGCCTTGAACCGGCCGTCGCCCAGAATGTCGTAGGTAATTCCGAGACGGGGGCTGATCGCGGAGTCGTCGGAGATCTTGGCTCCGCCGCTGTCCCGTCCATCGTTCACGTCATAACGCGCACCGATGTTGAAGCTCCAGTTCGGGTTGAGGTCCCATTTGTCATTGACGAAGAACGACTCAGTGACGAAGTCAGAACCCTGGGAGAGCCGCTGGATGGGAACCCACTGGAGCAGATCGCCGAAGCTGATGATCGGACGGAAGGTGCCGTCGGCCTCGTACTCCGGCGACATCCCATAGACGTACACACTGAAATCGCTTCCCGACTGATAGTTGTTGGCAAAACGGGATTCGGCGAAGTTCTCGTAACCGGCGACGATGTTGTGCGTGCCGAGGCCTTCGCTGGCCAGGTAGTACGTGCCCTTCAACAGATAGTACTCGTTGTCGCGGACTTCAGGGTCGCAGAGGCCGCAGAAGATCGGCGCGCCCCATGCTCCGCCGGCCACCGTGAGGTCATATGCCCAGGTTCCGAGCGCCAGATCGCGGGGGTCGAACGGGTTGGTGGAACGGTGGTTGCCGCCGCTGTTCTGGAAGATCAGCTCGCGGGTGGAGTAGGCCGCCTCGACGAGGAAGTTGCTCGTCAGGATGCCGTTGTAGTTGGCCGTGATCATTTCACGGGGAAGCTGGCGGCCGTCGATGTCCATCGTGTTGATGTCCCAGCAGCCGAATGCGCAATGGGGAGTCTGATCGACGACGTAGTCGAGATAGGAACCCACCAGGCTGTGACGTGGCGTAACCTGGCCCGTCAGCTTGGCCTCATACCGCTCGTCGACCTGAACGGTCGTCGGACGTGGAACGGGCGTGGCAAGGGCACCGCCGTTGATGAAGAAGCCGGGCAGATCCTGCTCGACGTAACGGCCTGCGCCGAAGAACCAGAGGCGGTCACGGATGATGCGTCCACCCAGAGTCGCTTCATAGGTCTCGTTGAGCTCACTGTTGCGACGAGGCTCACCCCGATCGGACGGGCTGGTCCAGGAGGGGTTTGTGAAGCTGTCGCGGATGCTGCCGGAGAACTCGTTGCCACCCGACTTGGTGATCGCCGACACGACTCCGCCGGTGAAACGGCCGTACTCGGCGGAGACCGCACCTGTAATGACGGTGGTCTCCTGAATGGCGTCCTCGATGAAGAGGTTGTCGGTCTGGCCGCGAACGTTCTCGTTCGTGACCGCGCCGTTGATCAGATAAAGCGTGTCATACGCATATCCGCCACCGACGACGACCTGTCCACCTGGACCATTGGTCGTGACGCCCGGGGCCAGGGTCACAGTCGCCTGGACCGTGCGGCCGATCGGAAGATCTTCGATCAGCTGGGCGTCATAGTTGGCCTGCACTTCCTGAGTCTCGAGGACCGCGGGAGCGGCAGCCGTAACGGTGATCGCTTCGGCCATTGCGGAAAGACGCATGTTCGCGTTTGCCCGAGCCGTACCACCGAGGGTTACCCGCGTGGTCGTCGTCACCGGCTGCATGCTCTCCATTTCGAACACCACCGTGTAAAGCCCTGGCGGAAGAGCTGCGAAATTGAAATTGCCGTTGACGTCCGTATACGCGGTTCGCGTTCCCTGAAGCGCCGAAGACGATGCCGTCACCGTGACTCCGGGAAGCGCTGCGCCGTCCATCTGGACGTTACCCGTCATCGTGCCCACGCTCTGGGCAAATGCCGGGATAGCGACCAGCAGCAGCGCTGCCATCACCACAAAACTACGTTTCATAAACCTCATTCCTACCTCCATAAGTTGTGTCACTTCTTCGAAACCATCCCGTCACGGGTACTTCAACCTGCCTACTGAATTGCAAGAATGCCAGCACAAACGCACGAGATCTAAACCATAGATCACGCAACACTTGTCTGCAAGTGGATATCGGGTGCATTCAATCGTTTGGAGAACCGTGTCAATTTATCGTTATGCCGACACAATAATGCGACCTCAGAGCGAGGGCTCCTGCGCCCAGGGTGAACGCGAGGCAACCTCCCGGTGACCTCACTGTTGCAGCTGCCCATCGTGCCACGCATTAAGGATCGTAACGAATCTGAATACGCCCGCTTGGCGGATTGTATCCTATCCGTCACAGAATCACGAAGGCTCGGTTCACTGCAGAACAGGAAATTGAGTGTTATCTATATAATCGAGCAGCTCTTCAGCCGCAGGCGCTCAGCGGTCCAGAATGCCCTCGAGTGCAGGCCCGAGCGAGACATCCCGGAATTCGAACGATTCGCCGATAGCGCGTTTCGGGATCACCCTCTGGCTCCCGAGCAGCAGCGCGTCCGCCATCTCACCCAGCGCGAGACGCAGTGCCGGCGCCGGCGCCGGAATGAAGCTCGGCCGCTTCATCACCGAGCCGAGGGCCTCTGCAAACTCACGGTTGCGAACAGGCTCGGGCGCCGTCGCGTTGTATGTGCCTCTCACCTCCGGCGTCTCGATTGCCCATCGGATCATCTCAATGATGTCCTCGAGGCTGATCCACGACATCCACTGGCGGCCGCTGCCTGTGGGCCCACCGGCGAAGAGCCGGAACGGGATCATCATTTTCGGGAGAGCTCCGCCGTCCCTGCCAAGGATGATTCCGAACCGGAGAATCACCAGGCGTGCGAGCGGGCTCGCCGCGTTCGCCGCCGCTTCCCACTTTCGAACGACATCCGCGAGGAAATCGTCGCCACCAGTCGACTCTTCAGTGAGAACTTCGTCCCCCCGCGAGCCGTAGAACCCGATCGCCGAGGCGTTGACCAGGGCTCGTCCTTTTCGGTCGGACATTCGCATCGCCGTCGTGATGGCAGTGGTCGCCGCGATCCTGCTGTCGAGGATTGCCTTCTTGCGCGCTTCGGTCCAGCGCCCATCCGCGATGCTCTCTCCTGCAAGGTTCACCACGACATCGGCGTCCGCCACATCCTTCTGCCATGGCCCCGGACGCCCCGGATCCCATTCGATCCCCCGGCCGTCCCGAACCTTCGACGCGTTCCGCGACAGGACCGATACATCGTGGTCGTCGGCAAGCGCATCCACCAGCGGCTGACCCACGAAGCCGGTTCCGCCTGCAACGATGATTTTCATCAGCGAAGCATACGTGAAGAAGGGACGAGGGACGAGGGACGCCAAAAAGCAAAAGCCCCGCGACGCGCGGGGCCCTTGCTGTGTAGGAGGTAGGAGGTGTTTCTTATGTCATGAGGTATACGAATCAGCCCCGCAAATGGTTCTGCCCTGGACTTCCATCCTTGATCCTTCTTCACCTTTCACCCTTCCCAACCGACCGGCATCCTCGAGCGTGCCTGGACCCGGGTCGGATCGCCCGCCCCCCCCGCCCTCAGTCTCTGCAGCCCGGAAAACGCGATCATCGCGGCGTTGTCCGTACAGTAAACCTTCTCGGGAAGGCGTACGATCACTCCCCGGCTCTCACCCCAGGCGGCGATGCGCTCCCGGAGAGGCCCATTCGCCGCCACTCCGCCCGAGAGCGCCAGCTCGGTCGGGGCATCCCCGCCGGCCTCGGGCCAGAGGCGTGAAAGGCGATCGAGGATCTGATCTCCGATCGCCTTCTGAAACGATGCACAGAAGTCTCTGAGCCGCTCCTTGGACTGAGCCGTCCCGTCGACCGGCGTGAGCTTCTCTTCCCTTGCCGTCCGGATTGCAGTCGCCTTCAGTCCCGAGAACGAAAAGTCTGTCGAAGCGTCTTTGAACTGCGCGATTCCGAACCGGAACCGCTCCGCGTCGCCGCCCTTCGCGATCCGCTCGACGTGTGGCCCTCCCGGATAAGGAAGGCCGATGAACTTGGCGACCTTGTCGAAGACCTCCCCGGCCGCATCGTCCCGCGTCCTGTTCAGCGCCACGATCGACGGCGTCGAACCCATTTGCACGTCATAGACAGATGAGTGGCCGCCGGAGACGACGAGACTGAAAAATCGGGGAGGCAGCGGAATGGCCGGTCCCTCACGCCGGAGATACGGCGAGACGATGTGCCCCTCGAGATGATTGACCGGAACGATCGGAAGACCGCGGCCCCAGGCCAGACCCTGCGCGGCGGCGACTCCAACGAGCAGGGCCCCGATCAGCCCGGGCCCGGCGGTGACGGCCACTGCACCGATCTCATCGAGGGTGACTCCCGCCTCCTCCAGAGCCTTTTTCAGCACGGGCATCATGTGCTCGAGATGCTCGCGCGACGCGATCTCGGGTACCACGCCGCCGAACGGCTGATGGCGGGCGATCTGGGAGGCTATGAGGTTGGACAGAACGGATCCGTCGTCGACCAGGACGGCAACGGAAGTTTCATCGCAGGAGGTTTCGATTCCAAGTATGAGCATGACGAATGACGAATGACGAATGACGAATGACGAATGACGAATGACGAATGACGAATGAGGGTAACCCACGGTGTGTCATCCTGAGCGAAGCGAAGGATCCCCTGGCTCAAAAAGATACCGCAAGTCTTCAGGGGATCCTTCGCTGCGCTCAGGATGACACCGTGGTTCATTGCTCGCCACAATGACCGTCCTGTCATTCGCAGGCTCAGGATGACACGGGCTCACCGCTGTGAGTCCGGGCAGCTCCGACTATAATGCGATTCGCTTAGTACGGACTGCACAACGCAATGAAGGAACCCGACCTTCCAAAACGGTATGAACCGGCGAGCTTCGAGCGGCGCTGGTACGCGATGTGGGAAAGCGAAGGCTACTTCACTCCCGATCCCGACCAGACGGAAACGCCCGCCTTCTCGATCGTCATTCCGCCGCCGAACGTCACCGGACGCCTTCATACAGGCCACGCTCTGGTAAACACGCTCCAGGACATCCTGGTGCGCTGGAAGCGGATGTCAGGGTTCAACACCCTCTGGATGCCAGGCACCGATCACGCCGGAATCGCCACGCAGATGGTCGTCGAGCGGGAGCTTGCGAAGGAAGGGCTGTCGCGAATCGAGATGGGGCGCGAGGAGTTCCTCCGGCGCGTCTGGGCCTGGAAGGAAGACCATAAGGATCAGATCAAGGAGCAGCTCGTCCGGCTCGGCGTCTCGTGTGACTGGACGCGGGAGCGCTTCACACTGGACGAGGGGCTCTCGCGCGCGGTGCGGCACGTCTTCGTCACGCTGTTCAAAGAGGACCTGATCTACCGCGCCCTCGCCATGACCAACTGGTGCCCTCGATGCCGCACGGCAATCTCGGACATCGAGGTCGAACACCGCGAGCAGTCAGGAAAGATCTACATGCTCGAGTATCCGATGGCCGTCGAGGGGACGTCGCTGATCGTGGCGACCACCCGTCCGGAGACGATGCTCGGCGACACGGCTGTCGCGGTGCACCCGGAGGATCCTCGATACAGGCATCTGATCGGAGGGATGGTCACGTTGCCACTGACGGGACGGACCATTCCCGTGATCGGAGACGCGATCCTCGTCGATCCCGAGTTCGGCACAGGCGTGGTCAAGATCACTCCCGCGCACGACAGGAACGATTACGAGGCGGGCGTCAGGAATGGGTTGTCTCAGATCCAGGTCATCGGCGAGGACGGACGAATGACCGCGGCTGCAGGCGACCAGTTCGCCGGGCTCGACCGGTTCGAAGCGCGGGAGAGAGTTCTCGAAGAGCTCGAGGCCGCCGGGCTGCTTCGCGAGACGAAGGAACACGTCAACGCCGTCGCCTTGTGCGGCAAGTGCGACACGATCATCGAGCCGATGATCTCCCGGCAGTGGTTCGTCCGGATCGCGCCGCTGGCCGGACCGGCGATCGAAGTGGTTCGCGACGGAAGAGTGACCATCACCCCACAGAGCTGGGAGTCGACGTACTTCAACTGGATGGAGAACATTCACGACTGGTGCATTTCCCGCCAGCTGTGGTGGGGCCACCGAATCCCGGCGTTCTACTGCAACTGCGGAGAGGTCGTCGTCTCCGAAGAGGACTCGCCGAGCTGCCCGAAGTGCGGAAGCTCGGATCTGAGCCAGGACCCCGATGTGCTCGATACGTGGTTCTCTTCCTCGTTGTGGCCGTTCTCGACGATGGGGTGGCCGGACGAGACGCGCGACCTGAAACTGTTCTACCCCACTGACACGCTCGTCACGGGGTTCGACATTCTTTTCTTCTGGGTCGCGCGGATGATCATGATGGGGATCCGCTTCACGGGACAGCCGCCATTTTCGAAGGTGTTTCTCAACGGTCTGGTTCGCGACGAGTTCGGCCAGAAAATGTCCAAGAGCAAGGGCAACGTGATCGATCCCATGGATGCGGTCGACGAGATGGGCGCCGACCCGGTGCGATTCACACTGGCGATTCTCACCTCGGGCCGGGATATCCCTCTTGCGAAATCGCGCATGCAGGGCTATGCGGCTTTCGCAAACAAGATCTGGAACGCATCCCGCTTCTCGATGATGCACATCGATACGGAGCTCCGTTCCGCAAAACCGATCAACCGCGACGAGCTGCGCATGGTGGAGCGCTGGATACTCTCGCGCGTCAATGCGGCCACCCACGAGGTCAACCGGGCGCTGTCGAACTTTCGCTTCGACGAGGCGGCCAATGCCGTCTACAAGTTCTTCTGGCACGAGTTCTGTGACTTGTACATCGAAATGGCCAAGCCGGTTCTGCTGGGCAAGCACGGCACTCAAGCTGATCAAAGGAGAGCGCGGCGAGTCCTGCTCGAGGCCCTCGACCGCTCGTTGCGACTTCTGCATCCGTTCATGCCGTTCATCACCGAGGAGCTGTGGCAGAAGCTGGGAGGAGTCGAGCCCTCGATCATGATCGCGCCGTATCCGATCAGCGAAGACGTTCTCGACGACCCGGAAGCCGAGCGGCTTGTGACGATCGTTCAGGAAATGATCACAACCGTTCGCAACGTCCGGGTGGAAAGAGGCTTCACGCACTCGGATCGCTTTCGGCTCGTCATTCAGGCGGACCGAACCCGGGATGCCGCATTCTACGAAGCGAACGCCTACCTGCTGGTCGAGCTCGCGCGTTTGTCCGAGGTCGTGATCAACGGCAAAGCGTCCGGAGATGCGCATCGCGATGTCGTGGGCGGTGTTCCGATCGCCATCGATTTTCCGGAGAAAGTACTAACCGAGGAACAGCTCGCGAGAATCAGCCGGGACATCGAAGGCCTCGAAAAGGAGCTCACCGGAATCGAAGCGCGGCTTTCGAACGAACAGTTCATCGAACGAGCTCCCGCGGCCGTGGTCGATGGAGCGAGGTCACGAAAGAAGGAGATTCTCTCCAGGCTGAAGACCCTGCGACAGAATCTCGTCGTGAGGACCGCATGACTCCCATCGACACCAGAGCTCTCGCTTCCCGCCTGCAAACGATCGAATCGGTGGCGCTGATCTCGAAGGCGACATCCACGAACCTTCTCGGACGTAGAATCGCCGAGGAGTGCATCGAGAACGAGCTTCCATTTCCTTCCGCCGTCGTGATCGCCCGCGAGCAGACCGAGGGCAAGGGGCGCATTTCCAGAGCATGGTTCTCACCGAAGGACAAAGGGATCTACGCCACGATCCTCCATTCCCGATCCGCGGAGAATCTTGCACTTCTCCCTCTCGAAGTCGGCATCATGGTCGCATCCTTCCTGCGCGAAACCTACGGTCTCGACGCCCGAGTGAAGTGGCCGAACGACGTTCTCGTTGGTGGAAAGAAGATTGCCGGCATTCTCATCGAGGCAAAGTCCCACGAAGAATCGGTCTCATTGATGATCGGCATCGGAATCAATGTCGAAGCCCTCGGTGCGGAGGCTCCCGAAGGGGCGACCTCGATCGCAGATGAGGCGGACCCGAACCAGGCCGTGGATCTCGGCTCCGCTACCGAGGCGTTCATTGAACATCTCGACGCCGGACTGGGGCGGAAGCCCGACAGCGAGACGATTCTCTCCGAGTGGCGCGGACTGTCCACTCACCAGAAGGGCGACCGCATATCGGTTTACCTGCCTTCGGGCGAAGTGAGCGGAACCTGGGATGGTATCGACGAGCAGGGCCGCGCGGTCGTCCGCCACGGGGACCAGGTCACGCACGTAGCGGCGGGTGATCTGATCGTTCTCTAACGGGAAGCCACCGTGTCATCCACCCGCTGCTAATGAACCTCTCCGAACCGGGAGGGATGTAGAAACACGTCATCCTGAGCGAAGCGAAGGATCTCCTGAAGAGGATCGAGCACCGCAAACGAGATCCTTCGCTTCGCTCAGGATGACGTGGCCTCGCTCAGGATGACACGCTCGTTCGCTTTCGGTGACTGACACCATCGGGTCCGGCGATGAACGCATCGGACGCCTCGTCGGGAAAGAAGCCCGTGTCGACCACACCGGCGTGACCGCGCAATTCGGCCACCACGTCCGCAATCTCGCGCGCACCAATCAGAAAGTCCAGCGTGTGGTGCCCTTCGTCGGTGACGAACGTCGCGCCGTCTTTCTGTCGAAGCGACACCTCGAATCCAACCCCGAGGAATCGATCCAGAAGCAGCCGGCTGGCGAATGCCACGACTTCCACCGGGAAGGGTCCCTCTCCGAGTTTCGCAACTTCTTTCGTATGGTCTGCGATCACGATGAATCGGTCGGCCGCCTGCTCGACGATCTTCTCCCTCAGCAGTGCGCCTCCGCGACCCTTGACGAGACGTAGCTCGGAGTCGATCTCGTCCGCACCGTCGACGGCGATGTCGAGACGCTGGACATCTGCGAGCAGCGCGACCGTCAGACCGAGCGAGCCGGCCAGCCTCTCGGTCGCATTGGATGTACAGACACAGATCAGGTCCTGTAGTGAACCGGTGCTGACCGCCTCCCCGACGAGCTTTACGAACTCTTCGGCCGTGCTGCCCGTCCCGAGGCCGAGCTTCATTCCACTTCGCACTTCTTTTACAGCGGCGCGCGCTGCGGCAATCTTGAATGGACGCAGATCCGTCATCATCGCCTCCGGGCCTTGCCAGCGGTTAGGTTGCGATCGTAAATGATCTTCAGGCCACGCAGTGTCAGCTCGAGATCGACCCTGTCGATGTGGTCGCTGCCTTCGGAAAGCAGAGTTGCGAGGCCTCCCGTTGCTACGACCGTCTTCAGATCGGGAAGCTCGACCCGCACGCGGCCGAGAATTCCGTCGATCAGACCGAGGTAGCCGAAATAGATGCCCGACTGCATGCTCGCCACGGTGTTGGTTCCGATCAGATGATCGGGGCGTCGGATGTCGACACGCGGAAGCCGCGCAGCCCTCGCAAACAACGCTTCCGCTGAGATCGTGAGACCGGGAGCGATGATTCCTCCCAGATACTCGGCATGGGCAGACACTACATCGAACGTCGTGGCTGTTCCGAAATCAACGATCACGCTGGGACCACCGTAAAGCTCGAACGCGGCCACGGCGTTCACGATCCGGTCAGCACCCACTTCGAGAGGATTCTCCGTATGGATCGAGAGTCCCGTTCGGACACCCGGCTCGACGAAGAGAGGGGTGAGCCCGTAGTACTTTCGAATCATCTCCGCAATCGCGCTGTTTACCGGTGGCACGACGGAGGCTACGATCGCTCCCTCGAAAGGGCCGGGATGCACCGGAGAGCTCAACTGCGTAGCGAGAATCCCGTACTCGTCAGCCGTACGCTCACGCGCCGTAGCGAACCGCCAGGAAGTCAGAAGCTGGTCCCCTCGAAAGACTCCGAGGACGATGTTCGTGTTGCCGACATCGACGACGAGCAGCGTTGAATCATTCGCCATTCGGGGGAGTTTATAGTGAATTCAGAATTCAGAATTCAGAATCTCTAACCGGGGGCCTTCCTCACCGTCAGATCGAATTTCCAGCCGTGGTCCCAGTAGAACGATGCAAGTGATACGAACGGCTTGTTGAGCGGTTTGTCGATCTTCGTCTCGAACATCGGGTAGTACTCCGTCGGATTCACGTAGTACCAGACCACCTCGGCGCTGCCGACCGTGGGCTCGGATGGATGGCGGATGAAATTGCGGAGTCCCTCGACCTTTTTCTCGGCAATGCGAGCGCGGTAAACCGGGCCCCTGGCGCTGGGCATCGTTCCGAGAATCGGGAAGCCTTTCTGTGTCGCCTTCGCAATGTAGGTCTCGGTGCCATCGGCCTCTTTCTGCTCGGTCACGGTGACGAGTCCCGCTCGCTCGAGGTTGCGCAGCGTCCTGACCGCAAGCTCGTCATAGTCATCTTTCGGGGACTTCGGACCGTAGGAGACGCGCTGGGGCACTTCCGCATATACGGGCTCGCTGAGAAAGATCGTCGACATCACGAGGGACTCCGCCATCTCCTCGGTCAGCGGATCGGGCTTCGCGCAGGCGGTGAGCAGAATCGAGAGAGGCAGGATCAGCAGGAAGAGTTTCTTCATGGCATCACCTCATTGTGGGGTCAGAGCGCGCGGCGCCTGGTTCATCACGAAACGCTAATGACGAATCACGAGCGGCTCCTGGCTGCCTTCGTCCGCGGGCTCCGGCTCGGCAAGTGGGTGCATGTCCCGCCCCTGACGTTCAACGGTCTTCTGCTGATCCGCGGAGGGGCTCAACAGCGCAATCTCCAGCACGTCGGAGACGTGCTCGACGAAATAAAACTCCATGTCTCGCTTCACCGGTTCGGGGACATCGACCAGGTCTCTCTCGTTCAGCTTCGGGAGAATGATCGTGCTGATCTTGGCAGCGCGAGCGGCGAGGACCTTCTCCTTGACGCCGCCGATGGGAAGCACTTCACCTCGAAGGGTGACTTCTCCCGTCATGGCGACATTTCTCCGCACCGGTTTACCGGTGAGTACGGAGATGATCGCGGCCGTGATCGTGATACCCGCCGAGGGTCCGTCCTTCGGAATCGCTCCCGCGGGGACGTGAATGTGAATGTCGTGGGTCTCGAAATAGTCAGCAGGGATGCCCTGCTCTTCCGCATGTGCCCGCGCGTAGGTCAGAGCCGCCTGCGCGGACTCCTTCATGACTTCGCCGAGCTGTCCCGTGAGAGAGAGCTTTCCCTTGCCCCGCACGGCGATCGCTTCGATAAAGAGGATATCGCCGCCGACGGCAGTCCAGGCGAGTCCGGTGGCCACACCAACCTGATCGCGCTCGAGCAGCTCCTCCGCGAAATGGCGCATCGCTCCGAGATACTTTTCGACGGTTCCCTCGGTGATCCGGTAAACCTCCTGCTTCTTTCCTTCGGCGACTTCGACTGCGATCTTGCGGCAGACCGTGCCGATCTCCCGCTCGAGATTGCGCAAGCCCGCCTCTTTGCTGTAGCCGGTAATGATCTTCATGATTCCGGAGTCGGTCCACTGCACTTCGACATCCTCTATGCCGTTTTCTTCCATCTGCTTCGGAATGAGGTGCCGCTTCGCAATGAACACCTTCTCCTCGTCGGTGTAACCCGACAACCGGATGACTTCCATGCGGTCGAGGAAGGCGGGCTGGATCGTGTCGAGCACGTTGGCTGTGACGATGAACATGACGTTCGACAGATCGTAGGGAACTCCGATGTAGTGATCGCGGAAAGAATTGTTCTGCTCGGGGTCGAGGACCTCGAGGAGGGCCGAGGATGGGTCCCCCCTGTAGTCGGCGCCGATCTTGTCGACTTCGTCGAGCATGAATACAGGGTTGCCGGTGGCTGCCTGGTTGATGCCCTGAATGATGCGGCCGGGAAGCGCGCCTACGTACGTTCGCCTGTGGCCCCGGATCTCCGCCTCGTCGCGGACGCCTCCCAGTGAGATACGGACGAACTTGCGATCGAGCGCCCGCGCAATCGAACGTCCCAGTGAGGTCTTGCCGACACCGGGAGGACCGACGAAGCAGAGGATCGGGCCCTTCATCTTCGCGCCGCGAAGCTTGCGGACGGCCAGATACTCGAGGATGCGTTCCTTGATCTTTTCCAGATCGTAGTGATCCTCGTCGAGGATCTCGCGTGCGCGCTGAAGATCATGGTTGTCCGCGGACATCACACCCCACGGGAGTCCGGTCATCCAGTCGAGGTAAGTGCGGATGATGGAGGTCTCGGCCGAGTCGGGATGGGAGCGCTCGAGCCGCTTGATCTGCTTTTCGATCTCGTCTTTCGCTTCCTGCGGGATCGCTTTCTCTTCGATTTTTTTCCGGTAGTTCTCGACTTCTTCGGTGATCTCCTCCCCTTCGCCGAGCTCAGACTGGATGGCTTTGAGTTGCTGTCGGAGAAAATACTCTCGCTGATTCTTGTTCATCTCTCCCTGCGCCGCGGTGGAGATCTCCTGTTGCATGGTGAGCAGGTTGATCTCGCGGATGAGCAGGTCGTTCACACGCTTGAGCCGCTCGACGGGATCGATCGTCTCGAGGATCTGCTGCGCTTCCTCGAGTTTGAGGTCGAGGTTGGATGCCGAAAGGTCGGTCAGCCGGGCCGGGTCGTCGAGGTTCGCCGCGATGACCATCACTTCGGGCGAGATGTTCTTTCCGAGTGCGACCGAGCGTTCGAGGTTCTGTTTGACCGAACGAATCAGCGCCTCGACTTCCAACGGCCTGTCACGGGTCGCAGGCTCTTCGATCCGGGTGATCTTCGCCTTGAAGAACGGTGCGGTCTGGATGAAGTAGTCGATCCGCGCACGAGAGAGTCCCTGCACGAGAATCCGGATGCGGCCGTCGGGAAGCTTGAGCATCCGCATGATGATTGCGACCGTACCGACCCTGTAGAGATCATCCTCTCCCGGGTCCTCATTTTGAAAATCCTTCTGGGCCGTGAGCATGATGACTCTGTTTTCGGCCAGGGCCTGGTCGACTGCGTTGATCGACTTCTCCCGGGAAACGGAAAGCGGAACGATGATGAACGGAAAGATGACGAGGTCTTTGAGAGGAAGAACGGGAAGAACATCCGGGATCTTGATGGGTTCTTCTTTTGTGGCGTCTACGCTCTCGTTCTGCGCCGGTTCTTTCTTTTTGTTTTCCATGCGATTCCTACGTTCTTCCAGCACGCGCTGGATTCTTTCTGGGGCAGTTCAATGCGGCCGCTCTGTCAGGGCGCGGACATGGTGCGCCACGCCCCCTCCGAGGTGAAAGCCGCATTTCGCAAAGTCGGATTTTGAAGACCTCCTGCCCCTGCCGGATCGGTGTGCAATGGCTGTTCCCGCAAGGCCGGCACTCGGAGTGGCCACGCTGGACGGCCCTGGCTTCTCCAGACTTCACGAGTCACGAGTCCTCATCCTTGAGGTGATGGAGTTCCCGCACGAACGCTTCGACGTCTTCGAAGCGCCGGTAAACGGATGCAAAACGGACATAGGCCACCTGATCGAGCTCACGCAGACGTTGCATGATCATGATTCCGAGCTGCTGGCTCGAGATCTCCCTTTCGGACGACTCCTGTATGTGTGATTCGATCTCGTCGGCGATGGCTTCGAGCGTCTTTGCCGGTACCGGACGTTTTCGGCAGGCTACCTCGAGCCCCCGCATCAGTTTCGCGCGCTCATAGGGCTCGCGTCGCTGATCACGCTTGACCACGTGAAACGGAAGGGACTCGATCTTTTCATAGCTGGTGAATCTCCGCTCGCAGGCAACGCACTGGCGCCTTCGGCGAATGACGTCGCCCTCCCTGCCCTCGCGGGAGTCGACCACCCGATCTTCGAGATTGCCGCAGTAGGGACATCGCATGATGGTTTCTCGGCTGCCTTCATATCATAGGGGAGTAGTCAGGAGTCAGTAGCCAGTAGGGCTGCCGTGAGGCGGGTGGGCTACTGTCTACTGTCCTTCGTTATGAGCCTCCACCCTGATCGAGGACTGACGTGGGAGGGCGGGCTACTGACTCCTGACTACTGACTACTGACTACTGACTACTTTCCTCCTCCACCTCATCCTTGATCGAGGACAGCTGCCTCCAGGTTATGCCTTCCCGAAGTACGAGCGTCCCACCGATCGCGATGACCGGCAGTACGCCGACGACGTGGACAACGAGAGCGGCCGCAACAGATGCGCTCACATTGAAGTGATAAAAGTTCGTCAGCACGACCTGACAGGCCTTGTGGAAACCGCCGACTCCGCCCGGGGTCGGAATCATCAGCCCCAGAATCGTCACGGACGTGAGGAAAAACCCGGCGCTGAAGGGAAGCGGATGCCGGAGGGCGAGCAGCGAGAAGTAGAACTGAGAAGCGAGGCACAGCCAGATTCCGGCGGTGAGCAGGATGACCTTCGGCAGCGCATGTCCGCGGCGTGCGTGAGCGAGTGAGCCGACGAATGAGTCGAAAAAGCGCATCCACCCTTCCCGGAACCTGCGAGGAATCAATCTGCCCAGACGCTCGTGCATCTCCCGGAGGCCATCGCCGAAGATGAAGATGGAGGCCACCAGGCTCCCCATGAAAAGGAGCAGCAGTCCCGCGGTCACCGCCCCGCTCTGGATGATGAGGAACTTGCGGGCCGTAAGGGGATCGGACGTGAAGCGGCTTCCCGCGGTCAGGACGAACGTCACGAATAGTGTGAGTATGGCAAAGAGGTCGAACACACGCTCGGTGACAACGGTGCCAAGAGCCGTTGAGAATTTGATGTTCGTGCGGCGGGAGAGCAGTGCGGGCCGGGCGAAGTCGCCTGCGCGTACTGGCAGGATCGTCGAGAGCATGTAACCCACGGCATTCGCGAAGAATGTCGAGTAGAACGGAGGAGGGTCCGCGGGGTTCAGAATCGTCCTCCAGCGGAGGGTCCGGCAGACCAGGGCTCCTACATTCGCGATCAGGCCAAGGGCGAGCCACCCTGCGCTGGTCGACCGGAGAATCTCCCAGACTTTCCCGGGATCGCTGTTGCGGAGGAACAGGGCGATGAAGAGGATCGTTAGAGCGGCAATCGCGGTAACGTGAAGAATTCGCTTCAAACTTCACCGGTTGTATCACAGACGGAGAATTCAGAATTGGGAATTCAGAATTCAGAAAGCCGCTCGCTGGACCAGCCATCCATTCGACCAGGTCTGGACATCTATTACGATCCGATGTTCCGCCTTCACGATACGGGGCCCGAGCATCCTGAAACACCCAGCCGGATGGACGCGGCACTCGCCGGCGTGGACCGGGCGGGCGCGAACACGCTCATCCGAATTCCGGAATCCGAGCATCCCGAAACAGCTCGCGTCATCGCCAGAGTGCATTCGGCGAGTTATGAGAAGGATCTCGACGAGGCTTGCGGCAGCGGGCGACGATTGTTTCACTCGCTCGACAACCCCATCTCATCGAAGACCCACGCTGCGGCCCGCGCGGTCGTCAGTGCGGCCCTCCATGCAGCTTCTGATGTCTGGGGCGAGCGGGGAGCACGGCGAGCGTTCGTAATCGCGCGGCCACCCGGTCACCATGCGCTCAAGGGCGAAGCGATGGGCTTCTGCTTCTTCAATACGATCGCATGCGTCGCCGAGCAGCTGCTCGAACGCGAAGGCATCGACCGCGTCTTCATCTTCGACTGGGACGTGCACCACGGCAATGGCACCCAGCAGATCTTCGAAACTCGCTCCGATGTCTTCTATGCATCAATGCATCGCTATCCCTTCTATCCGGGCACCGGCGCCGCCGAAGAGCGGGGCACGGGCGAAGGCAGAGGGTTCACGCGCAACATCCCGCTTGAGGGCTCATCCGGAGATGCGAAGTACCTCGAGGCTCTCGAGCGCGTCGTTCTTCCTGCAATCGACGAGTTCCGCCCTCACGCCATCCTCCTGTCCGCCGGGTTTGACGCACATGTCCGCGATCCGCTCGGCGGGATGCGTGTCAGCGAGCGTGCCTTCGGAACAATGACCGAACGGATTGTCGAAGCGGCGGAGCGTCACTCGGAAGGGAAACTCCTGAGCCTTCTCGAAGGCGGATACGATCCGGAGGGTCTCGCGGCCAGCGTGGCAGCACATGTCAACGGCCTGGAGTGAGGTCCCTCGTATCGGAAACGTCTCGCCCGATGTCCAGAACCATGTAGAATTCGAGGTCGCTGTTACCCTGAGTATGTTCACGACTACGTGCTTTTCATTCCGTGCGGCTTCTACGCGGTTTCTGGCTGCCGCCTGCCTCCTGCTGATCTCCTGCGGCGGCACGTCGAACAACGTCAAGGGCAAATACCTTGCCGATTCGGCGGACTTCACCAGACCTCCCGTGAGGCCAGTGATCATCATGACCGGCTTCGGGCAGATGAAACTGTACGATCCCATCACCCGGCGGAATGTCTGGGGAACGGCGCATACGATGGTCCAGACGCGGTGGGCGGATGATCTCGATCTTCCTGTCGATCCGCGAACGGCCCGTGTCGGAACCGACAGGCTGATCGCGCGAGGATTCGCGGGCTCCAGAAGTTCAGTGAATCATGCATGGCATCTGGGGCGTGTCCTGGAAACCTACGCGGGATACGAGGCAGCCGATGATCACCTCTCGCCGCTCGAGCAGGAACCGAAGTCCCTGTACCGTCTCTCTTACGACTTCAGGCTCAGCGCAACGGACAACGCCCGCCATCTGGACCGCTTCATCGAAGAGATCCGCCAGGTGCACCACAACCCGTCACTCCAGGTTGATCTGGTCACGCACTCCCTCGGAGGAATCGTCGCGCTGACGTACCTCAAGATTGGAACGGCGACCCTGGATGAACCGTCGCAGTGGCAGGAAGGATCCATGCGGGCCGCTTCCAAGATTCGGAATGCGGTCCTGCTCGCCGCTCCGCAGGAAGGCACCGTCGACGCCTTCCGCGTCATGGTTCAGAGTGAGCGGTTCGCTCTTCGGGTGCTTTTTCCCGAGTGGAGCGCCCTGTTTCCCTCGCTGGTCGAGATCCTGCCGTCAGATGGAAGGGTGCTCATCGCAGAGGACGGCTCGCTCATCGAGGGCAGTCTTTGGAACGTGGCAACGTGGCGACGGCTCGAGCTGTCGATTTTCAATCCCTCGATCAGGGAAAGGATGATCGAACGAACCTCGCTGGAGGAATACCACATTCACACTCTGGCCTTCGAGAAGCTTCTGCACCGCGGACAACTGCTTCGCAAGGCACTCCAGCGCCCGATCCCAGCGGGCATCGGCATGGAGATCATCGCGAGCGACTGCGTCCCGACCACTCGTCGAGTTCTGCTTCGTCAGGACCGTTCGCTCGCCTTCTATCGCGACGAGCTCAAGCCGTCGGAGGCGACGCTTGCCTCGCGGATGTTCGAACCGGGCGACGGCAGCATTACGGTTGCGAGCGCGACCGCCAGCCGCCCGGAGAACGCGTCGCTTGTCTGCGACGGGCATCAGGGGATGGCCCTCGATCCCAGCGTTCACCGGGCGATCATCCGAACCCTGGATGCGGGGAGACCCGGTGTTAGCGGCTCAATGATGAACCACGTACACTAGTGGCCTGTATGGTGACCGTGAGATGGGCCTGAAGCGCGGGAACGAGCGCAGCCGACTGCATGGACGACTCCACCGGATGTGATACCATCGATCAACTTATTGAAATGACTCACGGTTACGCCCGCGAGCGCGTAACGACATCAGCGGAGGGTCGGTTGTCCAAACAGAATCAGTCCACGTCCCAACAGCCACTCAAGGTCACGGACAAGAGAATCTTCACGGCCGAAGGCGAGGTCAGGGAAGAGTTCCGGGAAACGGTCGAGGCTTCGGAGCAGAGGGCCGGCCCCGCCGAGGAACAGCCTCCGCCCGATCCGAAGCCCGCGGCAGACGAACCGCCGGCGCAGCCACACGGCCGAAACGTCCGGGATCGCGGCGAGAACCCCGGAACTCCGTTCTCGGTCTTCCTGGAGTCCCTGATCGTGAACGCATACATGAGCATGGGAATGCTCCGCAACCCGTACGCACCCGAGACGACGGTCGATCTCGAAGCAGCCAGGCAGATGATTGACCTGATCATCATGCTCGAGGAAAAGACTCGAGGAAATCTCACGGAAGAGGAGACGGATTTTCTGACTGCTCATCTGGGGGAGCTCAAGCTCAAGTATCTGCAGCGAAGCAAGGCCCTCTGACTCAATGACGCCGGTGAAACCGCGAACCTCATACGCTCGGGTTCCGAGCGGGCCGATGATCGCGACCCAGCCGTGCAAAACGCGATCTGCCCGCGGCAGGGGGCAAGGGACGCGTGCACGCCGGGCGATTCTGATGCTCTGCCTTGCGCTTTTCCTGATCCCGGCAGTTTCCAGGGCCGCGACAACGGAAAGCTCACCGCAGGAGCTGTGGTTTATCGCGACCGAAGCGATCCGGGAGGGAGACCGCCCCGGGGCGGAAGCGACCGTTCAGCAGATTCTCCTCACAGGCCGCTCTGTGGGTGTCACCAGATTCCCCGTGTACGCCGATGCGACGGCAGCCTACGCGATGCAGGCCTTTCGCGCCGGCAATGACGATCTGGCGCAATGGTCTCTGCGTCTTGCCAGCATTCTCGATCCGAAACTCCCGGACGTCGACTTCACGGCTGCAGACATGGCATATGCGCGGTCGGACTGGCGAGCCTTTGGTGAGTCGATTCTCAACGGGTTTCGAAAGTCGAGCGCGAATTACCGAACGCGGCTGCTGGCGACGTCCGATCTGATTCTCGTGACCTCGGCCGCCCTCGCGATCACGATCACACTCTTCGCTCTGCTGCTGTTCTACCGATACGGCCGGGCAGCGGCTCATGACTTCTGCGAGGTCCTCAGCACGAAATCGAACCCGCGCGTATCCGCGGTTCTCGGATGGGGGTTGCTGTTCGCTCCTCTGTTCGTATGGCTGGGGCCTACGTGGTTGATTCTGTACTGGCTCGCGCTTTTCTTCGGATACGCCACCCGAGCCGAGAGGGCTGTGATCATCGGCGCCATCGTGACCTTGGGTATTCTTCCGCTGGTCCTGGCGTGGACGTCGTTCCGCATCTCCGGAATCGACAGTCCGGTGATTCAGGCCGCGGTGGCGAGCGCCGAGAGAAGTCTGAATCCGGAACCGCTTCGCAGGCTCGAGCAACTCGCCGAGATCATGCCGGACGAGCCTCTGCTGTACCTGCTCATGGGCGACCTCGAGGTGCAACAGGCGAACGAGCGCGCCGCGGCGCAGCACTACCGGAGAGCGATCGATCTCGACGAGCGCGTTGCCGGGGCCCAGCTCAATCTCGGCAATCTCTACTTCTTCGAGAACGACTTCCAGACGGCGAGTCTTCAGTACGAGCGTGCGGCGCAACTGGATCCCTCGATGGCCATCGCGTACTACAACCACGCCGTGGCGAGTGGCGAGCTGTACAAATTCTCCGAGCAGGGCCAGCAACTCGCAGAGGCGAGAGATCGCGATCGCGCCTCGATTGCAAAATTGCTCGGGAATCCTCCCTTGACCAAAGTCGTAATGCATGAGTTCCCGGTCGGACAGGCCTGGAATCTGGCAGAACGAATCGCCCGGAGCGGCGACGCGCGGGAGATCTACGGGAACCACGCTTTGTTCGAGCCGGCAGTTGCTTTGCGCAATCCCCTCACTCTGGCGGCGATCCTGGCGCTCGCGCTCGCGATCCTCCTCTGGGTGCTCCGCAGGAAAAACGGATTTGCGGGAGAATGCCAGAAATGCGGACGCACATTCTGTTTCCGCTGCAAGGCGTCACGCGAGAGCGCTAGCTATTGCACGCAGTGCATTCACATTTATCTCAAAAGAGACGGGGTTTCCCTGGAGACCAAGCGGGACAAGATCCAGGAAGTCCAGGACTTTCAGGCGGCGACCCAGAGACGGAAGAAGATTCTCTCGGCGCTCGCCCCCGGCGCCGGGCACATCATCGGTGAGAGGACCCTCCGGGGGGTAGGGCTGCTGCTTCTCTTCGTGCTCTTCGTAACTCTCGCGCTGCTGATCGGAAATCTCGCGCCTCTTGCAGCTCCAGCCCCGGCCATGAAGATGAGCGTGCGAATGCTCGCCATCGGGCTGGCGGCACTCGTCTGGATCGTTGCGTTCATTTCCATGCTGCGGCACAAGTCGACGGCGTCATGAGGAACTTCGATGGCTCTTGAAGGAACTCTAAAGGACTTCAGCCTCGCTGACATCTTCCAGTTGATCGGACTCCAGAGGAAGACAGGCGTGCTGACTCTTCGCGGCAAAGACGACACGGTCACCGTCACCTTTCTCGACGGAAAGGTCGTTTCAGCAGACTCACTCAACCGGCGGCTCGAGCACAGGCTCGGCCACGTCCTGATCAAGACCGGAACGCTCACAGACGAACAACTCAACCGCGCGCTCGAAATTCAGCGGGAGACCCTGCAGCGACTCGGATTCATCCTGACTCACTACGGCATCATCTCCACCGAAAGCCTCCGGGCTGCGCTCCAGCTTCAGATCCTCCAGATCATCTACAGGCTCTTCCGGTGGCAGGACGGCGAATACCACTTTTCGCAGGAAACCACCATCGAATACGACCGCGAGAACGTCGTCCCCATCACGGCGGAATCCGTCCTGATGGAAGGAGCGCGGATGATCGACGAGTGGCCGATGATCGAAAAGCGCGTCCGCTCGTATGACATGGTCTTCCGCAAAAAACCACTCGACGAAAAAACTGCTCGGCTGGTTGCTCAACCCGGCGAAACCGCCGATCCGGAAGACAGCAAAACGCGGCGCGCCAGAAGCGGAGACGGCATACGGATTTCTCGCGATGAACAGCTCGTCTACGATCTGGTCGACGGCGAGCGCACGGTCGGAGACATCGTCGAGGCGAGCAGGCTCTCCGAATTCGATACAAATCGCGCGTTGTACGACCTGGTCGGGCGCGACCTCATCCAGGAAGTGGTCGACTCCGCGCCCCTCATGACGATCGACGAGAGCGTTCTCACGCCACTGCCTGTCGATGAAACTCCCACCGTCCTTCTCCCCCTCGTTGCGATTCTCGCCATTGTGGCCATGCTCTCACTCGCTACTTCCTGGAAAAACCCGATCAACATCACGAGTCCCATCGGACGCTCGCAGTCGGCCATCGAGGAGGCCCGCAAGGCAGTCTCGTTTCAGCGGATCCGAACCATCGGGGAGGCCGTCGACGGCTACAGGATGGTCAACGGCGGGTTGCCCGAGGAACTCGAGGACCTGACCCCCAACTTCATTGCCGAGGACGTGCTGCGCGATCCCTGGGGCAATCCGTACAAGTACCTCCAGCCTCCAGGCAAGTACCTGGTCATCGGTTTCACGCCCGACGGCCGTGCCGATACCGATCTGTTCTATTCGAGAGTCATCGAAACCCCGGGCATTGCGGCGAAGGGAACAGAGCCTACGGGTGGGATCGTACTGATCGACTGAAGAATTGATAATTGAGAATTCAGAATTCAGAAAGGGACTCGAGCGAGACTTTTCTGAATTCTCAATTCTCAATTCTAATTCTTCATCGATCGGCCTGGCCGGCGAGGAAGTCCGGCGTGAAGATCTTTTCGATCTGCTCCTCGGTGAGCAGCTTCTTCCGGCGCAGCAGGTCGGGAATGGGTGTACCGGATGAAGCGGACTCCTTTGCAATCTCCGCCGCGCGCATATAGCCGATCAATGGATTGAGCGCAGTGGCAAGCGCGGGAGAGGTGATGTAATACGCCCGGCAACGTTCCCTGTCGACCTCGATTCCGGCGATGCACCGATCGACGAACACCGGCAGGTAGTTGCTCAGGATCTGAATCGAGAAGAGCGTTTCGAATGCCATCATCGGCATCATGACGTTCAGTTCCAGCTGGCCGGCCTGCACCCCATAGGCAACCGCTGTATCTGCCCCGATGATGTGAAAGCAGATCTGATTCATGCATTCGAGCATCGACGGGTTCACCTTGCCGGGCATGATCGAAGACCCGGGCTGCACTGCCGGAAGGATGATCTCGGCAAGACCCGTCTGCGGTCCGGACGACAGCAGCCGTAGATCGTTGGTGATTCTCGTGAGCTCGAGCGCCAGGTTCCGAAGGGACGCCGATGTCGCGGAAACCGGCAACTGGGACTGCATGGCCTCTCTCAGATCATCGATCGGTTCGAGAGACAGCCGCGTCATCATCGCCAGATAGCCGACCACGACGAAACGATACCCGGGGGGCGTGTTGATCCCCGTGCCCGTCGCAGTCCCCCCGATACCGAGCTGGCGGAGCTCATCCGCTGAATCCGAAAGGAGCCGGGTTGCACGCCGGACTGCAGCGGCCCATGCCTTGAATTCCTGTCCGAGTGTCACCGGCACGGCATCCTGGAGGTGCGTTCTGCCCGACTTGATCACATCCGAAAACTCTTCGCCTTTCCCATCAAGCGCGAATGCCAGGCCGTCGAGAGCCGGAAGCATCTCGCGGAGCAGCATGAGTGTCGCGAGGCGCGTGGCGGTGGGAAAGGTATCGTTGGTGGATTGAGCCATGTTCACATGATCGTTTGGGTGGATGGGCTTGTAGTGGCCCGCTCTGCCGCCGCAACGCAGGTTCGCCAGGTTGGCGATCACTTCGTTGCAGTTCATGTTGAATGACGTCCCGGCACCTGCCTGAAAGACATCGACGGGAAACTGATCGAGATACGCCATGTCGATGTAGGGCTTCGCCGGACGTCCGGTGCCGTCGTGGATGTCGTCTTCGTCCGCCAGCAGGCTTCCGGGCATCGGCAGATCATCCGATCCCGCCTTTCGCTTTCTTGCGAGTCTCCCGAAGGTCTGCGTCGTCTCGCCGATGATCTCATCGCAGGCATCACAGATGGCACGGGCTGATTTTCGATCCAGCCCTCCGAGCTCGTAGTTCGCCAGCGCAGCCGCCTTCTTGAGCAGTACGAATGCGCGAATGAACGCGGGATGCTCGCGAAGGCCGCTCACCGGAAAGTTCTCGACCGCCCGTTGGGTTTGCGCTCCGTACAGGGCACTTCTGGGAACGCGAACCTCGCCCATCGTGTCGCGCTCGATACGGAAGGCTTTTTTCGTCATTTGGTTGCTCCGAGTGAAAGAAGTCAGGGGGATCGGTCCGTCGTAGCCAATTCCGTAGCGGTAGCCGTTGCCGTTGCCGAACCTTATAGCAATTACGTCGCCTGATGAACGTCGCGGAGCTTTCAAGCACACGGGAACTCCTGCTGAAAACAGTGGTGGGCGAGGAAACATCCTCGGCTACGGCCACGGCTACGCCGACGGAAACGGAAACGAGCTTACCGGGCTACCGGCCTAACTGAGACCGCCTTGCCTCATCGCCGTGATCCTCGCCTTCGACTCATCGAACACTTCGCGATGAAGGCTCCGCCCGTGCGAGTCCATCGTCACGATGGCCATGAAGTCTTCCACCCAGAGGTGCCAGATGGCTTCGGGACTGCCGAGGTCCATCCAGTCGACCCCATCGACACGCTTGATCGACGCGGCGCACACCTGAGCGGCTCCGCCGACTGCATGCAGATAGACTGCGCCATATTCACTGCAGGCGTCCAGCGTCTTCTCACCCATACCACCCTTGCCGATCACACCTCGTATCCCATAATCCCGCATGACTTCCCACTGATAGGGCTCTTCACGCGAGCTCGTAGTCGGCCCTGCGGCCTTGCAGACCCACGCGTCGCCCTCACGCACCATGACCGGGCCGCAGTGATAGATGATCTGACCAGTAAGATCGACCGGAGGCGTGGTCCCTGTGTGGATCCGGTGGTGCACCGCATCACGACCCGTGTAGAGACGGCCCGTAATCGAGACCGTGTCCCCGACGTTTAGAGAACGAGTGGTTGCCTCGTCGAGGGGAGTCGTGATGCTGATCTTCGCCATGAAACCTCCGGGACTGAAGAATTGAGAATTCAGAATTCAGAATTCAGAAACGGACTTGCGCGCGATCCTTTCTGAACTCTGCATTCTCAATTCTCAATTCTTCAGTACAACCACTCCGTCACCCGTCCCGTCTCATCCAGCTCGCATCCCCGCCTCCGGTACGCCCAGCACATGTAGGCAACGCTGACGAAGTAGCTGGCCGGAAGCCGGTTCTGCGTGCCAATCTTGCACGCGAGCAGCGTGGTCTTTCCGCCAAAGCCCATCGGGCCGATTCCGGAACGGTTGGCTTTGTCGACCACGCGCTGCTCGAGCTCGGCGAGAAGAGGATCGGGATTGGTGTCATCCATCGTGCGGAGCAACTGTTCCTTCGCGAAACCATAGCCGGTCCCCCGGTCCCCGCCGATGCAGACTCCGAGGATTCCGGGGCCGCAGCCCTGTCCCTGCGCCTGAAGGACCGCATCGAGAATCGCGTTCTCGACACCTTCGAGATCGCGACCTCCCAGGTCGGGGTGAGGAAGGCTGTACTGCGCGTTCATGTTCTCGCAGCCTCCCCCTTTGAGCATCAGTTTCACTTCGACGTACGGCTCGCGCCATTGATGAAAATGAAAGACGGGCGAGCCTGGACCGGTATTGTCGCCACTGTTCCTGCCGGTGATGCTGTCGACACTGTTCTGACGCAGGAAGCCCACTCTCGTGGCTTCTCGAACCGCCTCGAGGGCCGTCTCCTCGAAGGCGATCTGATCGTAGCCCACCGGCGTGTGGACGTAAAACAGAATCGTTCCTGTGTCCTGACACAGAGGAAGTGAATTATCCCGGGCGAGACCTATATTGCATCCAATGACATCGAGTGCGACGTCGGCGTTCGATCCTTCGATCTCGTGAGTCCGCGCCGCGCTCACCGCGCGGACGACATCGTCCGGAAGAATCGTACTGGTCCGGCGGATCAACTCGAGAAGACTGTCCTGGAGGGCAGTTTGGCTCGCGGGGGGGTCGATGAGAGGGCTGGATGTCATGATCGTCTCCGGCGCAGGAGTCTATCGCGGGAAGAGTAGACAGTACACAGCAGATAGAGAACATGGCGCCCTCACCCGGCTGACGCTGATGTTGTTCGATGTCTCTCGCGGAATGAACGCCTCGGAAATGCCTGCCACGAATACCGGATACCATCTGTGGCGAGGATTCCGGTCTCCTGCCGTCGGCCGAGGGCTTCCCACTGGAAATGAAGATCGTCACTTCCCTGTTTAAAATCTTAGTCTGCTATTGTCAGATTTATGAAAAGAGGGAACTACTTTGGATTTCAATAAATTAACGATCAAGGCCCAGGAAGCGGTTTCCGGCGCCCAGACTCTGGCGCGGCGGTCCGGACACTCGGAGTTCACCCCGGAACACCTTCTGGTCACGCTGCTCCAGCAGGAAGGCGGGATCGTCGGTCCCATCCTCAACAAGCTCGGCGTGGAGCCCGGGCAGATCGAGATGGAAGTCGCCACGGAGCTGTCCAGGCGATCGAAGGTGGGCGGCGACACAGCGGAGCCGGGCATGTCCGGGACGCTTCGCAAAGTGTTCGATGCCGCCTTTACAGAGGCTGAGGCATTCAAAGACGAATTCGTCTCGACAGAGCACCTCCTTCTGGGAATCGCCGCTACGAAGCAGTCGAGCGCCGCCGAGATTCTCAGGCGATCCGGCGTGACGCGGGACAAGGTGCTCGAGGCTCTCAAATCGGTTCGGGGAACACAGCGCGTGACGGACCAGAATCCCGAGGACCGGTACCAGGCGCTCGAACGATATGGAAGGGATCTGACAGCGCTCGCGAGACGCGGGAAACTCGATCCGGTCATCGGAAGAGACGAGGAAATCCGGCGCCTGATTCAGGTTCTTTCGCGCCGGACGAAGAACAATCCGGTTCTGATCGGTGAGCCGGGAGTCGGCAAAACGGCGATCGTCGAGGGCCTGGCGCGGCGCATCGTGGAAGGAGACATCCCTGAGGGGCTGAAGAACAAGCGCGTCACATCTCTGGATCTCGGAGCCCTGATCGCAGGAGCGAAATACCGCGGAGAATTCGAGGACCGGCTCAAGGCCGTCATCAAGGAAGTCGAGGAGTCCGATGGAAAGGTGATCCTCTTCATCGACGAGCTGCACACGCTGATCGGCGCGGGTGCATCGGAAGGAGCGATGGACGCGTCGAACCTGCTGAAACCGGCGCTCGCGCGTGGGGAGCTCAGGGCCATCGGTGCCACGACGCTCAATGAATTTCAGAAGCACATCGAGAAGGATGCAGCGCTCGAGCGGCGCTTTCAGCCCGTGTACGTCGGTGAACCGTCCGTCGAAGATACGATCGGAATTCTGCGCGGCCTGAAGGAGCGTTACGAAGTGCATCACGGCGTCAAAATTCAGGACTCGGCTGTCGTCGCGGCGGCAATGCTTTCGCACCGGTACATCGCGGATCGGTTTCTTCCCGACAAAGCGATCGACCTGATCGACGAGGCGGCCTCGAAGCTCCGTATCGAGATCGACTCGATGCCGACCGAGATCGACGAGATCGAACGGCGCGTGATCCAGCTCCAGATCGAAAAGCAGGCGCTGTCGAAGGAGTCTGATCCGATGTCCAGGGAGCGGCTCGCCGCAATCGAGGCCCAGCTGGCAGAGCTGCAGGAGAAGTCCTCCGGCCTCAAGTCTCAATGGGAGAGCGAGAAGGGAGTCATCCAGACCATCCGTGAGCTCAAGGAACGGATCGAGAACACTCGCGACGAGGCCCAGCGTGCCGAGCGCGAGGGAGATCTCAACCTCGCTGCGGAGCTCCGTTACGGAAAGATGCCTCAACTCAATCAGGAGCTCGAGCGAGTTTCCTCGCAACTGGCAGAAATGCAGAAGTACGGTGGACTGCTCAAGGAGGAGGTCACCGAAGAGGACATCGCGGAGATCGTCTCCAAGTGGACGGGGATTCCGGTCACCAGGATGCTCGAGTCCGAGATCGAGAAGCTCGTTAAGATGGAAGACCGGCTTCAGAAGAGAGTCATCGGCCAGGAGGAAGCCGTGCTCGCGGTTTCGAACGCCGTGCGGCGCTCACGCGCGGGACTCAAGGATCCCGACCGGCCGATCGGCTCATTCATTTTCATGGGGCCGACGGGTGTAGGCAAGACCGAGCTCGCCCGGTCGCTCGCCCATTTCCTCTTCGACGACGATCACGCGATGATCCGCATCGACATGTCGGAGTACATGGAAAAGCACGCCGTATCGCGACTCATCGGAGCGCCGCCGGGCTACATCGGCTACGACGAGGGCGGCCAGCTCACCGAGGCCGTTCGCCGCCGGCCGTACGCGGTCGTGCTCTTCGACGAGATCGAAAAAGCGCACCCCGAAGTGTTCAACATCATGCTGCAGATTCTCGACGAAGGTCACCTGACGGACTCGAAGGGACGACACGTCAACTTCAAGAACACCGTGATCATCATGACCTCCAACGTCGGCTCGCACTACATCCACGAGTACCAGCAGTCGGACAAGAGCCCTGCGGGAGAAGAACAGATGCGCAAGCGCGTCGAAGCCGAGCTTCACAATCACTTCCGCCCCGAATTCCTCAATCGCATCGATGACATCGTGGTGTTCCATGCGCTCGAGCTCGAGCACATCGTGAAGATCATCGACATTCAGCTCAGGAACCTGTCGGCAATCCTCGCTGAGCGTGGTCTCACTCTCGAGGTCAGTCAGCCGGCAAGGGAGCGACTGGCGAGAGAGGGTTACGACCCTGCCTTCGGTGCCCGTCCACTCAAGCGTGCGCTGCAGCGCCTGGTCATCGACCCGCTGGCGATCGAGCTCCTCGAAGGTAAATTCAAGCCGGGAGAGACCGTCTACGTGCATGCCGACCCGAGCACCTCGGGCGTCGTGCTGGCGAACTCACCCGAAGTCGGGACAGTCAATTGAATGACGAATGACGACTGCGGGGGTGATTACTTCTTCCCTATCATCCTGTCGTCTGACATCCCGTGTGTCGCAGACCAGGTCAGCAGCGCTGTTTCCTGCTCGGGCCAGCTTTTTCCCTCGAGCCGCGGAAGCGGGATGAACGTCGTGTCGCCCCTGCTGAGCGAC
This sequence comes from Thermoanaerobaculia bacterium, assembly GCA_041748075.1. GTDB lineage: Bacteria > Acidobacteriota > Thermoanaerobaculia > Gp7-AA8 > Gp7-AA8 > JBGSYJ01. Next base: position 60,350 of record JBGTDX010000143.1, read on the forward strand.
GAGTAAATCGCCAGAATCAAATGCGCGAGAACCAGCGGCGCCTTCGAGGCATCACTGTTGATGTCGTGCGCGCTGCCAGACAGAAGCGATATCTGCTCCTCGAAGCCGCTCTTCGCGAGATGGAAGGCCTCGGATGGGCTGTGCTCGAGCTTGCTGTAATAGCGGATCAACTCCCGGTCGAACAGACCACTCTCCTCGAGAGCAGTCCAGACTCGCCCCAGCTCCCATCGTTCGTCAGGCATCGTTGCACCTCCGCTCTTTCAGCACTTCGTCAGCCCAAAGGCATCAGCTGAGGCGGCGGCCGAACATGTGTCATCCTGAGCGCGGTGAAGGATCCCTCGAAGGCATGCGGTGTCGCCGAAATCAGGAGATCCTTCGCTTCGCTCAGGATGACACGCCGGCTCGCTCCACCTCAGGATGTCATTCGTCATTCGTCCACTCGTCATTCGTCCACTCGTCATTCGTCCACTCGTCATTCGTCCACTCGTCATTCGTCCACTCGTCACTCGTCATTCGTCACTCGTCATTCGTCACTCGTCATTCGTCATTCGTCCGGTGTTTCCCCCGCGCCCGCAAACACCGGCTCGATGTCCACCGGAATGTCTTCGAGCCGCGCGATGACTTCCTTGATCTCGGGGCTCGCGATTCCGTACTTGTTTACGAGCCGCTCGGCCCTGGCAAAATCGCCCGTCGCTTCGATCAACAGAAGCTCGTTCGCGAGCGAGCGGGTGGCTTCCTCCATCCTCGCGAAGTCGACGCGGAACCGCCCATCTCCGGCCGGAACGATTCCGCCTTTCTCCCGGAACCAATTCCATTGAATCGCATTGCCTCTACCGTGGGCCGAGTCGATTCCGAATCGAAGGCTGCGGAACATCACGCCGGCGTTCGTGGCGAACATGGTCTCCCGGTCGAAGGCGGTTACGAGACCCTCGTCCATCGCGTACATGAGATTCCACAGACTCAGCACATCCGCCTTGGCTTCCTCGATTGTCGAATAGAGGTTCTGCAGAAGCAGCCGTGTCTCGACCCGCTTGCCGTCCGGTGCTGTAATCAGGCCGGGTCCCACGCCGTGCGACAACTCGTGAAAGAGGACGTGGTTGAAAAACGCATCAAACGTAACGAGGTCGATCTGGGAACTGTCGAGGACTCTCGCGGCGATCGGCTGTCCGCTTTGCCGGAACTTCGCCTCCATCACGTTCTTGAGCAGAACCATCTTCGATCCCTTGGCCTCCCGGACTTTCTCGTCGTTCGGCAGGTTGAAGGCCGCGGTCTGCACGCCGCGCCGGGCGTCGCCTGCCGTGAAAACCTCCTGCACGACGCGAATCGGTGAATCCGTGCCTCTGTTGGGGTTCTTGTGCTCGTCCGGAATCGGCAGATTGCGCTCCATGGCAGGCATATGGCTCGAATAAAGGGCAAGCTTCTCGGTTTCCGGCTTGTCGACGACGGTAATGAACGATTCGAACGATGCCTTGTAGTTGAACAGGTTGTCCTCGTACACCTCGTAGGGTCCGATGATGACCTCGAGGTCGGAATCGAGATCCATCCAGGCGAGGTCGCTCTCGAAGTAGTCGTTCGAGGAGAACGATGCGACCAGCTTCGTCAGGTAGTTGCGAAGCGACGCATTGCCCGTGAGCGCCGCCGCCTCAGTGAGAAGCCTTCCTGCAGGATCGAGGTGCTCTTTGTAATACGTGGAGTACGGGATGGCGACCAGCCGGTCTCCCTCCCTCCGGATCACGGTGAACAGGCCCTGAAAGCTTTCCTTGTCTCCGGGATTCGCAGCGATCCACGCCTCGAGCTCTTCTTTGGTCAGGTCTTCGGGATAGAAGCCTGCACCGGCGGGTTTGGGGCCGACCGAAAGGAACGGTTCGTTCTCCTTCAAACGGTCCCAGGGGCCTTTCATGTTCTCGAAATAGGCGAGCGCCGGAGAGCTTCCGGCGGCCCGAAGCTGCTCATGCCATGCGGGATTTCTCTCGGACACCTGACGGTAGAAGATCGCATCCATGTAGCGCGAGGCTTCGATCAGTTTCGCGAGAACCTGCTGTTCCCGGGAGTCGAGCAGGTTGCGGTCGTAGTCGATGACCGTTCGCGGGAGCTGGCTTCTCCGCTGCTCGATATCGGGGACCACTTCCAGCGCACCTTGCGTCTCCTGTGTGGCGGTCGTCGCTTCCTGTTGCTCACCGGCCCTGCATCCCAGGATGGACATCAGAAGAATGATCGTGATCGCCAGACGTACTTTCAAAATTCCTCCTTCGGCTACCGGAATCCGGCAGGTGTCGCGCGCAGGGCACATTCTCTCTCCATTCGCGCCGGCCGGCGGTGAATATCGTGAACGCCATCCTTCATTCTCCATCTGGCAAGTTGCGTTCCCCTCTGCTATCGTCACGACCAGGGAGTGTGCTGACTTGATCGTTCAATGTCCCGAGTGCCAGTCGCGCTACAGCTACGACGATGAGCGGTTCGAGCGGAAGCCCTCGCGCAAGCTCCGCTGCTTTCAGTGCAGGGAGGTCTTCGAGGTCGTCAATCCTGCATACGCGGCCGCGCGGCCGATGACGGACGCGGACGAAACCGGCGCGCACAAGCGGCTCGAAGTGCTGGAACGGGATCCGATCGACGAGGAGGCTGTCGAGAGGCCTAAGCGTCCCAGGAAACGGAAGAGGACGGAGGAGCGGGCGGGACCGATTCAGCCTGAGGGAGACCCGAAGATGCCCGATGGGCTGCGCTTCTCGCTGGCCGTGATCAGCGGTCCGGACTCCGGCAAGGTCTACAGGATCGACAAACCCAGGATCGTGATCGGGCGTTCCCATGGCGATCTATCCCTCACTGACTCGGAAACGTCGAGGTCGCATGCCGCCATCATCGTTTACGAGAACACGATCCTGCTCGACGATCTCGAGTCGACCAACGGAACGTTCCACAAGGGCAAACCTCTGACCGAGCCCATCCCGCTTCACAATCACTCAGAGTTTCAGGTGGGAAACACTACACTGATGCTGATCGTCACACGCGAATAGCCGCGAGAGGCGAGGAGCCCGAGGCAGCGTTTCTACCCGATGACCATTCGAGAAGCGGACCGAAGCAGAACCCCACCATCCACTGCGAGGCTTTCTTTCGCCTCGGAGATCGCCACGCTATTCCGCTACCGGCAACTGATCCTGACACTGACGGTGCGCGATCTCAAAGCGCGCTATCGAGGCTCGGTTCTGGGCTTTTTCTGGTCTCTGGCGAATCCACTGATGCTGCTGGGTGTGTATACGCTGGTCTTCACCCGATTTTTTCCCCGTCCCGACATCAACCCGTATTCGCTCTTTCTATTCGCAGGAATCCTTCCCTGGACGTTTTTCGCGGGCTCGATCATGGAGACGACGACATCGATCTCGAGCAATGCGGGTCTCGTCAAGAAAGTGATGTTTCCGGCCGAGGCTCTGCCGCTGGTCGTTGTGTTCTCGCACCTGACGCATTTCGCGCTCGCCCTGCCGATTCTGCTGGCCGCCGCTCTGCTGTCGGCGCTCCTGGGCAAATCGCATCTGGGACTCGCGATCTTCGCAGTTCCGCTCATCATGATTCTACAGACGCTGTTCATCGCCGGACTGGCGCTGGCCATCTCTTCGGCCTCGGTGCTGTTCCGTGATCTCCGCGACCTGGTCGCCAATCTCATGCAGCTGGGATTCTTTCTCACGCCGATCATCTACTCGGTAGAGGCCATCCCATCCCGAGGGATCCGGGCTGTGCTGATGCTCAACCCGATGACCTCGTTCGTGGTTGCATACCAGAAGATCTTTTTTTACGGGCAATTACCCGGAGTTCCGGAGTCGCTGCTGATGGTGTTCTACACTGCAGTTTCTCTGGCTGCCGGCTTCATCGTGTTCGATCGTCTGCGCGACACGCTTGCGGAGGCCATCTGACAGCCGCACTCTCTCTCCGTGATGTCTCCAAGAGCTACAGGCTCTTCGGCAGGCGATCGCAATTTCAGACGCTCAAGAGTGCGCTCCTGAGGCGCGATTTCAAAGCTTCGGGTGAATCGTCCGTTCTCGCGCTGCACGACATCACCTTCGAGGTCGACAAGGGCGAGTCGTTCGGGATCATCGGACGCAACGGGTCGGGCAAATCGACGCTGCTCAAGCTCATCTCGGGAATCCTCAAGCCAACGACAGGATCCCTCGCCGTGGACGGGCGAATCTCCGCGCTGATCGAGTTGGGTGCCGGCTTCCATCCCGAGATTACCGGAAGAGAGAACATCTACATAAACGGCATCATGCTCGGGTTGACGCGTCGCGAGATCGACCGGAAGTTTCCGCATATCGTCGAGTTCGCCGGTATCGGCGAGTATCTCGATGAACCGGTCAAGACCTACTCGTCAGGCATGTACGTCCGTCTCGGTTTCGCCGTCGCCGTTCATGTGGACCCGGACATCCTCCTCATTGACGAGGTGCTCGCAGTGGGTGACGAGGAGTTTTCACAGAAGTGTATCGCGAAGATTCAGGAGATGAAGTACCGGGGCGTGACAATGTTGTTCGTCACGCATCAGCTGGATCTTGTCCGCAACCTCTGCGATCGAACGCTCTGGCTGGACGACGGAACAATCGCCGGAATGGGCGATCCGATTCGAGTGGTCGACGCCTATCTCCAGCGCATCTCCGGCACCGAGCTGGCGCCAGTCGCGGAAGATGACGAAACAGCGGAAGCGGAGAACGGAGAAGGGACGGACAGCGAGGATCTCGAGAGGGAAGAACGCTGGGGCTCGGGTGAGATTCTGATTCCGAGAGTCTCACTGACGGATCGCGACGGCAATGATCTGGTCGCCGTCGGCACCGGCACTCCGGTGACTGTGGAGCTCGAGGTGCGGGTCCGCGAACCGCAGACCGATTTCGTGTTCGGGATCGGTATCTACCACGCCGATGGGACCTGCGTTTACGGCACCAATACGGAGCTGGAAGGGTGGCTGCCGGACCGCATCGAGTCGAACGGAATCGTCAAGTTCGTCATCAGCGCACTCGATCTCGTGGCGGGCTCGTACAGGCTCGACACCGCAGTTCATTCACGCAACGGGCGCGCATTCGATTACCGGCGAGGTGTGGTCCGATTCGTCGTCGGATCCCGCATTCACGACGTCGGCGTGTACAGACCGAAGCACGAATGGAGGTTCGAGGGAGGCATCTCGTTCAAGTCCGTCGACGTGCTGACGCGGAATGTTCCGGCTCCCATGGCGGAGTACATCAAGGACAACGAGGAGCCGGCGCCGGCTTACAGGAAGCGACGGCCGAAACGCCGGAAAAGCGACACATGACGGCAGACTTTTCAGCGGGGGGGCGGTAATTTTCCGGCTGTCGCTTCTTCCGGTGGCAGCATGTAGATGATCTCGCCCTCCCTGGACATACCAAGATCCTCACGGGCGATTCGTTCCACGACGAAGGTGGAGCTCTTGAGGCTTTCGATCTCGCGCTCCAGGCGCTCGTTCTCCTTTCGAAGAATCTCGATGTCCGTTTCGAGCTTCTGTACGGTTGCGCGGGAACGCTGCAACTCGGAAATTCCCTGCTCACTGAAGACGAACGAGATCAGAAAAATTACCGTCAGAATGCTCGACAGGAGCACGACGACCTTGAGCGTGACTTTGGTCGAACGCCGGGGCTCGCGAGCAGAAACTGCAGAATTCAAGATGAACACAGTGTCCGGAGATCCGTCGAGAGTGTCAAGCCGCCATTCGACCGGTTTGGGTTGTGAGTTGTGGGGGTTGCGTCTCCAGCCGCGAGTCGCGGGTTGCAACGCTCCTGACCCCTGCCCTCCTTCCGCTGCGGCGGGAGGGAGGGTTCTCACAGTGCGCGCCGGGAGTCCGGGTATGATCCGCGCATGTCTGACGATCTCGTTATCCGGAGCCGGCGCGTCGTCACGACTGCGGGCGTCGCGCCCGCTTCAATTCATATCAGGGATGGCCTGATCGACAGCATCTCCTCATTCGACGACCTCGGCGATACGACGCGAATCGTCGATTGCGGCGAACACGTCGTCATGCCCGGACTCGTCGATTCGCACGTTCACGTCAATGAGCCGGGGCGGACGGAGTGGGAGGGCTTCGAGACCGCCACCCGCGCCGCGGCTGCCGGGGGCGTCACGACGATCGTTGACATGCCGCTCAACAGCATCCCGCCCACGACGACCGTGCGCCACCTCGAAGAGAAAATTGCCGCCCTCAAAGGCAAGTGTCACGTCGATGTCGGTCTCTGGGGCGGCGCCGTCCCGGGCAACGCCGGCGAGCTTCGACCGATGCTCGTCGCAGGGGTGCTCGGATTCAAAGCTTTTCTCATCGACTCGGGGGTCGAGGAGTTTCCACACGTAAATGCCCCGGAGCTCCAATCGGCCATGACAACCCTGCGAGGTACCGATGCGCCGCTCCTGGTGCATGCCGAACTGGCTGGACCGATCGAGGCGGCGCGTACTTCCGGGCCTTCCGGTTCATACCTTCAGTACCTTCACTCACGTCCACCCGCCGCGGAGGTGGAGGCAATCGAGCTCGTCGCGCGGCTCTGCAAAGCGACCGGTGCGCGCGCACACATCGTCCACCTCTCAGCCTACGAGGGTCTGGACATCATCCGCCGCGCGCGGGACGCCGGGATTCGTCTGTCCGCGGAAACAACGCCGCACTACCTGCATCTCGAGGCGAGCACGATTCCGGACGGAGCGACCGAGTTCAAGTGCGCACCCCCGATCCGGGACGAGGCGAATCGACAGAAATTATGGGATGGCCTGTCAGAGGGCGTCATCGAGATGGTCGTCAGCGATCACTCACCCTGTACCCCGGAGCTCAAGCAGCGCGAACGTGGAGACTTTGCAGCCGCGTGGGGAGGCATCGCTTCGGTGCAGTTCCTCCTTCCGGTGGTGTGGAGCGAGGCGAACGAGCGCGGCCACGACCTGAGGAGTCTGAGCCGCTGGCTGTCGGAGGGACCGGCGAGGCTGTCGGGACTCGATGACCGGAAGGGGAAGCTCGCGCCCGGCTACGATGCGGATCTGGTGGTCTGGAGCCCGGAAGAATCGTTCGCCGTCCGTGCCGACAGCATTCACCACCGCCACAAACTCACCCCGTACCTGCACGAACAACTCTACGGAGTTGTGAAACAGACATGGCTCCGGGGAATGCGGGTGTATGCAGACGGTCAGTTCGCTACGGCGGCAGGACGCTGGATCAAAGGGCGTCGCGCGATGTGACCGCCACGAACCTGACCAGCGCCGCATCGTGAGAGAAGCGAGACTGTAAGAAAAGTCAGCGCGTGTGTCATCCGAGCGAAGTTCAGGATGACATCGCGCTCCGATGCTCCCGCAATACTCGCCTCGGAACGATCACATCACAACTCGCAACTCACAACCTGTCTGCTACTCTTGCCGTGCATGACTGACTTCCGCGACCTGATCGATCTTGCCGGCGAGGCCGTCGGCGGCGCGGTACTTTACGCGAATGATGATTTCTTCGCAGACAAAGAGAATCTCCTTCACGCTGCAGCTCCTGTGTGGAAAGAGCATGAATACACAGACCGCGGCAAGTGGATGGATGGATGGGAGAGCCGGCGCAAACGGCAGGCTGGCCACGACTTTGTCATCATCCGCCTCGGCCTGCCGGGGATCCTCCGCGGAGTGGTCGTCGATACGAGTTTCTTCCGGGGAAACTATCCCGAGGAGTGCTCGATCGAAGCCTGCTACGCGGCTCCCGACGCAGACGTGGAGAAACTTCTGTCAGCAAACTGGTTCGAGGTGCTTCCGAAGTCCGGACTTTCGGGTGACGGTCACAATCTCTTCTCGATCGACAATTCGAACGCTGTCACGCATCTGCGGTTCAACATCTATCCGGACGGTGGCGTTGCGAGGCTGAGAGCTCACGGAGACGTGGTTCCGGACTGGAGGCTCGCCGGCGGCCTTGCAAACGAGCTCGATCTCGCCGCCGTGGAGCATGGTGGTGAGGTCCTTACGTGTAGCGACATGTTCTTCGGGCCGAAACACAATCTCATCATGCCAGGCCGTTCTTTGAACATGAGCGGCGGCTGGGAAACGAAACGGCGACGAGGACCGGGTCATGACTGGGTCATCCTGAAACTGGCGACCGAGTGCGAGCTGCACCGCGTGGAGATCGACACGAATCACTTCAAAGGTAACTACCCCGATACCGCGTCGATCGAAGGTTGCCGGATCAGCGGGACGGAGCTCTCAAACGCCGAATGGACGGAGGTGCTCTCGCAGACGAAGATGCAGGCTCATACCCGGCACTTCTTCGCAGATGAACTGTCTCACCGGGGGCCGTTCACGCATCTTCGCCTCAATGTGTATCCGGACGGCGGCATCAGCAGACTTCGCGTGCACGCCGTGGCAACGGAGGCGGGACGGCTCGAGCAGGTCGTCCGTCTCATCAACTGTCTTCCGGATCCGGCGCCGCAGCTACTCGCCTGCTGTGCTTCGACCGCGTGGGTCGAGGGCGTGATCGCTGCACGTCCTTTTGCTGACTGGAACGATCTGACGAGTCGCGCGGATGCAATCTGGCGTTCTCTCGGTCGCGAGGCCTGGCTCGAGGCATTCCGCGCACATCCTCGCATCGGCGAGCGGAAAACTTCTCAGCCATGGGCAGCCGAAGAGCAGGCGTCGACGCGAAGCGCGGCGGACGACGTGATCGCGGCGCTCGAGGCGGGCAACCGTGAGCACGAAGAGCGGTTCGGACACATCTTCATCGTCTGCGCTACAGGGAGGTCTGCTGAGGAGATGCTGTCCATGCTGCGGCAGCGGCTTCATAATTCTCCCGAGACCGAACTGGAAGTCGCAGCCGAAGAGCAGCGCAAAATCACGCATCTGAGACTGAAGAAACTGGTGACTGTATGAGCGGCATCACGACCCACGTACTCGACACATCCCTCGGGCGTCCGGCTCCCGGCGTCGCGATACGGCTCGAGCTCAAAGAGGACCCGAGCCGGTGGTCACTGGTCGGCGAAGGAAAGACCGATGCCGACGGACGTCAGAGAACTCTGATGGCGGACCGTGTGCTGAAACCCGGAAGCTACCGGTTGACGTTCGACGTGGGAGACTATTTCCGGGCTCACGACCGAGCAAGTTTCTTTCCTCATGTTTCGATCGAATTCGAGATCACGGACGCCTCGCAGCATTACCACGTGCCACTGTTGCTCAGTCCGTACGGGTACTCGACGTATCGTGGAAGCTGAGGAATCGGAGGCTGGCTGCCGGGAAGGCCTGTCATCCTGACGGCTAACTTCGCGACTTCATGATCTTGACGAAGGAGCGGCTGCGCAGTTCCTCGATTGTGAGACCAGTGACGAGCGCCTCCTCTTCCGTGATGGCACCGCAGTTGACTCCGCGGAGGAAGTAGTTGAGCAACCCCTGTCCCGTCGCGGCGTCGTCGAACACATCGCCGACGAGGGTCGCCTGCCCTGCTTTCTCAATGAAGTTGCGAAGGCGATCGGTCGCTGCATGCAACCCTTCGATGAAAAATGCATACACTGCGGCGTATCGCGTCGGAAGCTGTGCGGGGTTGAGATCCCATCCCTGGTAGTAGGCATTGATGAGCGAGTGGCGGATGTGCTCCGTGTGAAGCCGCCATGCGCGATGCACACTCTCCCGGTTCTCGCGCACCTGGTCGGTTGAGAGCGGGCGTTCACCGGTTGCCCGATGAGGCGCAATCGGCATGATGTTCGTCGCACCGTCCGAGAGCCAGAGCCCTGTGCCGGCGTACGCGACCTGCATCATGTTCCGGGCAAAGTCGCACATCGGATGATCCATTCGCTGGTGAGCAGCCGTGATGTTGCAGCTCGCGGTGTAGTCGTACGTTCCAAAGTGGGCAGCTACCGCCCGCCCGCGGGCTGCTTCGAGAAACAGCGGCAGGTTCGAGCCCCCTTTCGCGTTGATGATCGATTGCGTTGTCTCGATCATGAACTCCAGGCGGAGGGAACCGGCCTCGAGGCTCAGCTTACGCTCCAGCTCATCGAAGAGGTCACCGAGAAGCGAGACCTGCTCGGGCAACTGGATCTTGGGAAGCGTCACCACGAAGCCCGATGGTAGTTTTCCACCGCTGCGCTCGACCAGATTCGTGAGAAAGATGTCGAGCGTGCGGATGCTCCGGCGCATCAGCTCCTGACTGAAGGGTTTGATGCGGATGCCGATGAATGGGGGTAGCGTGCCGTTCTTCATTCCGCTGGCAACCTCTCGTGCCGCCGCGGCAGCGTGCCCGTCCTCTTCATTGTCCGAACGGTTGCCGTAGCCGTCCTCGAAATCAACCCGGAAGTCTTCCACCGGTTCCCGGCGCAGCTTCTCCACCACGCGTGAGTAAACGGTGTAGGCAAGCCATGCCGGCTCGCTGACCGTCCGGACGGCTTCGGCATCCCTTTCGAGACTGGCCAGAAGCGCTTTCGATTCCGCGATGCTCTCCGGAAGGGACGCTGCGCCCGTCAGACCGATCGCCCGGGCGAAAATGAATGGGTCCGATGCGTACTCCTCGAGCGCGCGAATTGCCAGAGTGCCGAGCTTCCCCGTCGTATCGGATCTGAACAACTGCGCGCCACCATAGACTGTGTGCACCGGCTGACGGTCACCCGAGCCTCCGGGAAAGCGGCGCGCGAATGCATCGAGCGCCTGCTCGAGCGGACGCGTCGATGCGTCGACGTCGGCGGCGCTCAGGCTGTTCGTTACTGCAGCGTCGGTCATGTGTGTCCTTTTCGAGAGTGACGAATTCAGAATCGAAAACTCCCACTTTCTGAATTCTGCATTCTAAATTCTCAATTCCGTCCCTCTACCTCGTCCGCAGCACCGACGCAGCCGCCCAGCCGGCGAGAATGATGCCGCCCAGCACGATCAGGCTGTGTCTGTTTCCGTAGGTCGCGATCGGGAAATGGCTGCTCAACATGATCAGGACCACCGGAACCACCATGAAGCTGTTGTGCTTCGAGCGCCCCTTTGCCCGATCCGCCAGCCATTGCTCCGGTTCGCGGTCCTCCATCGCCGCGGCGATTAGACGCCGTTGCGCCGGAAGAATCCGGACCCAGACGTTCGCGGCCATCGCCGTGCCCATGACCGCACCCACCTGAAGCCAGGCCGCACGCGAGCTGAAAAGGATCATCGAGCCGTACGCAAGGGCCATGAGCATGAGGAAAGTAAGGAAGCCTCCGACATATCCGTTCTTTCCCAGGGGCGACATCCAGAGCGCGTCGTATGCAAACCAGCCGGCAACGAGAAGAGCCACACTCGCCGCGATCGACGCGTGAAGCGACAGCGGAGAGTCCGCGTCCGTCAGGAGACCACCGAGGTAATAGACGACCACGAGCAGCAGTGCGCCCGTGATCCAGGTGATCGCCGCTTCCCAGCGGAACCAGTGGAGTGTTCTTTTCAGCTCAGGCCTGGTCTGTTTCTCGACGACGTAAAAGCCGCCGCTGTGGACCATCCAGACGGCGCCTCCCTCTTTCGGATCATGCAGCCGCGCATCGAGCCACATGAAGAGCCACGTCTGTCCGATCCAGAGGATCGCGGCAAATACGTGAATCCAGCGAATGAGGAGATTGAGCCATTCCTGAAGGGTGTAGTTCATGGCGGGGGGACTATAGCAAAGTGGGAGGGATGGATGATGGGATAGAGATACGAAATGTTGAATGTTGAATGTTGAATTGAATGTTGAATGCCCACCCTCAACACCGGAGCGGCTACCGTCCGTGCTCTTTCTCGTATTCCATCAGCCGCATGAGAATCTCCTCGTGGGTGGCCGGGAGCATCAGCTGCACGGGTGCTCCGCCTGAGGCAAATGAGACAGCGTGTTTGATCGCAGTCCAGACAGAGATGGCCAGCAGCAGCGGCGGCTCCCCCGTCGCTTTGCTCCCCGCGATGTTCACCGGATTCTCGATATCGAGATAGTCGACGTTGAAAACCTCGGGAAGGTCCTGGATGTTCGGAATCTTGTACGTGGTCGGCGAGTGCGAGAGAAGCTCTCCCCGATCGGAGTACACGAGATCCTCTGTCGTCACCCAGCCCATTCCCTGGACGAACGCTCCCGTCATCTGCCCTCGGTCGATGCCCGGGTTGATCGGTTTGCCAATATCCATCAGCACGTCCGAGCGCAGCACATGCATCTCGCCCGTGAAGCGATCGATGAGGACTTCGGATGCAGCACATCCCTGCGTGAAGTAGAGGAAGGGGTTGCCGGTCCCGGTCGACCAGTCCCAGTCGATCCCCGGGGTCGCATAGAATCCGTGCTCCGCCAGGCTGATGCGACGCAGATAGGTCTCCCATACCAGTTCCTGAAATCTGAGTCTTCGTTCGGGATCTCTCGCGTCGAAAACGAATCCGCCTTCGAAGAGGATGCTTGTCGCATCCGGGCTTCCGCCTCCCAGAAGTTCCGCCGCACAGGATGCGAGCCGTTCGCGAAGCCTGCTGCAGGCATCCACCGCGGCTTTTCCATTCAAGTCGGCACCACTGGACGCTGCTGTGGCCGACGTGTTGGGGTTTTTCTCGGTGGAGGTGATCATTAAGATCACATGTCCGGGCTCGAGCCCGAACTGGCCCGCAACGAGCTGCCGGATCTTCGTGTTGACGCCCTGCCCCATCTCCGTCGCACCCGTGGAAACCTGGATCGTTCCGTCGAGGTAGATGTTGACCAGAGCATTAGCCTGATTCAGAAACCGGGAATTGAACGAAATGCCGAATTTCACGGCAGTCAGAGAGATCCCCTTCAGATGAGTCCTGGATGACGCGTTGAACGTCGCAATCTCGTCACGACGATTCCTGTACTCACACCGCTGAGTCAGTTCTTCGAAAAGGTGCGGCAGGTTGTTGCCGTGAACGATCTGACCATACGGCGTGACGTTGCGATCGCCGGTTCCATAGCAATTGCGGAGCCGGATCTCCAGCGGATCCGTGTTCAGGACGCACCCGATGTCCTCGATGATGCTCTCGATCGTGGCGACACCCTGGGGCCCTCCGAAGCCGCGGAAGGCGGTGTTCGGAGGTGTGTGTGTGCGGCACACCCTGCCGGCGATTCGGGCATTCGGAATGTAATACGCATTGTCGACGTGCGTCATCGCCCGCCCCATCACGGCGGTGGACAGATCCGCGTAGGCGCCGCCGTCCGAGTACATCTGCACATCGAGCGCGGTGATCTCCCCCCGGGCCGAGAAACCGACCTTGTAGCGGTTCTGGAACGGATGACGTTTGCCCGTAGCCTGCATGTCGTCATCCTTGTTGAAGACGATGCGTGCAGGGCGCCGGGTCTTCTGAGCGACGAGCGCTACCATGGCAGCCGGATGGGTCGCCTGGCACTCCTTCCCACCGAAGGCGCCCCCCATCCGCTTCGTCTCGCAAACGACCTGATTGAGTCTCAGGCCCAGAAGATGAGAGATGACGTGCTGCACTTCGCTGGGATTCTGGGTGGATGAATGAACCCGGATTGCGCCGAACTCATCGGGCCAGGCAATGGCTGCCTGCGATTCGAGATAGAAGTGATCCTGTCCCCTGGAGAAGAATGTCCCTTCGAGAACGTGGGCGGCCTCTGCAAACGCAGCCTCCGGATCACCGCGCTGAATCAGGAGAGGATTTCCGATGAACTCTCCGCGCGCGATCGCGGCGTCGATGGTGAGGATCGGGGGAAGCTCTTCGATGTCGACCAGCACGGCGCGACGGGAGAGCTTGACCGCGTGTCTGGTCTCCCCGGCGATGACGACGATCGGCTGGCCCATGAAGACGACGGTGTCTTCCGCAAGCAAAAGCTCGTCGCCAATGATCGGCCCGAAAAGGTTCGAGTGCAGGTCTGCTGCGGTGAAGAGGCCGACGATGCCGGGAACCGCCGCCGCGGCCGCGAGATCGACCGAGCGAATCCGTCCGTGAGAGACGGGGCTGGGAAAGAAGTCGACGAAGAGCTCGTTGCGCGCCGGGCTGATGTCGTCGACATACAAAGACTCACCGGTCACATGACCGGCGGCAGAATCGTGCGGAATGTTCCTGCCTACGATCGACATGTCAGCTGTCGTCCCGAGCATGTGAAACGCTCACGATGACACTCCTTCCGCGGCGCATTCGTAATAGAACTTGAGCATGATGTTCTCGGCCAGCTGTCCTCGAAAGGCGGCCGTCCCCCGCACGTCGGAGATGGGACTGATCTCCTCCCGTGCCATCCGTCCCGCGGACCGGAAGGTATCGAAAGAGAACGCTCTGCCGTCAAGGAAGCTCTCCGTCCGGCCCAGTCGCAGCACGGTCGGCCCCACTCCACCGTAAACCACCACAGGGCTCTCCACGTTTCCGCCGGAGACGCTCATCCGGATCGCGGCGGTAAGCGTCGAGATGTCGAGATGCTTCCGCTTCGATACTTTGTAGAGTTTGAGCAGGTCACTCCGATTCGCCACTCCGTCGGGAAGAGGAATCAGAATTCGCGTAATGATCTCGTCGTGGCGCAGATCGAGTTTCTTGTATCCGAGATAGAACGACGCGATCGGAACCTCGCGCCTTCCTTCGATTCCCGCGAGCTCTACCTTCGCATCCATGACGTAAAGGAAGGGAAGCGAGTCTGCGATCGGCGAGGCATTGGCAACATTACCCGCAAGCGTTCCGGCGTACCGGACTTGCGGAGCACCGAACAGCTCGAGGATGGTCCCGAACTCCGGGACGAGATCGCGGATGGTCTCGTCCAGTTGCGCCAGCGTTACCGTGGCACCGACCGACAGCACTCCGCCCTCGAGCGATGACTCTCCGAGCTCGGGCACATGCGACAGGTTCATGACGACCGGCGGATCGAAGCCCCGCTTGTTGTGCTGTACGACCACGTCCGTGCCACCCTGAACGATCACGGTCCCGGGATGGTCACTTCTGAAGCGGACGGCCTCATCGACCGTGGTCGGCGCGAAAAACTTTCTGCCTTCGTGCTCGACCAGCAGAGGTCGGCCGAGCTGCTCGCGCAGGCCGGGAAGCATCGGTTCTGCAGGATACATCTCGGCCATCGTCCTCACGACCGATCGGTTGACGCTCAGCCCAGCCTGAATGATCGGCTCGTAGCCGGTGCAGCGGCAGAGATTTCCCGTGAGCGCACTCCGGATCGTTCTCGCGGTCGGAATCTCGGGCGACTCGTACATCGCACACATCGCCACGATGAATCCCGGCGTGCAGTAACCGCACTGCGCTCCGTGACACCGCACCATCGCATCCTGCACCGGATGGAGCTCGTCGCTCGATCCCAGACCCTCGACGGTCACTACATGCGTACCATGAATCTGGTAGAGGAACTGGATGCAGGCATTGATCGGACGATAGGAGAGTCCGTCCCCATCGATCCTTCCCACCAGAACGCTGCAGGCTCCGCAATCTCCTTCCTCACAAACGATCTTGGTTCCCGTCGCGCAGAGCCGATAGCGGAGAAAATTTGCTACGGTCTCGAAGATTGCCGGGCCGGAGATCCTGAACGGCTTTCCGTTGACGAAGAAAAAAACTGAGCCGTCCATGAGTGGAGCGATGGTACCAAAGTGGAGCGGGAATCAGTCCAGGGGTCAGAAGCCGGCAGGGGAACCGCCGTGGATCTCTGCGACAGCGACTCCGCACGAGGCATGAAGGAAACGGAAGAGTGGCTACTCACTCATGGCTCCCGATTACCGGCTTCCTGCTCCTCCCTTATAATCATCGGATGAAAAGGGACCAACCTTCCAATCCCCTCAGCGAGCGTTACGCTTCGCGGGAAATGGCGAGCATCTTCTCGCCGCACTTCAAATACTCCACATGGCGACGCCTCTGGGTCGCCCTGGCAGAGGCCCAGCGTGAGCTCGGTCTGCCCATCGAGGCCGAGCAGGTCGAAGAGCTGCGAGCCTGGATCGACGAGATCAACTATGCCGATGCAGAACGGCGCGAGCGGGAGGTGCGCCACGACGTCATGGCTCACATCTACGCCTACGGCGTGCAGGCCCCTCTGTCCAAGGGCATCATTCACCTTGGAGCGACCTCCGCTTTCGTCACCGATAATGGCGACCTGCTCCAGATGGCCGAAGGAATGCGTCTCTTCCGACGAAGGCTCGTGAACCTCATGGCGAAACTCCGCGCATTTGCCTGGCAGTGGCGGGAGCTTCCGACGCTTGCGTTCACCCACTTTCAGCCTGCACAGCTGACCACAGTCGGGAAGCGAGCCGCGCTCTGGCTTCACGACCTCCTGCTCGATTACGAGGAGCTCACTGTCCGGGAAGACGCACTTCGTTTCCTCGGCGTGAAGGGCGCAACGGGAACGCAGGCCTCATTCCTCGAGTTGTTCGACGGGGACGCCTCGAAGGTCGACCGTCTCGAGGAGCTCGTCGCCACGAAGATGGGATTCTCGAAGTCCTATCCGGTGTCGGGCCAGACGTATTCGAGAAAAGTCGACTCGCAGGTCGTCAACATGCTTGCGGGCTTCGCGCAGTCCGCCTCGAAGTTCGCCTACGACATGAGGCTGCTGCAGCACCTGCATGAGATCGAGGAGCCGTTTGAAACCGATCAGGTCGGTTCCTCCGCGATGGCCTACAAGCGCAACCCGATGCGCGCAGAACGGATTGATGGTCTGGCACGTCACCTGATCGTGCTCATGCAGGACCCTGCAATGACCGCCGCGACTCAGTGGTTCGAGCGAACTCTCGACGATTCCGCGAACCGCAGAATTGCCATACCGGAGGCGTTTCTCTGCGCCGATGCGATCGCGCTGCTGTACGACAACATCGTGAGCGGCCTCGTCGTGCATCAGGACGTCATCGCATCGAATGTCCGCCGCGAGCTTCCCTTCATCGCGACCGAGAATGTGATGATGGAAGGAGTGCGTCGGGGTGGCGACCGCCAGGTGCTTCACGAGCGGGTTCGCATCCATGCTCAGGAAGCGGCCGGGCGATTGAAGTCCGGTTCCCCGGACAACGACTTGTTCGACCGGATCGCCTCAGACCCCCTGTTCGGAATCGAGCGCGAAACCATCAATCAGATGACCCGGCCCGAGGACTTTACGGGACTCTCCTCGGCTCAGGTGGGCAGGTTCCTCGCCGACCAGATCGATCCGGTCCTCGAAAGAGAGAAGGAGATGCTGACGACGGCAGTTGGCGAGGTGCGGGTCTGATGAATCGCACAACCCTCGCCAGGTGGTGCAGCCGGAGCACGGTACGGTTCGGGCTCGCCGCCGCCTTCCTGATCGTCCAGGGATGTATCGCAACCAGCGTGCCCCCACAGACCGATCCCGGGATCATCACGGGTCTTGCAAGCTGGTACGGGCAGGAATTCTCCGGACGAGCGACAGCCAACGGAGAGATTTTCGATCCGATGCTACTCACTGCAGCGCACCGCGATCTGCCGTTCGGCACTTTCGTCGAGGTTCGCAACACCCGGAACAACCGGACGGTACAGGTCCGAATCAATGACCGCGGGCCATTCATCGGAAACCGGATCATCGACCTTTCCTGGGCCGCGGCCGAACAAATCGGCATGGTCGAAGCCGGAGTCATCCCCGTTGAGCTGCTGATCATCGGACAGGCCCGTTCGCCGGCCGCAGCTCCCGGTCACCGCGCTACCCGGGCTCCACTCGATGCTCCCCCTCCAGCTATCCCGTTCCCACTGCCGGACAGCTCACCCGCATTGGAAGAATCCGAGGTGGTCGTTACCGACATCGAGGTTGTCGAGGTGCGGCGCGGAGAAGAAGTCAGGAAGCGTGTAGGCGCCGACGGCATCACGATCGAAGGGGGATCTTCAACCTCGGGAGGAACCACGAGAGCTCTGCCGCGCGCAAATCCCCCTCCGTCCCGATTCGTCGTGCAACTCGGTTCGTTTCTCAATAGGGCGAACGCGGAGACGCTCCTCACAAAAGTCAGCGCCCTCCTGCGCTCCGCTTATGTCGAGCAGAGCGGTGAGCTCTACCGGGTACGCGTCGGTCCCTTCTACACGCGGGAGGCCGCGATCGAAGCACGGGAAACGCTCGAAGCCGCCGGATTCTCTGGCGTCCTGATGCCCACCGAATGACCGTGACCCGCGTTGGCGTGAGTCATCAGCGCACGGGATGAACCCCGGCCTCACACCAGCTCAGCGCCTGCGAAGAAAAAGTTGATCTCGATCTCCGCATTTTCCTGTGAATCCGACCCATGGATTGCGTTTCGCTCAATCGATTCACCGAAGTCTTTCCGGATGGTTCCGCTCTCCGCCTTCGATGGATCCGTTGCTCCCATGACGGCGCGAAGATGAGGAACCGCGTCGGCATCGCGCTCGAGAGCCACGACGAACACGGGGCCGGACGTCATGTAGGCGACCAGGTCGGGGAAAAACGGCCGCTCCCGATGTACGCCGTAAAAGGCCTCTGCCTGAGCTTTCGAAAGATGGACCTTTCGGATTCCGAGGATTCTGAACCCCTCGCCCTCGAGACGTGAGATGATTTTTCCGAAATTGCCTTTCTCGACCGAGTCAGGCTTGATGATGGTAAAAGTTCTGGTCATGAATGTCCTTCCTGGTGGGCTGTGCTGCCCGATGGTCCTGCAGCGGCGCGGATTATACATGGGCGTGCAGTTGTCTTCCCCAGGGGCGATCGCGCCAGCGGGAGCGGAGGACCGGGCGAAATCGGTTACCGAATCGTCACATCCCGAACAGTCTCGCGCGTGGAGAATAATGGGGCGCCGTGCAGGTGCACTTTTGGGCCGTCTTTCTCGCTAATGGATGACAAGGGAGGAAGTCACCATGTTGCCCCGAGTTGACTGTGCAGTCGTCCGTTTCAGAGCTCCTATCTCATATCGCGGATGTCGCTGAATGTTCGAAACTACAGTCGTCGAATCGAGAAAGCGTCCAGGACGGGCGGGCTCACTCGCCATCCTTCCGGTCTCGATCGGACTGCATGCCGCGGCTCTGACGGGCGCGATCGCGACGACCATATGGGCAATCGATTTCCCATCGATGGCTCCCTCCCAGATCGTTCTCTACTCTCTGGCGGTGCCGCTTCCACCGATGCCACCTCCACCGCCGCCGCCAGCCGGTTCACGTCCTGTCACCGCCGAGCCGCCGAGAGTTCCCGTCCGCGCAGACGAACTGGCACCGACGATGATTCCTGATTACATCCCCGAGGTTCTTCCGGCTTCAACTGTGAGTGTTGCCGATGTGATCAACCGTGAGCCGGGTGTTTTGTACGGGATCGAGGGCGGCGTCGAGGGAGGAGTCCTCGGGGGAATCGTGGGCGGAATGGCCGGAGGAGTACTCGGAGGCGTGATCAGCGGCGATCCACCCGAAATGCTTCGCGCTGAGTACGATGTAGCGCGACCCCGGTTCGTCTCCCAGATGTTCCCCCAGTATCCTGAGGCCGCACGGTGGAGGGGAATTGACGGAATCGTCGTCGTCGATTACATCATCGGCAAAGACGGCAGAGTCAAAGACGTCATCGTGCTCCAGGAAGCGCATCCTCTCCTGACAAAGGCGGCCGTCCAGGCAGTCCTGCGCTGGAGATTCAGGCCGACCCTGGTCAACGGCGAACCTGTCGAAGTGATCCACAAGCTCTCGATCGTCTTTGCCCTGGAGTGACGGGACTAGCTGTTCGATCCTCGACGCATCACAGCAACGGGCAGATCTCCGATGATCTCCGCCTGCCGGTCAGGACCGATGGCGAGTGCGGCAACAGGAGGAATCCCGATTCCCAGCGTAACCTGCGGCAGAGACATCAGCCGCCGCAGCGATTCGTCCTCGGCAGGATTGAATCCCGTGACGATTGCTGATTCCGGAACGAGATCCAGTCCGACGAGCGCCTCACTGCTGACTCCTGCGGTGAACGCCCCCATGGCTGCCGCGCCCGCCCCGATACCGGCGACGATAGCGCCCTGGCTCAGCGCTTCCTGGATCGCTGCGAGCAGCGGAGAGTCCCGCAGGACATCGAGCAGGGTCTCAGCCACACCTCCACCGAGATAAATCATCCCGGCGGAACGAACGGCATCGATGTTCTTCCCGCGTCGCGCGTCTCTGGACCGGTAGATCGGCACGTTGATCACGTCCACGCGCGGTTCCACGCCTTTCAGGTATGTACCGAAATGATGGCCGTACTCGCTCGATCCCGAGGCGGTCGGCAGAAACGCGACTGTAGGCCGCTCCGAGGGCATCTTCGAGACGAGGAACCGATCGATCTCCTTCGTTTCCCCGAAGGAGAACTCTCCCCCTCCGATGAGAACGAGCCATCCTTTGGTCGCGGCTCCCGGAACTCGAAGAGGTTTCATCATGCGACAGGGTGGCCCCGCGAGGGCTCGCTACGAAGCCGTCCAGACCTCCGTCACCCTCGCTCCCAGGTCCGCGGGTGAGTCGACGACGTGAATTCCGGCAGCACGCAGCGCAGACATTTTCTCGGCTGCCGTGCCCGTGCCCCCGCTGATGATCGCACCGGCGTGTCCCATGCGGCGCCCCGGTGGCGCCGTCTGTCCCGCAATGAACGCGACCACCGGCTTCCTCACGTAGGCCTTCACGTACTCGGCAGCATCTTCCTCGGCAGTGCCGCCGATCTCCCCGATCATCACGATCGCTTCAGTCTGCGGGTCGAGCTCGAAAGCGGCGAGACAGTCGATGAAGTTCGTACCAGGCAACGGATCGCCTCCGATTCCGACTGCCGTCGACTGGCCGATGCTTAGACGCGAGAGCTGTCCTACCGCCTCGTACGTGAGCGTCCCCGAGCGTGAAACGATCCCGATCGGACCTTCGCGGTGAATGTGCCCCGGCATGATCCCGATCTTCGCTTTTCCCGGCGTAATGATCCCCGGACAGTTGGGCCCGATCAGACGCGACACTCCGGCACGAGCCAGCGCATCAGCCCCGCCGGCGGTCCAGGTCTTCGAAGGGTCTTCGCCACCACCGGCGGCAATCAGACCACGCATCGTCTCCGCATGGGCCATCAGCCTCGCCGTGTTCTGTTTGAGCATGAAGTCGTGGGCGCGCACCATGTCGTTGACGGGGATACCTTCCGTGATGCAGATGATCAGTTCGATCCCGGCATCGCACGCTTCCATGATCGCGTCCGCAGCGAAACGGGGAGGCACGAAGATCAGCGCGCAGTTCGCTCCCTCGGCGCCCCTCGCTTCCTCAACGCTTTCGAATACGGGAAACCCTTCGTGCTTGCTTCCACCCTTGCCCGGCGTCACACCGCCGATCACCCTCGTTCCATATTCTCTGCAGGCGATCGCATGGAAGGTGCCCTCGCGGCCTGTGATGCCCTGCACCACAACACGCGTGTTCTCGTCAGCCCAGATTGCCATTCAATTTCTCCGAAATGTCTGCTTTATTGAACTGCGGCTATCGACTTCAGCTCTGCAGCCCGGCGGCCTGCACCACCTTCTCCGCCGCGTCCTTCATCCCGTCAGCCGTGATGAGATTCAAACCCGAATCGGCGAGTATCTGCTTGCCGAGCTCCACGTTCGTTCCCTCGAGACGGACCACGACCGGCACGGGCAAGCCGACCTCACGCGAAGCCTGCACCACCCCTTCGGCGATTCGGTCGCAGCGCATGATGCCACCAAATATGTTGATCAATATTGCTTTAACATTTTTGTCACTCAATATGATACGAAATGCGTTCTTCACCTGCTCGGCGTTCGCCCCGCCTCCCACGTCGAGAAAGTTGGCCGGCTGGCCGCCTGCAAGCTTGATGATGTCCATGGTTGCCATCGCGAGGCCCGCGCCGTTCACCATACAACCCACGTTGCCGTCCAGCTTGATGTAGTTGAGTCCGAACTTGGACGCTTCGACTTCGAGGGGATCTTCTTCGAACAGATCGCGCATCTCACCGATCTCGGTGTGACGGAAGAGGGCGTTGTCATCGAAGTTCATTTTGCAGTCGAGGGCCAGTACGTGGCCCTCTTTCGTAACGAGCAAAGGATTGATTTCGGCGAGCGCCGCGTCGGTGTCGACATAAGCCCGCATCATCTTCTGAATGAAGTCGACGCCCTGTCGGAACGACTCTCCTTCCAGGCCAAGCGCCCTCGCCACCGCACGGGCCTGGAACGGCTGCGCTCCGAGAACGGGATCGATCGGCTCGCGGTGAATCGCGTCTGGATCCCTCGCCGCGACCTCTTCGATCTCCATACCTCCCTGCCGGGAGGCCATGATCACGGGCTTGCCGAGTTTGCGATCGAGCGTGATTCCGAGATAGAGCTCGCGGTCGATGTTGAGGGCTTCTTCGATCAGTACTTTCCGAACGACCACCCCGTCGGGGCCTGTCTGGTGGGTCACCAGGGTCATTCCGAGGATCTGCCGGGTAAGGTCGACGGCCTCGTCGGGGTTGGATGCGAGTTTGATTCCGCCACCCTTTCCCCGCCCACCCGCGTGGATCTGAGCCTTGACGACGACGCGTCCTCCGAGCTCCCTGGCAGCATCGCGCGCGCCGTGCGGATCCTCGACAACGACGCCACGAGGCGTGGGCACACCATATCTTCTGAGAATCTCTTTCGCCTGATACTCGTGTACTTTCATAGGGTGTGAGGTTTTATCACAAAGATGAAATGGAGCCGATGAAAGAAAAAGTGCTGCCGGTGGCTGAGGGTGAACTGATCGAGGTCACTGCGATGAAGCTGGTCGCGGGCGGAGATTCGATCGCACGCGTCGCCGGATTCCCGCTATTCATCCCTGGCCTCTATCCGGGCGACCGGGCTGAGGTCGAGGTGACAGAGGTCAGGAAAGGCTTCGGACGCGCTCGCGTGAGCAGGCTGCAGGAAGCGAGCTCATGGCGGCGGGCAGAACCATGCCCGATTGCCGGCGAGTGCGGCGGATGCAGCTGGACCTCGCTGCGGCTCGACCGTCAGCTCGAAGCGAAACGCGAGATTCTGATGGACTCGCTCCAGCGCGTCGGCAAGCTCGATGTGCACGCAATTCCTCTCGTGAGACTGCACCCGTCCCCACTCAACTACCGGCTTCGAAGCCGGCTGCAGGTAAGCGCGGACGTTGATCGCTCGCTCGGCTTCTTTGCGTCACGCACGAACCGCGTCGTCCCCCTGGTGCCGGAGTGCGAAGTGGTGGGGCCCGAAGTGATCGCGCACATGGAGGACCTTCGCCGAGTTGCGGCGGACTCGGAGATCACATCGATAGAGACGTTCGAGAGTGGGAGCTCGTTTGCAGTTGCCGCGAGTCCGGGCGATGGCGTCCCTGTGTCGATACGGGTTCGCGGTTTCGACTACCACCTGTCGACCGCGGCTTTCTTTCAGGTGAACAGGCACCTGCTCGGCACAATGATCGATCTGGTCCTGTCACTTGCAGGCCGCACGAGGACACGCGGCAGCGCGCTCGATCTGTACGCCGGCGTCGGATTCTTCACCGTACCGCTCGGGTCGATCTTCGAGCAGGTCACGGGCGTGGAGTCATCAACGGTTTCATTCCGATACGGGAAAGTGAACACGAAAAGGCTGTCAAACGTTCAGATGGTTCGTGACGATGTAGAACGGTTTCTCTCGAGCGATCCGCAGGCAGACTTCGTCATGCTGGATCCGCCGCGAGCCGGACTCGCCTCGGGCGTCGTCGAAGAACTGGCCCATCTGAATGCCTCGACGATTTGCTATCTCTCGTGCGACCCTGTAACCTTTTCTCGTGACGCTTCAAGGCTTGGGCGTCACGGCTGGATTCTCCGCACGCTCGACCTGCTGGACCTCTTCCCCAACACGCATCACATAGAAACTCTCTCCTCGTTCGTGCGTGAACGATGAAGCTCGCGATTCAAACATACCCGCCGCACTTCCTCTGACGCTGTTCGCAGCATGTCTGGCCGTCGCGCCATCGCTGGTCGAAGGTGAGCGCGCTGTCTTCGGCACTCTCCTTTGCGCGGTTCTCTCGCTCCTCACCAACGCACCGCGTCGCGTGTCCCTTCTGCTTCTCTGTTGTGCTCTGGGTCTGTACACCGGGATACGCCATGCCGGCAGCGTCGAGCGCAGCTCGGCGATCGCAGGTTCGCTCGCGGAAGACCGCTTCGTCCGCATTGAAGCGCCCCTTACACGTGAGTGGCGATCCACACCCAACCAGACATTCCTGCTTCGTTCGGGCTCCTTCCGGATGACGACACCGCACGCAGAGCGCTTCGACCAGCCTCTGCTCATCGTGCTCGCTACTACGCCACCGCCGTTTCACGACGAGAAGTTCATTGGTGCTGAGGGATTCCTGAGGCTCTCGGAGAACGGCCGCTACACGATGAACGTCAAATCAGCGCGACTGATCTCCTATCGGGGCGCATTGAAGTGGTGGGATCCGGCATTCTGGAATCGACGTCTGTCGCAGGAACTTTCCACCTACTCCGAATCCGACGCCAGATCCGTTGCGCTGGTGCAGGCGGTTGCACTCGGACAGAGCGAGCGATTGCCCGAGGAAGTCAGGGAAGACTACCTGCGGGGCGGCATCTACCACCTTCTGGTCTTCTCGGGAATGCAGATCGCGATCGCAGCAGCGGCAATGACGGCAGTGCTGCGGCTGGTGGGCGCAGGGGCCGTCGCGGATTGGATGCTTCTGCTGCTGTCGATCATCGCTCCCCGTTTTGCGGGCGACGAACCGTCGGTTGCCCGGGCGGCGTGGATGATCGGACTGTACGCGCTGGCACGACTGCTCGGGCGTCCCACGCCGATCGCGAATCTGCTGTTCGTCTCCGCAATGATCCGACTGGTCGCCTTTCCCGGAGAGCTGACGCACCCCGGCTTTGCGCTGACTTACGGGGCGACGGGTGGGCTCATTCTGGTGGGCAAACCCCTCGCGGCGCTGATCGCGAATCGCCCGGGACGGGCCTTTGCCTGGAGCGCAGGCGCCGAGCTCGCAACGACGCCCCTGACCTTGCTCTTCTTCAATCACTATGTGATCGGCGGCTCGGTACTGACGATGCTGGTCGGCCCGCTGATCACCGGCATGCTCGCGGTTTCCGCCCTGGCCCTCGCGGCCGTCTGGATCCATCCGGCTGCAATTCCGCTGTTGCTCCGGATCGTCGGGAGCCTCGACCGGGTGACGTCCGTCGCCTCCGGCTACTTCGGGGTCCAGATGAATCTCTGCGGCCTCGCCGCGGCTCCCGACGCGACCCTGCTGATCGGATGCGTCTTCATGTTCCTCCTGGTGGTCTCGCTCTCAAAGCACACGCACATCGTCCTTCGAATCTCTCTGTTGATTCTTCCCGTGGTGATTTCAATCTGGGTTGCGAATCTGAAAGCGAGCGTCGAGCACCCCCGGATCGAACTGCTCGACGTAGGCCAGGGCGATGCGATCCTGCTTCGAAATGGCAACGGAGCGATACTGGTCGACGGCGGAGGGCGATTGAACGATGAACGATTCGGTCGCACCGTTCTGCTGCCGCTCTTGCTCGACCGAGGAGTCCGGAGACTGGATGCGATAGCACTCAGCCATCCCGACCTCGATCATTGCGGAGGCTTCTCAGCAGTACTCGAACATCTGGACGTCGGAGAGCTGTGGTTGTCACGGCGCCATCTCGGTCATCCGTGTACCGACCGGCTCGTAGAACTTGCCGATGCCCGCAATACGCTCACGATCTTCGTCGATTCTGCCGCAGTGATTCACCGGGCGGGAATCGAATTCCGTCCGATCATTCCCCGCCTCCGGTTCAAGCGTTCTCCCACAAACAACAGCTCAGTGGTCTACCACGTGACCATGGGTGGACGAACCCTGCTTCTGACCGGAGACATCGAAAAAGACGCCGAGAAACTCCTGAGCGAGGAAGAATCTCATCGGATCATGGCGGACGTGCTGAAAGTCGCACATCATGGCAGTCGGAGCTCGAGTACGACGCCCTTTCTCGACGCAGTACGCCCACGTCTGGCACTGATCTCCTGCGGCCGCAGGAACCGGTTCGGGCATCCCGATCCGACTGTCATCGATCGCCTGCACGAACATGTGCCGGTGGTTGCCGGCACTCATCACTCGGGTTCGATATCACTTCAGATCGTGAGGGGCGTCATCCGCCTGTCGCGTGAAATTGACACTCCCCGGTGAGGGAGCCTAAGATCAACCATGTTTCCAGGACTGATTCGAATCGGCTTGTGGTTGGTTCTGATCGTCCTGACACTCGCTCTGCTCCGGGAAGGCCTGCTCGATCCGGCGAGCGACCTGGCCGTCGCGTCGGGACCTCTCATTGAGAAGAGTCTGATTCTGGGTGTCGCTCTGGCCGCCGTCGGGGCTGTTCTCTGGGTGTTCCAGAAGCTCCTTGGCGCACCCCCGAAGAGCCGGTGCAGGGAGTGCCACCGACCCGTACCTAAAGGGGACCTCTACTGCCGCAGACATCTTCGTCAGATCATCTACGAAGAGAATGATCGCGAACACCGCGCCTGAGTGAGGGCGTTGGGCCGTATGTCATTCCGAGCAGGTGAATGACTGACCCTCATTGTGGCGAGCATAACCACGTGTCATCGGTACGTTCCCGCGGGCAGGGTTCATTAGAAGAGGCTGTGAAGGGCCCCCCTGGCCCGAGACGACGTCATCCAGACCCGGCAGGACTCGATTCGCTTCATTCGTCATTCGTCATTCGTCATTCGTCATTCGTCATTCGTCATTCGTCATTCGTCATTCGTCATTCGTCATATCCTCTCCGCATGCCCGATGAAGCCAACCGATTCCCGCTGATCGTGATCTCCGGCCCCACGGGCGTGGGGAAGTCCGAAACCGCGACAGCCGTAGCGCTCGATGTCGGTGGGGAGGTAGTCAACTACGACTCGATCCAGATCTACCAGGGGTTCGATATCGGGAGCGCGAAGCCATCGGCGGCACAGCGACTCGCCGTTCCTCATCACCTGTTCGATATCGCGGAGGCGGACGAACCCTTCCATGCCGCAGCGTTTGCCGAAACGGCAAGGTCTGCCTGCGCGAGGATTCAGGCTGAGGGGCACATACCCGTGCTGACGGGCGGAACCGGTTTTTACCTTCGTGCGCTTCTTGCCGGCCTTCCAGAGATGCCGCCGGCTGACGCAGGCATCCGGCAGCGGCTTCGAGCCATCACGGGTTCTCCCGGCGGAAGTGCGCGCCTTCATCGATGGCTGATGAGAATTGATCCGGGGAGCGGCCGGAAGATTGCACCGGCCGACCGCCACCGGGTCGAACGTGCTCTCGAGGTGTATCTCGTCAGCGGCCTTCCCATCTCGTCCTGGAGGGCACCGACCGCCCTGACGGACGAATCGATCCGCGCCTGCAAATTCGCTTTATCCCTCGATCGGGAGCGGCTCGTGGAGCGGATTGAATCCCGCGTCGACGCGATGTTCGAAGGAGGTCTGATCGAAGAAACGGACCGTCTGCTGGTGAAGTATCCTCCGCACTGCAGGCCCTTCGGGGCCATCGGGTACCGGGAAGCTTCGCGATTTCTTGCCGGGGAAATATCCCGCGAGCAGGCGGCTGCGGAGACAAAACGGAGAACCCGCGCCTACGCGAAACGTCAAATGACGTGGTTGCGGAGCGAGCGGGGGATTCACTGGGTCGACGCCGGAATGGGCCCGCTCCCTGCAGCACGTGAAATCTCCCGGCTCTGGCGCGAGCATTGCCATAGCGAAGGATGAGCCACGTCATAAGAGGAGAGAAGCAGTCCGGACTCCGGACCCGATCCACCATGAAAACGACTACGACCACCCTGTGCAGCCTTCTGTTCGTCGCCACGCTCATCATGTCCGGATGCGGAACCGCGGATACTCCGCCTCCATCCACTCCGATCGCATTCGATGACCTGGCCGTCGACCCACGAATCGGGTTCACGGGGCCCGTACCCTCCCGATCGGTCACCAGGGGCTTCGATACAGCCCTTCGCGACATTCGCGCGGGACGGCTGACCGAAGCCGAGCGGCGCCTGTCAGGAATCGCCGAACGAAATCCGGAGTACCTGCCGGCGCAGACCGCTCTGGCAGCAGTCGCGCTTCGGGAGGCAAATCCGGATCGGGCACAATCCCTGATCGATCGCGTCCTCGAGAGGCAGCCCGACTTTCTTGCGGCGCGGATACTCGAAGCCGAAACTGCCGGGGCACGCGACGATCTCGAGCGGGCCTTCACCCTGTATCGAGATCTGATCGGGCGCGAGGATTTCCCCGCGACATCCCGACCCCGACACGCTCACTTTCAGCAGCGCTGGTTCGAGAGACTCTTCAATCAGGCGGTCAGAGAACGGGACATCGAACGATCGATCGCCCTGCTCAGGGATTCTCTGACCGTCATGCCGGAGGCACGCGCTGCACGGCAGCTCCTGGTCGACAAACTCATCGAGACCAGAAGATTCGACGACGCCCGGCGACAGGTGCAGCCGCTCATAGATCCGTCCCAACCGAGCCCGCCGGAAGTCGAAGCAGCTCTGGCGGAGATCGACGTCGGCAAGGGGCGTTACCGGGAAGCGATCGAGCGGCTCGAGCCCCTCGCGCGCGACGATCCGGGACGATACGCCGCTCGTCTCGAGGCCGTGAAACAGCGATGGAGTGAATCGAACATGCCTCCTCGCTATCACAACGCCCTCGCCTCCCCATCCATCACGCGTGCGGAACTTGCCGTGCTGATGTACTGGAAAGTTCCATTCGTACGCTTCGCACAGAACCTCACACAGCCCCCGATCGCCATCGACATCGCGGAAGTCGAAGGCCGCGAGGAGTTCGTCAGGGCACTTGCTCTACGGCTCTATCAGGTCGATCCGGTAACTCGTGCTGCGGTGCCCTACAGAACTGTCGGGTCGGCTGGTTTTCTCCGTCTTGCCGGCAGGCTGCTCACTCTGCGCGGCATCCCTCCATGTGCAGAGGGAGCTCAGGACGACAACGACCTGGCCCAGGCCGTGAAAATGTTGCGCGCCTGCGGTGCACCATTGGGCTCATGGAACGCTTCCAGCGACATGACCGTATCGGGCAAAAGGGCCGGAGAGGTTCTCGATGCCATCGCCGCTGCGACGACAAGCCGAACTCAATGAACAATCAAACCGTAACCGGGGCCTTCGACTCACCCGAACAGGGAAAGCCGCGGAATTCCGAACCGGTTCCGTAGAAGCCTCTTGAAGTTCGCTTCTCTGGTCTTGCGCAGAGTCTCGCCCTCGAGCTTCCGATAGGGGCGAAGCGCGGCATCAAGCTCCTGTTCCAGAGCATCTCGATCCTCAGCGGAAATCGTGGACGCCAGATGATCGAACAAGGTCTGCTCGATCCGGAGCAGTTCCTCCTCGATCGCCGGCACGCTGCGCCGGGAACGGAGAGAAGAAACTTCCGATGCCGCTGCTTCCAGACCCTCACGCGGCGCACCGGCGGGAACAGACCGTGCGGCAATCAGAAGGGACTCGCCGAGAGTCTGAAGCTGCTTCGCGGGCCGGGCTTCGGGAACTGTGGACTCCGAACCCACCAGAAGATCCTTCCGGTCAGACCAGAGATCTTTCACCGCGTGCCGGCAGTAACTGAGACTGGAGATCGTTTTTCTGCGTCCCCCCTCCGCACGCTTGTCGAAACAGGCGTCGATCGCTTCAATCACAACCGCGAGCGGAATCCCATCGTCCCGCCAGCTCTTGAGCAGAGACCAGTCCTTCGCCGAGAAGAGGAAAGGAGTTCCCCGGCGCGCTGCAAAGTGGGCTTCGATCTCGAGAAAATATTCGCCGGCCGAGATCGATTCAGGCTCGGGCGGCTCAGTTGGTTTCGTCAAGAATCTTCCGAAGCATCCGGACCAGCTCTCCGACTTCGAAAGGCTTGCCAAGGATCCCTCGGACCCCAAACTCGGCCAGGGTCGTCGTCGACCACGAGGATCTCTTCTCCAATCACCTGCTCCGACGCTCCCTGATCCGGCAGACCTGGCTCTTGCACTCGAAATCCACCTCGAATGGTTGAGGACTGCTGGCCCTCCCCCCCGGAGAAAGTTAACACAGTCACACGGGAATCTGGACACTCTACTGGAGCGTTGCGGCCTCACCTGGCGCCCTACTTACTGACGATTGGAGAAAAAAGAGCTATATTTGAGCAAAATTATTGCTACCGACCAGCTCGGCAACGCTGTCGTATTTGAGAATTCGCCAGCCCCAGGCTCACCCGGGAGTATGCATGATCGATTCGAGTAAACGCCCTGCTTCCGCCGAGGTGACTGTGTTCACCCCGATGCTGTCGCCTGCGCGCCACTCTCTCGATGACTCACCGGTTACGCTGGGCCGCGCAGCTGAGTGCACCATCCCCATCAAGGATCGCTACCTTTCGCGCAAGCATGCCGAGATCGTTTCATCGAACGGTGGATGGGTTCTCAAAGACTGCGGCAGCGCGAACGGAACGTTTCTCAACGGAACCCGGGTACAGCACGACCTTCCGCTGAAATCGGGAGACCGGATCAAGCTCGGCGACACCGAGATCGTTTTCCAGTCCGATCCTTCTACGGAACGAATGATCTCGGTCCCTGATCGCGAACTGAGCGCAACGATCTCGATCCCCCTGACGGAAATCACAAATCAATTGAGCGAGCCTTCGGGCAAAAGTCTCGAGAGGCTCCGGATTCTCAACGCCCTCGCCATGGAGCTCATTGAAGACCGTCCGCTCGATGAGGTGTTCAGTTTCATCGTCGATCGCGTGATGGAACATCTCCGTCCGTCCCGTGCGGCGATTGGCGTGATATCCGAGAGTGGCAGATCGTTCGACAGCGTCGAGGTGCGGCGCCAGAACACCTCGGATACCTCGGACCTGTCGATCAGCAAAACGCTGCTGGCCGAGGTGGTCGAAGAGCGGAAAGCACTCGCGTACGTCGACGTTTCCGTTGACGAGAAGTTGAGCCGCGCAATGTCCATTGTCGCTCAGGGAATCCACTCGGTCCTTTGTGCCCCCATCATGATCGGCAATGCGGTCGTCGGCGTGCTCTATGTCGACTATCTGTTCACGCAGAGGACGATTTCAGAGGAAGACGTACGCCTGGTCGCACAGATCGGCCAGTTCGCGGCAGTCAAGCTCGAGACCACCCGACTGCGGGAAGCTGCGTTTCAGAAACAGAGAATCGATGAGGAGCTTCGAACTGCGTATCTGATCCAGCGCGGACTTCTCCCGGAGTCTTCCCCTGTGGTTCCAGGGTACTCATTCTCCGGCATGAGCAAGCCCTGTCGCGCCGTGAGCGGTGACTACTACGACTTCGTCGCTCGACCGGATGGGAAGGTCTACTTCGTCATCGCGGACGTGAGCGGCAAGGGGCTGACAGCCGCCCTGCTCATGGCAGGTCTTCAGGCCGCTTTCCGGATCTTCACCAAATCCGATCCTGATCCGTCGACACTGGTCAAGCAGCTGAATGGCGCACTTCACGAGAACCTTCCACAATCGAAATTCGTCACGTTGTTCGCCGGACGCCTCGACCCCGAAGCCGGCGAGATCGAGTTCGCGAACGCGGGCCACAACCCTCCCTTGATCGTCACCGCGAACAGCGTTGCCCGTCTCGCAAATACGGACATCCTGCTGGGTATGTTCACGAACGCCGAGTATCGCAACCAGGCACTCAAACTCGAACCGGGCGACGCGCTCATTCTCTACACGGACGGGGTCACTGAAGCTTCACGCGGCGACGATGAAGAAGAATTCGGCATGGATCGGCTGCAGGAGGTTGTCGGACCACTCTTCGGCCATGAGGCTGAGGAGCTGACCCGGCGCCTCGAGGAATCCGTTACCGAGTACCTGGGAGAGACGCATTGCGGGGACGACGTAACCATGGTCGTGGTCTGCCGCAATCCTTCAGCCGCCTGAAATCGAAGAGGGATACCGTACTGCCGAGGTAACACTCCTCGAAGCCGGAAAACCCCGAAGACTTCACATCATCACTCCGGTCGAGGCGAGTCCTTGCTGGCTCTCAGCCACTCCTCAATCGCTGCCGTGGCACGGTCGTTCTTGAAGTTGTACCAGGCTCTCTCGATCGTCCGGTCGCGGGCGATGAGTTTCCGGAACTCCTTCGCAGCGTCTGTAGTCGAGAGTGCCCTGTGCAGGTCGTTCCGGACCGGGCCGGGCTCCATCGCCTCGACGAATGCCACGCGATCTCCCGCCTCACTCTCTTCGCTCCTTCCGGGCACCTTCCGGTACGACTCCTCGTTCCGAGCGCGCCGGATGCCGTCGGAGTCGGAGACCGGAACGTCGATCACTTCTCCGCTGGACATGTCGAGGAAGTGCTCGATCTGTCCGGAGTCGTCCAGATAGGCGACCTGCAGTCCTTCCAGATCGATCGCCGTGCCGTCCGTCGCGGCGGCGGCCGGGGCAGGCCCGGGCGGCGCACCCCATCCCGCGTTCCGTCTCAGAAACTCCGCATTTCGTGCCTCAGCGGTTCCCTCACGGCGCCGCATCCAGCCCCGGAGTGCGAGTCGGATCTTCTGCATCAGAGAAATGGCCATATCGAGAGTGTAGTGCACACGCTGCCCGTGTCACGAACGCCGGGGCGAAAGCCGTACAGCTACAATGTCAGCCCATGATCCGTGTCGCGTTGCTGCATGAGGGGCGCCTCGAACAGGGCGGGCTCGAACTGATCGATCGGTGGACCGAGAGCTCCGGGGACAAGCTGTGGGTCGATATTGACGGTTCGACGCAAGAGGAAGTCGAGCCGCTGCTCGAGATCCGCTTCGGCTTCCACGAGCTTGCTGCTGAGGACTGCTTTTCGGATAGCACCCTGCCGAAGTATGACCCTTTCCCCGACTACGACTTTCTGGTTTTCCGTGCGTTGAATCTCAACCTGATCGAGCATGGGGTCGCCACGACAAAGCTCGCGGTATTTCTCTCGCGTAATTACCTCTTCACAGTTCACACCGATTCGATGCCTTCGATCGAATCCGTCTGGCAACGCCTGCCACAGGACCGGCGGCTGCTCGAAGAGGGCACCGAGTTTCTCCTCTACTCGATCCTCGATACTCTGATCGATCTCCACTTCCCGCTCATCGACGAAATCGAAGAAATGGTCGACGAGACTCAGGAGCTGATCTTCCGGTCGCCGAGCCCCCAGCTTCTCGACTCCCTGTTGAAACTCAAGAAGGACCTCAACACCCTGCGGCGATACTCGCTGCCTCAGCGGGACCTGCTGAATCAGATCAGTCGCGGCGAGTCAAAGTTCATCGCATCCAGGAACCGGATCTACTTTCGGGATTTGTACGATCACATGTTCCGGATCACCGAGTCGATCGACGTGGAACGCGATCTGGTCGCCGGTACCATGGAAGCCTACCTTTCCGTGCAGGCGAACAAGCTCAACGAGATCGTGAAGCTGCTCACGGTGTTTTCGGCGATCATGCTGCCGCTGAATCTGATCGCCGCGATCTACGGGATGAATTTCGTCTACATGCCGGAGCTGAGCTGGCGATGGGGCTACGCGTTCGCCCTGGGACTGATGGCTCTGGTTGCCGCAACGATGCTGGTCTTCTTTGCCAGGAAAAACTGGCTGTGGGGCCGCAAGGATCTCCAGCGGCTGCGCCACCATTCCTATAAGGCGATCACCCGGCCCGTACGGTTCGTCCGGGTTGCGGCAAGAAAGGCAGCGAAGTAGAAGGGAGGCGCGCGGTCCACCAGATCCGTCAACGAGCGGAAAATGGGACCGAACATGCAATGTTCGGCCACAACCCGTAGAATTCACTAGCCCCTGGTTTGCATACGTCACTTCCATGAGTCACGAACGCCTCGAAACAAGCCTGGAGATCGATCGCGCATCCGCGCTGGAGATCGTGCGCATCATCAGCGCACAGGACCAGACGGTCGCCGCTGCGGTGGCGGCCGAGGAAGCACCGATTGCGCGGGCAATCGATGCCATCGCCGACCGGATGCGCGGCGGCGGCCGGCTCTTCTATGTCGGAGCAGGAACGAGCGGCCGCATCGCCATGCTCGATGCATCAGAGCTGCCGCCTACATACGGAATCGATCCGGACCTGGTGCAGGTGATCATGGCGGGAGGCGACAAAGCGTACTTCCACGCCGTCGAGGGAGCGGAAGACTCCGAAGAGGATGCCGTCCAGCAGATCAGCACGCGCGTTCGTCCGGAAGACTCGGTGGTAGGCATCGCGGCCTCCGGTTCGACACCGTTCACCGTCACGGCGATCCGGCGTGCCAACATGCAGGGCGCTCTCACCGTGGGGGTGACCTCAGTACGAGACTCATTTCTTTCCCGTGAGTGCGACATTCCGATCGCCGCTTTCACGGGACCCGAGGTGATACTGGGCTCGTCGCGCATGAAGAGCGGGACGGCGCAGAAAATGATCCTGAACATGATCTCGACGGGTGTGATGATCCGGCTCGGAAAGGTCTATTCGAATCTGATGGTGGAGATGCCGGCAACAAACCGGAAGCTTCGGGCCAGGGGGGTGCTGATGGTCGAGCTCGCGGCGGGATGCGACAGGCAGACCGCCGAGAATCTCATCGAGCGCGCGGATGGAGAGATCACGACCGCAATCATCATGCTGCGGAGGAATCTCGGCGCAGCAGCCGCGCGCGAGGTCCTTTCACGCTCGCCCGGCGGACTGCGGGAGGCGCTCGAAGGTTGAACCGGCTAGAACGTCTCATCTCCATCACGAACAAGCCTGTTCGTCACGTCATCGGACTCATGTCGGGCACTTCGGTGGACGGCATCGACGCCGCGCTCACCGAGATCGAGGGTCATGGTGGAACTGCGAAGGTCCGGCTGCTCGATTTCAGGACGTATCCGTTTCCGCCGGAAATGCGGAGCCGGATCTTTCGGCTATTCGATCCGGCAAGTGCACGCATCGATCAGATCTGCAATCTGGACTTTCTGCTCGGCGAGCTGTTCGCCGCAGCGGTGAATCATCTGCTGCAAGAGGTCGGAATGGACGCGCGTGAGATCGACATCGTCGGATCCGCTGGCCAGACGATCTGGCACGATCCGCAACCCGTACGCGAGGCGGCGTCCGTCGCATGGATGGACGGTCCCCTCGAGACACGCTCGACCTTCGCAATCGGCCAGAGCGCCGTGATCGCCGAACGAACGGGCATCGTCACAATTGGCGACATGCGCGTTCGTGACGTTGCAGCCGGCGGGCATGGTGCTCCCCTGATCGCATATGCCGACTGGGTCCTGCTGCGTGACTCGAACAAAGGGCGGTGCATTCAGAACATCGGAGGGATCGGCAACGTCACGTGGCTTCCAGCAGGCGGCGGCATCGGCGATGTCGTTGCCTTCGACACCGGCCCGGGAAACATGGTGATCGACGCATTGACCGACGTAGCCACCGGAGGAAAACAGAAGTACGATCGGAATGGAACGATTGCAGCGAAAGGACGTGTCATCGATTCCATTCTGACCAGCTGGCTCCATGACCCCTACTTCCGCAAGTCTCCCCCCAAGACCACCGGCAGGGAACAGTTCGGAGTTCAGTTCGCCAGAAGAGCGATGACCGAGGCCCAGGGCGTCGCCATTGAAGATCTGATCGCAACCGCCACCGCTCTCACTGCTCACACGATTGCAAACGCGTATGCAGAGTTCATCAGGCCGCTCGGTTCTATCGATGAGGTCGTCGTGGGCGGCGGCGGTGCCGACAATTCGACGATGATGCGCGTGCTCGGCCGCCTTCTTGCACCCGCTCCACTTCTGCGCCACGAAGACCTCGGAATCGCCAGCGCAGCCAAGGAAGC
The DNA here is from genome assembly GCA_041748075.1 of Thermoanaerobaculia bacterium. Lineage (GTDB taxonomy): Bacteria > Acidobacteriota > Thermoanaerobaculia > Gp7-AA8 > Gp7-AA8 > JBGSYJ01. The sequence continues at coordinate 95,827 of JBGTDX010000143.1, forward strand.
CATCGCGATCGCAGTGATCGCCAATGACTCCGTGATGGGAATGAACACGAACGTCAGCGGGGCCACTGGGGGCACACCGACCGTTCTCGGCAAGATCAATTTATGAAAAGCCGTTCACTTCACGGGCGCGCATTCTTCGGCGGCCTGATTCGCGACCACGTCACGGTGACGATGGCTGGCGAGACGATCGTCGAAGTCGAGGCCGGTCCTCCGCCGGCCAATGCAGAGCGGATCGAAGGAGTCATTCTTCCCGGCTTCATCGACATGCACGTGCACGGCGCTGCGGGTGCCGACTTCATGGATGCCGATTCCTCATCCGTTTCCCGAATCACGAACCATCATGTCCGGCACGGAACCACCGCCCTTGCCGCAACGACTCTGTCCGCAGCCCCGGCCCATCTGGCTTCGGCCGTGCGGACCATTGCGACCATGGCCGAACTAAGTGTGCCGGGCGGCTCCGAGATTGTCGGAATTCACCTCGAAGGCCCATTCCTGAGTCCGGCGAAAGCAGGGGCCCAGGACGTCGATTCGCTTCGGCCAGCCGACATTGTCGAAGTCGAGGAGCTGATTCGCATGGCACCCGGAATGCGGTGGGTCATGACCCTGGCTCCGGAGATCGACGGCACGGGAACCTTCATCGAAAGATTCCGTGACGAAATGGTGATCTCGATCGGACACACCAACGCAACATTCGGCGAAGCGCTCGAAGCGTTCGATCGGGGTGCCAGCCACGTCACGCACCTGTTCAACGCAATGCGGCCCCTGCATCATCGGGAGCCCGGCGTCATCGGCGCAATTCTGACGACCGAAGACGTTACCGCGGAGCTGATCGCCGACGGCGTGCATGTTCATCCGGCAGTACTGCGCTACTTCACGAAAGCCCTGCCGGGCAGAATCTGTCTCGTTACCGATGCTATCCGCGCGTGCGGCATGCCGCATGGCACCTACAGCCTGTATCAGCACCAGGTGACCGTCGATGATGCGGGCGCCCGACTGCCGAACGGAAACCTGGCCGGGAGCACCCTCACGATGATGCAGGCCGTCTGCAACATGGTGGAGCTTGCGGGACTGCCGCTCGAGATGATCGTCCCGCTCGCGACCGAGGTTCCCGCGCGGATTCTCGGCGTCGAAGAGCGCAAGGGCCGGCTGGAAGTCGGTTTCGATGCGGACCTGGTGATCATTTCACGACAACTCGCCCTCGAGCGCGTCTTTGCCCGGGGTGTGGAGGTTGTCGCTGCATGAAATGGGAGATCGTCGAGAACTACCAGGCGCTCTCGGCCTTCGCGGGACGACTGCTGCTGGATGCAATCCGGCAACATCCGGCAATCATCCTCGGGCTGCCGACCGGACGAACGCCCGAAGGCATGTATGAGTACATCGTCGAGGAATGCGGGCGCGAATATCGCTGCTTCAACGCCGCCCGGACGTTCAACCTCGACGAGTATGTCGGCATCCCTCCTTCACATCCCGGAAGCTATTACACGTACATGCGCCACCACCTGTTCGATCACGTCGATATCCGCGAGAGCAACATCCACATCCCTGACGGTTCAGCACCGGATCTCGAGCTCGAATGCAGGCGTTACGAAATGGAGCTCGCACAGGCCGGTGGCCTCGATCTGACCGTCCTCGGTCTGGGACGGAACGGACACATCGGATTCAACGAGCCAGGAACGCCCTTCGACTCGCGGACCCGCGTGGTGGGACTGACAGAAAGCACGCGCCGCGCAAATGCTCCAGAGTTTCAGGCCGGTCACGTACCGACTCGAGCAATCACGATCGGCATAGAGACGATTCTGGACTCGAAACGCATCGTGCTATTCGCAAGCGGCAGGGAGAAAGCCGCGATCGTACGACGCTTCGCCACCGAAGAGCCCAGCGAAATGCTGCCCGCCTCCGCGTTGCGCGGACATCCCGACGTCACCGTAGTCGTCGACCAGAAAGCCGCGGAACTGATCGAGGAGCTCCCGGGTGTCGGTCGTCCGTAACCGGTGACCGACTACAGAAGACGCTCCCACGGCACCATTCTCGCTTCTGCCGGACTGAATGCCGAATCCTGAAGAAGCGCTGCGACGGAGAAGTCTGCCTCGCCGCGTCGCAAGCTGGGTCGCGATCCTCATCGCGGTCGTCTTCATTTACCGGGTGGCGACCGTCTACGTCGTGCGGCCGGAAGCATGCGCTCCTCCCGAACGTCCGGCCCGTCCGCTCGTCGACGACTCCCGCGACGGCCGCGAGGCCAGATACCCGCCGCGAAGCATGGAGACCGAGCTCACCGTGGTGACCTACAACATTCAGGGCCATGGGGGCCTGCTGAATTCGAATCACATGAAGGAAGTCGCCGAAGTGATCCGGCAAGTGGATGCAGACGTGGTGGGACTGCAGGAGATTCACCGCGGCACATGGCAGTCGCGGTTCCTGGATCAAGCCGCTGAGCTCGCGACACAGACTGGAAGGAACGTGGTCTTCGGGCGCAGCTTCGATTCTTATGGCGGCAGCTACGGGAATGCCGTTCTTTCGCGGAGCAGGATTCCAGGATCGAGGGTGCACCATCTCCCCGGTCGGGGAGAACCGCGATCTCTACTCGAGGCGACCGTGATCCTGAACGGAGCTCCGGTCAATGTCTACGTCACGCACCTGACTGCCTGGGGCAGGTTCCAGCGTGCTTCACGAGCCGCGCAGATTGCCTGTATCGCTGAGATCATCGAACGTTCGGAACATCCGTTCGTTCTGCTCGGCGACTTCAACACGACGCCGGGAAATCCGGAGATCACACCGCTGACCGCCAGTCCTCTGGTGCGGCAGGCCGTGAATCCCTCGGCGGCCACACACATCCTCACGCAACAACATCTCGATTACATTTTCCCCGACTCCGGCTGGGACGTGCTGCATGCGAACGTCCTGACCTCGGGGCCTTCCGACCACTGGCCGGTAGTTGCCCGTCTGGTGACCCGAATTCGATCGAACACCACGCAAGCGACGGATAATCTGACGTCCCGACAGCTGGACGCTGCGGGACAGGGGGACAGGAAATGAATCCGAGAAAATACTTTGGAATCGAAAAGGTTCGAGGAACGACGCACATCTCGGTCCCGCTGGTTCTCTTCGTCTTCCTCGTCGTCGTCCTGTTTGCGCTCGTGGTGATCGTCTGGTCCGTCAAGAAGAAGCCGGATCCCGAGTTTCATGTCACCAGTCGTGGCGGCATGGTGGATCTATTGCCATCGGTTGCAGGGCTCACGCATGGTTCCGTCCTGAGCGGTAATCGCGTCGAGGTTCTCCAGGATGGGAAATACTTCGATGCGATGCTGGCGGACATCGCCTCAGCGAAGCAGAGCGTTCACTTCGAGACATTCCTGTGGCACGAAGGACTGATCGGCCGGAAGCTCGCGCAGGCGTTTGCAGACAGCGCGCGCCGGGGCGTGGAGGTTCGCGTACTTCTGGATGCATCGGGAACGCGTCCCATGGAGGATGAGGTCGAGCAGTTGATGAAAGACGCGGGCTGCCAGGTGGAAAAGTTTCACACATTCACGCTGGGAAATCTGGGAAGGATCAACAATCGGACGCACCGCAAAATCACCGTCATCGACGGTCGAATCGGATATACCGGCGGCCACGGCATCGCGGACGAATGGACAGGCTCCGCCCGCAACAACAAAGAATACCGTGACACTGCCGTACGCCTTCAGGGGCCCATCGTCAACAAACTGCAATCCGCTTTTTCCGAGAACTGGGTTCAGGAAACGGGGGAAGCATTCACGGGCGAGAAGTTCTTCCCGGACCTCCAGGGAGCCGGACCCACGGATGCGCACCTGGCATATGTAACCCCTTCGGGTGCAGGATCCGCCGTCGAGATCCTCTACTACCTTTCCATCATCGCCGCCGAGCGCGAAGTCATCATCCAGAATCCTTACTTCCTTCCGGATTCATCAATGATTCAGGTTCTTGGCGAAGCGGTGGCCCGCGGAATTTCAGTCTCCGTGATGCTTCCTTCGGCCGACGCGACCGATAACGCTCTGGTTCAGCACGCGAGTCATCATCGCTTCGAAGAACTGCTGGAACGCGGGGTTCGTATCTTCGAGTACGACAAAACGCTGCTGCATCAGAAAGTCATCATCGTCGACGGCATCTGGTCCGCCGTCGGCTCGACGAACTTCGACGACCGGTCGCTGGAGATCAACGATGAAGTGAGCGTCGGGATCCTGGATCGCGCGATCGCCACAGAGCTGAAGCGGGCCTACGAAGAAGATCTGCGCCATTCTCGCGAGCTCGAGCTCCACGCATGGCGCAAGCGCGGAATATGGCACCGGATGATGGACCGCATTGCCCATCTGGGGAACGAGCAGTTATGAATGAGGCCGGTTGGCTGGCTACTCTCATTGTTGCTCCCCACCCCTCTGTCGCTATACTCCCCCCTTCATCATGAGCCTTGCGTTCGGGGACAGCGCACGATGGTCAGTCGTCACGCTCCAGGAGAGCGATGCGGGACGCGTGCTCGAATACCTCGGACGCAATCCTCTGATGAACGTCTACCTCATCTCCCGGATTCGTGACGATGGCATCGTGGCGAACAGCACTACTGAGGTACGACGTAACGGAGAAACCGTCTGCGTGGCTACCCTCGGCTCCAACATCGTCCTCGCATCACAGCCGCCGCGGAACTCCGAGAGTCTCGGGCCGGCAATGTCCATACTCGCCGAGCGGATCACTGCGAGAGGCATTCCGGTCCGCGCAATCGTCTCGGAAAGCGAGCTGGTCGAGCACCTGTGGCGTCATCTTGCCTCGAAAGTCGATCCCCCCACGGTGGTCCGGCTCAATCAACCGGTCTATGCGCTCCACCGCAAGCCTGCAGACATGTTTTCCGGACTCTCCAACGTCCGCTTTTCCACCCTGGCGGATCTCGACGAGTTGGTCCCCGCCTGCGCGGCAATGCACAACGAAGAAGTCGGGATCGATCCACTGGAGCGGGATGCCTTCGGCTATCGAGAACGGATCAGGGAGCTCATTCTCGGCGGACGGTCACTCATCCTGCGCAGGGAATCCCAAATTGCCTTCAAGTGTGAGCTCTCAGCGGTGACCGCCTCGGCCGTGCAGATCATGGGAGTCTGGACCGCACCCGCGCTCCGACACCATGGACTCGCGAAGCTCGCGCTGCGGGAAGTCTGCGGACACCTGCTTCAGCAGGGCAGGAGCATCACACTTTTTGTAAACGACTTCAATGAACCGGCCATCCGCCTCTACCGGTCTCTCGGTTTCGAACAGATCGGAACGAACCGCGCTCTGATCTGGTAATCCCCCGTGCGACCGGTTCTGGGAGACCCCTGAACCCACAACCCAGAACCCACAACCCAGGACCCAGAACCCAGAACCGGGCGGGGCGGGGGAAGGGGGCGCAATCTTTGCAGAATCGGCAACGTGCCGGGCGCAACAGCGCGGCGAGATCACCGCGGGAGGACCAGCCCGCAAATGGAGGGACGGTCACAGATGTCAGAAATAGGCGTAGTCAAATGGTTCAACAACGACAAAGGATTTGGCTTCATCACCCGGGATGGCGGGGAGGATGTATTCGTCCACCACACAGCCATCGTCAACCAGAGCGGCTACCGCTCCCTCAACGAAGGTGACCGCGTCGAGTTCGACCTCAAGCAGGGACCCAAGGGTCTCCAGGCCGAAAACGTCCGGAAAGCAGAAGAGTAGTCCCAGCAAGCCCGGCGCCGCAACCTTCGGCGTTCTGAAGGTTGCGGCAACTGGACAGCCTCAACCCTCTTCGGATTCGGATCGCGTCACAAGGATCGCTCCGAGCATTCCTCCGATCGCCAGTGCCGGGAGGAACTCCCCTTCTCCCCTGAGCACGAACAGAGCCGCAGCGATTCCACCACTCACGATAATCAACACACGCAGGGTCACGTCCTGCCATACAAAACGGGGCTTCATCTCACACCTCGACCTTGGACAAGTTCTTGTCGAAGAGAAGCGTCCTGCCTGCCGGCGAATTCCAGAGACGCCTACATCCGGGCGGGGACCGGCACTCCGATCAGACTCAGCGCGCGGTGCATCGTCTGTCGGAACACTTCGGCGCAGGCCGCTCGTCGCTGGCGCTCCGCGGGATCCGTCTCATTGAGGATCGGGAATTTGTGGTAGAACGAGTTGAAGCGCTGAGCAAGCTCGAGAAGGTGGTGGGTCAGGATCGAAAGCTCCAGGGCGTCGACGGCACGCCGCACCGCGCCAGGGGTCTCCGCGCTCATCCGCACGATCTCCCACATCTCGTCGGCCATCTCTCCCCCGATGGTCAACTGGTCGATCGAAGCATCATCCACCATGGGATCGACGCCTCGCTCCGTCATCCGGCGGAAAATGTTTTCCGCCCGGACCGTGGAGTATTGAAGGTACGGCCCCGAGTCTCCTTCGAACGTCAGCGCCTCGTTGAAGTCGAAAGCGATGACCTTGTTGCGTCCGTACTTGAGCATGAAATAGCGCAGCGCTCCAACGGCGATCTCTTTGCCCAGGGCGGCCGTATCGAAGCCTGCTTCGCCCGCGTCCTTCCCTTCTCCACTGAGACCTGAAGTGATCGCCTCGGTAGCCTTTGCCTCCATGGCATCAAGCAGGTCGTCAGCCTTGACGCCCAGTCCCTTCCGGCCCGACATCTCGAGGAACGCCCTGGACGCATCCTCATCCCGAACATTCATTCCGAGGGTCCGGGCCGTCTCCGGCGTGAGCGCCACCATCTCGTAGGAGAAGTGGATCGACCGGGAGGCCTCCTCCGTAAACCCGAGCAGGCGAAGCCCTTCGCGCACGATCTTCTGCAGGTAGGCCTGCCGGATGTCGATCACGTTGTAGACGGTATCCGCGCCGCCGAAACGCGGCGCATCGGGGTGCAGATCGGACTTGCTGGTGGTCTCCCAGAGCACCTTTCCATCCGGATATCGGAGAAACTCCCGATATCCGAAGTTTCGCTCGAGCAGCCCGAACTTCCACAGCTGGTACGCGATGTCTTTTCCGACGTAGGTTACGGTTCCATTGGATCGCACGAGGATCTTGTCGGGCTCTTCCAGACCTTCGAACTCGGGAGAGTCGGAGAGCTTCATGACCCAGCAGCCTGCGTGTTTTCCCTCGGTCTCGTAAATTGTCGCGTTCGAGGCTTTGAGCAACTCGAACGCACGGTCCCAGAAGTGCAGCTCGAGGATGTCGCTCTCTTTGGTCAGGACGTCGTAGATGATGTCCAGACGACGGGCGGTCTCGACGTGATGCCGCACGATGGCTTCGGCAATCAACGCGGCAAGCCCTGCCGTCGGCCCCTCTCTTTTTTCGATCAGGTGAAGCGTTTCACGCCGCCATTCCAGCGCTTCCGGATTGGACTCGTACATCGCGCCTGTCCGCGCGTACAGATCCCAGCAGTAGAAGTCGAACCTCTGTTCTCGATCGGCAATTCTCTCTCTGACGAAGTCCTCGCCCACGCCGAGAATCCTTTCGAATCCGACCACGACGTCGGCCACCTGGACTCCTGTGTCATCGATGTAATTCTGTGTCTCGACGGTGTAGCCGAGCCAGCGAAGGCATCTGACGAGCGTGTCACCCAGCACGGCGTTACGGAGATGTCCGATATGCGCAGCCTTGTTGGGATTGATGTTCGTGTGTTCGACGATGATGCGATCCCGAGCGGGCGGGGGCGGCAGCATCACGGACCGGAGGTGAGCGGCGGTAAAGCTCCCGCGATCGATCCTGAAGTTCAGATAGCCGGCGCCTTCCACACTCGCGCCGCGCACCAGTGGAGGCAGGTCGAGCTTCTCGAGTAATGATTCGGCGATCTGACGGGGCGGCTTCTTGAGCGCACGCGCCAGCTCCAAAGCGAGCGGAGTCGCCAGGTCGCCCATCGCGAGCCGGGGCGGGGCCTGCAGGACCACCCGATCCACCGCATGACCATAGAGGGTGAGAACCCTGTCTTTCAAAGCCTGGGAGATACGTTCTGAAATCTCTTCGAGAATCATTCGCCGCCTTCCAGGCTCCAGTGAGTGGTGTCGTTCCAGCGCTGCAGTACGTAGCGATTGGCGCGTCGCTCGAACACATTGATTGCCGCATTGTCCTGAGCGAAACTGCGCGCGCTCTCGAGAGGCAACTGCAACAGGTTCGTCGCGGCGATGCGGATGGCGGTACCGTGGGAAACCACTACGGGTATCGCCTCTTTCGCCGCCTCGATCTCGGCAAAGGCGCGCTGCATCCTCTGCATAACGTCGAAATACGATTCGCCGTCGGGACAGGCCAGCCGAGGATCCGCAGCCCATCGTTTGTAGAAATCCGCCTCATCTTGTCGGACGGTCATGAACGGTACACCCTCCCAGCGACCGCAATTCATCTCCCGCAGGTCCGCGAGCTGGCGAACCTCGAGCCCGAGCCTGGAAGCGATCGCCTCCGCCGTCGCAACGGCTCTCGGCAGCGTCGAACAGAACACCGCAGTCGGGCCGAAGCCCACCAGCCGCCGCGCCACTCCTTCGACCTGCTCAGCGCCCCGATCCGACAGACCGCTGTCGCTCCACCCCTGCGTGATTCCCTGCGAGTTGTGGGTCGTCTCGCCATGGCGGACGAGTATCAACCGCTCGATCATTCCGACCCGGCCTTCCCACCCTGCTCCAGCAGAGACCCGGCGGTCATTTCAGCCGGTTGGGCAATGTCGAGGATCTGCAGGATCGTGGGGGCCACGTTCTCCAGAGCTCCACGCTGCTTCAACGGACCGAAACGTTCAAGGGGATCGAAGAGAATCAAAGGAACCGGATTGGTCGTGTGGGCCGTGTGCGGCTGAGAAGTGGACGGGTCGTACATCATCTCGCAGTTCCCGTGATCGGCAGTGATCAGCGCAACGCCTCCCGCGCGCTCAACCGCGGCGGTGATCCGTCCAAGCGCCTGGTCGGTGAATTCCGCCGCAGCCACAGCCGCTGCCATCGAGCCCGTATGGCCAACCATGTCGGGATTCGCGATGTTCAATACGATCACGTCGTATCTTCGGTCATCGATCGCTTCGACCACGCGATCGGTGAGCTCCGGGAGCGACATTTCGGGTTGAAGATCGTACGTGGCGACCTTTGGTGACGGCACGAGCACTCTGTCTTCACCGGTAAGCATCTGATCCGAGCCGCCATTGAAAAAGAACGTCACGTGAGCGTATTTCTCCGTCTCCGCAATCCGAAGTTGTCGCAAGCCCTCTTCGGAAAAGATCTGTCCCAGATGCTTCTCTACGACCGGCGGGGGAAAGAGCATGGGCAGATCCCACTCCTGATGGTACTGGTTCATCGTAATCAACTCGACTTCCGGCACGACGGCACGATCGAACTCGTTGAACTCGGGTTCCCGGAAGGCGGCGACGATCTCCCGCATTCGGTCCGCTCTGAAGTTGAAGAAGACCACGGCATCACCGTCGCGGATCTTGCCGCGATGAGTTCCATTGCCGAGGAGCAGTGCATGCGGCTCCATGAATTCATCGGTGATCCCGGCTTCATAGTGACGGTCGATCGAGCCGAACGGTGTTTTGGTTTCGATTCCCATTCCGACCGTCATCAGGTCGTAACCCCGCTTGACCCGATCCCACCGGCGGTCCCGGTCCATCGTGTAGAAGCGTCCGATCATCGTAGACAGATGCACTTGCGGCTTATCGTCGATGTGATCCAGCAGCTTCCGCACATTGTTTTTTGACGACATCGGCGGCGCGTCACGACCGTCCAGGATCGCGTGAATGAATACCGAGGGCATGCCGTCCTGCACGGGCATCCCTGCGGCGACTGCCGCATCGATGAGCCCGTGCAGATGCTCCTGCAGTGAATGAACGCCGCCATCGGATAGAAGCCCGACAAAATGAATCCACCTGCCGGCGCGTTTCACTCTCTCCAGGGCCGCGACAAGCACCGGGTTGGCGGCGAGCTCGCCGCCGCTGGCCGCTTTACTGATTCTGATGATGTCCTGATCGACCACCCTGCCCGCGCCAATGTTCAGATGGCCGACTTCCGAATTGCCCATCTGTCCTTCAGGCAGCCCGACGCGCAAACCGGAGGCTTCCAGCGTGGTCCAACTGTGGTCCTGAAAGAGCTCGTCCAGAACCGGCTTCCTGGCCTGAGCCACGGCATTCCATTCGGTCTCGCGGCGGCATCCAAGGCCGTCGATGACGATGAGAATCAGGAAGGGTCGGCTGGTCATGATCTGTATTGCGCGCTTCATCAGGGAGCGATCGGTTCCGAGGCAGAGCAGGCGCGCGCACCTGAGAATCGGCACGATACCAAAATCGGTTTGTGGTTGGGAACTCGAGACGATGGCCGGACGGCGAGCTACTGCCCGGCCGGTTGGTTATGCAGTCTTCTCGCGCTTGAAGACCATTCCGATGTGATCGGTCGCTCCGGTTTTGAAATTGATCGACGTGATGCTCACCAGCTCCCAGCCCTCATCACCGAGACGGTTCAACTCCTCGGCCCGCCTGGGGTCCATCGAGTAGTTCTCCGACCGGACGTTGATGATCTTGTACTCCCACACCTTCATATACGTCTCCCCACGCCTTCAATTTTTCGGAAAATTTTCGAGCTCGGCAGTTTAGCACAGCCGGCCAGGAGCTCCATATGCCGGGAGCGGCAGGCGCGGCCTGGAACGACGTACCGCTCGCCCGTTGCCGGCCGCTCCGTAATCCTTTGGCATCAGGCAAGTTCCGGCGCGCAGATGCGTTGACTTGCCAGACAGCCAATGTTAGCTTGCTTCGTACATCGGAGCGAAATCACAAATGCCGAAACGAATCCTTCTCGCAGACGACAGCATCACCATCCAGAAGGTTGTCGAACTCACTTTCTCGGATGGAGATTACGAAATCGTCTCTGCCAACAACGGCGCACGCGCCCTTCAGAAACTCGCCGAGTCGATGCCTGACATTATCTTGTCCGACATCATCATGCCGGAGAAAAACGGATATGAGGTCTGCGAGTTCGTCAAATCGCACCCCGAGTATCGCGATATCCCGGTCATTCTGCTGACCGGAACGTTCGAGCCCTTCGATCCCGACCGTGCAGAAAAGGCCGGTTGCGATGCCGTCGTCACAAAGCCGTTCGAATCACAGAGCCTTATCAACAAGGTTGAAGAACTCATCCAGAGGCGCCGTATCCGCCTCGATGAATCGCAGGCTTCGCGAGGTGACGCATTCGTCAGCCAACCCCTCGATTCGTTCACTGCCTCACCGGCGATCGAACAGCCCGCGCAGGCCGAATCGCCGGGTATGACCATGCCGTGGCAGATGCCGACCGTAGAGCAGGGCTCCGGCGAACCCAGCCCCGATGCAGAAGGCCCTTTCTCGGAGCAAGAGCCAACCCCGCTTCCTGCTGCTTCGCAGGAAGAATCACCCTTCGGTTCTGATGGTGGATGGCAACCGATCCGCTCCGAGCCCGAACCGTCGGGCGAAGAGTTTCCCGCCGAACCATTCGACCCGAGCCCTTCATCCGACGACACGGAGTCCTCTGCGGGATTCGAGGGCGAGTCGATCTTTGCCCCGCAGGATGCTCAATCCGAGCCTGAAGACGGTGCCGGCGAAGAATCGGGCGCCGATCTTGTCACCGAGCCTGCTTCGGCAGACGACGAACCGTTTGCGCCCGCCGAGCAAAGCGCCGAGGTGGCGGCCGAGGACGCTTCAACACGCGCATGGGCCGTTCCCGTCGACGGGGTCTGGGCCGAGCCGGCCGTAACGGATGAGCACGAAGAGTCCGAGACCGGACGGACCCTTTCGTTCCCCGCGGGCTCCGAACCAGACGCCAGCGAAGAAGCGGCCCCCTCCGATGAGGCGGTTATTTCGGACAATGAGGCACAGTCGCCCTGGGGTCAGCCCGCCGAGCAGTCGGAAGCCACGCAGCAGGACGATGGGATTTCAGCGGACCCACCCGTCGTGATTGAAGAAGGCGCCGTACCGAACGACGTCTGGAACGTCGAGCCGGTGGAGGAGGAAAGCTCCCCCGCCGAGCAGGAGCAGGCCGATCCTGAATCTCTCGTGGCCGCATCGGAGGCCTCCCGGGAGTCGGACCCCTGGAGGTCCGACGAGGAAACCGCAGCTCCTGCCGAGGAAATGCCTTCAGAGGTGGCATCGACCTCCAGGCAGGCCGGCCGCTCGCTCACCGACGAAGATGTGGAACGGATTGCACGCCGCGTCGTCGAGCTGATGACCGGGGATGTGGTGAAGAACATCGCATGGGAAGTCGTTCCCGACATCGCCGAGATGGTTGTGCGTGAGCGCGTCCGCGAGCTCGAAGACGACTAGTGGAAGAAAGAATGCCATCCCTGTAGCTGGCCACGGATGACCACGGTGTCATCCTGAGCCAGAAAAAGGCGCGATTTCTCGCGCCCTTTCAGATTGCATTTCACAAAGCTCAGTTGTCGCTGATCCAGTTTACGATCTCGTCCGCCACTTCTTCCGATGCATATTCGAGCTGATTGCCCTGGCGTCCCGAATGACGGACCTTGGCAACGATCGCTCCCTTCGAATCGCGCAGGATCATCTCGATGCCGACACCGGCCTGCGCGAGATGAACGCCGGCGTATGGAATCCATCGCTTGCCTGAGCTCGGCCGCTCGGCCCAATAAACCGCCGTCTCAGCGGTCAGGGTCCCTTTGCGCCCGTCGTTGCCTTTTCTTCGGAGAGCTGCGTCGAATGTCTCTTCGGCCGACTCGAGCATCGCCCTGTTGGTGATGGACGACTTGTTGCCGACCTTACCCATCTTGATCGTATAGTCGTTCAAGTTGACACCGGGTGCAATGAACGCCCACTCCACACCATCACCCTCGACCATGTCGCTGTAGTCTTCGATGATGCCTTTGTCGTAGTCCCCTGATTTGTAATCGCTTGTATCGACAAACCGATCGCGAGCTTCTGCCGGAGCGGCAGCGATCAGAAACACGAGTACCGAACAGCCGAGTGCTGACATGAGTTTGCGCAACATGAGCTTTGAACCTCCGGAAATTGGTTAGAACGGATAATTTAGGCCAAAATCATCCAGTTTTCAACTGGACGAAGCGTTATTTGGGAGGTTGCATGAAGATCTACACGAGGGGTGGTGACGAGGGTCACACATCGTTCTTCGGTGGAGAACGGGTCGCGAAAAATCATCCGACGATCGAGGCTTACGGAACGGTCGACGAACTGAGCTCCGTTCTCGGTCTGGCCCGCGCTGCGGCTGGCGGATCCCGACTCGATGCCCACCTCGCTTCGATTCAGAGCGACCTGTTCGAAATCGGGGCAGTCCTCGCTTCGCCGAACAGCGCCGGCCGATTCAGCGGGCCATCGCCGGAGCGGGTCACCGCCCTGGAGGAGGCCATCGACACCATGGAGGCCGGGCTGACACCGCTCCGGGCCTTCATCCTTCCGGGGGGCTCGTCTCAGTCGGCCAGTCTCCACCACGCGCGCACCGTCTGCCGGAGAGCGGAACGGAGAATTCTCGACATCGGAGACGACTCCGATGAAACCCGGGCAACGATCGTCTACCTCAATCGACTATCGGACTTTCTGTTCGTCGCCGCCCGCTTCGCGAATCTCGAAGCGGGCGTGGACGACGTTCCCTGGAAACAGGACAAAAACTCTCTGCCCTGATTGACGAGGAATGAGATCTATCTGCCCCGCTCCACCGAGTTCAACCATGCCGACCACCAGAGATCCCTGAGCATCGAAGCACCCGCGGCCATCCGGGCTGCAGCGAACTCTCGCGCTTCCGCCGTACCGGCTCCCCGGAGACCCCCGTCACGATCGATCCGGTAGAGAGTCTCCACCAGGGCGTTCGACTCCTTGATGAACTCGAGTGCCGTTGAAAAGTACTCCTTCCGATGGGTGGCTTCACGCAGCCTGGGGATGACGGGATCGAGCTCCATGACCCTCGAGACGAACTGAGTTTCGAATCGGCTGTGCGTGTCGCAGTCGAACGCATACCCTTCCGGATTCGGCTCGACCCACCCGTTGTAATTGATGGTCGTATGGTGTGGGTTCGCCGCGTCGGCAACGTAATGCCCAAGGACGCCTGCGTACTGAATGATGTTCTGCTCGATCTGAGCGCGGTCCCTGGCCGGCAGGTCGCTCTGCCTCCAGAGCCTCCACTGCACTTCCATCAGCTCGGAAAGCTCGGCGATTCTCCATGGCGAGAATCCGGGCGAGGTGTTCTCGATGCCGCGGCGCCGCAAGGTGTTCGAGTCGGTGAGCAGTTGAATGAAATCGTAACGGCTGGGCGGCAATTCGAGATTGTCGACAAACTCATAATCGAGATAGTGCTCGGGAGGGTTCGCAGCGTTCAGCGACCGTCCGCTTCCCCGCCAGCGATCAGGATCGTAACCGAGGTAGATCAGCTCGGGGTAGTGGCGATGAAAGAAGTGCGGCATGTCGGAAGGGACTTCGAAAGTCGCGGCTTCGCTGACCATGTAGTGACCCTTCTGTCCCCATGCGAAAAGGAAGGAGGGAAAAGCGAGGAAGAGTAAGGTGATTGCAGCTGTCTGTCTCATGGGACCGCCATTGTCGCGAGCCGCCGCACCGTGGTCAACTGCTGGATCGGAATTGTCCCGGAAGGTTGCAGGTTCTCAGCTCGGAAGCCGGACCGGACCGGTTTGACCCTCGGGGTCAGATCGCCTAGAATCCCCCTTCTTCGCGCGCCGCCCTCATAGAGCGCGCCGCCAACAAAAATGCGCGGCATCGCGCACCGTCCATCGGGGCATAGCTCAGCCTGGTAGAGCGCACGGTTCGGGACCGTGAGGTCGGAGGTTCAAGTCCTCTTGCCCCGACCATTTCCCTTCCCTCGCAATCGAGTCGTTCCACAATGACGGTCCCGTCGTTGGCGCGCTCCGGATTGCGCACCGGAATTGCGCTTCTCCTGAGCCCGTTTCCCTGTTCCAGAAAGAGGTGCCACCATGAAGTCGCTGCTTGTTGCTTCGATTCTCCTCGCCTTCACCGTTGCTCTCGCAGCGCAGGAGCCGGCCCTCGCCGAAGAGGTCGAGGTCAATCTGGTCCTGGTGGACGCCACCGTCACCGACAGATCGGGAAACCAGATTCTCGGTCTCGACAAGGACGATTTCATCATCAAAGAAAACGGTGTGGTGCAGCAGATCGCATCCCTCGACTACTTCACGAACCGGCGGCTTCTCACGGGCCCCGAAGACAAAGCGGCATTCAAAGTCGAGAGAGTCCGTGAAGAGCGGTATTTCGTGCTCTTCTTCCACAAGTTCCTTGCCCCGCCGTCGAGCCTCAACTTCCAGAGCCAGCTGGTTCGTGCCCGGCAGGGTGCCATCGACTTCATCGAGAATGAACTGCTGCCTGAGGACAAAGTCGCGGTCGCAGGGTTTGACTCCCGGTTGAAGATGTTCGCGGATTTCACTTCAGACAAGAAAGTGCTCCGGAAAGCGCTGATGGATGCCTCGAGCTTCTCGAACGGCATCACGAAGACTCCCGCCTACGCCTCGGACGAGCTTTCGATCATGAACCGTATGGATTCACGGAAGATGATTTACAGGACGGGACGTATTTACGACGCCATCGAGCTCCTGGCCGATTCACTTCCCGACGTGGCCGCTCGTACTGTCATGGTTCTGTTTACGCCGGGTATCGGCGATGTGAGCGATACCAATCCCAATTTCCTCGACAACCAGGAAACCTGGTACGAGCCGATGCGCCGCGCACTCAACAGAAAGAACGTGAGTGTCTACACGGTAAACCTGTTGAGAAACACCGGCCTGTACCTGCAGGAGCAGACACTTTCCAGGCTGGCCGCCGAGACCGGCGGTGAGTATTACCGAGGCTTCGTCGGCTTCGAGACTCCCTTGCGCGAGATCGAGAACGTCAACAACGGCTACTACATGATCAGCTACTACACCGACAAACCGAAGAGTGGAAGCGGCTATCAGAAGATCGACGTCACGCTCAGGAACCCCGAGTTCCGCGTGAAGGCCCGCGAGGGATACGGGTGGTGATTGCGAATGACGAGTGACGAGTGACAAATAGGGCACCGAACGCCAGGTGAGAGCGGTACTCTATTCGTCATTCGTCATTCGTCATTCGTCATTCGTCATTCGTCACTCGTCATTCGTCATTCGTCACTCGTCATTCGTCACTCGTCACTCGTCATTCGTCATTCGTCACTCCACTTCACTTCGTCTCCGGGCATGAGCTGCGCGAGCTTCCACCGCTCGCCCGACAGGACCGTCATCGGCTGCAGGTAGCCGCCGGTGACCGGGTGATCGGGACCCATCACCACCAGGTCTCCTCCCGCGTGCCACTGCACGGTTCCGAACTGCATGCCGCAGGAGGGCAGATCAGCAGGAATGCCGGCCGTCACCTCGCCGCATGTGAGACGGATCCCGACCCGATTGAGATCACGCGTCACCGTCCATCGGCGATCCAGCAACCGTTCGAAGAGCTCATCGGAGACCGTATGGGGGCCACGCCGGACAGCAATTCTCGTGCGATCGGTACGCAGGCTGTCTCTCAGCCTCGTGGTATTGCCGAGACCTTCACGAGCGCGCAAAGTGTCGCCCGTCTTCACGACCCACGGCTCGAGTGAAAACCGAGGATTCAGATCGATCACGCCACCGCGAACTGCAAGCACGCCGCGCATTCCGCCGGTGATCCGGCCGATCTCCAGCACATCGCCTCCCCTGACGGCGATCTGCCGCGTGTCGCGAAGAACGGCGCCGTTCAGGATGGCTTCGACTGAAGAACCGAACCATGACAAAAGGCCTGGCCGGCTGAACTCGAGCACCGGACCGACCATCGCGCACTCGAGCACAGCCTCTTCCGGTTCGTTGCCGACGGCTCGATTTGACAACCTGGCGGCCTCCTCATCGAAAGGTCCGGATGGTGGAAGCCCGTACTCCAGACGTCCGGGATCGCGAGGTGCCGCGATCACCGTGTTCTGTCCCGCAGCGACGAAGGTAGCCAGAAGCTCGCCTTCGATAGGAGGCTGCATTTCCTTGAGCTCCGGCGGCGCGAGAAGCTCCTCGACGGGATCGATGCAGACGGAATCTCCCGCGGCGAGCAGGTTCGGCGGAACCCTTTCCGGATCCCAGAGCACGGCGTCGGTACGGCCAATCAGGTTCCACCCGCCCGGGGAACGCGCCGGATAGAACGCGCACATCGGCCCGGCAATGGCGAATGCACCCGCGGGAACGCTGGCGCGCGGCCGCGGGTGCCTTCCGAGAACCCAGGAGGTCGGAAGTCCCTCGAGGTAGGCGAATCCAGGGCGAAATCCGCAGTAGCGGACCGTCAGGCGCAGCTGACCCATTTCGCGGATCAGTTCGTCGCGCGAGACTCCCGTCACCTCCATGAGCAACGGCAGATCGGGCGAGGCATCGGGATGGACGCTGACACGGAAGCGATGCTCGCGGCGCCGGGCAGAAGTCGTCGCCAGGCGGGATGCACCACTGACAGCCTCATGCAGGGCCTCCCGCGTACCGGCTGCGGGTTGCTTCCGGAACACGACGTAAATCGACGCGTGGCCGATCGTACAACTTTCGACTTCTGAAAGAGCTCGGACCGCGCCATCCGCTGCAGCCAGCTCGACGCCGCTCACGCTCCCGCCAAACTCGGCCAGAAGCGCGTTGTCTCCTGCGGTGTAGTACTGCAGCATCGGCGCATGGTAGCGCGATCAGCGATTTGCGTGCGCGCGTGATCCGAAGGGCGAAGCGTCACGAAACTTGCTATGGTTGAAAACATGAACCGGCACAGCTCGTCCTCACGCACGATCGACCTCGAAGACCTCGCCCGGCAGGCGATGATCGAGCGCAACCTCATTCCCGACTTCAGCGAAGAGGTCATGCGGGAGGCTGAAGCGCTCGAGGGTCCGGCGCGCGAGAGCGACGCGTCGATCAGCGATCTCACCGAAATTCTGTGGTGCTCGATCGACAACGACGACTCACTCGATCTCGATCAGCTGACCTCCGGAGAGAATATGGAGCCGGACAGCACGCTCATCCGCGTGGCAGTTGCCGATGTCGATGCGCTGGTCAGGAAGGGCTCGGCCATCGATCTGCGCGCCCGGCAGAACACCACATCCGTGTACGCGCCCGGACATGTCTTCCCGATGCTTCCCGAACGGCTCTCGACGGACCTAACGTCACTCAACCCCGGTGAGGAGCGTCTAGCGATCGTCTCGGAGATCGTCGTCGACAGGGACGGCCACATCACATCCTCGAAGATTTACCGCGCGCTCGTTTACAACCACGCAAAGCTCAGCTACGACGGTGTCGCCGGATGGCTCGACGGCCGCAGAGCCGAGCCGGAAGCGATGCAGAAGGTGCCGGGCCTGGCCGAATCCATTCGCATCCAGAACGATGCGGCCCAGCGGCTCAGGCAGCGCCGCCATGAGCTCGGTGCACTCGACCTCCGAACCATCGAAGCGAAAGCCACAGTCGTCGATCGCAAAGTCGTCGAGATGCACGAAGAGACGCAAAATCAGCCGAAAGAGCTCATCGAGGACTTCATGGTAGCGGCTAACGGAGCAGCTGCAGTATTTCTGGATGAGGCACGATTTCCGTCGCTGCGTCGTATCGTGAGAGAGCCGCGCCGGTGGGACCGGATCATGAACGTCGCCGAGGAGTTGGGTGAGCGGCTGCCTGATTCGCCCGACGCGATCGCGCTCGAAGAGTTCCTGATCCGGCGCCGTAAAGCTGATCCGCTCCGGTTCCCCGACCTGTCATTGACCATCGTCAAACTCCTCGGCTCCGGCGAGTACGCGGTCGCGACGCCGGGATCTCCTGCAACCGGACACTTCGGACTCGCGGTCAAAGACTACACACATTCGACCGCGCCCAACCGGCGGTACCCCGATCTGATCACGCAACGACTGCTCAAAGCGGCGATGGCGGGCGATCCGTCGCCATACAGTCTCGACGAGTTGAAGGACCTCGCGGCACACTGCACGGACCAGGAAGACGAAGCGGACAAAGTCGAACGCCAGATACAAAAATCTGCGGCGGCCATGCTTCTCGAGAATCGAGTGGGAGAGCGTTTCGATGCGATCGTCACCGGCGCATCTTCGAAGGGCACCTGGGTCAGGATCCTTCACCCCCCGGTGGAAGGAAAAGTCGTGCAGGGCCACAAAGGACTCGACGTCGGCGACAAGTTGAAGGTGAAACTGATCGGCACGAATCCCGAGCGCGGTTTCATCGACTTCGCAAGAGTCAGGAAGTGATTCCTGTCTAACGCCCCTTCTCGCTCGCGATCCACTCCCTGACTCTCGTCTCGAGAATCGACAGCGGAAGCGGGCCCGCCCCCAGCACGGTGTCGTGAAATCCGCGGATGTCGAACTTCCCACCCAGCTCCCGCGTCGCGAGCGCACGAAGCTCCTTGATCTTCAACTCTCCGATCTTGTAGGCCAGCGCCTGTCCCGGCCATACGATGTAACGGTCGATCTCGACGCGAATGTCATGCTCGCTCTTGCCGGCGTTCTCTTTGAAGTACTGAATGGCCTGGTCCCGCGTCCATCCTTTCGCGTGCATCCCGGTATCGACGACGAGTCGAATCGCACGCCACATCTCGTATGTGAGCTGCCCGAATTTCGAATAGGGGTCCTTGTAGAGTCCCAGCTCAGGGCCGAGCGATTCCGAGTAGAGGCCCCATCCCTCGACGAACGCCGTGTACCCACCATGGCGCCGGAAACTGGGAACGTTCTCGAGCTCCTGTGCGAGAGAAATCTGAAGGTGATGCCCGGGCACCGCCTCGTGCACAGTGAGCGCTTCCATCTCCCACTTCGGACGCGAGGCGAGGTCCCAGGTGTTCGCGTAGAAATATCCGGGGCGATGCGCTTCGGGTGAGCCCGGCTGGTAGTAGGCGGTCGTCTGCGTCCTCTCCGAATACTCCGGCACAGGAAGGACGCCATAGGTCAGGCGTGGCAGCCTTCCGAAAAGCCGTGTCAGTTCCGGATCGATCCGCTTCGCGATATTCCGGTAGCCGGCGAGAAACTCCTCTTTGTCCGTGTAGAAGAAACGGGGATCGGTCCTGAGGAAATCGAAGAACTCCTGCAGTGTTCCTTCGAAGCCCGTCTGTTTTCTGATCGACTCCATCTCGCCACGGATCCGCTTGACTTCCGATAGCCCGAGCTGATGAATCTCATCCGAGGTCATGTCGGTCGTGGTCATCACGCGAACCTGGTAGTCGTACCAGCTGCGACCATCCGGCACCGATGAGAGTCCGATCGCCTCTCGCGTGCCGGGGTAATACTCCTTCGCAAAGAACTGCTGGAGCCGCCCATACGCAGGGATGACCGACTCCCGGATCACCTTCGCTGCCTCTTCTCGCAGTCTCTTCTGTTCTGCGGAGGAGATCGAAGAAGGCATTTGATCGAACGCCACTTCATAGATTGAGCTCTGAGCCGGGTCGTCAACAACCAGCTCGGCGATCCGCTTCTCGACATCCCGGAGTGTGATGCGCGGCGGGGTGACTCCGGCCTCGAGGCCACGGCGCATCAGAGCGATATCCTGGTCAACGAGCGTGGCGACGCCTCGCAGGCGCTGGATCACCTTCTCGTACTCTTCGACCGTCCGTCGCGGCTGCATCTGAAGCAGATCCGCCACATCCTGATGCACACCACCCATCTGGTTAAGGGGGACCAGCTCCCCCGGAAACTTCTGCGCCTCGACCGTCAGCCGCGCGTTGCGAAGCATCAGGTCATAGTTGAGCCGGCCTTCAGGCGAGAGCCTTTCCCTGTCGAGCCCCTCCAGCTCGTCAACGAGAGCCCGAGCGTGCGCATCGCGCCGTTCAATGGCCTCGGGTGAGGAGTCGGGCCAGAGGTCGTCGTATCGCGGGTCTCCGACATACGTCGCCGCGTTGGGAAACTCCTGAAGCATCCACTCCCATTCGCGATCGATGATCTGATACAGCTTCGTCTCTTCGGGATTCTTCTGCGGCTCCGAGGCCGCAATTCCGGTCGTCGTCATCAACACCGCCATGCATGCTGCAATCAGTTTCATTGTCACTCCAGTTTCACCCCGGCAGACCGGGGCGGGTTACTGCTCAATGGACTGCGGGAACGAATCGTACCGCGAGCGCGTTTCATCTGCCGGAACAATCGTGTAACGGCAACCGCTGCTTCGGGTTCTGTTGACCCTCTACAGCCCGTCCGATAGACTGTCCGGCCCGTCTGAGGCGACGTAGCCAAGTGGTAAGGCAGAGGTCTGCAAAACCTTTATTCGTCGGTTCGATTCCGACCG
>JBGTDX010000144.1:0-54266 GCA_041748075.1 Thermoanaerobaculia bacterium
AAATCCGCCGCGCCTTTTTGTTTCAAATTCAGAAGCGACTGTTGAATGTTGAAATTGTGAATGTTGAATTGGGAACGCACTGGGTGGGGGTATTCAACATTCAACATTCAACATTCGCTTTTCCTGCGCTCCGAATGACACCTTATAATGAGTCCATGCCCACCGACCGGTCCCATTGGCAAACGCGAAAAACAACCCTCGCGCACGAGGGCGAGCAGGACGACGTCTCGCACCTCTCCCCGTCCGAGCGCTTCGCCATGGTCTGGCAACTGACCGTTCAGGCATGGACATTCAAGGACGGCCAATGGAATGAACCGAGACTTCGCCGAGATGTTGGCCGCGTTATCCGCGGCCGGCGCTGAGTTCCTCATCGTCGGAGCTCACGCTCTTGCCGCGCACGGCACGCCGCGCGCTACAGGTGACCTCGATATCTGGATTCGTCCGACACCGGAGAACGCAGCTCTCGTATTCAAGGCTCTCACCGAGTTCGGTGCACCGCTCGCAGATCTGAGCGAGTCGGACCTCGCTTCTCCGGATCTGGTGTTTCAGATGGGACTCCCCCCGGTCCGGATCGACATACTCACGAAGATCAGCGGAGTGACGTTCGACGAGGCGTGGAAGGCTCGCCTCAGTCTGCAAGTCGAAGGTCAGGAAGTCCCTGTTCTGGGGTTGGCTGAACTGATTCTCAATAAAAAGGCCGCCGCTCGCCCGAAGGATCTGGCCGACCTCGCAATGCTCGAGGGCGTCGAACCCGGGTAGTCCCCTCCAGATGGCGAATACATCCTCCCAACACCTCGGAAGAATTTCCGGTATCGTTGCTGTTTCTACCAGTTCACATCAGAAAACAAGGAGCCAGAACATGAAGAGTGCAATCACGAGCACCATTGTGGCGGGGATGTTGTTGGGCGCGTTCGCCACCGCGGAGGCACAGGTGACCCCAGCCCCCGCACCCCAAGCGCCAGCAGCCAGCGCCACCCCCGTTACCGTCGAGCTCGACGGATTGAGCGTCTCTCTTCCGGCAGGCTTCGAAGAATTCGCGAAAGACGAGAAAACGGTCGAGAGTGATTCCGGCCCCATCCGTAACGTCACGTACGTTTCGAAGTCCGCGGCCGGCGAGGCCATCATCGTGAGCTTCAGCGAGTTTTCGGGGCCACTGCTCAACCCCAATCAGATGATGACCAGCGGAAAAGATTCTCTCCTCAAGGGTGCGAATGCGAAGAGCGAATCCGAGGAGCCGCGAGAGCTCGACGGCCAGCCCGGCCTGCATCTGCTGTTCTCAGCCGATCAGCCGCGACCGCTGTTCGGCCGTGGTCAGTACGGCGTGCAGGACGACCGGATGTACCAGCTGATCTACCTCGCAGGCTCCCCCGACAGACGGATCAGCCCCGATGCCGAGCTGTTCTTCGCCTCGATCGATTTGAAGGAAGAGGCGGAAGAGATTCCTGAAGGGTGAAGGGTGAAGAGTGAAGAGTGAAGGGTGAAGAGTGAAGAGTGAAGGGTGAAGAGTGAAGAGTGAAAGATGAAAGATGAAGGGAGTGTGCCAGACCGAGGCCGTCGTTGTGATCCTGAGCGCAGCGAAGGATGACACGCTTCCGTACGTTCACTCTTCACTCTTCACTCTTCACCATTCACTCTTTACGCTGCCTTTCAACTCAACTCGAGGAAACCGTCCATGGCCACACCTGAACCGAACAAAGTCATCTACTCCATGGTTGGAGTCTCGAAATTTCACGATAAGAAGCAGGTCCTCAAGGACATCTATCTTTCGTACTTTTACGGTGCGAAGATCGGGGTCATCGGACTCAACGGCTCCGGCAAGAGCTCGCTGCTCCGCATCCTCGCCGGCGTCGATAAGGACTTCCTCGGAGAGACCGTTCTCTCGCCCGGACACACCGTAGGCTTTCTCGAGCAGGAGCCGCGGCTCGATGAGACGAAGACGGTCCGGCAGATCGTCGAGCAGGGCGTGCAGGAAACGGTCGATCTGCTTGCCGAGTACGACGAGATCAACAACAGGTTCGCCGAGCCAATGGATGACGACGCGATGGCGAAGCTCCTCGAACGACAGGGCACCGTGCAGGAGAAGCTCGACGCGCTCGACGCATGGGATCTCGACAGCCGGCTCGAGATGGCCATGGATGCGCTGCGATGTCCTCCGGGCGATACGCCTGTGAAGGTTCTTTCCGGTGGTGAGAAGCGCCGCGTCGGACTCTGCCGCCTGCTGCTGCAGAAGCCGGACATCCTTCTGCTCGACGAACCGACGACCCACCTCGACGCTGAGTCAGTCGCATGGCTCGAGCAGCATCTCCAGCAGTATCCCGGCACGATCATCGCCGTGACTCACGATCGCTACTTCCTCGACAACGTCGCCGGCTGGATTCTCGAGCTCGACCGCGGCGCAGGGATCCCGTGGAAGGGGAATTACTCGTCGTGGCTCGAGCAGAAGCAGCAGCGGCTGGCGAAGGAAGAGAAGGCCGAATCTGACCGGCAGAAGACGCTCCAGCGCGAGCTCGAATGGATCCGGATGTCGCCGAAGGGCCGCCACGCGAAGGGCAAGGCACGCCTCAATTCATACGAGGCGATGCTCAGCGAAGGGGCGCAGCAGAGGGCGCAGGAAATGGAGATCTACATCCCGCCCGGCCCGCGCCTCGGGAATCTCGTCATCGAAGCTGAGGGCGTCGGCAAGGGCTACGACGATCGCCTGCTGGTCGACAACATGTCATTCTCGCTTCCACCTGCCGCGATCGTCGGCGTCATCGGACCGAACGGCGCCGGCAAGACGACCCTGTTCCGCATGATCATCGGCGAAGAGACTCCCGACAACGGGAACATCCGCAAGGGCGAAACCGTGAAGCTCGCCTACGTCGATCAGAGCCGCGACGTGCTCGACTCCGAGAAGACGATCTGGCAGGAGATCTCCGACGGGCTCGATCTGGTTCAGCTCGGCAACCGGCAGATGAATTCACGCGCGTATGTCGGCAGGTTCGCCTTTTCGGGCGCGGACCAGCAGAAGAAAGTCTCCACCCTCTCCGGCGGCGAGCGAAACCGCGTGCATCTCGCGAAGATGCTCAAGGAAGGCGCGAACGTCATCCTCCTGGACGAGCCGACGAACGACCTCGACGTCAACACGATGCGTGCTCTCGAGGAGGCACTCGAGAACTTCGCCGGCTGCGCCGTGGTGATCAGCCACGACCGCTGGTTTCTCGACCGCGTCGCCACGCACATCCTCGCGTTTGAAGGCGACAGCGTCGTGAACTTCTTCGAAGGCAACTACTCCGATTACGAAGCCGACCGCAAAGAGCGCCTCGGAGCCGAGGCCGACCAGCCGCACAGGATCCGGTATCGTCAGCTGACACGCTAACCACCGCCCGCCCGGTTGTGAGTTGTGAGTTCTGAGTTGTGAGTTCACACCCGCCCGAACTGCCGGTTGTGAGTTGTGGGTTGTGGGTCACACCCGCGCGGCCCGTCGCCGTTGTACTCTCCCTCTCCCCGCGAAGTCGGGGAGAGGGTGGCGCGCGGCATCCGCGCAGAGTTTAGGACTTGCTGGGTGTCGCGCGCCGGGAGAGGGGCGGTGGGGGCTTGCAGCTCCTCATGCCGGTTGGCTTCATTTGAGTTGCCTGCACGGCCCCTCTTCCCTTGCCCCTCTCCCCGTTCACACGGGGAGAGGGGGATGCGGCCCGCCAGGCCACGGCCACGACCACGGCGATGCCCCCTCCCCCGTAACGTCTCCGAATCCGTCCCGTCACCAATTCGACACATGTCTGTGCTCCAGGTCACAAAATCAAAAACATGAACGCGATGGTCAATTTTTTGGAACGGACTGGCAACTCATCAGTGTAAAGATAAGAAAACAAAGGCTGATACTTCAAGAAAACCGGGTAGGACTCCTGCACTTGCAGGGACCAGTCGTTCTGGAGAACTTTACCGGATGGCGTTTTCATGTGACGATCGGGTCAGGATTCGGTAAACTCCCGCTCAAAGTTCGAAGGAACATTTTTTCCATATTTGAAAGGAGCAACAAGGATGATGAAGCCAAGCCGTAGTTTTATCCTGTTCGGCCTCTTCCTGTTGGTGTGCGCCTCGGCGTTCGCCCAGGGGACGACGGGAAGTCTGACCGGTACGGTCATTCACGAGGGCGCCGCTCTTCCGGGTGTCACCGTGACGATCAGTTCCCCGGCCCTCCAGGGGACGAGAACGTCGGTTACCAACGAGAACGGCCACTACAACTTCGCCAATCTCCCTCCGGGAGAGTACACGGTGCAGATCGACATGGATGGCATGCAGTCGTCGACCCGGACCACCCGCGTCGGCCTCGGCGGTACCTCCCGCGTCGATGCAAACCTCCGTCTCTCGGCCGTTGCCGAGGCGATCACCGTCACGGCAGCAGCTCCGGCCGTCATGGAGACGACCGAAGTGCAGTCGAACTACACGGCTGCTCTCATCGAGGATCTTCCGATCGGCCGTACGCTGATCGCGACGACGACCCTCGCACCGGGCGTTGTTCCGGGCGTCAACGGTCTCGCCATTTCGGGATCGAACTCCTATGACAACCTCTGGACCGTCAACGGTGCAATCGTCAATGAGAATATTCGTGGGCAACCCCACAATCTCTTCATCGAAGATGCCATTCAGGAAACGACGATTCAGACCGCTGGTATCTCGGCGGAGTATGGTTACTTCACCGGCGGCGTGATCAGCGCCATCACCAAGTCGGGCGGCAACGAGTTCAGCGGATCGTTCCGCGACAGCTTCACGAACCCGAGCTGGACCGAGAACTCACGTTTCAGGAACCCGACCACGGGAGCAGCTCCTCCCGATCCGATCGACGAGCTGAATGAAGTTTACGAAGCGACCCTCGGCGGACGGATCATCCGCGACCGCCTCTGGTTCTTCCTCGCCGGCCGCTATACCGACACATCCTTCGAGCAGAACTTCTCGAACAGCGAGCGGTCATTCACTCGCGGCACCGAGGACGAGCGCTACGAGATCAAGCTCACCGGCGCGCTCACCCCGAACCATTCGCTGATCGGCTCGTACCTCAATGCCGATTCCTCCCGTAAAAACGACTGCCAGATCGGCTGCTTCGATCCCAGCAGCGTGAACCCTTCCGCTCAGAACCCGAACGATTTCAGCTCTGCGCAGTACAACGGAATCTTCGGTAATGATCTGCTCCTCGAAGCGCGCTGGTCCGAGAAGGCGTTCGCCTTCGTCAACTTCGGTGGCCTGGACAAGAATCGCGCAACGGGAACTCCTGTCCGTCTGGTGGCACCCGGCTTCGGCACGGTCACCAACGAGCCGTACTTCTGCGGCTCCTGCGGACCCGAGGCACGCGACAACGAGCACTACGGCCTGAAGGGAACCTACTTCCTGGGCACCCAGAGCTTCGGCACGCACAACCTGGTCATCGGCGCCGAGCGCTTCCATGAAACGCGCAACGCCAACAATCATCAGTCACCCACCGAGTTCGTCGGATTTTTCCGCACCATCGCACCGACCCGGGACGCCAATGGCAACCCGCTGATCTCGGTCAGAAACAGCGACATTCTCCTCTGGTTCCCGATCCTCCAGCTCTCCGAGGGTTCGGACCTCAACACCGACGGGTTCTACATCAACGACAAGTGGGACCTCAACAGCAACCTGACCTTCAACGTCGGCGTCCGCTACGACAAGAACGACTCGAAGGACAGCGCCGGCAACATCACCGCGAAGGACGACAAGATCAGCCCACGTCTGGGCGTCGCCTACGACGTCTGGGGTAACGGCCGTCTCCGCGTGAATGCAAACTACGGCACCTACGTCAACCGCCTGTCCGAAGGCGTCTCCGGCGCAGGTTCAGCCGCAGGCAACCCGGCCACCTTCCAGTACCTCTATGGTGGTGAGCCGATCAACAACCTTCCCCCGCACGAGGCCATGGCGATCGTTTTTGCCTGGTTCGATTCCGTCGGTGGAACCAGTGGTGCTCCTCTGCTCGCGCAGAGTGTTCCGGGCTTCAACAGCCGCCTCGCAGGCGAGCTCGTCTCCCCCAGCGTTGACGAGTGGACCATCGGAGCCGGCACGCAGATCGGCAACGGGTTCCTCCGCGCCGATTACATCCATCGCGACTGGAACGACTTCTACACGTCGTTCCGGACCCTCGAGATCGGAAGAGTGACCAGCCCCACAGGCGCCGTCGCCGATCTGACTCTCACCGGCAACTCGAACGATTTCGAGCGTGAGTACGACGCGGTCGAAGTGCAGGGCCAGTATCGGGTGTTCAACCGCGTCAACATCGGCGCGAACTACACCTGGTCCGAGCTCAAAGGCAACTTCACCGGGGAAACGACGGGCAACGGTCCCGTAACCGAAGGTGGCAGCCAGTTCCAGCCGGAGTACTTCGGATTCCGGCAGAACAACCCGAACGGATTCCTGGGTCAGGATCAGACGCACAAGGCTCGTCTCTGGGCCGGAATTGATATCCCGACATTCGTCGGCGACTTCAACGTGAGCGTTCTTCAGCGCTTCGACTCAGGCGGCCCGTACTCACTGGCTGGCAGCGTCGACCCGCGGTTCAGCGCGAACTTCTATGGTACGGGCCAGGCGGGTGGAGTCCAGAACCCTGGATACGTCAGCGCGCCGACCCTGGTCACGTATTTCTTCAGTGAACGCGGCCAGTTCCGTTTCGAGGACATTACGTCGACCGATCTGGCGCTCAACTACGGCACCGGCCTGAACTGGCTCGGTGGTCTGCAGCTGTTCATCCAGGGCGAGGTCATCAACATCTTCAATGAGGATGCGAGAACCTTCAATACCTCGATCATCACCGCGGCTCAGGATACCTCCCTCCAGCGCTTCAACCCGCTGGCGGGCGACGTTCCGGTCGAGGGCGTTCACTGGCGCAGAGGGCCGAACTTCGGCAAGCAGACAGCCGCCACCCAGCATCAGACCCCCCGTACGTACCAGTTCTCTGCTGGTATCCGTTTCTAACGTACGGTTTCACGCTTCAAACGAAAGCCCCGGCTCAAGCCGGGGCTTTTTTTGTTCCTGCCTGAAGGCGCGGCCAACGGCCTGTCGCCCCACGTCCGCGGGCTCTCGCCTCCAACCAGGATGCGCGCCAGCCGGCGCAGCCGGCGAAAGAGCCATAGCCCCCACCTTCAGGTGGGGGTCAATCGCGTTCTCCCATCAATGATTCGAGCCCGCGCTCGCGGCCGGAATCGGACGGGTGAAAGGATGTTCCTCGAAATGGATTCACGAGACATTCGATCATCGCGCATCCTTCGCATGGCAGAGAGGATACGGAGCCTTCAGTGTCTCATCATCGAGAGCATCGATGGTTGCTGGTTACATCGAACGGCAGAAGATACATCACCGGAAGATCTCGTTCCAGGATGAGTTCATCACTCTGCTTCGCAAACACGGCGTACCGTACGATGAATCGTTCATCTGGAAATGAAGGTCGCTGTCGCCCGCTCCGCGGGCTCGACATGTTTGTGACGCCTTTGTCCGGTTCCCCCGCCTGAAGGCGGGGGCTAATGTCCTGTCGCCCGCATCTGCGGGCTCCTGCGTGCCTGCATCTGCGCGCATCGCACCGCATCCCCACACGACCAACCGCGATCGGCGCCAGCCAGCGGGAGCCGGCTAAGAGCCATAGCCCCACGGCTACAGATCTTACGGCCGCGAGGCGGGGCCGTGTTCTCGGTTTATCTCCCCTTCACCGGCGCCCCCCACGCCGTTTGATTGCTTCTATGAACCTCCTCGAACCGGGAGGGATGTAGAAACACGTCATCCTGAGCGAAGCGAAGGATCTCCTGAAGTGGATCGAGCATCGCAAACGAGATCCTTCGCTTCGCTCAGGATGACGTGGCCTCGCTCAGCATGACACGCTGATTCATCACCCCTTCACCGGCGCCCCGCGCCGTTAGGTAGCTCGGGATGTCACATGGAGAGTTTGACGAGTCCGTCATCGCGTCGAGCTCGGGATGCCCCCTGCCCTTCCGAAGCCGAGCTCGGCCCGGTCACAACTTCGTCACGTATCGTCAACATCACACCATAAAAATGAACGTTTTCTATCTTTTTTTGAACGGGCTGTACAGGTATACTTCCCTAATTCAAACAAAACAAATGTTCGACTAAATCATTGAATCGGGACAGGTCTATGCAATCCGATCCCTTCGATCCCGGTCCGGATCAGAACAGGAGGTGCCTCGGATTTTGTAAGTTTTTCGTTACGGAATCGCAACGGGTAAAAATCCAACCACCACCCCACATCTGAACATAAGGAGCAAGCGTATGAGACCGTCCTCCCGGGGCCTGTGGCTCGCGTTCGTTCTTCTTCTGATCCCCGCGCTCGTTCTGGCGCAGGGAACTTCCGGCACTCTGACCGGAACCGTCACGACCGACGGCGCGCCGCTGCCGGGCGTGTCTGTCACCGCGTCGTCTCCGGCACTCCAGGGTACCCGCACGGCAGTTACTGGCGAAAACGGAAGCTACAGCATGCCCGGGCTGCCTCCCGGTGACTACACGGTCCTGTTCGAGCTCGAGGGACTGCAACCGGTCACCAGGGTCGTTCGGGTCTCGCTGGTCCAGACGGCCCGCGCCGATGCGGCGTTGCGGGTTTCCGCGATCGCCGACGTGATCACGGTCACGGCGTCCGCTCCCGCTGTGGTCGAGCGTTCCCAGGTCGGCATGAACGTGACGAATGCAATGCTCGATCAACTACCGGTGGGACGCACGATCGCCGCCGCGGTTTCACTTGCTCCCGGCGTATCCACAGGGATCGCGGGATTCTCGATCGCGGGCGCACCGTCCTACGACAACGTCTATCTGGTAAACGGAGTGGTCGTCAACGAGAACCTTCGCGGACAGCCGCACAACCTGTTCATCGAGGACGCGGTGCAGGAGACCACGATACTCACCGGAGGCATCTCGGCGGAATACGGACGATTCACCGGTGGTGTGATCAGCACCATCACCAAGTCGGGCGGCAACGAATTTTCAGGCTCGATCAGAGACAACATCAGCAACGCCGACTGGCGCAGAAAGACGCCCCATCCCACCGAGGCCGACCACATCGACGAGCTCAGTCACGTCTATGAAGCCACGCTCGGCGGGTTCATACTCCGCGACCGCCTCTGGTTCTTCGCTGCGGGGCGCCTCAATGAATCCGAGCAGCAGCGGTTCACCACCCAGACCAATCTCCCGTACACCTTCAGTATCGAGGAGACGAGGATCGAGGGCAAGCTCACCGGAACGATCCTGCAGAACCACAGCGTCGTGGCTTCCTATCTGGACGTTGCCGATGACCGCATCAACGACTCCCAGTTCGTCATCATGGACCGTGGGAGCCTGTTCAACCGATCGCTTCCGAACACGCTCCTTGCGGTTCAATACAACGGCGTCTGGACACCAAACCTTCTGCTGGAAGCCCAGTATTCGGAGAAGGAGTTCTACTTCGTCGGCTCCGGTTCCCAGTTCCGCGACCGCATCTTCGGCACGCTGATGCTGGATCAACCGACGGGCCGCCGCTACTGGACCTCGACCTTCTGCGGCGTCTGCACGGACGAAGGACGAAACAACGATTCGCTCCTGGCCAAAGGAACGTACTTCCTCAGCACTCCGAATCTCGGAACCCACAATCTCGTTTTCGGAGCGGAAAGCTACGAGGAAACGCGAATTGCAAACAACCACCAGTCCGGAAGCGACTACCGCATTTTCTCGAACACCAACATCCAGCCGGACGGCTCGATTTTCCCCGTGTTCAACAACACGACGATCATCCAGTGGAACCCGATCTTCAACCTGTCCGAAGGAACAGACCTTCAGACGCTCGGAGTTTTCGTCAACGACGCCTGGACCCTGAACAACAACTTCGCGTTCAACCTGGGGGTCCGGTACGACAAGAATGATGGCAAGAATGCCGACGGCGGCGTCGTCTCGGATGACAGCGCATTCAGCCCGCGCCTCGGCATCCAGTACGACATCTTCGGCGATGGCCGTCACCGGATCAATGCGAACTATGGGCGCTACGTGACCAAGATCGCCGACGGCAACGTCGCCGGCGCCGCTCAAGCGGCAGGCAACCCATCGAACTTCCAGTGGGACTACCGCGGACCGGCCGTCAATGCACCAGGATCAACATCGCTCCTGACGACCGATCAGGCTCTCGCCATCCTGTGGGCCTGGTTCGACTCCGTTGGGGGTAACGACAACAAGGAATTTCTCCGAACGGCCTCGATCTCGGGACTTTCGTCCCAGTTTCCCGGATCCATCAGATCCCCCTCCGTCGACGAGATCACCCTGGGGTATTCCATCCAGATCGGCCGGACGGCCTATCTCCGCACCGATCTCATCGCGCGAGAGTGGCAGGACTTTTACGCACGGAGGATCGACACCTCGACCCCGGAATCGCTCGATCAGTTCGGTAACCGGGGAGACGTCGGATTCATCATCACGGACAACAGCATGACCCGGGAGTATCGGGGAGTGCAGCTTCAGGGACAGTGGCGTCCGGGCCGGGCATACACAGGTGGCAGCTACACATGGTCCGAGCTGGAGGGTAGTGACTCGAGCGAGGCCGGTCCGACGGCGACCAGCCCCAACACGCCGCTTGCCCTGTTCTATCCCGAATATCTCGGCTACGCGCAGCGGCTTCCGGAAGGATATCTCCCGGGCGACGTGCGCCACCGGCTCAAGTACTGGCTCGGATACGAAACTCCGATTCCGGTGATCGGAACGGTGAACGTGTCTCTGCTCCACACCTACGAGAGTGGTTCTCCATACTCTGCGGCAGGCGTGATCGACGCCACCGGGCGCATAGGCGGGACCGCCTACCCCGGTCTGCCGGCGAACCCCGGCTATCTCCTGACGCAGGCGGGCACCTCGCATACCTATTTCTTCAGCGAGCTCGGCGAATTCCGCACAGACGACTTCAACCGGACCGACCTGAACGTCACCTGGACCCTGCCGATCCGACGGGTCGGAGTGTTCGTTCAGGCGCTCGTGACGAACGTCTTTGATGAATCCGCCGTCGACAACCCCGATACGACCGTATTCACCCGGCGCAATTCATCGACCCGCGGACTCACGGCATTCAATCCCTTCACCACCACTCCGATCGAGTGTCCCCGAACCGCGAATGCTGCAACGTGCTCGGAGATGGGTGCGCATTGGCAGAAGGGCCCCAACTTCGGTCAGCCGATCGGCGTGAGCTCGTATCAGATTCCCCTGACGTACTCATTCACAGCCGGCCTCCGGTTCTGACGGGCCGAGTCCCATCCCGCAACATCGAGCCCCGGCGGAAGCCGGGGCTTTTTTTTCGGTTTCGGAGCGATCGCTCGAAGCGTCCGGGGCAGTGAAGAGGATCTGCTTTCCGGTCGTCCCGTGCACTACAATCGTGAATATGAACCGGGACGTCTGCGATCCAGAGAATCCTTTTCGCGATACCGTGTGCAGGACAGCATCGAGCTCGTCATCGCAATGTACCGGCGCGACATCGATCGGACTCTCTTCGTGAAAATCTGAAAAAATCGCACGAAGAGCGGATCCGCTGCCTGCAGGAGCTTCAGCGGTTCGCCGACGAGTTGAAAAGGGCGGGCAACGCTCTACGCGGGAAGTCACTTCGGCCTGAACTGTCTCTGCCTCGATCTCGAGACTCTGATCGCAGTCAAAGGCTGCCGGGAGACCGAAAGATCTGGAGACGGTGGCTGAGCTGGAAACGATCCATGACGAAGCGAAAGAATGAGCATCGGCGGAGTTGAACCTCTCCGAACCGGGAGGGATGTAGAAACACGTCATCCTGAGCGAAGCGAAGGATCTCCTGAAGAGAATCGAGCATCGTAAGCAGAGATCCTTCGCTTCGCTCAGGATGACGTGGCCTCGCTCAGCATGACACGGTGGTTCATCACCCCTTCACCGGCGCCCTGGGCCGTTAGGTTGCTCAGGATGACAAGTCCTTCGGGCCAGCGTTTGAGGATCGGATGGACGCCGGGTCCGTACGCGAAAGGGCCCAGGACCATTCCCCTCCCCTGTCACGGACCCGAAACGGCCTGACAACCCTCCTCCGCCCGCCCGCCGCTCTAAATACCGACGCTGCCAGCACATCCATTAAACCGACTCAAATCGTCGGAAATTTGTAGGACCGATTCGTCAACGAAACGGTAACTAACCGTAACATCAGTAGTTTACGGTCGCCGACCTATTGAAAAACCCTCCTTCTGAACGCCTAATGAAAGGCGTAACCGCAGCATCAAAGGAGGAGGAAGACCTTGAGAAATCACCGCGTAGTACTCATCGCCCTGCTGATGGCCCTGGGCGCACTGACCGCGCTCGGCCAGACCAGCGGATCCCTGATCGGGACCGCTTCGACCGGCGGAAGCCCCCTTCCGGGAGTGACCGTCACCATCTCGTCGCCTGCATTGCAGGGAACGAGAACCACCGTAACCAATGAGAACGGGGCCTATTCGTTTCCATCGATTCCTCCGGGAAGGTACACGGTGGTGTTCACCCTCGATGGTATGGCCCCTGTAACCCGGGACGTCCAGGTCGCTCTCGCCCAGTCCGCCAGAGCAGATGGCGAGCTGGCCCTCTCCTCGGTAGCCGAGGCGATCACCGTCACGGCGGCGGCGCCGGCCGTGCTGGAGACCACGGAAATCTCGACCAACATCACGGCAGAGATGATCGATGCGCTTCCGGTGCAGCGCAACATCCTGGGCGCCGTATCCCTCGCGCCGGGAGTAGCGCCAGGCCTCGCCGGCCGTGCCGACAACAACAACACCGGCTTTTCCATCTCGGGCGCAGCGTCTTCGGACAGCCTCTTCCTGGTCAATGGTGTGGTCGTGGGTGAGAACCTCCGCGGCCAGCCGCACAACCTCTTCATCGAAGACGCGATTCAGGAGACCACCATCATCACCGGCGGCGTTTCAGCCGAGTACGGACGCTTCACGGGAGGAGTGGTCAGCGCGATCACGAAATCGGGCGGCAATGAGTTCAGCGGTTCCTTACGCGATACATTCACCAACCCCAGCTGGACCAGCGAGACACCGAATCAGACAAACCCGAATGCCGATGTGACCAGCGAGCTGTACGAGGCCACTCTGGGCGGTTTCGTTCTTCGCGATCGTCTCTGGTTTTTTGGAGCCGGACGGTTCACCGAGGCCGACCAGCAGTTCTTCACGACGCTGACCAATATCGGGTACACCCGCGTGCGTGAAGAGACGCGGCTCGAGGGAAAACTGACGGCACAGCTCACCCCGCAGCACAGCCTGGTCGGCTCGTACCTCGACGTCGAGGACAATCTCATCAACGACTTCCAGTTCAACATCATGGACGAACAGAGTCTCTTCAACCGTTCGCTTCCGAACAGCCTGATGTCGTTCCAGTACCAGGGAATTTTGTCACCCAATTTCCTTCTCGAAGGGAGCTACTCGCAGAAAGAGTTCGCTTTCGTCGGTTCCGGATCGCCGTTCACGGATCTGATCAACGGCACGTTGCTGGTCGACATCAGCAACACGAACCGCCGCTGGTGGACCTCGACATTCTGCGGCAGCTGCGGTGATGAAGAGCGTAACAACGAATCTTTCGGTCTGAAGTCGACCTACTACCTCAGCACGAACAACCTCGGGACGCACTCGATCGTCGCCGGCGCCGAGAACTTCGCCGAGGAGCGTATCTCGAACAATCATCAGTCGGGCAGCGATTTCCGCATTTTCCACACGCTCATTCAGAATGGTACTGACCTCCGCGCCCGCTTCGACGGTAATACCGTCATTCAGTGGAATCCCGTATTCAGCCGGTCCGAGGGAACAGATCTCCAGACGCAGTCACTTTTCATCAATGACAAATGGGACCTGAATCCCCAGCTTTCGTTCAACATCGGACTTCGTTTCGACAAGAACGATGCACAGGACGCGGACGGAAACAATGTATCCGACGACAGCGCCATCAGCCCTCGTCTCGGTGTGCAGTACGACGTCCGCGGCGACGGCCGGCATCGCATCAATGCGAGCCTGGGCCGTTACGTCAACAAAGTGGCCGACGGAAATGCAGGCGGTTCGGCGCAGGCGGCCGGCGTTCCGAGTACTTTCCAGTTCCGCTATGGCGGACCGGTCATCAACCCGGCCGGAACTCCATTCAACGAGCTGGTCCCCACTGCAGAGGCAATCCGCCTGCTGTTCGAGTGGTTCAACAGCGCCTGCGACTCCGAGGGACGCTGTGGCACGCTCAACCGCGACATCATGACGTTCTCGTCCGTGTCCGGCCTGTCCACACGGATTGATGAGCCTCTCACTTCGCCGTCGGTCGACGAGATCACTCTCGGTTATGGTGCGCGTATTGCGTCGACCGGTCACATTCGCGGCGACCTCGTCTGGCGCGAATGGCAGGACTTCTATGCCCGGATGCTGACGCCGGCCACGGGCCAGTCCGTAGACCAGTTCGGAAACCGGGGCGACGTGGGCGTTACTGTCAACACCAACGAGATGTCCCGCGAGTATCGAGCACTGATGCTCTCCGGCCAGTGGAGCCCCTTCCGTATCAACATCGGAGGCAACTACACGCTGTCCGAGCTCAAGGGGAATGACAATACAGAGGGCCTGACGACCGGCACCACTCCAACGCAGCCGAACTCTCTCTGGTATCCGGAATACCTCGATTACGCACAGCGCAACCCCGAGGGTTACCTGCCGGAAGATTCCCGTCATCGTGTGAGGCTCTGGGTGGGACGGGACTTCGACTTCGGACCCGTTGGCAATGTGAATCTATCACTGCTCCAGTCGTACTTCACGGGCAGAGCCTACTCTGCCAGCGCGTTCATCGACGCGACGGGCCGAACTGCGGGCAACCAGTTCGCCGGCATTCCGGCAAACCCCGGCTACATTCTGTCGCAGATCGGAACCAACCATCTGTACTTTTTCAGCGACCGCGGCCAGTTCCGGACCGATTCGTTCAACAGCACGGACCTGTCACTCACCTATACCCTGCCGATCAGCCGTGTGGGACTTTTCCTGCAGGCAAACATGACGAACGTCTTCGACCAGGATGGAATCATCAACCCGAATACCACCGTCCGAACGCGGCGGAACGCAGGAGCAGCCTCGGGTCTGGTTGCCTTCAACCCGATGACCGAAACGGCGATCGAGTGCCCGCAGGGGGCAGCTGCCTCGGTCTGCAGCGGCATGGGTGCGCATTGGCAGAAAGGGCCGAGCTTCGGCGGAGCCACGGACGTGAATTCGTACCAGCTCCCCCGGACGTATCTGTTCTCCGCCGGCCTGCGCTTTTAAAAGGCGGCTACACCACATGCAGTACAGGCCCCGGCCGAAAGGCCGGGGCTCTTTCATTGGAGAGGGAAAGTGAACGGAACCCCTCTCCCCGTGTCAACGTGGAGAGAGCAGGGGCATATGCGCTAACTTTAGATCGTAGTCGGCTCAGAGAAAGCCAATGTTGAAATTGTGAATGTTGAATGAATTATGTTGAATGTTGAATGAAGACCGGGTTCCCAATTCAACATTCAACATTCACATTTCAACATTCAACATTCGGTCTCCCAGCCCGGCTCCGAGTGTCAAAGTTAGCGCGTACGGAGGCAGGGGTAAGGGGCGAATCAACCGAAGTAACTGTCGATTCCATCAGAAGTTGCCCCACGCTTCACGCCCCTCTCCCGGCGCGGGGCTCTATTCGTCATTCGTCATTCGTCATTCGTCATTCGTCATTCGTCATTCGTCATTCGTCATTCGTCATTCGTCATTCGTCACTCGTCATTCGTCACTCGTCATTCGTCAAAGGTCTTCGGTGTCGATCTGCGCGCGCTGCAGGGCCCCGGAGTAGTCGACGTAGATCGACTTCCATTCCGTGAACACGTCGAGCGCGGCAACTCCCGCCTCGCGGTGACCGTTGCCCGTTTCCTTCGTTCCGCCGAAGGGAAGGTGCGTCTCGGCGCCGATGGTCGGCGCGTTGACGTAGAAGATGCCGGTATACATGTCGCGCATGGCGACGAAAGCATTGTTCACGTCCTGTGTGTAGATCGACGACGACAATCCGTACCGCACATCGTTGCCGATGGATATGGCTTCCTCGAGCGAAGAGCATTTGATGACGGCCGTGACAGGTCCGAAGATTTCCTCCTGGGCGATCCGCATGTCCCGGGTGACGTTGGCGAATACGGTCGGCTGATGGAAGTATCCCTTCGAGTAGTCGAAGTCACCCTTCGCTTCGCCAAGGACCTCTCCTCCGGCAGCCACACTCGCGCCTTCGTCGGAGCCGATCCCCACATACTTCTTCACCGTGTCGAGCTGCGATTGTGAGATGGAGGGACCCATGTCGGTCGCCTCATCCAGGCCGTCGCCGACCCTCAGTTTCTTCGCACGCCCCGCCAGCTTCTCAACGAACTCGTCGTAGACCTTCTCATGGACCACCACGCGCGAGGCCGCCGTGCAGCGCTGTCCCGCGGTACCGAAGGCGCCCCAGAGCGCGCCATCCACGGCGAGATCGATGTCCGCATCGTCCATCACCATGATTACGTTCTTGCCCCCCATCTCGAGATGAAGGTGTTTGAACGTGGGCGCACAGGCAATCGAGATGTCCCTGCCAACCGTGGTCGAGCCGGTGAATGAGATCACCTTGACTGCTTCGTGCTCGATCAGCGGGGCGCCCACCTCGAGACCGCCTCCGGTGACCACGTTGAACACACCTTTCGGGATCCCGGCCTCCTTGAGCGCTTCGGCGAGCATCACCACGGAAAGCGGTGTCAGCGATGCAGGCTTGATCACGACCGTGTTGCCGCACACGAGCGCCGGCATCGACTTCCAGGCGGGGATTGCGATCGGAAAGTTCCAGGGGGTG
Source organism: Thermoanaerobaculia bacterium (assembly GCA_041748075.1). Taxonomy (GTDB): domain Bacteria; phylum Acidobacteriota; class Thermoanaerobaculia; order Gp7-AA8; family Gp7-AA8; genus JBGSYJ01. The sequence goes on from JBGTDX010000144.1 coordinate 16,807, forward strand.
ATCAGCCCGGCCACGCCGAGGGGCATGCGGACGGACATGTTGAACTTGTTCGGAAGCTCCGATGGAGTCGTCTGCCCGTAAAGGCGCCTTCCCTCGCCGGCGGCCAGGTAGGCCATGTCGATGGCTTCCTGCACATCGCCGCGCGTTTCCTGGAGAACCTTGCCCATTTCACGGGTCATCTCCCGGGCAATCTTTTCCTTGTCGCGGCGAAGGATCTCGCCGACGCGGTAGATGATCTCCGCACGGCGCGGCGCCGGAACGAGGCGCCACTTCTCATAAGCCCTATGGGCCGCGTCGACGGCGGCGCTCACGTCATCCGCGTTCGACTCCTGAAAGGTTCCGACGAGGTCTTCGCTGTTTGCGGGGTTGCGATTCTCGAATGTCTTTTTCGTTGCGGAATTGACCCACTCGCCGTTGATGAAGTTTCCGTACTCACGAGCTTCTCGCAGTCCGCTTGTGTCTTTCTTGCTGCTGCCTGTCGACATCTGTTCTCCTTGATCAATTGAAACGAAGCTCTGCTCCAGGTGGCCGAACATGCAATGTTCGGCCACTTTTCTGACAACCTCATTCATCGCCCGACCCACCGTTGATCTCTCGCCATACCTACTCCGTCGGTCGCGCCGTACCCATGTCCACAGACCCACGGAACGAGGCGCCCTCGGCGACGACGATCTTCGGTGAGCTTATGTTTCCATCGACTCGCGCACTGCTGAGCAGCTCGATCTTGTGATCCGCCGTCACATCCCCGGAGATCGTCCCTTCGACGATGACCGTCTTCGCATGGATCGATGCTTCGAGCCGTGCCGATGCGGCGACCCGGATCTCGCTGCGAACATCGATGGTTCCCTTGAAGGAGCCCTCGATGACCAGGTTGTCGGTGCCGGTCATGGCTCCTTCGAACGCGACGCTGGCACTGAGAATCGATACGCTTCGGGCACGCGGTTCGCTCGTCGTGTCGGCGGGAGCGTTCGCAGGAGCATCCTTTGAAAAAAGTGCCATATAGGCCTCACATCCTCGGCTGGGAGTGCCGTTCCGCAGCCGGCGCGGCGGCCATTCCAGCCCGATCCACGCTCGCCTGCAACCGGCGGGAACTGCAAGCGGGATGCTATCACACGGCTAACCGACAACTCACAACTCACAACCGGGCGTGCGGTGGCCGGCCGGCCGGGCGCAGGTCTTGCTAATCAAGGCGGTGACAACGCGCTGAAATATGTAGACGCTGAGGGAGACAACTTCAATGCCGAACGCACTCAATCTGCTGAAAGATGACCACAGCCGCCTCAGGGGACTTCTCGAGAAACTGGAACAGACGACCGAGCGAGGGGTGAAGATCCGTGAATCACTCGTCGATCAGATCGAGGTCGAAATCAAGGTTCACTCCAAGATCGAGGAAGAGATTTTCTACCCGGCCTACAAGAATGCCGCCCGCAAGAAAGAAGACCGTGAGATGTTCTATGAGGCCACCGAGGAACATCACGTCGTCGACATGGTCCTGCCGGAACTGAAAGCAACGGATCCGAAGAGCGAACAGTTCGGCGCGAAGGCAAAGGTGCTCAAGGAGCTGATCGAGCATCACGCCGAAGAAGAAGAGAAGGAAATGTTCAAAAAAGCCCGGAAGCTGATGAAGGCTGCCGAGCTGAACGAGTTGGGAGCCGCTATGGTGAAGCGGAAGGAGAGTCTGCTCGCCCAGTGGGAGAACCCGATTCTGCGCCCGATCAAGAAGTTAGGAAGTGCAATCGACAAAGTGATGCCTGCATCACTGAAAAATGCGAAGGCCACGGTGATCGGCAAGGTACGCAAGAGCACGAAGAAGAAATAGGAATTCGCTGCTAATGAAGCGTGCTCGGAAACGTACCGATGTGTCATCGTGGTTCGCGATTACACGTCTTTCAGGGCCAGATCACAAAACGCTCCATCCATGTCGCGGAGGCTTTATGAGAGTCACTCGCCGGAACGATCCCGTCACGAAAAAAATCGCCCGTCTCGACCAGGCAATCTACGAAGGCAAACTGCGATGCGAAGCCCGGGAAAGCGATCTCGCATGCAGGCTGGAACTCGACCGCATCGCCGAACAACGGGAACTGCTCGAGGATGAACCTTCACTCCGCCCTTTCCGCAGGTCGCTGTAGCGATACCGACGCGCACGGAGCGGATCGATGGGGAAAATTGGAGCGGGCGACGAGATTCGAACTCGCGACCAAGAGCTTGGGAAGCTCCTACTCTACCACTGAGCTACGCCCGCCCATTACGTTGAAAGACCTGCATATGTCGATGGTCAGCCCATCCCGGAGCACGCTCCGTGAGCGAAGTATACAGTCTGAGATCTTCCAGGAGAAGCACGCTCCCTTGAAGAAGGGACCGGGCTCTGCCCCATTGGCGTCAACTTAAGCACGACGACGAGCTGCATTCCCCTCTCCCCGTGTGAACGGGGAGAGGGGCAAGGGGAGAGGGGCCGTGCAAGCAGCTGATGTGTTGGCGACCGCCTTCAGAAGCTGCAAGCCCCCGACGCCCCTCTCCCGGCGCGCGACGATCTCGCAAGTCCTCAAAGTCTGCGCGGAGGCCGCGCGCCACCCTCTCCCCGACTTCGCGGGGAGAGGGAGAGTCCGAGGCGAGGGCGTCCGCATTCCTTCCTCTCCCCGCTAAGTTGACGCAATTGGGGATCTGACCGGGGATCGCGGAACGCGCGCGCCGTGGATATCCGGCCACCTCCAACTACGACACGAAGGTCCGGAAAAGCGTCGAGCGAGGGATGACACTTCGCGATTAATTCACAACCTCTCAGGTGACACCGTGATTCATCACCAATTCCACGACCACGAGCTCACGTCACGCCGAGCTCAGCACCGAACGAAGCACCACCAGCAGCCGTTGCGCTGAAAAGGGCTTCTTCAGAAACGCCTTCACGCCAGGGATGCCATTCCGCTTCTCCTCGGTGTCGACTTCCACTCCGCTCGCAGCGATGATCAGCACCTGCGGGTTGATTCTCCTGAGCGCGGCAATCAGCGCGGGGCCGTTCATGATCGGCATCATGATGTCCGTGATGACGGCCGCGATCTCGTCCCGGTGATCCGCATAGATCGCAATGGCCTTTGCGCCGTCTTCCGCAACCATCGCGCGATAGCCGTAGCTTTCGAGCGTCTGCTTGGTGATGTCGAGAATGGAGACCTCGTCGTCGACAACGAGAATCAGCTCGCCTCCACCCATCGGCAGCTCTTCGAGATCCGGAAGCGACGTCTCTTTCGTAGCGGACTCCGATTGAGCCGGAATGAATATCTTGAAGCTCGTTCCTTTTCCCGGCTCGCTGACGACATCGATGAATCCGCCGTGACCTCGAACGATTCCGAGCACTGTGGACAGACCCAGTCCCGTCCCCTTTCCGAGATCTTTCGTGGTGAAGAAGGGTTCGAACATCCGGTCCTGGACTTCCCGAGGGATGCCCGAGCCTTCGTCCGTTACCGTGAGCACCACGTACCTTCCCGCTGTCACGCCGTGGTTCATGACTGCATATTGCTCATCGACAACGAGGTTGTCCGCAGAGACCAGGAGCCGTCCTCCATCCTGCATGGCGTCGCACGAGTTCACGCAGAGGTTCACAATTACCTGATGAATCTGCGTGGGGTCACCTTCGACGAGCCACAGATCGCTCGCAATTCTACGCTCGACCGTGATGTTCTTCGGAAAGGTGCTCATGACGATCGACTCGACCTCGCGCACGATATGGCCGAGGTCGAGCGTTATCCGGGCACTCTCGACTCCGCGGGCGAAGGAGAGAACCTGCCGGACAAGCTCTTTCCCACGGTCGGCGCTGCGCTCGATGTTCCGGATCACCTTCAGAACGTTCTCGCGCGTCTCGAATCGCTTTAGGAAACTCACCCCCATGACGATCGGAGAGAGGAGGTTGTTGAAGTCATGGGCAATGCCGCCCGCGAGCGTACCGATGCTCTCGAGTCTCTGAGCGCGAAAAAACTGCAACTCCATCTGCTTGCGCGAAGTGATGTCCGTATTGATCGCGAGGATGGACTTCGGCCTGCCATCATCGTCGCGCACGAGCGTCCAGTGCCCTTCGACCGTGAGCTTTTTCCCGGACTTTGTGGTCTGCTCGATTTCGCCGGCCCAATCACCTGTCTCGAGAGCGATCTTCACGGCCGCCACAAAGTCGGTCGGGTCGTCATAGATCAGCTCGAGCACCGATCGTACCAACGCTTCGGCTGCCGTCCATCCATACAAACGTTCCGCACTGCCGTTCCAGAAAAGGACCCTGTGCTCGAGATCACAGACGAGGATCGCATCCTGCGCCAGGTCGAGCAGGGCTGCCTGCTCCCGGAGCTTCGTGTTCGCTTCCTTGAGGTCATGAATGTCGGTACAGGTACCCATCCATTTCACGATCTCGCCTTCCTGATTCCGGAAGGGAAGACCGCGGATCAGCATCCAGCGGTAGTCACCATCAATTCGACAGACCCGGCACTCGACGCTGTAGTCGGAAAGCCCCTTTTGCGCCCGCTCCCACGCTTCAAGAGTTGCCGGGAGGTCATCCGGGTGAATCTTCTCGGCCCAGCCGTCGCCACGTCCCTCCACCGCCGTCTGGCCGGTGAACTCCACCCATCGACGGTTGAGGTAGATGTTCCGCCCGTCGGGTCCGGTCATCCAGACCATCTGCGGCATCGATTCAGCCAGGGCGCGCAACTCGTTTTTCCGCTCCCGTAGGTCCGCTTCAGCCTGCTTCCGCCGCCGGATATCTTCCTGGAGAATCCGGTTGGCCTCCTCGAGTTGGAGCGTCTTCTCCTCGAGCTTCCGGATCAGAGTCTCGCTATAGAGCTTGAGCAGCCCCTTTTCGTCCTCGGTTCCGGCCGATTCGTCGATCATCGCCGACGCTCCCGTCGAGAGAACACCGCGGATTTGTGCGATGAACACTTCCGGCTCGGCCGGTTTGAGGATGAACGCATCGGCCCCCAGACCCAGCGCCAGCCGCTCGTCGTCCGCCTCGGTGTAGGTCGCCGTGTAGACAATGAACGGCACACTGCAGAACAGAGGATCGGACTTCCAGAACCTCAGAAGCGTGTACCCATCCATCACAGGCATCAGCAGATCGGATACGACGATGTCGGGAAGCGCCTGACGGGCCAGTGTCAGGGCCTCTGCACCATGGCGCGCCGTGTCGACCTCACAGCCGTAGGCTGTCAGGAGCACTTTGAGGTAATCGAGGTTCTCGGGCTTGTCGTCTACCAGCAGAACGCGGGTCATCTCGAGCTCCGAGCCCTGTCGAAAAACCTTGCGCGACATCGTCTCAGAGCCCTCCCTTCAGAGGGATTCTGACTGTAAACTCACTTCCCTTCGTCCACTCGCTGACCGCCGAGATCTCACCGCCGAGGAGAGTCGTGAGGCGCCGGCAGATCGCGAGACCCAGGCCGCTGCCCTCATGTGTGCGGGTCAGGCCGCTATCGAGCTGGTGAAACGGTTGGAAGAGTGTCGGCAGATCGTGCGGCCGGATACCAATCCCTGTGTCGCGGACACGGAAACGAGTGTCGCGCGCCGGGCCGTCAGGTATGCCAGGCGTTTCGACCAGATCGACCGAGAGACTCACCCCGCCGTGATCGGTGAACTTCACGGCGTTTGCCAGCAGATTGAGCAGGATCTGTTCCACGCGCCGCCGGTCGCTAACCATCTGCCCGATGCCGGTTTCGATGTCGACGGTCAGGTCGAGATTCTTCGCTTCCGCCAGCGGCTTGACTGTCGCGGCCACTCGATCGACCGCCTCTCTGAGGTCGAACGGCGCGGCCTGCACTTCCATCTGGCCCGCTTCGATTTTCGACAGGTCGAGCACGTCGTTGATCAACTCGAGCAGATGCCGCGCGCTTCCGCGCACCATCCCGAGTTGTCTCGCCTGCTCCTCATTCAGCGGTCCCGCGAGGCCCTGCTGAAGGACCCCGGTGAAGCCGATGATGGAATTCAGCGGCGTGCGCAGTTCATGCGACATCGTCGAGAGGAATGCCGACTTGAGCCGATCGGCGGCCTCGGCCCGGACAAGGGCGGCCTCGAGTTCGGCAGTGCGCTCGGCGACCCGCTGTTCGAGGCTCTCATTCAGTTCTTTGAGGGTGCGCTCGGCCCTCTTTCTCTTCGTGATGTCATTGGCGATGTTCGAGATGCCGACGATCTCGCCGCTGCTCCCGAAGATCGGAGAAAGTGACATGGTAACTTCGATCTTCGATCCATCCTTTCGGACCCTCACCGTCTCGCAGTGCTCCCGGGCACCCCCGGCTCCGACGCGCTCGAGGATTCCCTTTTCTTCGTGAACCAGCTCAGGCGGAAAGAGTTTCGTAATCGGCTCCCCGAGCATTTCGTCTTCCGTATAGCCGAAGAGTCTCGTCGCGCCGGGGTTCCAGGTCGTAATGACTCCCTCGGTCGTCTTGCTGATGATGGCGACTTCCGAGGAGTTGACGATTGCTGCCAGGCGGAGCTGCATCCTTTCGGCACGGCCCCGCTCGGTGAGATCGACACCGACTCCCACCAGACAGAGGGTGTCTTCGAACTGGACCCGTCTCGCGGTGAAGAGGTAGGGGATGACGCGACCACTTTTCGTAAGGAATGCAGCCTCGACAAACGCCTCTCCTTCCTTGAACACCTCGTCGATCTTCTGCTGGCCGAGCGGCCGCACTTCGGCTGAAACGAAGTCCAGGGGATGCATCCTGACGATCTCCTCTCGCGAGTAGCCGGAAACCGACTCGAAGTTGCGGTTCCACCGGAGGAACCGGCCCCTGAAATCGTAAAAGTAGACGATCCCCGGCATGCTCTCGATCATCACCTCGGAGAATGATTTCTCGCTCGCGAGCGTCGCTGCAGCCATCGCCCGCTCCTCGCCGAAGACGAAAGCTCGACGAAGCATCAGGAGGAGAAAGACCGAAGTGGCGAGGACGAATACGACCCCCTTGGCAATACTCCACTGCTTCAGCTCTTCGAGCCCCGGTGCGAGTGAGTGAATCGCGCGCTCCGACAGAACGATCCAGAGGACCGCGAACACTGCGTATATCAGCGTCAGTAGCCACGCTTTCAACCGGGCACGCACGATTCGGTCGAACCGTGCGGCTGCCGAGCGAGTCCCCAGCGAGTCGTCAAAAGCCGAAGTGGGGTTCACCAGCCGGGCCCTCCTCCAAGGGTCTCTTCGCTAAGCGCCTTCCTCAGCAGAGTCAGCATCGCGTCGGCTGAGAACGGTTTCGCAAGGAAATGCACGACCCCGGCATGGCTCGCCTTTGCGATGCTGTCATTGGCTCCGAGTCCGCTCGCCGCAATGATTCTGACTTGCGGATTGATCCGGTGAAGTGCGGCGATGAGAGCCGGGCCGTCCATCACCGGCATCATCATGTCCGTCAGTACGAGAGCGATCTCATCCCGGCGCATCGCGTAGAGCCCGATCGCCTGTGCGCCGTCTTCGGCAACGATCACACGGTAGCCAAACGCCTCGAGCGTCTGGGCCGTGACGCCGCGTATCGAAGCTTCATCATCGACCACGAGAATGAGCTCTCCCCTGCCGCGTGGAAGAAGCTCGGCGTTCCCCGGCACGATCACGGGTCCATGCAGCTCGGCGGCCGCCGGCAGATAGATCCTGAACACGCTTCCGACGCCAACCTCGCTGTGGACATTTATGAAGCCGCTATGGCTCCGGACGATGCCGCTCACGGTGGAGAGTCCCAGCCCGGTGCCCTTTCCCGTATCCTTCGTCGTGAAAAACGGATCGAACACACGGTCCATGACTTCCTTCGGCATGCCGCAACCCTCGTCCGCAACGGAGAGAACCACGTATCGTCCGGCGGAAACCCCGCGGTTCATACTGGCGTACTGCTCGTCGATCGACGCATTCTTCCCGGAGATCATCAGGCGCCCGCCATCGGGCATCGCATCACGTGCGTTCACACAGAGGTTCAGAAGCACCTGATTGAGCTGGGTCGGATCGCCGACAACGAGCTGGAGATCGGAAGCGAGATCCTCCTCGAGAATGATGTTCTTGGGAAAGGTGCTGGAGATGATCGCTTCGATCTCGCTCGTGATGTCCACGAGACGGACAGGAACGCGCGAGCCTTCGATTCCCCGCCCGAACGACAGTACCTGCTTGACGAGCTCCGTTCCCCGCTTCGCGCTCCGCTCGATGTTGGTAAGGACGGCCAGCATCTTCTCGCGCTTTTCGAATTTCTTCAGCACGCTCACGGCCATGACGATCGGAGCGAGCAGGTTGTTCAGATCATGTGCGATGCCACCTGCGAGTGTACCGATGCTTTCCATCCTTTGCGCGCGGAAGAACTGCGCCTCCAGTTTTCTCCGCTCGGTGACGTCCGTGTTGATCGAAAGAACGGATTTCGGCGCGCCGATTTCGTCACGCAGTAGGGTCCACCGTGCGTCGACAGTCACTTCATCGCCTGTTCTGGTCGTCTTCTTCAGCTCGCCGGACCATGCCCCATCCGACAGAACCAGAGTCGTCGCGTCGTTGAACGCAGCGGGCTCACTGTGCAGCAGATCGCGCGCGGACTGCCCGATTGCCTCTTCCGCACTCCACCCATAAAGGGTCGCGGCACCGCGATTCCAGTACGTGATTCGTCCCTCCAGGTCTCGCACGAGGATCGCATCGGTGGCCTCATCGATCATCGAGGCCTGTTCGCGAATGCGCGCGTCTGCAAGTTTCCGATCGGTGATGTCGTGGGCCGTGCCGACGATCCGCTGCGGCTGGCCATCCTCGCCCGTGAACACCTGCCAACGCTCATCGATGTATTTGATCCTTCCCCCGGGAAGCAGGATCCTGTGCTCGAGCGAACATGAATCGCGGCTGATGATCGAATGCGCATACGCATCCGTCACCATCTTCCGGTCGTCGGGGTGCACGAGATCGAGGAAGCCGCGATACGTCACTCTTTCTTCGGGGCGGGTTCCGAATATCCGATGGGCCTCGTCAGACCAGATGACATCCCGGGTCGACAGGTCGATCTCCCAGCTTCCCATGCTGGCCACGGCCTGAGCGATCACGAGGCGCGCCCGTTCCGCCTCGAGCTCCTGGGCGAGTTTTCTCTGTTCACGCTCGTTTCTCTCGACCGCCTCTTCGGCCTCTTTTCTCACACTGATGTCGATCGAGACTCCGATGACGCCGACCAGCCGGCCCTCGTCATCGAGCAGCGGTGTGTTCGTAATGAATGCCGGAAATACGCGGCCCTGGCGGTTCTGCAGGAGCATCTCTCCGCTCCATGTCTGCCCTTTTACCAGATCGTCCATGATCTCCGCGGCCCGATCGTGCGACAGATCGGCCACCGTGATCTTCATGATGTTCTCGCCGAGCATCTCGTCCTGGGGCCATCCATAAAGATCGGACGCGAATGAATTCGTGTAAATGACCACGCCCTGGGGATCGGTCGCGATCACGGCCTGCCCGATCTGGTCGAGCATCTGCGCCTGCAGGAGGATCGCCTCACGCGACCTCCGCTTCTCGGTGATGTCCTGCACCTGGCTGATGAAGTGGACAGGCTTCCCGTCGTGATCCCGGACTATGGAGACGTTCAGAAGCACCCAGACGAGGTGGCCGCGTCTGTGGAAGTAGCGCTTCTCCACCTGATACGAATCGTCATCGCCCGCAAGCAACCGGCGGGCGCGTTCGAGATCGCTGTCGAGATCATCCGGATGGGTGATGTCCTGGACTGTCCGGGCGAGCATCTCGGTCTCGGAGTAACCCAGCATGCGGCAGAGAGCTCGGTTGACCTTCAGCCACCGTCCATCGGGAGAGACGAGCGCCACTCCGATCGCGGCGTATTCGAATGCGCTGGCAAACTGCTGCTCGCTTGCGTGCAGTGCGCTTTCCGCCCGCTTTCGAGCCGTGATGTCCTCGACTACGGAAATGAAGTACTTCGTCTCGCCCGAATCATTTCGGGTCGGCGTTACGATGATGTTCGCCCAGCTGATCTCACCATCGCTGCGGAAATAGCGTATCTCCGCGCTGTAGGAAGCCCGCACGCCATCGATCATCTCCACGCGGGCTGTCTCGACGGCGTCGCGGTCGTCGGGATGTACCAGATCATGGAAGCTTCTGCCCAGCAGGACTTCACGAGGGTATCCGCCGAGGGCGCACAGCTTGTCATTCACCTGGATGAATGTGCCGTCGGGAGACGAGTGCGCAATGCCCACAGCCGCCTGTTCAAACGTCCCGCGGAAGAGCTCTTCGCTCTCCCGCAGAGCTCCCTCGGCAAGCCTCCGCTTCGTGATGTCCGCATGCATGACGACAGCAGCACCCTCGGCGTCATCAGCGAGCCGGTTCACGATCAGCCGGAACCATCGCGATTCGGAAGGAGAATGGCACGGATACTCGAGCGAAAAATCGGGGGCCTGCCCGCTCAGAACCGAGCGAATCCCACGCGCGGCCGCTCCTGCTTCCGCTGAGCACTCTCCTGTGGCAGCTTCGCAGACCTCCAGGTAGTTTGCACCCATCCCGAACAGTGGAGTTCGAAGGTCGTTGCCGTGCGCGAAACGACGCCAGCCTTCGTTGATCGCGATGATGACGCCGTCATGGTCGACGAGCGCGATGTGAACCGGAAGGGCGTTCAGAATCGATGACAGCGTCGAAGCGCGGTCGACGAGCCTGTCCATGGGCTTGCTACCGGGAAGATCGGCTGCGTTCTTCACAATGTCAGGAATCCGAGCGCAGTCTGCAGAGGAGAGCGTTCAGGATCGCTCCCGATGATCGCTCTGGATCGCATCATGCTGGACTGGTGTGACGGCATGATCGATATCTCATCCGAAAGGTGAAAAAAATACAGGCGACTCAAGCATGGTACTCCTGTGGCTCCATAATCAACCCGTTCAACGTCGAAGCTCCACGAGCGGGCAGAGCCTTCGCGCCATTGCACGAAGGATGAAACAACGTGTCATCCCGAGCTACCTAACGGCGCTGGGAGCCGGTGAAGGAGTGATGAACCACCGTGTCATGCTGGTTATCCCTCGCCACAACACCTGTCGAGTCATTCTGGAACCCGTGGTGACATAATCCTCCGCATGACACAACACGCCTCCACCAGCTCAGAACCCACCATTCCCGAGCCCACCCACGCAGAACGCGTACGCACTCTTCTGGATCGAGAGAAGATCGGCACGCTCGCAACGAACTCGCATCACCATCCAGGCTTTCCCTTCGCCTCGGTCATGCCCTACGCGCTCAGTCCGGAGGGTGCGCCGCTGTTTCTAGTCAGCAGCATGGCCATACACACACAGAACCTGGTGGCAGATGCGCGCGCCAGCCTCCTGGTGATGCAGAGCGGCGGCGATGCCGATCCGCTCGGCCTGCAGCGCGCCACCCTCATGGGCACTGTCCAGCGGATCGACGAGCCGGGAGACCTTCACCGGAACGCCTACCTGGATCGACACCCCTCCGCCCGTTACTGGATCTCGTTCTCCGACTTCTCGTTCTTCGAGCTCGAGGTTACGCAGATCTACTTTGTCGGCGGCTTCGGCGTGATGGGGTGGGTGCAGGCAGCAGACTACGACACAGCCGAGGTCGACCCGCTCGCCGCGGTTTCGGCCGGGATCATCGAGCACATGAATCGCGATCACGCCGACGCGCTGCGGAACATCACCCGACGTTTCGGCGGACTCGAAGCAGAGGAAGCGCAGATGGTAGCGTGCGACCGCCTCGGATTCGTCGTGCGCGTGAAAACTTCCGAGGGGATGAAGGGAGCGCGAATCGGATTTCCGGAAGAAGTACGGTCGTCGGAGGATGCGCGCCGCGTTCTCGTCGCGATGGCGAAGGAGTCACGGTAACGGAGGAAGCGTCGTGTCATTTTGAGCCAGGTGGCCAGACATTGCATTGCAATGTTCGGCCACTTCCTGACGAGCTCCGGTTACTCGAAGCTCTCCTGGCACGGCATGCAGAACAAAGATTCCGGCATCGCCTCGAGACGCTTCATTCCGATCATCTCTTTGCACTCGCGGCAGACCCCGTAGGTCCCTGCGTCCAGCGCTTCGAGAGCGACGTCGATGCGCTGGAGCCGGGTCTCGAGCTGGCGCCGGCCCATCTGGGCCATCGCCTGCATCTGCATGGCGTCCATGCGACTCAGACGGCCTATCGTCGGGCCACTGGTCTCCACCGGACGCTCTCCGGCGCTCTGCTGCAATGATTCCTCGATGTAGGCTTTCGCTGTGAGCAAAGGCTCGCGAAACTCCTCCATCTGTTCTCTGGTGAGGTGGGACATGAGGACGGCTCCTGGCTGGTAGTCCCCGCTGGCCTTCAGATCGGCCGCGCAGTCGAACAGTCAGCGTCGCAATGACACGACAGAATACTTCGGGACTCTTTACTTCTTGATGCGAAGCCGCGTCGAAGCCGCGTTGAGGCTGATCTGCGATCGGCGGCGGGACTCTGCCGCGAGAGCGCGCCGCGAACGCCCGGTGGGAAGTTTCGTGTAGACCTGGGTCGACAGGATCGACGCATGTCCCAGAATTTCCTGAACGTCCCGAAGATCAGCGCCGCTGTTGACCAGCATGGCGGCCATGGTATGCCGGAGCGCGTGCGGGGTGATGTGCCGTTTGATCTCGGCAATCCGTACATGCTTTTTGAAGATGTTCTCGATCGAATAGATCGTCAGCCGGGTTCCGGACCTGCCGACGAAGAGGGCTTCATTCTCCAGCGACCGCTCCCCGCGCAGCGACAGGTAGTCGGCAAGCGCTTCAACGACGAAATCGGAAGTCAGAGAGATGTGGCGCTCGCGCGTTCCCCGTCCGGTGATCACGATGTTCCGTTCTCCCAGATCGACGTCGCTGACATTCAATGCGACGAGCTCGCCGATCCGGATTCCCGTCAGGAAGAGCAGCTCGATGATGACGTTATCCCGGACGGCGCAGAAATAACGATTCCGTCCACCCGTGGAGCGGTCGCGTTGATGGATGAGCGTTTCCATCTGTCGCTTCGGCGCGCTCAGCAGCGATTTCACTTCCCTCGCTGAGAGCACCACCGGTACCGTGGTCTCTACAGGGCGCTTGATTTTCAGCTTCCTGGCTGGAGACTCGGTGACGATCCCTTCCTCTTCGAGATAGCGGAAGAACACCTTGAGCGCGGCAACTTTCCTCCGGATCGACGTGTCTCGATAGTCGCCTGTTCCGAGCTTCTCGACATATCCCTCGAGGTCGGCATCCGTGATGGCGACCGCTTCGGCATCGCTCACATGAGTGCGAAACTGAACCAGGTCCGATTCATAAGCGCGCAGGGTTCGGCTCGAGAGATTGCGTTCACTCTCGCCGTGCTGTAGAAAACTCGCGATGGCCTGCTCGACATTCATCGTACCGCTCCCTCATGTTGGTGATCCGAACGTGCAGTTTACTTTTCTATGGATTATTGTCAAGAATCCCTTTTGTTCTGAATTCATTGAAAAACCTAGAAAAACCTACTGAAATGGTAACGAACGCCGGAAAAGCGAGGAACCACCGTTGAAAGGCCAGCATCTATTCATCCGCCCGGCAGAGGCTCTGGATGAGCACGCTCTGCGACGCCTTTATGTGACCGATGATGAAGCGCCATTACCGGAGCCTCTCATGGGCCCGGTAGCGCTCGTCGCGAAGCTTGCCGGGACCCTCGTTGCCCACACCAGCGGGGAGGTCGACGGACCCGATCTCCGCATCCGATCGTTCTATGTATCGCGGGAGCTGCGCCGCAAACGGATCGGCCGAGGCCTGTTGATCCGGCTCGAAGAGTTGGCGGCACGCATGCAGTGCTTCCGCCTGGTCGCAGCGATGGACACGCCCTGCGCCGGTTTTCTCGAGAACGCCGGATTCGTACAGACGGGCGGGATCCTGACCAGGAACATCGAGCGCTTCTCCGCCGGTGATGACGAGGCGATAATTCAACCTGCCCCGCAACGATGACGAGAAAGATCGAGAGCCCCGTGCGATGCCCATGAAACTGTTTCTCCCCTTTCTGTTCAGCTCCCTGATGGCCTGTGGCGGTGCTCCTCCGCCGGTGGAGGCCATGTCTCCCGTCCCCGCACCCACCCCGGAAACGATTCCGTCGACGCTTTCGGATGCACGCGATGCGATCAGGCAGGGAAAGCTGAAAATCGGAGAATCGGCGCTGCGAATGCTTGCTGAATCGGAAGACCAGACCACCAGAAAACGGGCGCTCGCAAACCTCGCGCTTTTCTATCAGGAACAGAACCGCATCGAAGAGTCGGCTGAGGCCTATCGCAACGCAATCGAGTCTTACCCGGAGGTGGCTCCGATCCTCGGTCTGCACCTGACCGAAGTCTTGAGGGAAAACGGTCAGATAGAGGAAGCGATCGCAACGGCACGCGCGATCATTGGTAAATATCCAGCCACGGCCGCAGCCGGAAGCGCAGCCCTGAGGCTGCCGGTCCTCTACACGCTCGCAGAAGACGAGGCGAATGCCACCTCTAGCTTCGCGCGAACGGCAGAGATTGCGATCGATTCACTCAACGACGAAGAGTTCGTCGCGCTCGCCGATCAACTTGCGCAGAACGGAAGACAGGATCTGGCAACGGCGCTCCGGATGCGAATCATCTCCGATTTTCCCCAGAGCCGCTTCACCGAGAAGTTGTACGGACAGCTGACCTCGCTCCCAGGCGAGAGCTCTCCCATCGTACGCCTCGGCTTTGCAGAATCTGTGGCGCTCGCCGACCGGCTCGGTCGGGTCAACCGCTACGATCAGGCCCTCGATCTGATCCGAAGGATCGAGAAACGATTTCCTGCGAGAGTCTCCGACCCGTCGCTGCGTTTCACACGAGTAACCTCGCATTTCAATTCGCGGCGTTATCCGGAAGTGGTCGCCGAATCGCCCGCTGCATCCGAACCCTATTACAGGGAGATTCAGCTTCGCCGCGCTCACGCTTTCTGGCGTATGGACCGGCCATCCGAGTTCGTCACGCTCGCGAGGCAGATCGTTTCACGGCATCCCGGCACTCGGGAAGCGACAACGGCAAAGCTCCTGCTCAGCAAATACCACACGACCGATGACGTCAATTTCGATCGCGCCGTTTCGCTTCTCAGCGAGGTCATCGCCGAGGGAAACCTCGGAAACGACGGCGACAACATCTGGACGCTCGGATGGATGTATACGCAGGCCGGACGAGACGATGAAGCGCTCGCGACGTTCGAGCGGTATCTGGCGCGCTTTCCCGACGCGGACTACACCTCGAATTCGCTGTTCTGGACTGCCAAGATTCACGAAAGGAATGGGCGCATCGCCGAACGCGACGCCGTCTTCAGACGGCTGATCGATTTCTATCCCTATACGTATTACAGCTACCGGGCCAGACAGATTCTCGGTGATACGAGCCTGCCGACGTCGATCTCGAATCCGCGGTACGTTTTTCCCGCAGTCGACGCGGCTCCGCGCGACCCCCGTCTTGCGACGGTCCGCGAGCTCACCGAGATCGGCCTGACCACGGAAGCCGCCCGGGAAATGCAACGCCTGACGACCCAGAGCACGGCAGACCCGCTTCTGGCGTGGCGTATGGCGGATCTCTACGCGGAAATCGGCGAACCGCTGAGGGCGAACCAGATTCTGCAGCGGAGCTTTCGCGACATCATCCGTCACGGCGGCACCAATGTCCCCGCGCGCTTCTGGCAGATCCTCTACCCCCGCCCCTTCTGGGACTACATTCAGGCTTCCGCGCGTCACTCCGCAATCGAGCCGAATCTGATCACGGCCATCACGCGGCAGGAGAGCGCTTTCAATCCGAATGTCGTTTCCAACGCCGGAGCCGTCGGGCTGATGCAGATCATGCCCGAGGAGGCTTCGCGAATCGCTCAGGGGGGCCGTCTACCGCCGGTCACACGGCAGGATCTTTTCAATCCGCGAACGAACATCATGGTGGGCGGCGCCGAGATCCGGCAGAAACTCGACTCCATGAAAGGGCATCCCGTGCTCGCGATCGCTTCCTACAATGCGGGCGAAGTGCCCGTCCGGCGCTGGATGGCGCGGACGCCTCTCGATGACATCGACGTGTTCATCGAGTCGATTTCGTACGCAGAGACCAAACTCTATGTGAAGAATGTCACGAGAAACCTCCACGAGTACCGAAGGGTATATGGAAGCGAATAGACGTACGGTTAGAGAACCGGGTGTCATCCCGAGCAACCTAACGGCGCGGGGCGCCGGTGATGAACCACCGTGTCATGCTGAGCGAGGCCACGTCATCCTGAGCGAAGCGAAGGATCTCTGCTTGCGATGCTCGATCCTCTTAAGGAGATCCTTCGCTTCGCTCAGGATGACGTGTTTCTACATCCCTCCCGGTTCGGAGAGGTTCATTAGATGCGAGGCTGCTCGACAATCGCACGGCGACGCTCAGGACGTGTCATCAGATTACCCTCGTTCCACTTTACGACCGCTGATCGCTGCACTCTGTCTCGCACTTCTGACACTCCCCTCCCCCGTCGAAGCCGCGCCGCGCGAAACGAGCCTCTTCATCAACAGCCAGCCGCTTTCCGCGACCGCCGAATACAAGGGCCGGGCCGAGATTACGATCGTGCCACCCTTTGACGATGCGCGGCTTTCGGTCTCGATCGACGGCAACCAGGTCGCTCGCGATCTCGGCAGACCGTACAGAGTCGAAGTTGATCTTGGACCCGTGGCGGTCGAGCACACGATCAGGATCGCCGCGAGCATTACCGCTGGACGGAAGCAACATGTCTGGCAGGAAATCATCAATCCGGGATCGCGACCTCTGGCTGTGAGGATCTCCGCGACAGACTTCGGGAACCGGATCTACGAAGCCTCGGTCAGCGTTCCGAAGAATGACCCGGTCACCTCGGTGGAGTTCTATGACGATCAGGGGCTGCTGCGTCGTTTCGTCGCGCCGCCGTACCGGCTGCAGGTGCCGGAACGCAGCGTCGCCAGCGTCATACGCGTCACAGTCAAGACACGCTCGGGCATCGAGGCGACGGACATGATCGCCGGCACGGAGAATATCCATGGTGAATCCTACGATGTGCGCACCGTGCAGCTGGTCGTTTCGGTGACCGACCGGAATGGAATGATGCGCCAGGGGCTGGGAACCGAGAGCTTCGAGATCCTCGACAACGGCACGCGAGCGAAGATCATCGACGTCGGATCCGCCCAGAATCAGCCCATCTCGATCGCACTCCTGCTGGACGCTTCGGCGAGCATGACCCACGTCATGAAGTACGTCTCTGAGGAAGCCTCCAGGTTCGCAAAGACGATCCTGCGCCCGCAGGATCAATGTGCGGTCTACGCAATCCGCACGGTACCGAAACGGGAGCAACCGCTGACGCATGATCCTGCCCTGATCGAACAGAGTCTTCTCAGGATCCAGCCCGCCGGCAATACGGCGCTCTACGACGCTCTCCGAATCGCACTGCGCGAACTGGATGGAGTCGAGGGCCGCAAGGCCATCGTGCTTCTGACAGATGGAGAGGATACGTCCTCAATCTCATCTCATACCGAAATCCTCGAGCAGGCGCGCATTGCCTCCGTTCCCATTTATGTGATCGCCTTCAACGAGGTGCCCGACTTCGCCGCCGCACGCGACCGGCTTGCCTTTCTGGCGACCGAGACCGGCGGCTTTCTCATAAGCGCGATCGCGAAAGATCTGCCGAAAAAATACGTGGCGATCGAACAGGATCTTCGCGCCCAGTATGCGATCAAATACCAGGTTACGGATCTCGCCGCAGCAAACGAATGGCGGCAGGTGAAAGTTCGCGTCACGCCTCCCGAGCTCAGTGCGAGAACCATCCGCGGATATTTCACGCCTTAGTCGACACTCTGTTGAGGAGCGAAAACGCCGCGCGACGAAGTCAGACAGGTCGCTATCCGTCTTCGCAGCAGAAACGGTGTGAGAAATGCGGGTTAATATCCTCGCTCCATGGCAGAAACCCGGAACGACTCCCTGATTGCAGATCTGAGGCAGAGCCTTGTCTCGAGCGAGGTCATGACGACGCTCGTCGAGCGTGCGGGCAGCGGCGCGGTTGAAGTGACGGGATCCTCCCTCGAGGCGCGCGCGCTGATTCTCGCCGCGCTGCAGGAGAGGATCGGCCGGAAACTGGTGATCATCGTCCCCGGGGATACGGCGCTGCATGATCTCGAGCAGGCGCTCCGCCTCTTTCATCACGATCCGGTCCGCCTCGCCACCTATCCGGCACCGTCGCTCTCGCCCTACCAGGATGTGCCTTCCCCGCTGGCCGTGATTCGCGAGGAGATCCGCACAGTGGGCATGCTGGCCACCGGAGAGATCGAGCTGCTGGTCATACCCGCCCGGGCTCTTTACCGCCGGCTTCCAGAGCCGGCTGACTTTTCTTCCCGGCTGATCGATTTCTCCGCGGGAGCCGAACTCGACGTCCGGGGCGTGCTGCAGCGTCTCGTGGAGAATGGATACGTCAGGACGGACCTGGTCGGAGAGGTCGGCGAGTTCGCCTTCCGCGGAGGCATTCTCGACGTCTTTCCGCCGAACGCCGAGCAGCCGCTGCGTGTTGAGCTCTTTGGAGACACGATCGAGTCGCTCCGGTACTTCGAAGTCGAAACTCAACGATCGGCAGAGGTGGTATCCCGGGTCTCGGCCCAGCCCGCCGCGCTCTTCCCGTTGACTCCCGCGCTGAGAGCAAAGCTCGCGCGCAGACTCTCGACCGACTTCAACGACCTTCACTACAAGCGCGATCTCGCGGAAAAGATCGAACGCCTCTCCGAGCACGACAGCTTTCCCGGAATCGAGAACTTCCTGCCAGTCGCGGCAGACGGGGTCAGTTTCGAAACCTATCTCGAAACAGACGAGTGGACGATCGCGGTCGTCGAGCCGGACGAGGTCCTCACGTCGATTGAGAAGTACGAAACCCTGCTGCGCTCGGAGTACGACGCGACTGCGGGTAAAGGCAAGGCTGTTTACGCTCCTGATCAGCTGCTCGTGCCGGCCGCTTCGATTCATGCGTTTCTCGATTCTGCGCGGATCACCCTCAGCTCACTCCATCTTCAGAACGTGTCGGGCGGCACCGGTCCCGGTGCGTCACGGTGGACCTCTCTCAAGGTACACACACCCGTCGCCGAGAGCTACGTCAACCGTCTGTCCGATCTCGGGCAGACGCTCGAGAAGCGCCGCCAGGAAGGACAGCGCCAGATCGTATTCGCCTCGACCAAAGGCGGCAGGGAAAAGATCGAGCGCATTCTCAGAGAATTCAGCATTCCCTTCGAGGACGAGCCGCCCGCGATCGGCCGGGATGTCGCAGTCACCCACGGCAACCTCGCGCAGGGATTCGATTTCGACGAGATCGGCGTGTCGATCGTGTCCGAATGGGACCTCTTCGAGCAGCTTTCGACCAGCCGCATCACACCACGCAGGAAACGAAGCACCGAGGCCTTCCAGACGGATCTCAGGGATCTCAAGGCGGGCGATTTCATCGTCCACGTCGATCATGGTGTCGGGCGGTTCCTCGGACTCCGCCGGATTCCCTTCGGAGAGACCGAACGCGAGGTGATGGAGATCGAGTACTCGGCACAGGGAAAGCTCCTTCTGCCGATGGAGAATCTGAATCTGATTCAGAAATACTCCGGCGGCGGAGACTCCCAGCCGAAGCTCGACCGGCTCGGCGGAACCGCGTGGGCTCGAACCAAGGCTTCGGTCAAAAAGGCGATGCGGGACATGGCGGACGAGCTGATCCGGCTCTACGCGACCCGCCAGATGGTTCAGGGCTTCGCCTTCACCAGAGACACGCCTTGGCAGTTCGAGTTCGAAGAATCCTTCGAATTCGACGAGACCGAAGATCAGATCTCCGCAATCGACGATCTGAAACATGACATGGAATCACGCAAGCCGATGGATCGCCTGCTCTGCGGCGACGTCGGCTACGGGAAAACGGAAGTTGCGATGCGCGCGGCATTCAAGGCCGTCATGGACGGCAAACAGGCCGCAGTGCTCGCACCGACGACGATTCTCGCTTACCAGCATTACCGGACATTCATGCGCAGGTTCGCCTCGTTCCCGGTGACCATCGAACTGATCTCGCGGTTCCGTTCTCCGAAGGAGCAAAAGGCAATTCTCGAGAGAGTCGAGCGTGGTGAGGTCGACATCCTGATCGGTACACATCGGATTCTCTCCAAAGGAAAGTCGTTCAAAGACCTGGGGCTGCTCGTGATCGACGAGGAGCAGCGTTTCGGCGTCGCGCAGAAGGAGCGGCTCAAGCAGTTCAAGAAGGCAATCGACGTCCTTTCGATGTCCGCCACGCCGATTCCGCGGACTCTCCACATGTCGCTGGCCGGTATTCGCGACATCTCAGTGATCGAAACACCACCGAAGGACAGGCTTGCCATTCAAACGGCGGTCGTTCCCTTCGACGATCAGTTCGTCCGCGAAGCCATCGAGTTCGAGATCGGGCGAGGCGGCCAGATTTTCTTCGTCCACAACCGCGTCGAATCGATCTACCAGATCAAGGAGTACCTGGAGAACCTCGTCCCCGGGCTTCGGGTCGTCGTCGGGCACGGTCAGATGGATGAGAAGGAGCTCGAGCGCTCGATGCTCGCCTTCATCGACCGGCAATACGACCTGCTTCTGGCCACCACGATCATCGAGAACGGCATCGACATCCCGGCCGCAAACACGATTCTGATTCATCACTCGGAGCGCTTCGGGCTCTCGCAGCTCTACCAGTTGCGGGGCAGGGTCGGGCGCAGCGACCGGCTCGCCTTCTGCTACCTCCTGGTTCCTTCCTCGCGCGGGCTCTCGGGAGATGCGCGGAAACGATTGGCTGCCATCCAGGAATTCTCCGATCTGGGAGCCGGCTTCCGCATCGCGGCGCGCGACCTCGACATCCGCGGATCCGGCAATATCCTGGGAGGTGAACAGTCGGGGCAGATCGCTGCCGTTGGTTTCGAGATGTACACGAAACTTCTCGAAGAGGCCGTCCGCGAGCTCAAGGGCGAGAAGGTCGACGACGAGGTCGAGACCTCCATGAACCTCGGGCTGGACATCTACATCCCACCGGACTACATCACGGACGAAAATCTGCGCATGGTCTTCTACAAAAAACTGGCTTCGGCCCGGGATGAATACCGGCTCGAGGCCGTGCGCAACGAAATGCGTGATCGTTTCGGCGCGATCCCGGCGACTGTCGAGAGCCTCCTCGCATTCATCCGGCTCAAGCAGTTCGCTCAGTCGCTCGGCGTCGTCTCCATCGTGCGTCAGGCTCATACCGCGGTGATAAAGTTTCACCCCTCTGCCCGAATCGATCCCAACCGCCTGTTGCAGTTCATGAGCGAAACGCCAACGGCAAAGTTCTCCCCGGGCGGAAACCTGTCCATTCAGATCCCGGAGCGCGGGCACGGGAGCATCGCGGTCCTGATGACCCTTCTCGAGGGAATCGCGGGGTAGAGCTCCCACGCCACCATGCAATACTCGAATAGAATGCCTTCGGTGACCAAGTTGTCCAGACCGCTGCTTACCATCGCCCTCGCACTCGGCCTCCTGCTCGCCGGATTCTCCTGCACGAAGAAGGAAGGCATCGCGCCGGATGTCGTCGCCCGCGTCGGTGACCGAATGCTCACGCTGGACGATTTCAAGCACTATCTGAATCGCAACGTCAGCACCGAGCTCGTCCAGATCGAGCCGGAAGCTGCGAGCGCCCTGCTCGACCAGTTCATCGAAGAGGCCCTCGTTTCCGCCTGGGCGGCCGCCCAGGGGCATGACGTGTCCGCCGAACAGGTCGCGGCAGCAGTCCGCAGCGATCCCGGCTCCACGGTTCTCGAAAAGCGGGATCAGATGCGGCGCGCGAAACTCATCGCGGACATCAGCGCAACCACGCCAATGCCCACCGACGAGGAAGTCCGCGCCTTCTATGCGAGCAATTCTCAGGAGTTCGATCTGGGTGAACGCGTGCGAGCCCGGCAGATCCTGGTCCACGACCGTGATCTCGGGAGCAGAATCCACGCGGAGTTGAGTCGCGGCGGCTCATTCGACGAGCTGTCCCGGGAGCATTCATCGGCAGCCAACGCAGCTGAGGGCGGGGACATCGGATTTCTGGGACGGGGAGAACTGCCTCGCATGTTCGAGGACGAGCTTTTCCGCCTGAAACCCGGCGAGATCAGCCGCGTCATAGAAACAGACTCCGGCTTTCACATCTTTCGCGTCGACGACGCAAGACCGGCCGGAATGCTCGATCTGGAGGTCGCCGGTCCCCTGATCCGAGCTCGTCTGCGGGAAGAGGGCCTGGACCGTGAAATGTCCCGCGTCATAGGCGTCGCAAGAAAGGAAATTCCGGTGACGGTTCTGACAAAGAGGCTGCCATTTGCCTATTCCGGGGCTCTGCCGAAGAGTGAGACCGAATAAATCGGCCCTGGATTTGTTTTCCCGGGCTGATATCCAGGGGAAGAAAAGAATGAAAAAAACCTGTCTTGCAGTCCTGACGATTCTGATTCTCACCACTACGGCGACCGCAGAGGTCGTTGAGGCGATCGTCGCGCGGGTCGGCGACCGGATCATCACCCGAACGCAGTACGAGAATCGTCTTCGTCTCGGCCTCCAGGAAATCGAGAACACGATCGCTCCAGAAATGCAGGCAGAACGGAAGGCCGAGTTTCAGAACGAGCTCATCAATGAGATGCTCGCCGAGGTTCTGCTCAAGGATCGGGCGGATCGGATGGGACTCACTGTCACTCCCGCCGAGGTGAGCGACGCCGTCGAGCGCCTCAAGACCCAGTACGGATTGAACTCCGATGCAGAGTTCAACGAATCGCTTCGCAGTTCCGGCATGTCCAGGTCCGAAATGGAGCTCAGGCTCCGGGATACTCTTCTGACGAACAAAGTCTTTTCACGCGAGCTGCGGGGGCGCCAGGAGCTCACCGATCGCGAGTTGCGTGAGCACTACGAGCGCGAACGCGAGGAATACCGCCTCCCGGAACGGGCACGGTTGCGCGAGATCATTCTCGCCGTCCCGGAAGATGCCGACGCTGAGGCCGTAGCATCATCGGAGACAAGAGCGGGGCAGATCGCAACCGCAGCACGGGGCGGAGCCGACTTCGCAGCACTCGTGTCAGAACATTCGCAGTCGCCGAGCAAAGACCAGGGTGGCAGTATCGGGGTCGTGGCGAAAGGCGAGCTGATCCCGGTCCTCGACTCGGCGGTCTTCAGCGCGGCTGGAAACACAGTCGTCGGTCCGATACGGACCCGCGTCGGGTTCCACATCGTGAGCATCGACGAAAGGCTTCCCTCGGAAGTGCCCTCCTTCGATGCCGTCAAGGAGCGCCTGCGCGCCGAGGCTAGCGAAGAGACGTTCCAGCGGGATTACAATGCCTATATCGAGCGCCTCCGGAAAGAAGCTTACGTGCAGATCAATGAGGATCAAATCCCGCGGGGATGAGAAGGCACTCTCCGAGCTCATTCCATTCCTCCCCTCTGCTTGACAGAGACGTAGCGATTGGTTCCAAGAATGAGGTGGTCGAGCACATCGACACCGAGAAGACGGCCGGCCTCGACCATCCGGCGGGTGAACACGATGTCTTCGGCCGACGGCGCAGGATCCCCGGATGGATGGTTGTGAAAGATGATCACTGCGGCCGCGTTGTCCTGCAGAGCGTATCGCAGCACGTCACGCGTGGAAACCGTAGTCGCATTCAGCGTCCCTATGTAAATCTCGCGTTCCCGGATGACCCGATTCTTGGCGTCGAGAAAAATTGCTCCGAGACGCTCCTGCACGTAATGCGAGTATCGGGCAATCAGTGGGCGGGCAATCGAATCAGCATCCCGGATAGGATCACGTTCCCCATCGCAGTGTGCTGATAGCCGGCGACCGAGCTCCAGCGCAGCAGCCACACGAGCCCACTTAGCGAATCCAACTCCGCTGACTTTCTGGCCCGGGGCCCACTCTCTTGTCGAGAGCGAACGGAGCCCATCCGAAAGCAGCTCTCGCGCCACATGGATGGCTCCCTTTCCACGCGTACCCGATCCCAGCAGAATTGCCACCAGCTCGGCATCGGACAGTGTCTGGGAGCCGTGCCTTGCCATCCGCTCCCGAGGACGTTCATCGAGGGGGAGGTCTCCGATCAGCGTCGCACTCACCAGACTCTCCGCTCTATGACCGAACAGACAAAGAGAATACGAGGAAGCCATAGCTCCCGGACGGACGAACCTTCAGTTGTTTTCATTGATTCACGCAGATGCGCAGAACGCGCAAGCGCAGAGGAGGGCACGGGAACCAGAAAAGAGTGTACCTCGGATCGGAGGTACGTTGTAAATGGCGGCCGCCAAAAACTTCAAGAAAAGCTGTGCCGACTCCGCAGGGCGCTACAAACTCCTGACTCCTGACTCCTGACTACTCTCTGCCACCGCCACCCCCGCATGCACATACGTCAACCACCCGTGCACATCCGGGACTTTGCCGGTGATGTGATCGAAATAGCGCTTCTGGATCTTCTCGGTGATCGGTCCGCGGCGACCCGCTCCGATGGATATCCTGTCGATCGAGCGGATGGGAGTGACTTCGGCGGCTGTGCCGGTGAAGAATACCTCGTCGGCAATGTAGAGAGCTTCACGCGGGATGAGAGTTTCCTGGACCTCGTAGCCGAGATCGTTGGCAATCGTCATGATCGTGTCCCGTGTGATTCCCGACAGGATGGATGCTCCCAGGGGAGGCGTCATGAGCTTGCCGTCACGGACGAGAAAGATGTTTTCTCCCGATCCCTCCGAGACGTAGCCGCTGACATCGAGCGCGATTCCTTCCGCGTAGCCGTCGACTCCCGCTTCCGATCGGATGAGGATCGAGTTCATGTAGTTCGCAGTGGATTTAGCCATCGCCGGGAAGGTGTTGGGCGCCATCCGATTCCATGAAGAGACGCAGACGTCGACGCCGTCCTCGATCGCTTCGGTTCCTAGATACTTTCCCCACTTCCATACGGCAATCAGCATATCGACCGGGCAGTCACCGGGAAAGACGCCGAGCGAATGCATGCCCCGATAGACGAGCGGACGGAGGTAGCACTCGTCGAACTCGTTCGCAATGATCACGTCGAGGCAGGCCCGCCTGAACTCCTCCCTGGCGATGGGAATCTCCATCCGGTAAATCTTCGCGCCGTCATAGAGGCGACGTACGTGCTCGTTGAGTCGAAATACGGCCGGCCCTTCCCCTGTCAGGTAGCACCGCGCGCCTTCGAACAGCCCGCTTCCATAGTGCAGCCCGTGACTGAAGGCGTGAATTTTCGCATCGGCAAAATCCACGAGCCGCCCGTTCATCCAGACTTTCTTGACCTCTTCGAACGGCATGGAATGGTCTCCTTGGTTTGAATGAAGCGACTGGAATCCGGACGCCTGCAGGCCGCGCCCGACGGGCGCGCAACGCACGCCCGCACTCGTTCCGGAGTATAGGTGCCGCCGATTTTCCATGTCAATTCAATTCGGACACGCGAGGAGCTCGCCCCTGGATCACATCGGGCCCGTAAACGGCAAATCTCGAGGCATTTAACTCCAGGCCCCGAAGTCTCATCCTAAGCCGGCGAATGACAGGACGGTCAATTGAGAGCTCTGAACCACGGTGTCATCCTGAGCGGGGCCACGTCATCCTGAGCGTCGATGGATGAAATCTTTTGACTGGATAAACCGCGAAAGATCGTCGACGATGCACGGCATGGAAATTCGCGGGAGCAACATCGTCATCACCGGCGCGTCATCGGGGATCGGCAGAGCGACGGCGCTCGAGCTGGCGCGAAGGGGAGCGAATCTCGTCCTGGCAGCCCGAAGGGAGCCCCACCTCGCCGAGGTCGCCGACGAGTGCCGCAGATCTGGCGGCCGCTGTGCAGTTGTTCCGACGGATGTGGCGAACCGCGAAGCATGCCATCACCTGATTCATCGGGCCAGTGAAGAACTGGGACCGGTCGACGCACTGGTGAACAACGCCGGATTCGCCGTGTTCGACCGCGCCGAAGAGGCTCATCCCGAAGATCTCATCGAGATGATGGAGACGAACTACATGGGAGCGGTGCAGTGCACGCAAGCCGTGCTCCCGCAGATGCTGGAGAGGAAACGCGGGTCGATCGTGAACGTCGGCTCGATCAGCGGAATCATGGGATATGCAGGGATGGGCGGCTATTGCGCAACCAAATTCGCCCTCGCGGGCTTCACCGAGGCACTTCGCGATGAAGTCATCAGCCGCGGCGTGGACGTCTCGCTGATCTGCCCGGGAACGACAGATACGCCATTCTTCATCACGGCGGAGAAAGGTAAGATGCCCAGCGCATCGCGGCTGGTCCTCGCCATATCACCGGAGCGGGTCGCCGCTGCGATCGCTGCGGCAATCGAATCTCCCAGCTACAGAAAGGTCCTTCCCCTGATCCCTTCTCTCTTCATGAAATTCAAAGAATGCTGCCCGCGCACGGCCCACTTCCTGATGCGACGGGTCTCGGCGTCTCTGCTTCGAGGTGAGCGGTGAGAGCTTCGCGGATGCCCGTCACGGTCGGTCTCATGATCGCGATCCTCATGGTGTTCGTTGTCGAGCTCATGAACGGCATTCCGCTCGTCGGTGTCGGACGGGAGGATCTTCCCACGCTCGCGAGACTGGGAGCCATCGTTCCCTGGCTGGTCGAACAGGGCGAGTGGTGGCGCCTGGTCGCCGCCATGTTTCTCCATATTGGGCTGCTGCATCTGCTGGTCAACCTCTGGGCTCTCTACCAGCTCGGCTATGTGTTCGAAGCGATGTTCGGATCGACTCGCTTCGTCGCGTTCTACTTTCTCACTGGCGTCAGCGCGTCGCTCACGAGTGCCATCCTCCGCGAGGAAGGTTTGTCCGCCGGCGCGAGCGGTGCGATCTTCGGAATTCTGGGAGCCCTGATCGTGGCGATCCGCCGCTCACCCGTCTGGCGTCACGAGCCGTGGACGAAGGGCTTCACGCAGCAACTGATGGGATGGGCAGCACTCAACGTCATCATCGGCTTCACCTTCCCCGGAATCGACAACTATGCTCACCTCGGGGGCTTCGTGGCCGGCCTGCTCCTCGGATTCATTCCTCACCGTCTGCCGCCCCCGCCACCGAACCGGATGGTGATCGAGACGGAAGCTCGGGACGGGGCAAGCAGCCCGTAATCCGCAGGCTTACTCTTTCCTCAGAATC
Source organism: Thermoanaerobaculia bacterium (assembly GCA_041748075.1). Classification (GTDB taxonomy): domain Bacteria; phylum Acidobacteriota; class Thermoanaerobaculia; order Gp7-AA8; family Gp7-AA8; genus JBGSYJ01. Next base: position 43,864 of record JBGTDX010000144.1, read on the forward strand.
AGCCGCAGGTTCCGATCGCCGAACAGAAGCTCATTGAGCCGCTCGACGACGTCCTTGAGTTCCTGCGATCCATCCGGCGCGTCGATCCGATTGCCTTCAGGGAACGGTGCCACGGTTCGCACCTCAGCAACCTCGAAACCGAACTCCCGGCCGATCAGAGTGAGAGCTCCGACGTGGCGAGGAGCCAGATGTGTGGGATCCCGCCAGAATTCGGATGCCGACATGGCGATCGAGCCGGCGTTCGGAGTTTCTATCATCAGGCAGCCTCCCGCTCGAAGCACCCGCGAGGCAGCCGCGAAGGTTTCGATCAGAACGTCCGACGGCAGGTGCTCCACCACGTGAGCGGCGAGGATCGAGCCTACAGACTCTGCATCGAGGGCGATCAGGCAGTCCGGCAGCCTGCCCAGTTCCGCATCGAAGCCCCGCTGGCGCAGTTCTGCAACCGAGCGCTCGTTCGTATCGAACCCCCGCGCGGGAATTCCGCGCTCCCTGCAGAGCTCGAGGAACTCACCCCTTCCGCACCCGGCATCGATCACCGGCGCCATTGCCGCGGCATACTCGAGGTACGGCTCGAGTGACTGCCGAATCTCATCAGGACTTCCTCGCAGTCCATCCTCGAGACGGCGATATACGAAGTCGGACCGGAAGGCGGAGGCGTCCGGCTGAACCACAAGCGGAATGCTCAGGTCCCTGAGGCGGGCGGAAACCATTTCGATTTTCTGATCAATTGCTGCAGCCAGCGCATCGTTCCGGCGAACCGCCACCGGGAGCCGGGCTTCCATCTGCGACAGATCACGCCGCATGTCCTCGGCGTCCCGCTTCGAGTCTGTCACGATCGCTGCAAGATCCTTTCGCAGGTCGCCGAGCATTTCGAGGACGGCAATGTTGAAGTTGCGCTGACGCCCGTCGATGGAACCAAGGACCCTGCGGAGGATCGGCCGCAGCGTACGGATGAGCAGTCTGTTCAGGAGCGAACCAGACTCGCCGCCACGGTAGTGCAGGTCCTCGCGCCAGACGCGATTCCATCCCTCGAGCCCTGCGGGCGGCTCCTCGATGAATCGCTTCTCGGTCACGACGGGGAGTTTACAGGGTTACGCCAGATGGCGACAGCGGAGAGCCGACGGCGGAGGAGTCGGTACCGTGACGGCAGGGCACCCGAGTGCCCCGCCGTCTTGCGACTACTTCTCTTCGACTTCTGCTTCCGGCGCGGGAGCCTGCTCGTCCGATTCCACAGTCTCGGCGGCGGGTTCTTCGGACACGGCCTCTTCGGGCGCCGGTACTTCGGACGCGGCTTCTGCCGGCTCCGCCTGAGGGGCGGACTTTGCTGACGCAGCGGCGCGCGCTGCGGCCAGCAGAGCACCCGCGCCTTCACCGACGACTTCGACCTGGACGTGAGCCGAGACTTCGCGGTGAAGCTTGACGTCGACATCGTGAGCACCGATGCTCTTGATCGGATGGCTCAGCTCGATCCTGCGCTTGTCCACTTCGATGCCCTCAGCGAGAAGCGCATCGGCGATCTCGCTCGAGGTCACCGACCCGTACAGTGTTCCGCTGTCGCCGACTTTCTTGCGAATCACGAGCTTCATGCCCTCGATCTTCTCGGCGGCCTTCTGCGCAGCGGTTTTTTCCTGCTCGGAAAGCAGGCTCCACTTCTTGCGTTCCTGCTCGATCGACTTGAGGTTTCCTGGCGTCGCTTCGCGCGCCAGCTTCTTGGGGAGAAGGTAGTTACGGGCGTACCCGTCCTTCACCTGAACGATGTCTCCACGGGTGCCGAGCCCACGGATCTCGTCAATCAGTATGACTTTCATTTGAGTCATCCTTTCGGTTCAGTTTTCTGAAATCAAAGAAAGAGTCGAAGAGTCCCACCAGCGCGAGTGCGAAGGGAGCAATGCCATACACCAGCATCAGCCCCAGCATCAGAAAGGCGATCATCGTTCCGATCGGACCGAAGCCCACCTTCGTTACGAGCGCGCGAAACACTGCGAGACCCTGGATGAAATACAGGATGATGACAATCGCAAGCAGATTGAGTCCTGCGAGCCGAAGTGGACCTGACGCAAGGGGCGACAGTCCGCCGAGCACGAAGGCGACGAGCAGCGCGTCCGGCAACACGAGGCTGCGGAGCATGTACCTCTCACCCGTGTCTCTGCCTGCCGGTAGTCGCGGAACCAGAATCAGACTGAATACGAAGGTCAGCGCAACGACCGACAGCAGCACTGCCGGCATGAATGAAGAGGCTACCGTATCGGAGAGCCGCTCCATCATCCGAATCATTTCGGGAGCGAGCCCGGCGCCTCGATAGACATCGAGCCCGTCGTTCGAGACCGCGCGGAAGTTCGTGACGATCGCCTCGTACGGCGAGTAGCCGAAGAACGTCCGGAGACTCAGCTCGGTTGCAAGAATTCCTGTCCCGCTGCTGAGAATCGCAGTAGTGAGCACGCGGCCAAAACTCGCCGCTTTCTCGATCAGGAGAAACGCGATGATCGAGGGAGCTGCGACCTCGAAGATGAATCGCCCGACGTGCGCCATTGCAGGCGCCAGTCCGGCATCTCCCGCGCTGGCACTGAAGAGCACAATGAGCAGCAGCGCCGAAATGCCCGCCACCCCCACCGTCCCCCGCCTTCCATGACGGAGCCCGGAGTGGATGATTGCGGCAGGCACGAACAGCGAAAGCGGCGAGATGAACATCGCGGCAGCAGCGATGGAATGGAGCGCAATGCTCCGCCCCATCCGCCCTGACGGGAGATGCTCGTCAGATTCCGCAACAGTCCTGTTCATCGCCGTGACCATCTCTCCGGAAACTCAGTCCGTCGCGAACGGAATTAGAGCCACGATCCTTGCCCGCTTGATGGCAATCTGCAGCTTGCGCTGATGCAGGGCGCACGTGCCCGAAATGCGGCGCGGCAGAATCTTTCCCCGCTCGGGGATGAACTGCTGAAGCGTTTTCACATCTTTGAAATCTACGTACTCGATCTTCTCGACGCAGAACTTGCAGACTCTCTTGCGCCGGAAGAAGAACTTCTTCTTGCCCGCTCCGGGTCCACCGGACGGGCTCTGGGTGCGTCTCTGTGGGGCTGCCATGTTCGTTCTCCTTTCCTCTTACTCGCTGGCCGGCTCGGCGGTTGGAGCCGCTTCGGCCGGAGCTTCGGCGGTTTCGACCGGCGCGGATGTCTCTTCCGGAGCCGGGGCGGGTGCGGCGGCCGGCGCAGCGGTCGTGGTCCCCATTCCGGGCGGTGCCGGGCGAACGCGCTCTTTCTTGGGATTCTTCTTCGCGAGCTTGATCGCGCGGCGCGTTTCCTCGTCGGTGCGCACGATCAGGTGACGAAGAATCCGGTCGGAGTTCTTCATCTTGCGATCGAGCTCCGAGAGCGCCCCCTCCGCGTTGAAGATGAAGAGGTGGTAGATGCCTTCGTTGAATTTTTCGATGGGATATGCGAGACGGCGGCGACCCCACGGCTCTTCGGTGATGAGCGTCGCGGGTGTGCTCTCTCCAATGCCCCTGAAGTCATTGATGAGAGTCGTGCCTTCTTCCTCCGGTACTTGCGGAGAAAGGATGAACAGGACTTCGTAAGTCCTCATACGTCCTCCTTCTGGCCTAGCGGAGCTCCGACCTGCGAAGCTCAAGGAGCTACTACCAGATTGTCAAAAGTTACCCGACCCGATGGGACGGGAGTGCGAAGCCTACAAGAAAGGTCCGGGAGGAACAATTATTCCGGGTGGGGAAGGGGTGGTGGGTGGGGGGCATTCAACATTCAACATTCAACATTCAACATTCAACATTCAACATTCGGGGCGGGGGGCTTTTCATTCTCTTCTCCCCCGCCCGAATGTTGAATGTTGAATGTTGAATGTTGAATGCCCCGCCCCCTCCTTTTTCGAAGGGACCTGGAGCCACGACTCCCGAATGAATGCTCCAACCGTCGTACGGCTTCACCCCACTGGAGACGGGACATCGGAAAGTCCCGCTGCTCCTACTTCGTATCCGCCGAGATGACAGGCGCGTCCAGTTTCTCGATCGTCGCTTCTGACGGAGGCCGCTCTGCCTGGAGGCGCTTCGCGACGCTTTCCGCCTGCCGCATCACCCGCAGCGCGTTCAGTCCCGCGATCTTCCGGATGTCTTCGTCCGAGTAGCCCCGGCGCAGCAGCTCGGCAAACAGATTCGGATAGGACTCCACGCTCTCGAGGCCGGTCGGCACGGTCGTGATTCCATCGAAGTCTCCACCGATGCCGATATGATCGATTCCGGCCACTTTACGGATGTGATCCACGTGGTCGGCGACGTCACTCAGCGTTGCCACCGGCGCAGGATTGCTCTTCTTCCATACCTCGAGCTCTTCGGCGGCTCTGTTCGGATTGCCTACGTGGATGTACTTGAAGCGCTCCTCGGCGGCCTTCTGGTCCGCAAAATGATTCCTCAAAACCTGGCTCACGAACGAGGGCACGAACGTGACCATCACCACCCCGCCGTTGGCAGGCATCCTGGCGAGCACGTCGTCGGGAACGTTACGTGGATGATTCGTCAGTGCAAACGCCGACGAATGCGAGAAAATCACCGGCGCATCGGTCACGTCCAGCACGTCATTCATCGTCTCGGCAGACACATGCGAGAGGTCGACGAGCATGCCCAGGCGGTTCATCTCCCGGATGACCTCCTCCCCGAACTTCGTCAGCCCGCCATGTGCAGGTGTGTCTGTCGCGGAGTCCGCCCAGTCGACCTTGAGACTGTGCGTGAGCGTCATGTATCGGGCGCCCACGTCATACGTCATCCGGAGCACGCCGAGCGAATTTCCGATCGAGTGTCCTCCTTCCATACCGATCAGCGAGGCGATCTTTCCCTGCTTGTGAATCCGGACGATGTCGTCTGCCGTAAGAGCCAGCTCGAATGTCTCAGGATAGGTCTGCACCATGCGATGGACGACATCGATCTGTTCGATGACCGACCGGACTCCCTCTGCGCCGGTTCTCGTCGACGGGATGTAGACGGACCAGAACTGGGCCCCGACTCCTCCCCGCTTCAGACGAGGGATGTCGGTGTGCATCGCGGGCGTGAGTGCCGAGGTGTCGCGGAGATCGATCTGCGAGAGCTGATTTTTCACCCGCTCGTGATACTGCCAGGGGACGTCGTTGTGGCCGTCGACCAGCGGGACCTCCCGAAGAATTTTCCGCGCACGCTCCGCGAGCGGGTCGGAACCCTGCGCCGGGAGGGCTGCAGGTAGCAGGACCATGAAACCGGCGACCACTGCGTTGATGAGTCGTTTTCCTAGGATCATCCTGATTGTCCCCTGCATCAATTTAAGGGGTTGAGCAAGCCGCTCCGGAGCGACCTCCCGCCCCATCACCCAGAGCGGCTGATATTGGAAAAATGAACAGCTCATTGAACTTATCGGTCTGTTTTTTGCAGCCGTCACGCTCGAAGTTCATTGCGGCCACTGTCCCGATTCTGTACCGCGGAGATTTTTTTCAATGATGCCTGCAGAACCCAAGCCTCCCTGCGTCCTCCTCGTCGAGGACCATACCACCCTGAGGCAATCGCTCTCGATCCATTTCGAAAAGGAGCAGATCAACGTCGATGTCGCAGAGGACGGCGCCGAAGCGATGCGTCTGCTGGAACTCCGATCCTATGATGTGGTTGTGCTCGATCTCAATCTTCCCAGGGTGAGTGGCAGAGAGTTGCTGGATTACCTTGCGTTGAACCGCAACCACCAGAGTCCGAGCATCGTGGTGATCACAGCCGAAGAGCTCGATTCTAACCGAGGAACCGATCTGTCGCTGGTAGCGCGCACCTTCGTTAAGCCACTTGATTTCGCAGCAGTGGCCCGTGCGGTCCACGAACTGTGCATTGAAAAGGGAGAGTAACGCCTGGGCCTGCTCGAGCGTTCAGGAAAAAATGGAGCCGTTGACTGGACTTGAACCAGCGACCTGCTGATTACGAATCAGCTGCTCTACCAACTGAGCTACAACGGCTTAACCGCAAACGGACTCCTGAAACAGGACGGCGCGTCATTATATTCATCCCGCGAGTTCTGTCGAGAGCGCGACCGGAACCTCTGCAGTTTCACGCTGCAAACCGTGTGTTATGCTCCGCCCCACGCGCCCCTAGCTCAGCTGGATAGAGCATCAGACTTCGGATCTGAGGGTCGGGGGTTCGAATCCCTCGGGGCGCGCCAGCAACTCGTCACCCTCGCCCCCGCCCCCGATGGCTCGCGTCATGCAAAAAACCGGCATATCTGTAATTCGAGACGGACATTGAAAAGGAGAATTTTATGAAAAAGAGTCTCATGGTACTCAGCATTCTGGCCCTGGTATTCAGTTTCGGCTGCGGAGGGGAAGACCATTCCACCGATACGGTCATGACGGAAACAATCGCGACCGATACACAGACGATGACCGAGTTGACCCACACGACCGGCACCACGACGATAAGCATGGAAACCGAGACTTCAGTGCAGACCGATACGATGGGTATGACCACCACCGACGGTACGACTACCACCGGCACGACCAACACGACCGGAACCTACTGATTGTGAGCCGCGTGCCGGATACTCTGGCACGCGGCGTCCGCGCTGCGCCGGAAAACTCGGGCACGGTTCGTGTTTAGACCTCCCGCATGAAACAGATCACACTGCTCGAGCCTGAGCTCGAAGTCATCGTTGAGGCCCTCAAAGCCCTCCGTAAATCCTATTCGCGTGAGACTGCCCGGAAGGATGATGTCGTCATGGTCACCGCGGTCGACGACGTTCTGCAGAAACTCGGGTCCGCCATCGACGTGTCGTCCGGAAACTGACGCTTCTGCCCAGTCGACGACACGGCATTGTGGCCAGAGAAGGATCAAGTGTCATCCTGAGGATGACACCGTGGGTCATTTCTCGCCCCGACCTGTCGACTCCCTACGTGTACAGCCCCCCGCTTATGTTCAGCACCGTGCCGGTGACGTACGAAGCCTGTTCGGAAGCGAGGTACACAACGCCGTATGCCACATCGTCCGGCGTTCCCAGCCTTCTGAGTGCGATGCGTCCTTCGAGCGACTCTTTTGACTGACCTTCGAGACCTTCCGTCATTGCTGTCTGGATGAATCCGGGAGCGACGGCGTTTACTGTCACGTTTCGTGACCCGATCTCGAGCGCCAGCGACTTCGTCAGTCCGATGATCGCGGCCTTCGACGCGGAGTAGTTGGTCTGCCCCGGGTTTCCCATGAGTCCGACTACCGAGGATATGTTGATCACCCGTCCCCACCGGGCCCGGATCATCTTCTTGACTACTTCCTGGGTGATATGAAATGTCGAGTCGAGGTTCGTCTGCAGGACGCGAGACCACGCTTCCGGCTTCATGCGGAGAAAAAGATCATCCTCGGTGATGCCTGCATTGTTGACGAGGATGTCGATCCGCTCGTGCTGCTCGATCAGTTCCCGTATGCGTTCACGAACGTCGGAAGACGTAATGTCCAACTCGACTCCGTACGCCGACCCTCCCGCTTCATGAATCGATTGAGCGAGCGCTTCAACTTTCCCGGCACTTCTCGCTGCGCACAGCACAGTCGCCTTCGCCTCGGAAAGGCGCCGCGCGATCGCCTCTCCGATTCCCCGGGACGCTCCGGTCACCAGAGCTACTCTGCCTGATAAGTCGATATTCATCTGTCTTCCCCCGTCGCAGTGTCCCCCTCATTGAGGTCGGGCCCCCAGATCGCTCAACGTGCCAGAAAGCTCTCCAGCGACTCGGCGTTGTTCAAGTTGATCGTCTCCACGTCCCTGTTGATGCGTCGAATGAGGCCGGCCAGTACGCTGCCCGGACCGACCTCGACGAATCGTTTCGCGCCCAGTTCGATCATCCTCTCGATCGACTCGATCCAGCGAACCGGCGAGACAACCTGTCGCGCGAGCGCGTTGCGAACCGCGTGATCCGTCCCCACCGGCGACGCATCGACATTCGTCATGAGCGGAAATAGCAGATCACGAAACGGAGCCGCCTCGAGGAGCGGCCCCAGCCGTTCCGCGGCAGGAGCCATCAGATCACAGTGGAAGGGAGCCGAGACCGGAAGCATGACGGACTTTCTCACACCGCGCGCCTTCGCGACTTCCAGCGCCCGTTCCACAGCGGCGCGGCTGCCCGCGATGACGATCTGACCGGGCGCGTTGATGTTCGCCGGAGAAAGTACCCCTCCCTCGGCCGCTTCGGTGCAGATCGACTCGATCTCCTCGAGGGATGGCCCGATGAGCGCCGCCATCGCACCCTCGCCTGCCGGAACGGCTTCCTGCATGAACTCGCCACGGGAGCGAACGAGTTTCGCTGCGTCCGCTGCCTTCAGCCCGCCCGCGCAGACAATCGCGCTGTATTCACCGAGAGAGTGCCCCGCGACGATATCGGGACGCCGGCTTCCTCGAGCCGCGAGCACTGCATCGATCGCCGAAGAGACGGCGAGAATCGCAGGCTGGGTGTTGGCCGTGAGCTTCAGCTCGTCTTCCGGACCCTCGAAGCAGAGCCTCGATATCGAGAAACCGAGTGCCTCATCGATTGCCTCGAACGTCTCTCTGGCCTCCGGAAACCGCTCAGCGATGTCTTTTCCCATTCCCGCGAACTGGCTGCCCTGGCCAGGAAATATGTAGGCAAGTTCGTGTTGCATTGTCCGGGTTCCTTCGGAGGAGTCAGGAGCCGGCCGTCGGCCGACTACTTCTCGCCCACCGCGTCTTTTTCCATCGCCAGTATCCCCGCTGCTTTCTCGCGCGAATGCAGATCACTGACCTTCGACTGAATTTTGGCATTGATGTCGTTCTCGGCAAAGCTCGCCGCGACTTTGATGGCGTTCTTGATCGCCTTCGATTTCGAGCTTCCATGGCAGACGATGCACCCGCCGCGCACGCCGAGCAGCGGTGCTCCGCCATACTCCTCATAGTCGACCCTCCTGCGAAAGTCCTCGAAGGCTCCTTTCGACAGGAATGCTCCCAGCTTGCGAAGGGGATTGCGGGTCAGCTCTTCCCTCAGACCCCGCTTGAATGCATCGGCGAGCGCTTCTGAAGCTTTGAGGACCACGTTGCCGGTAAAGCCATCGCAGACGATGACATCGGCGTTGCCGTTGTAGATATCGCGGCCTTCGGCGTTCCCGATGAAGTTCAGCCCCGCGCCCTCGAGCACCCGAAAGGTCTCTCTGGTCAGCTCGTTTCCTTTGCCCTCTTCTTCGCCGATCGAAAGCAGCCCTACCCGCGGATGTTCGAGATCGAAGACCAGCTGGGCGTAGAAATGCCCCATGACGGCGAATTCGCGAAGGTTGTTGGCCTTCACATCCACATTTGCACCGACGTCGAGGAGCAGAGTAAATCCCCCGATGCGCGGGAGAACGGTTGCAAGGGCCGGACGGTCGACGCCTTCGATCATCCCGAGAACGAGCTTTGCGCTGGTCCAGGCGGCTCCTGTGTTTCCGGCGGAGACGAATGCTGCAGCGCGACCTGCCTTGACGAGGTTCGCGCAGACCCGGATCGAGGAGTCCCGTTTTTTTCGAATCGGAGTGAGCGCACCTTCGCCCATCTCCACGACTTCGCGGGCATCGATTACTTCGACATTCGGTGGGATCGGTCCCGGCGCATTGGCGAGCTCGCGATAGACATCCTCTTCGCGGCCGACCAGCAGAAGTTGCGTTGAAAGCTCCGCGGCGGCGAGAACCGCGCCACGGACCACTTCCCTGGGAGCGAGGTCACCACCCATCGCGTCAACCGCAATGGCGTGGCCACGGGACACTGCCAAACCGTCGTTGGTCACCGGAGCAGACATTCGTTCCTGCGTTCACGCCAGCAGTCTCGAAGTCTCCGGCAGCTCAGAGAGGGACAGGTCAGAGTCACGGGAGACCCGCCTTCTGATTCCTGTGTACTGTGTGCTGTCTGCTCAAACGTCACCAGAGCCGAACGAGAGGTCCTTACAGGGTATCTTTGACTTCGATGACTTCACGACCTTTGTAGTGTCCGCACTTGAGGCACACCCGGTGGGGCAGCTTTGCCTCGTGGCAGTGCGGGCAGGTCGACAGCGACTTCGGTTTGAGGAAGTCATGGGCGCGGCGGCTGTGGGTTCGCGCTTTCGAATGTCTGCGCTTTGGATTCGGCATGGCTGAAAAACTCCTTCGATAGTCAGGACTGCTTCTTCTTGACGAGCTGCTCGCGAAAATCGCGGAGGGCTGCCCAACGGTCATCCGGTTCCTCGCCGGCACAGGCGCAGACGCCTTTGTTCAGGTTCAAACCGCAGTGTGCGCAGAGCCCCAGACAGGCCTCCTCACACAGCGGCTTCATCGGTACCGACAGATGGATCTGCTCGATGGCCAGATCCCGAAGCGCTACCATCCGATCGGAGTAGTACTCGACATCGAGGTCTTCTCCGGTGATCTCCACTTCCAGCTCTTCCGTCGGACCGGCCGGACGAGG
>JBGTDX010000145.1:0-21213 GCA_041748075.1 Thermoanaerobaculia bacterium
TCCGGTGCTGTCGATCAATGACGTGACGGTGAACGAGGGCGGCTCTGCAGTGTTCACAGTGACGCTGACGGGCGGAACCTCGCAGACGGTGACGGTCGACTTTACAACGGCAGATGGAACGGCCGTGGTCGTGGACGACTATGTTGCGAACAGCGGTACGCTGACGTTCAACGCAGGCGTGACGACGCAGACGGTCACCGTGGTAACGGTCGACGATGCGATCAACGAGCCGAGTGAGACGTTTTTCGTGAATCTCAGCAATGCCTCGAATGCCACGATCGGCGACGGACAGGGACAGGGAACCATTACCGACAACGACGGCGTGCCGTCCGTAACGTTGAGCCTCGACGGCTCGCCGTTCGCGGAGAATGGCGGCGTCGCGACTGTGACTGCAACGCTCTCCGCGCTGTCCGGTCAGGACGTCACGGTAAACCTCGGTCTTTCGGGCACCGCAACCCAGAACGTCGACTACATGCCCTCGGCACTCTCGATCGTGATCAACGCCGGAAACACCTCGGGAAGTATGACACTCACCGGCATCAATGACCTGATCGACGAGCTCGATGAGACGGTCATCGTCGACATCACTTCGGTCACGAACGGCACCGAGTCGGGAACCCAGCAGGTCACGGCCGTCATTACAGATGACGATGACCCTCCGTCGGTCACCTTGAGCCAGAGCGGCAGCCCCATCGCCGAGAATGGCGGCGTGGCAACGGTCACCGCAACGCTCTCGGCGGCATCGGGACTCGCCGTTACGGTCAACCTCTCGTTCAGCGGAACCGCCGGTCCGAGCGATTACACGGCCTCGGGCAGCATCATCAGCATTCCGGCTGGCTCCCTCACCGGATCGATCACCATCACTGGAACGGACGACTCGATCGATGAGCCGGACGAGACCGTGGTTGTCGACATCGATTCGGTCGTGAATGCGACGGAAGGTACGCCCAGCCAGGCGACCGTAACGATTGCAGATGACGATGATGCGCCGGTGGTCAGCTTCACGGCTGCCGGGCAGTCGGTCAGCGAAGGTGTCGGAACGGTCACCGTCACCGCGCAACTGAGCGCGGTGAGCGGGCAGTCCGTCACCGTACCTTACACAGTCACCGGAACGGCGGAGAACCCGGCGGACCATGATCTGGTCGCAGGAAACATTTCGATTCCTGCGGGCTCGCTCACGGGCAGCGTCACGTTCAATGTGGTGGACGACTCGACTAACGAGGCGGACGAGACGGTAGTACTCACGATGGGTGTTCCGACGAATGCCTCTGTCGGTACCCCTGCCGTACACATAGTCACCATCAACGACAACGACGCGATGCCTTCGCTCTCGATCGGCGACGCAACACTGGTCGAAGGCGACAGCGGCGCTGCGATGATGCAGTTCACCGTCACTCTCTCGAGCGTAAGCGCGCAGGACGTGACGGTCGGGTATCAGACTGCAGATGTAACGGCAACGGCCGGTGCCGACTATACGGCCGCGAGTGGAACGCTGACGATCGACGCCGGTCTGCTCTCCGGCACGATCGAGGTAGCAATTCTCGGCGACGAGCTCGCGGAAGGCGATGAGACTTTCACGGTGACGTTGAGCGGCGCGGTCAATGCGACCATCACCGATGAGACAGCCGTCGGAACGATCACGGACGACGACGCCGCGCCGGTGGCTGTCAATGACGGCTTCTCAGTCGACGAAGACACGACTCTGACCGTCGCAGCGCCCGGCGTTCTGGGCAACGACACCGACGGGGACGGCGACACACTGTCGGCGGTTCTGGCCAGCGGCCCCGCCAGTGGTCTGCTGACGCTGAACGCCGACGGTTCGTTCGAGTACACGCCGAGCGCGGATTTCAACGGAACCGACAGCTTCTCCTACACGGCAACCGATGGCTTCAACACCTCGGCTGTGGCGACCGTGACGATCACCGTCGATCCGGTCAACGATGCCCCTGTTGCGAATGACGACGCATACACATCAGACGAAGATGTCGTACTGACGGTCCCGGCGCCGGGCGTGCTTGGGAACGATACCGACGTGGACAACGATACGCTCACGGCGTCGCTCGTTGCCGGTCCGGATGCGGCAGAGGGAGCTCTCGTTCTGAATGGAGACGGCTCGTTCGAGTTCACTCCCGCACAGGACTTCAACGGTACGGTCACATTCACGTACCTGGTCAACGACGGCACGGTCGATTCGAACACCGCTACCGTGACGCTCACGATCGATGCCCTCAATGACGATCCGGTTGCCGCGGCGGGCACGGCCACGACCGACGAAGACACGCCGGTGGATACCGATGTCCTCGCTTTCGTGACCGATGTCGACGGCGATACGCTCACCGTAACCGGCAGCACCAACGGCGCTAATGGAACCGTCAGCTGCACGGCGGCAGGTATCTGCACTTACACGCCGGACGCCGATTTCAACGGGACCGATAGCTACACCTACACTGTCGATGACGGCAATGGCGGGACGGCCACGGGAACCGTGACGGTCACAGTCAACGCGGTCAACGACGCGCCTGTCGCGACAGCAGACAGCTACACGACCGACGAAAACGTCGCGCTCAGCGTTGCTGCTCCCGGCGTGCTCGGTAATGATACGGACGCCGATGGCGACGCTCTGACCGCGGTCAAACTCAGCGATCCGGCAAACGGTACCGTGACGCTGAATGCAGATGGATCATTCCTTTACACGCCCGATCCGAACTTCTTCGGGTCCGACAGCTTCACGTATGCCGCCAACGACGGCTCGGTCAATTCGAACGCGGTCACGGTCAGTCTGACCGTTATCTCAGCGGACGACGATCCTTCACTCGCGTCGCTGGCCCCAGGGTCGATCTGCGAAGGTGGTCCCGAGTTCACGCTGACGGTCAACGGCGAGGACTTCGTAGCCGGCTCGACGGTCGAATGGAACGGCAATGCCCGCGCGACGACGTTCGTCAGCGAAACGCAGCTGACGGCTGTCATTCCGGCGAGCGACATCGCCACGGCCGGCAGCGCGTCGATCTCGGTCACGAATCCGCTTGGAGGCGGAAGCTCGAACGTGATGACCTTCTCGGTGGGTGAGGATACAGACCCTCCGGCGGTCACCGCTCCCGCTGAGATCGTCATTCTTCAGACGGAATGCCAGGCCGGGTCGGGAGGTATCACGACCGCAAGCTCCATCGCTCTCGTCGACTTCCTTGCTTCTGCGACGGCGGTGGATGCCTGCAGCACGAACGTCGACCAGCTCGCACCGCAGTTCGGAGGGCTGGATATCGACGGCACGACGTTCCTCGGCGGTGGGGACAATGTGATTACCTTCCGGTTCGTCGATGGCGCAGGGAACATCGGAACGGCCGACGCGAATGTTCGCGTGGTGCTGTACGGCGACCTCAATGAGGATGGATCGGTGGATGCGACCGATCTGGTCATCATGGCGAACCATCTCGTCGGCAACATTCCGATGGGCACGGCACCGTTCACCGCGCCGATGGAACTGGTCGATCTCGATCGCAATTCGAGTCTCGACGCAGTCGATCTCGTCACCACGGCGCATTACCTCGTAGGAAACATTTCCTGCCTGCCGTACGCGAGCGGGCAGTAGGAGACATGATGAAGAGACTTGTATCGTTGTTGGTGTGTGGTGCGGCGCTCGCGCTGACGCCGGTTGCAGAAGCGTCGGATCCGCGCGCGCGGAAGCCGATCACCGAAGTGGCGCCTGACGGGGAGGCGAGGCTGCTCAGCTGGCCGGAGCGGGATCTCAGACGGGCGCTGATCGTCATACCCGTCACCATCGATCTGCAGGATGTGACCGTGAACGAGCGTCCCGCGGTTCTCGCCGGCTACGTGGTCAAGGTGGAGTTCGATCCGAAGCAAGTGACCTACAGAGGGCTTTCGGGCGGTCTCGATCCGTACTTTGCGAACGATCCTTTCGCGACTGCTCCTGAAAAAGCGAATGCGGAAGGCGTTTTGAAGATCAGTGCAGTACAGACCAATGTCGCTCTGCCCATCGGCATGGTGAACGTCGCCCGGCTTCGCTTCTCGGAGACGGTGCCGGGCGGGTCCAAATCGATCCGGCTTTCGATTGAAAGTGCTGCTTCGGCCCTCGAAAGGGATGCCGATGGGCAGTTCCTCCGTAATCTCGACATCAGCATCAGGAAGGAAGCAAATCAATGAACAGGTCGACGAGAATTTCAGGAAGGCGCGTCGCGCGCCGAAGCATCGTTGCTGCAGCCGTGATGTCGCTGCTCTCGGCGTCTGTGCTCTTCGGGCAGGCGACCCCATTCTCCTCACTTGCCGAAGTGTCTCTCAGCGGTCCCCTGGCGGGTGTGCAGGCCGGCCAGACATTCACTGTGGAAGTGAATGTCGATCTCACCGGAGTCACGGGAGGCTGTGGCGGAACGCAGGTTCCTGCCGTGCTGGGAGGGTACGCAATTCCGGTGAACTTCAACCGGACGCAGGTGCAATTCGTTTCAGCGTCGGGTTGTGATTCTCCGCAATTCGCGGGAGCTCCCACGACAACGGACGTTGCCGCGGCGAATTCGGCCGGCAGGGTTTCCATCTCCGCGAGCCAGCCGAGCCAGATCGCGCCGACCGGAAATGTCTGCGTTGCGCGACTGACGTTTCAGGCTCTCGATGTGCCGGGTCAGATGATCATCGCCACCGAGCCGTCGCCGAGCCTCAGCTCCTCGTTCCAGACCTGCGCGGCCGGAAGCGGAGGGCCATCGTCGATTCCCGCCACGAGCCGAGGATTCGTGACGGACGTTTCGAATGAAGTGGCCGGCAGCATCATTCCGGTCGTGGCATCGACGCCGGGAAATTTCGGTTCGTTTTTCAGGACCGCCGTTCAGATTCACAATCCGACCGACGAGACCATCACAGGCCGGTTCGTCTATCACCCGCAGAGGATCGCGGGGAGCACGGCCGACCCCTCTGTCGAGTACAGCATCCTTCCAGGCCACACTCTCGAGTATGCAGACCTCCTTCCGGCGATGAACCAGGCGGGGCTCGGAAGTCTCGACATCGTGCCGGACATCGGACCGCTTCCGCTCAGCATCGTGCGCATTTTCAATGATGCCGGCGAGGATGGAACGACGGGAATGACGGAGCTGCAGGTGCTGCCGGTGGAAGCGATCCGCGGCGGACAGGAGGCGGCGCTGATCTCGCCGATCGATCCCGTGGCTGCGCGGTTCAACATCGGAGTCCGCACGCTGAGCCAGGGAGCGAGGATGACGGTCGTGACCAAAGACGACGAGAATGTCGTCCTTTCGACCGTGACGAAGACTTACCCGGCCACCTATTTTGAACAGGTCTCCTCCGGAGAATTCCTCGGGCGTCAGATCGGCGCGAGCGAAACGCTCGTCTTCGTCATCGAAGAAGGCAGTGCGATCATCTATGGATCGACTACCGACAACATCACGCAGGACCCCGCGCTGCAGATCGCGAAGCGGGTGAAATAGGCAAACGATTGCCCCGGGGGCGGAGCTCCGCACTTTAACTGAAGCTTGTTGAAACTGATTCTCGGATCCTCCGCCCCCAGGCAAGGGTTATCCCGGAGTCCCCGCTGCGTCGATGATCCCGTTCAGAGTCGCGCTCGGCCGCATCGCTGTCGAGGTCTTCTCGACGTCGGGATGATAGTAACCGTCAAGGTCGACGGGCTTTCCCTGCGCAGCGAGAAGCTCCCCGTTGATCGACGCCTCGTTTGCGACCAGCTGCTCTGCGATCGTCGCGTATTTCGCCCTGAGCTCCCCGTCGTTCGACTGCGCGGCCAGCGCCTCCGCCCAGTACATTGCGAGA
Source organism: Thermoanaerobaculia bacterium (assembly GCA_041748075.1). Classification (GTDB taxonomy): domain Bacteria; phylum Acidobacteriota; class Thermoanaerobaculia; order Gp7-AA8; family Gp7-AA8; genus JBGSYJ01. The sequence continues at coordinate 5,779 of JBGTDX010000145.1, forward strand.
TAGAAGTGACTTCCGCGGTTGTCGATTTCGCCGACCCTGCGGGCAGGGGACCGGTTGTTGTCGAGAAACTTTGCGATCGCCTCGCCAAGAGTATCGGCGAGGACCTGGGCCTTCCGGTTCTCGAAGGTGACGGCGAGATGCTCGAGCGATGCGGCGAGCGCCGAGAACTCCCCGAGGGAATCCCAGCGGAGGTATCCCTCTTCGATGAACTGCTGAACATGCTTCGGGGCAGAACCTCCCGCTCCTGTCTCGAAGAGTCCTCCTCCGGCAAGGAGCGGCACGATCGAGAGCATCTTGGCACTCGTTCCGATTTCGAGAATCGGAAAGAGGTCCGTCAGGTAGTCACGCAGCACGTTGCCTGTGACGGAGATCGTGTCGAGCCCTTTGCGGATCCGCTCGAGCGAGTAACGCATCGCCTCCACGGGTGTCATGATCCGGATTTCCAGTCCGCCGGTGTTCTCGTTCCGGAGATATCGCTCGACCTTCGCGATGATGTTCGCGTCGTGTGCGCGTTTGCCGTCGAGCCAGAACACCGCGGGCGCGCCCGTTGCTTTCGCTCTGCGTACTGCGAGCTTCACCCAGTCCTGGACCGGGATGTCTCTGGTCCTCGACATTCTCCAGACGTCGCCGGCCTCCACGTCGTGCTGCATCAGTACGTTTCCTTCACCATCCACGACACGGACTGTTCCGTCCATCGGGATCTCGAACGTCGTCGGGTGGGATCCGTACTCTTCCGCCTTCTGCGCCATGAGGCCGACGTTAGGAACCGATCCCATCGTCGCGGGGTCGAGCGCGCCGAATTCTTTGCAGTTCTCGATGATCTCTTCATAGATCGTCGAGTAGCAGCGGTCCGGGATGACGGCCTTCGTATCCTGCAGCTTTCCCTCGGCGTTCCACATCTTTCCCGAGTCGCGGATGACGACCGGCATCGAGGCGTCGACGATCACGTCGTTCGGCGCATGGAGATTCGTGATCCCATGATCCGAGTCGACCATCGCCAGCGCGGGACGCCTCGCATAGGTGGCCTTGATGCCGGCCTCGATCGCCTGGCGGTCCGCTTCCGGCAGCGTCTGGATCTTTCGGTAAAGATCTCCGAGGCCGAGGTTGGGATTGATCCCCGCATTTTTCAGGGCTGCGGCGTGCTGGTCGAACACGTCACTGAAGAAGACCGCGACCGCGTGGCCGAACAGGATGGGATCTGACACCTTCATCATCGTTGCCTTGAGATGAAGCGAGAGCAGCTGCCCCTTTGCCTTCGCGTCGTCGATCTGCTGTGCATAAAACTGCCGAAGGGCCTTCACGCTCATGAACGTGCCGTCGAGGATCTCGCCCGGCTTCGCGTCGAGTCCGTCTTTGAGGATCACCTTGCCGCCATCTTTCCCGGCCAGCTCGATCGAGAACGCACCGCCATCGTCCATCACGATCGATTTCTCGTTGCCATAGAAATCGCCTTCGTTCATGTGCGCGACCTCGGCCTTCGAGTCGCGGCTCCATGCGCCGAGCTTGTGCGGCTTTTTCTTCGCGAAGTTCTTCACGGCGAGGGGGGCGCGGCGATCGGAGTTGCCTTCTCGGAGTACGGGATTGACGGCGCTGCCGAGAACCTTCGAATAGCGCGCCTGGATCTCCTTCTCCTCGGCAGTCGAGGCCGCTTCCGGATAATCAGGAAGGTTGTAGCCCTGTGCCTGCAGCTCGCGGATCGCGTCCTTGAGCTGGGGAATCGAAGCGCTGATGTTCGGCAGCTTGATGATGTTCGCCTCGCGGGTCAGCGAAAGCTCGCCGAGTCGCGCGAGATCATCCGGAACCCTCTGACTTCCCTCGAGCCGATCCGGGAAGCTGGAGATGATGCGGCCGGCCAGCGAGATGTCACCTGTCTCCACGGAAACGCCGGTGCCTTTCGTGAACGCCTGTACGATCGGGAGCAACGAGTGCGTTGCGAGGGCCGGCGCTTCGTCGACCTTCGTCCAGATGATCTTCTTGTCGGTCATTCGCTCTGCTTTCCTTCCGGGAGGATTGGCAAGGCGTTCAGTATAGTTCGGCGGCACATCGCCGATGCGGTACCGAAGCCACCATGACGGGTCCCGTCATTGCCACGCTCGAGGTGACACATCGTTTTGATTTCTTCACAGCCTCTGAGCTGCGCTCTGGGAGTGATGCTAGGGCCCCGTGCTCACTTAATGAAAACGACCAGGTCACCGATCTGCATGACGAATGTCACAAGGGATCTGCTCAGCGGAGCCGTGGCCGCTCGATCCGGCGGAATGGGCGCAGGTTCGCGACGGGGACGACTCACGAAGCTTCGTCTTCCGGAGAGGGTGGAACTGGGCCGGCACGGCGAGAGCAAGTTCCGGCGGATTGTGGAGTATGTGGGGGCGTTGCAGGAAGAAGCCAGGAATCGCACACCCCACGCTGAAAAATTTTCCACCCGAGCGAGCAGGCTTCTGATGAACCTGCTTCAGTAGTTGGCCGAACATCAATACACACTGAGGGGAAGTCGGCGGGCTTTGACGGGTTGATGACTTTCGGACGCGTCAGCCGATGCACTGGCCCGAGTCGACGCGGAGAATCTGACCGGTGATCCTACGTCCGTCCGGGCCCGAGAGAAATGCGACCATGGCGGCGACGTCCGACGGCTCGACGAGCTCTCCGAGCTGCGTCTCGGCGACCGCCTCATCCCGCCACCTGTCGTCGAGAGCCTCCGTCAGAGGTGTGCGTACCCAGCCCGGCTCGACGACGTTCACGGTGATACCGAACCGTCCGACTTCACGGCTCACGCTCCGCGACAGGCCGAGCAGGCCGGACTTGCTAGCCGAATATGCTGAAGTTCCGTACTTTCCACGCGAGCCATTGATCGATCCGATGAGAATGATCCGCCCGCCGCCACTCTTCCGCATGAGCGGAACAGAGTGCCGGATCAGCAGAAAAGCCCCGCGCAGATTCACCGCCTGAATGCGGTCCCACTCGTCGACACCCAGCTTCCACACGACGGCGTCGCGAGAGATACCCGCGGCGTGAACTGCGACGTCGAGTCTTCCGGACTCGGATTCAATGCGTCCCACGGCCTGGCTCACGGAGGTGTCGTCGGTGACGTCGCAGTGGATGCCCGCTCCGTCCTTCGTGTCGAGCGACAGCGCGTTCGTGCCGCCACTTCGCAGCCTCTCGATGATCGCGCCTCCGATCGCACCGTTGCCTCCGGTTACGATGGCAACCCGTCCAACGAGCTCATTCATGCGACAGTCGTCCGCGTTGCGAGCACGCGGTGCCGGAACGCGCCCCAGAGCGCCGCGCCAATGGCGCCCGCGTGGATCGAAAGCTCGTGGGTGTGCACCTGGGCGTCGATACCGTCCTCTGAGAGCTTCTCCCGCAGGGCCTCCGCCAGTCCGCCGTCTGCCGCCAGCCCTCCGGTCAGTGCGATGTGATTCTCGGCTCCGATCGAGCGGAGAAGTTTCGAGTAGCGTCCCGCCATCGACAGGTGAATTCCGCGCAGGATGTCCGGCGTCTGGATTCCGCGGCTGACCATGTTGATCACGTCGGTCTCGGCGAGGACGGCACAGATGGAGCTGACCATCTCGGGACTCCTTGCGCCGGCTGAAAGCACACCGACGTCCTCGAGCTGGATTCCGAGGTAGCGGGCGACGTTCTCCAGAAACTGGCCTGAGCCCGACGCGCATTGTGAAGTCATCTTGTACGCCAGCACTCGCGCATGCTCGTCCATTTTCATGGCGCGCGCATGAAGCGCCCCGACGTCGAGCACCGCACGCGCCTGCGGCATGAGGTATTGCGCACCGCGTGCGTGCGTGGTCATTCCGTAGAAATGTCCGCGGCGGAAATCGACCAGCTCTCCCTCCCCGGTGGTTGCTATGTAGGCAATGTCGTGCTCCGCTACACCCGCCTCATGCAACGCGACTTCGAAACCCTCGCGCACGACCTTTCGAAGATCACGCCGCCGGATGCGCTCGAGCCTCGTGGTGAGAATCTTCGATTCACCCACTGCGTCAGTGACTGCCACCGCGGTCTTTACGGCACCCGATCCGACGTCGATCCCGACGCTCAGGAGCCCTTCGCCTGTCATGCGGCCGCCTTTTCCGCCCCGCGCCGGGCGAAGAGCGCGGCACCGAGTGCGCCCGTGTAGATCGATTCGGTGGAGATGTTGAGCGTGCGGTGGCCGTAGTTTTCATCGACGAGGTCGCGCAGCGCGGCGACCGCGGCAAGATTGCGCGCGACACCGCCCGTGAACGTGAACTCCTCCTCGATGCCGCCGGAGCGCGCAAGCAGAGACAGGGCGCGAAGGATGATCGCGCGGTGCAGACCGGCGAGAATATCCTCACGCCGTTGTCCGAGCGAAAGACGGTCGCGAAGCTCCGCTCCGGCGAAGACCGTACACGTACTGTTGATCTTCACGCGGCAGCTGCTCTTCTGAGCGAGCGGTCCGAGCTCGTGAAGTCCGAGGTTCATCTCGTCCGCGATGTAGCCGAGGTAGCGCCCGCAGCCTGCAGCGCAACGGTCGTTCATCTGAAAACTGGTGACGATTCCGCTGTCGTCGGTCTGGATCGCCTTCGTGTCCTGCCCGCCGATGTCGAGCACTGTCCGGGTTCCGGGAAAAAGAGCGTGCGCGCCCAGGCCATGACAGAGAATCTCACTGCGGATCTGTTCTTTCGGGAAAGGAAGCCGCTGCCGCCCATAACCAGTGCCGACTGTGTTTTGGTCGAGAACCTCAGTTGCGCGTACGGCTTCGACCGCCTCACGCAGCCGGTCGGCGTGCGGCGCGAGCAGGGAACCGGCCTCGGCGAGCGTCTTTTCGAGCGCGGGCACGATGTGGCGCGCGAACGCTCCGTCATGAGCCGAGTTCTCGACGACGAGAATCGCTGCGTCGAAAATGCCGGAAAGCGTCTCGAACGTGATTCCTTTCGGATCGGCATGCTGTTCGGCGAGCCCCATGTAGTCCGCGGCCGCGAGGTCGCGGAAAAAGTCGCTCTTGCGCGTCGACCGTTCGGAATAGTGCACCCGAGCGCGCGCGCTCATTTCATCGGCGATCGACTCGATCAGCTCGCGGAGCTCGCGCTGGTAGCGCTCATGACGCGGCACGAGCGCAACGGCCTGCATCTCGTCGCGTAGCGCATCGAGCTGCTCGAGATGCTGATGCAGCCGGAAAGCCCTCTCGAGAGCGCGGACGAATTCTTCCTCCGCAATGCCCAGACCCACCTGATCGGCGACCCGCTGGTGCATCAGCGAGAAGCGGGTGTTCACGAGCGCCTCTTCACGCACGATCCGGGCAGCTACATCGTAGTTGCTGCGGCTGTTCGTGATTCCCCGTCCGACGATATTGCCGCTCTCGTCCATCACGACCGCTTTGGTCGTGGTCGAGCCGAGGTCGATGCCGATCCAGACGTCGATGGAGCTCATGCGCTCACCGTTTGCCGTTTCTGATCGAGCATCTGAAGGTAGCTTTCGATCCGGTTCTTCACGTTCGCGGCGGAGAAATAGCGCGGATCCACCAGGTCGCTCTCGATGAAGGCTCCGGGAATTCCGGTCTTCGCTTCCAGCTGTCGCAGCATGAGCAGCTGCCCGACACTGAACGAGTTGCAGCTCTTGACGCTGTTGATCAGAAATCCGTCCGCCTTGTACTCGCGCACGTACTGCTCGAGGAGTGCGAGTCGCGAGGGAAGTCCGAGGTTCGTGTAGCAGCCGAGGCAGTACTCGGCGAGCGTCTCGAGCGGGCGCGAAGGATCGTGGCGGAAGCCGCGGTCGTACAGACCTCCGACCTTCGTGTAGGTGCTGGCTACGACCACGGCACCCTCGTCGTAGAACATCTTCCAGAACTCCCGGAAGCTCGTCCAGTTCGGTGGACCTTCCACGATCAGGCGATAGCGCTCCGGACCCATCGGGCCGTCGGGCGTGATCGGTCCCTCGCCCGCAGCGATTCTGGCTTCCACCTCCTCGCGCAGCGTGCTGTAGTAGTCGACTGCGCCGGGCATACCACGGAACGCGCTGAAGATCGGTCCGATGTAGTAGACGCCGCCGAAGTAGGCATCGATCGGCGATGGAACGTGCTTCGCGCTCTCCATGACCGCGACCAGATCGTCCTCAGCCTTCGAAGAGAGGGCAAGCATTTCCCGGAGCCGGTCCTCGTCGTATTTCCGGCCGCTCACCTCCTCGAGTTTCGGGATGACCTCCGTCCTGATCTGCTCGACGACGTAATCGCGCTGGTGCGGATGAATGATGCCGTCCGCCTGATACGGAACGTGAAGCATCGCGACGGGACAGTCATACTCCTCGCGGAGCAGCTCGAACCACTTCAGGAACGTGAAGCAGCCGGTGTATGAAAGGAGCAGAAGGTCGGGCTTAGGCAGCTTCGTGCCGGTCGGACCGATGTTGCCCTTCTTCAGCATGCCGATGTCGCACTTCACATACGTGCAGACGTCTTCACTGTGACCTTGTTTCTCGGCCTCCGCGATGTACTCGCCCGAGAGCTTGCGCATTCCGGACTGAAGCGCATTGATTTCCGGGAGCACTGGAAGAAGATCGAACGAGCGGACCAGCTCATTGAGATTTCCCGGAACGAACGTGTAGACCACCTTGCGGCCGTCGTCGTTGGCGGTTGCAAGGGCATCGTAATGCGCAGAGATCATCTCCTTCTGCATGACCATGCTGCGTTCCTTCGAGACGGATGCCGGGTGCTCGATGATTTTGGTCATGATTCGCTCCATAGTCGGATCGAGTCGGAAAATGTTCCGGCCTGTTCCCGGATTACGGCGAACTGGCCGGTGTCCTCCGAGTACTTGAATTCGGTGTGAGGGATCCCGGCGCGGTCGAGTGCGCTGACGAGCATCGGCTGATCGAGCAGCGCCGGATCGCAGAAACTGGCGGCGGAGAAGATCACGCCCTCGGCACGATTTTTCCGGGTGGAATCGACGAGCCAGGCGCCGCGGTTCCCTTCTGCCGCGTAACGCGACGCGGTCGAGACGCTCTGTGTGAGATATGCATGCGAGAGATTCTCGAGCGGGTCTCCTTCGACGTCGATGTCGTCGACGATCCAGCGCAATCCGAGGAGCAGATCGTCGTCGACGACCCAGCAGCCGGCGCGTTCGAGCGTGACGAGCAGGCCGTGCGGGGGTTGTTCGCAGAACATGCCGACCAGAATGATGCGGCTCTGGTCCTGTTCTTTTCGCTCGGGGTCTCGCGGAGCTTCCTCGAGGTACTTGCGAAGAAGCACCGTGTGCTCTTCTGGTGGAAGCACATTGCCCGCGCGGAGAAAATAGTAGACCTCCGAGAGCGGGAAGAACCACGGAGTGAGACTGCGCACGCGATAGAGCTCGCGGAGGACAGCGCGATTCTCGTTATATACCGCGATGCTCTCGCGGAGGTTTTCATCGGTGACTTCACGCCCAGCCATCACGGCAAAGTCATCGCGGAGCTGGGCCAGCTCGTGCTTCCAGAACGACCCGCCGACCCGGCCTTCGAAGTTCTGAGGAACATCGATGTAGCGAACGTAGCGTTCTGGAAAAAGAATCGACCACATGCCAGAAAGGTTCCGGATGACATCGCAGATTGCGGGGAAGAGCATTCCGTCGAGCATGTCGAGACGGCCGGACAGCGCGAGCTCGATGGTGCTGCGCGGAATGCGGCAGATGTAGCTCTGGAAGTAGGCGTCGCCGCGGACGATCTCGAGCCGGTCGCCGCCGCCCATGATTCCGACCGGAAGCATTCCCGCGGCATGGATCAACTCGCGCGGAACATAGATCGGCATGTGACCGATCGCTCTCCTTCCCTCGACGCGGTTCTTCCATCCGCTGACGACCGTGAGGTCGACATCTTCGTAGAGCAGGCGCGCATACTCGATGAGATCCTGCAGTTGCTGTCTCATTGCTCGACTTTCGCCGCGGGGGCCACCCATGGCGCGATTTCCTCGATCAGATCGTCGCCCCATGCAGCGCCCTCGGCGAGCCTGCGGCGGAGCAGAATGAAGTCGACTTCGCGCTGCGTCTTCGTGCCGTGATGGAAGGCGCGGAAGCCCGCGTTCGCCTCCGTCATCATGTTCAACGACAGCCAGGCGCGGTTGCTCTCACGGTTCCGGTCCCAGTGCTCGAGCTTGTGCTTGCGGATGCTCTCGACCGTCTTGGTCAGGCAGTCGGGCATCGTGTACAGCAGCTTGGTCGCCAGGTCATCGACGGCGTCATCGAGCAGCGTAAGGTCGACCGTGCCGCTTTCGATCAGCCTTTTCGCTTCCTCCCGGGCGGCTCCCCCCTTCGATTCCCCGATCACGACGCGGCCCCAGTCGTCGAGAACACGGTCGGTCACCACCATGGGATTCGGGACCCAGTCACCACCCACCCGGAGTGCCGGGACGATCTGCGTGAGTCCACCGAGCCAGTAGAAGCGGTGCGCGCTCCAGACCTGGCAGAGTGTGGCGCTGTACATGGCCCTCTCGATGCCGACGAACAGCGGAAGAAAGTCGGTGCTGCCGCCGTCGGGTGCCGAGCCATGTTTCGGTCCGGCCTGACTGAAGACCGCAAGGTCGCTCGCGACCGAGAAGTCGCACGCCATTCCGATCTCCTGCCCTCCGCCGACCCGCATCCCGTTAGCCCGTGAGATCACGGGTTTGTCGCACTGCAGCACGGCGGTGACCATGTCATTGAACAGCCGCATGTACTGGCGGTACTCGTTCGGCCTTCCTGCGTACACCTCGGCGTACTCGCGGGTGTTGCCGCCGGTGCAGAATGCCTGCGTGCCGGCACCCGTCAGAACGACCGCCACAGCTGCGCGATCGTTGCTCGCAGCACGCAACGCGAGAATGATCTCTTTGAGCATCTCGGTCGTGTAGCTGTTCAGCTCCCCCGGGTTGTTCAGCGTGATCCATACGTTGTGCAGCCCATCCACGGGCACATCGCTCCGGTCGAGAATGGGCCGCTTCGACACTGCGATCATGCGAGGCTCCGACTCTGGTACGAGGTTGTGGTCTTTCATCGATACTCCTTCCCGTTCGGCACGACGATCGGACGGCGGCGAAGCTGGTGATTCGCGGCGCTCTGAAAGAGCTGTGGAAGCTCGTCGAGCGCGTGTTGCTCGACGAACGGTGCGAGCTTCACTTTGCCGCCGAGTACGAGATCGAGTGCGGCGGGATAGCGCGCGGGATCACAGCCCCAGTTGCCTCGAGCGGTCGCGTCGAAGGCCATCAGGTTCGAAAGCCGCAGCGAAACCTTGTCCGTGGTGAATCCGACGACGGCGAGATAACCGCCGTGGTCCAGCAGACCGAATGCGGTCTCCTGGCCGGCGGCCGTGCCGCTCATCTCGAAAATCTTCAGCCCCAGTGAGCCCTTTCCGCTCGTGCGCGAGAGCTCCCGAACTGCATTCCTGATGTCTTTTGCAGCGACGTTCTCAGGATTCAACGTAACGGCCGCACCGTGGTCTCCCGCCACTGCCAGGCGTGCATCATCGACATCAATCGCAACGACGGCTGCGCCGAAAGCGGCCGCGATCTGGACGCCGAAGCTTCCGATCCCACCCGCACCGACCACGACGGCGACGTCATCATTCCCAAGGCCTGCCCGAACAATCGCCTCGTAGGGAGTGGTGACGGCGTCAGCGACGACCGACAGCATCTCGAGCGAGACCCCGGGTGGCAACTCGTCGGGAACGGTGCAGAGTCCGCGGGCCGGCACCAGCACATGCGTGGCAAAACCTCCGTTGCCGTCGTTGCCGGGCATGAACTGATCGCGGCAGATCGTCGGACGGCCTGCGCGGCATGCTTTGCATTTGCCGCACGGAATCACCGCCGGCACGATGACCGACCGGCCATGGAAGGATTCCGCACCCTCTCCCGCGGCGACCACCCGCCCGGCAATCTCATGTCCGAGCACGAGGGGAAGTGGGTGACGGGTGGGAACACCGTGAAACGCAAAGGAGAGGTCGGTGTGGCAGAGACCGCAGGCAGCAACTTCGATGATCACCTCTCCCGGACCCGCAGTCATCGAAGCGAAGGTTTCCCTCTGAAGAGTGCCGTTTTGCGCGATGAGCTTGTATCCATGCGCGTGGTCGATCTGCAGCAACGTTGACCTCCTGAGTGGATCCTCGATCGTACGAAGATTAGCCACATACGGGGGTGCGTCCCGTCACCGGCCTCTGTGACATTGCTTACGATGCAGAGGATTGAGGTCCGGAGCTTCAGTCCAACTGGAGCGCGAGCAGGCTGGACGTTGCACGCGACGTTCCCTCTGCTGTCTACTTCCCCCGGTGTTGACATATTGATGACTTGGATGTATGCTTTGATGCATGAGGACAACCATCCGGTTAGACGAGTCCCTTCTCAAAGAGGCGAAAGCCGTGGCGGCCGAGACGGGGACAACGCTCACCAGCGTGATCGAGGAAGCTCTGCAGGAAAGCCTTCGCCGCCGGAAGCAGAAGCCGTCGAATGTTCGGTCGGTCCGTCTGCCGCTCCACAAGGGAAAACTGCGACCGGGTGTCGATCTGAACGACTCGGCTGCTCTCCATGATCTGATGGACGGCCGGTGATCCTGATCGACGTCAACGTGCTCGTCTACGCGTTCTCAAACGCGGCAGATCGTCACGGTGCTTACCGCAGCTGGCTCGAGAAGACGCTCGAGGGTCCGCAAGCATTCGGCGTCTCGGAACTGGTGCTGAGCAGCTTCGTCCGCATCGTCACCCATCCCCGCGTCCTCGATCCTCCTGCTACCCTCGAGACAGCGCTTCGCTTCTGCGCAGTCGTCCGCGATCGACCGAACGCCATCGTCCTTGCTCCGGGGCCTCGTCACTGGGCGATCTTCGACTCGCTCTGCCGCTCGAGCGAATCGAGAGGGAACATCGTTGCCGATGCGTATCTCGCTGCCCTCGCCATCGAGACGGGATCGGAATGGATCACGACCGATCGCGACTTCAGCCGCTTCGCCGAATTGCGATGGCGCCATCCGCTCGACTCATGAGCTCCATCTCGCGCTAAGAACGACTCTTCATTCATTTCGCGCTCCGAATCAGGACTGGCCCGTCAGCCTCGTGCGTCCGTTGGCCGAGCACGAATGCCGATTCACGGTCTTCCATCAGATGCCTTCCTTCTTCAGTTCTGGAGCGAACGTTTCGATCGTCAGGAGATCGCCTCCGACTCGCCACATCACCACGATCGCCGCCAGTAGCGGAACGAGCGGGTGGAGCGCCGGCATCGGAAGATCGATGGCAACGCGACACCTGATTTCAGAGCCAGGGCGGGCTATTCCGTCTGGTGGCCGTAGCAGCCTGTATACTCGCCTTTCCCGATGACATTAGCCCCCGGCACGCGTTTCGGAGCCTATGAGGTTCTCTCACCGATCGGTGCGGGAGGGATGGGTGAGGTCTACCGTGCGCACGACTCGAGACTCGGGCGTGATGTCGCCATCAAGATTCTTCCGGAAAGCTTTGCGGCGAATCCGCAGTTGCTGATGCGCTTCGATCGCGAGGCGAAGGCGATCTCGTCGCTGAACCACCCGCACATCTGCACTGTGCACGACGTGGGCAGCGAAGGAGGGCTCCACTACCTGGTCATGGAGCTGATCGACGGCGAGTCGCTTGCCGACCGGCTTCAGCGCGGTCCGCTGCCGATCGAGCAGGTCCTGCGCTACGGGGCGCAGATCGCCACCGCACTCAATGCAGCGCACCGCAAGGGAATCGTCCATCGAGACCTCAAGCCGGGCAACGTGATGATCACGAAGTCGGGCGCGAAGCTGCTCGACTTCGGTCTGGCCAAGTCATCAGACGAAGATCGCGGGGTCCTCGGCGGATTGACCGCCATCCGGACGGAAGCAAAGCCGCTCACCGAGGAGGGAACGATTCTTGGAACGTTCCAGTATATGGCTCCCGAGCAACTCGAGGGGGCACCAGCCGATGCGCGCACCGACATCTTCGCCCTCGGTGCGGTGCTCTATGAGATGGCGACGGCGAAACGCGCCTTCGAGGGAAGTTCGAAGACGAGTCTGATCGCAGCAATCGTCTCGGCGCAGCCAGCGCCGATCTCCGCCGTCGTGCCAATGACCCCTCCGGCGCTCGATCACGTCGTTCGCAAGTGTCTCGAAAAGGATCCCGACGAGCGGTGGCAGTCGGCGCACGACGTCGCGAGCGAGTTGCGATGGATCAGCGAGGCGGGATCGCAGATTGGAATCCCGGCGGTCGCGGCGCGGTCGCGCAGATCGCGAAAGCTGGCTGTCTCGGTGCTCGCCATCATCGGATGGCTCGCGGCGATTGTCGCGACTTCACTTTTCGTCCGCGAGCGTACCGCCACAGAGCCTGCACGAAGCCTGTTCCGCTCGGATCTCGTTCTGTCGTCCGATGAAGCGATCGCTTCTCCCGGACTGGGCGCGATCACTTTTTCACCTGGAGGAGAGCGGCTGTTGCTGGTAAGGACGGGCGATGAACTGGTCGTCCACGACTTCCGCACCGGGACGAGGCAGGTGCTGGCCGGCAGCCGTGGCGGAATCTTTCCGTTCTGGTCACCCGACGGCCAGTGGATTGCTTTCTTTGCAGACGGGAAGCTGAAGAAGATGCAGGCTTCAGGTGGCCCGGTTCAGGTTCTGTGCGATGCCCCGCAGGGTCGAGGAGGGACCTGGAGCACCAACGGGGTAATCGTATTCGCGCCCGAAATCTACGGGCCGCTGATGCGGATCCCCGACAGCGGAGGAACACCGGCGCCCGCAAGCAAGACCCCCAGCGAAGCGTGGACTCACAGGAATCCGCACTTTCTACCGGATGGTGAGCATTTTCTGCTGACCGCGACCAGCAGGGACGAGGACCTCAACAGCTCGATCGCCGTTGCCTCGCTCACCGCCGCGGAGCCGAAGACTCTCGACGTGGCAGGCGCGCAGCCACAGTACGCCGATGGCTATCTGTTTTACGTTCGCGACCGCAATCTGACCGCACAGCGATTCGATCCCGCGAAGCGACTGGTGCTCGGCGCACCGAAACCGATCGCCGACCGGCTCTTCGTCAACCTTGCACGCCAGACGGCACACCTTTCTGTCTCGCCGACAGGGATTCTCGCGTATCAGCAGGGACGAACCGTTCCTGCACAATTGGTCTGGACAGACCGGGCCGGGCGCGAGATTGCGAAGGTGGGGGATCCCGGCAACTACGCTTCCGCGCGCGTGAGCGGCGACGGGTCAACGGCCACGTTGCTCCGTCGGGAAGAGTCGGACGAAGTGAGCATCTGGAACATGGATCTCACTCGTGGAAACGTCACTCGAGTGACGCGCAGCATGGCTTCCCCCGTTGTGCATGCGATTCCGTCTTACCGCGGTGAACAGATCGCCATCTCGACATTAGGAGGCGTGGGAGGACGGAGAAGCGGGATGTGGATCCAGACGCCATCAGCTACAGAGCCTCCGGACGTCCTCATCGACAAGCGTTCTTTTTTCGTCATCGACTGGTCGAGCGACGGGCGCATCCTCATCGCCATGACGCAGCAGACCGGGACAGGATTCGACCTTGTCTGGGTGAACACGGACGATCCGAAGACGATCCATCCTTTCGCCGCCTCGGCGGCACAGGAGATGGGCGGGCGCCTCTCGCCCGATGGCCGCCTGATCGCGTACGTCTCGGACGAAACGGGGGCGCAGGAAACGTACATCAGCGACTTCCCGGAGGGGAAGAATCGCTGGCAGGTGACCCGAGGCGGCGGATCACACCCTGTTTCGTGGAGCCGTGACGGCGACGAGCTCTACTATGAAGACGGATCAGGAAATGGCCTCGCAATCGCCATCCGGATGAAAGGGAACGCGCTCGACGTAGGTGATCCCACGTCCGTGCCTGGCTCCGGCGACACTAATCTCGTCTGGGGCGACGGAGAACGTTTCCTCGTCATGAAGAGACTGGCGACTGCCACCGAGGAACCGATCCGCATCGTACGCAACTGGAAGGCGCTGCTGGAGTAGCAGGGGTTTGTTAGTTCCCCTGGCGGAGGAGCATAATCCTCTCATCCATGACCAGGACCGTCTCGCACTATCGCATCGTGCGGGAGCTGGGACGCGGCGGGATGGGCATCGTCTATCTCGCCGAGGACACGAGGCTCCGGCGGATGGTGGCTCTCAAGCTGCTGGCACCCGAGGTGGCGCGCGACCCGCGGCGCCGCCAGCGCTTCCTGCGCGAGGCGCACGCCGCGTCGATCATGACCCACCCCAACATTGCCGTGATCCACGAGGTGGCGGGAAGCGACGAGGAGACGCCCTTCATCGCCATGGAGTACGTCGAAGGAGAGACGCTCCAGGCGACGATCGGCAACAAGCCGATGGAGTTAAGCCGCATCCTCGACATCGGGATGGAGGTCGCCGACGCTCTCGATGAGGCGCACGGGCGGGGCGTCATCCATCGCGATCTCAAGCCGGCGAACATCATCATCAATACGCGCGGCGCCGTGAAAGTTCTCGACTTCGGCCTGGCCCGGATCGTGAGGGAGCCGGCGCCAGGCACCGACGGGCCGACCTCCCTGATGAGCGAGCCCGGACTGATCCTCGGCACCATCCATTACATGAGTCCCGAACAGGCCCTCGGCCGCGAGGTCGATGTGCGGAGCGATCTCTTCAGCTTCGGCGTGATCCTCTACGAGATGGCCACGGGGCGTCGTCCTTTCGAGGGCGGCAGCAGCACCGAGATCATCGAGAAGATCGTGCACCAGCAGCCGGAAGCGGTGGCACGATTGAACTACGACGCCCCGGAGGATCTGGAAAGGATCATCCGAAAGTGCCTCGAGAAGGATCGCCAGTCGCGCTATCAGTCGGCGCGCGAGGTGATGGTCGATCTCAAGAACCTGCGGCGCGATTCCTCATCCGGTGAGTATGCCAAGGCGGCGACGGCGCCATCGCGGCCGCGGAAGCTGGCGGTGACGGTGGCGGCGATCATCGTGGCCGTCATCGCGATCGGCACATTTCTGATGATGAGGCGGTTGACGGTTGCGGACGTCGCATCGGGGACCGCAGATGATCCCGTGGTCAGCATCGCCGTGCTGCCGTTCTCGACAATGACGGCGGCGGAAGAGGGGTATCTGCAGTTCGCGCTTCCCGACGAGCTGATCACGATCCTGAGCTACAACCCGTCGGTGGCAGTGCGGCCGTTCGGCACGACGCGGCGCCTGGTCGCCGCCGATCCAATCGAGGCCGGACGGAATCTGAAAGTCGACAAGGTCGTGACCGGGTCGTATCGGAGCGAGAGGGGGGAGCTCGCGGTGACGGTGGAGGCGATCGACGTCACGACGAACCGCGTCGTGTGGCGCGACACCATCGACGGCTCTCCGGAGGCTCTCATTGCCTTGCGCGGAGCGTTGGCTTCGCGAGTGCGCGCCGGTCTGCTGCCGGCTCTAGGCGTCTCGGAAGTGGCGGCGGAGTCGGCGCAGCCGAACAATGCCGAGGCGTACTCGCTGTATCTGCGCGCTGTCGGTATGTCGACGGACCCGCAGCCGACGAGGCAGGC
>JBGTDX010000146.1:0-77214 GCA_041748075.1 Thermoanaerobaculia bacterium
CGTGATCGTCATCGCCAGCGTGACGGGGGGCGATCCGAAAGGCGAGGTGGTTTACGTCGAGCCGGTCGAGCGCCGGGACATTCAGGCGATCGTCTCCGCGCCGGGCGAGGTGGATCCCAAGGTAAAGGTGAACATCAGCGCCCACGTGATCGGCAAGATCGAAAAGCTGTACTTCAAAGAAGGTGACACGGTCCGCAGGGGCGACAGGCTGGTCGACCTCGAGCGTGTAGCGTTTGTGGCACAACGGGACAGGATGCGCTCTGAAGTTGCGAACCGGCGGATTGAAGTGAGTCGCGCGAGAATCAGCCTTGCAAACGCCGATTCGCAGTTCAAGCGCGCGCAGGAGCTCTCGCAGCAGGGGATCCAGGCCCAGGAGTTGTTCGAGCAGACACGGCTCCAGCGGGACAATGCGCGTGCAGCGGTGGCGTCTGCCGAAGAAGCTGTGCGCCAGGCGCAGGCTAGCCTCGCTCAGGCGGAAGATGACCTCGAACGAACCATGATTGTCTCTCCGATCGACGGGAAAGTCGTACAGCTGAGCGCCGAGGAAGGCGAAGTCGTCATCACCGGGACGATGAACAATCCGGGATCGGTCATCGCCGTCGTCGCCGACCTCTCCGAGATCCTCGTACAGGCCGAAGTGGGTGAGACGGAGATCACGGGCATCCGCGTTGGCCAGGAAGCCCGGGTTCGCGTCGATGCACTGCCCGGACAGGTTTTCGAGGGGCGGGTTGCCGAGATCGGGAGCTCTGCATCCGTCCGTGCCGGGGCGGGCTCGGGTATCCGCTACTTCAGAGTCGAAATCACTTTGGTGAATCCGGCCGAGTCGCTTCGTCCGGGAATGACTTCCCAGGTCGAGATCGTGACGGAGGCGGCAAAGAACGCCCTGACGGTACCGATTCAGAGCGTCGTAGAGCGCGATCCGAAGACCCTTCGCGTTCGGACCGGAAGAGACGCCCGGGCGGGAAGTGACTCCCCGCTCGGCAAATTCGTATTCATCTATGAGAACGGCAAGGCAACGCTACGCCCGGTGACGACGGGCATTAGCAGCGATACACATGTCGCGATCGTTTCCGGTCTCAGCGATAAGGACCAGATTGTAACGGGCCCGTTCCGGACACTCAGGACGCTGGAAAACGAAGCAACTGTCCGTCCTGAAGAAGAAGACGACAAAGACAACGAGAAAACGGACCAGGCGAAGGAAGAAGAATGACAGCCACCAGTCTGCAGGACAGAACGGCCGCGGATACGAAACCCAACCGCCTGATCGAGATGCACGAGCTCGTGAGGATGTATGAGCTCGGTCCGCAGAAGATCTACGCTCTCAGCGGCGTGAACCTCAAGATCGACCATGGTGAGTATGTTGCGATCATGGGGCCCTCGGGTTCCGGCAAGTCGACGCTGATGAACATGATCGGATGTCTCGACACTCCTACGTCGGGGAGTTACCTGCTCGATGGAATCGCGGTCGAGACGATGACCGAGGACGAGCTCGCCGCTGTGCGAAATCACAAGATCGGATTCGTTTTCCAGACGTTCAATCTTCTCTCACGCACTACGGCGCTTCACAACGTCGAGCTGCCGCTCATCTACGCGAAGATCCCGAGAGCGAAGCGGCGCGAGCAGGCGAAGGAAGCTCTCGCCGCGGTGGGTCTCGAAGATCGGATGGATCACCAGCCGAACGAGCTCTCGGGCGGTCAGCGCCAGCGCGTCGCCATCGCGCGTGCGCTCGTGAACAAGCCTTCCCTGTTGCTTGCGGACGAACCGACGGGAAACCTCGACTCGAAGACCGGACGGGAAATTCTCGATCTGTTCAGAGAACTGAGCGACCGCGGCAACTCGATCATCATGGTCACGCACGAGGATGACGTTGCTCGGGAAGCGCAGCGCGTGATTCACATCCGCGACGGAAAGATCGTGTAGTACTAAAGAATTGAGAATTTAGAATGCAGAATTCTGAAAGAATGCATCGCGAGCTGGAAAGTCATACGGAGTCGTGCACTTTTTCTGAATTCTCAATTCTGAATTCTCAATTCTGAATTCTCAGGTCATAACAATGTTCTCCGAAAATCTCAGAATCGCACTCAAGGCCCTCTGGGCGAACAAGATGCGCTCGATCCTCACGACGCTGGGCATCATCATCGGCGTCGCCTCGGTGATCGCAGTCGTCTCGCTTGTGCAGGGGATGGAGCGGACATTTGCCAACGAGCTGCAGGGCGTCGGTGCGACGTACATCATGGTCTTCCCCGACGCCGGGGAAGAAGCGCGGCGAACGATGAACCCGAGGATTCCGGACCTCACGTATGCCGACGGCGTCGCGGTGCTCAGAAGCGCTCCCGACGTTGCCGGCTTCACGCCGATCTTCTTCACGAGCGCCGAGGCGAAGCTGGGCGATCTGCGGCACCGTCTGAACCTTCTGGGTGTGAGCGAGTCGTATCAGGATGTGGTCAATCACTGGGTCGACCGCGGGCGCTTTTTCACGCCGCTCGACATGGAGAACAGGAAGCGTGTCGCGACCATCGGCGTCGAGGCCGCGCGGAAGCTGGGTATCGAGGACGATCCGATCGGCAAGGTGATTCAGGTCAACGAAGCGCCCTTCACCGTAATCGGCGTGATGGAGTCGAAGGGGAGAATGTTCGGCCAGGACAACGACGACCTCGTACTCATTCCGTTCACCACGGCAGGCATGATCTACGGAGCGGAGTCGGTGCGTTCGCTGCGCCTCGATTTCCAGGCTGCCAGCTCGTCACGGATCGATCTCGCACGCGAGCAGATTCAGGAGATCCTGCGAACTCGCCACGGAATCAAAGAAGGTGAGGCGGACGACTTCCGGATCCTCCTGCAGGACGAACTCCTCAAGACGGTGTCCAAGACGCTCAACATGACCTCGATCATCATGGGTGCGATCGTCGGAATCGCTCTACTCGTCGGCGGCATCGGAATCATGAACATCATGCTGGTCTCTGTAACCGAGCGCACTCGTGAGATCGGAATCCGAAAATCGATCGGCGCGAGACGCAACGATGTGCTGATTCAGTTCCTCATCGAGGCGGTCACGCTCTCCGCAGTAGGCGGTCTGATCGGAGTCGCGACGGGAATGGCAGGCGCAGTGGGAGTCCGCCAGTTACTCACGCGCTGGATCGAGTTTCCGCCCGTACACACGCCGATCTGGGCGATCGCGCTTTCATTCGGCTTCTGCGCCTTCCTGGGAATTGTCTTCGGAATCTACCCGGCGGCGAAGGCCTCGAAGCTGGATCCGATTGAGGCGCTGCGATACGAGTGAGAGTAGTCAGTAGTCAGGAGTCAGTAGCCAGTAGCCCGCCCAACCTCATTGAATGCTGACAGCGAGGGCAGAGATCAAGCAAGTGTCATCCTGAGCGGAGCGAAGGATCTTCTTGCGGGGATTGAACGTCGCGAGATGATCCTTCGCTCCGCTCAGGATGACAAGTTAACCAATATCGCGCCACTCAATGGCACGGAAGAGCTCTCCTGACTCCTGACTACTGGCTCCTGACTACTGGCTCCTGACTACTGGCTCCTGACTACTGGCTCCTGACTACTTCCCCGTCTCCCCGCCTCACTTCGCTCTCTCGATGTACCTTCCATCGACCGGATCGACCACCACGATTTCGCCTTCGCCGATAAATGGTGGGACCTGGATCGTGACGCCATTTTCGAGCGTCGCCGGCTTGTAGGAAGCCGAAGCTGTGCCACCTTTGATCAGGGGCTGCGTCTCGACGATCTTCCAGGCGAGCGTCTTGGGAAGTTCAACACCGATGGGCTTGGCCTCGTAGAACTGGACCTGAATTTTGAGCCCGGGAGAGAGCCAAGGGGCGGACGCTCCGAGGTCTTCTTCGCTGATCTCGATCTGCTCGTAGTTCTCGGTGTTCATGAAGTGATGAGAGTGGCCGTCGGAGTAGAGGTACTCCATCTCGTTGGTCTCGATGTATGCCTGATCGATGCTGTCGCCCGAACGGAAGCGGTGCTCGAACTGGTTGCCCGTGCGCAGATTCCGCAGCTTTGCCTGCACCATCGCGCGCAGATTTCCCGGCGTATGATGCCGGAACTCGATGATCTTGCAGAGCTCACCGTTGAAGAGAATGACCATGCCGTTACGAATGTCTGTTGCCTGCATGAGATATGTTGAATCCTTTCGCTGCTCGTGTCTCGCGCGGAGCGTCAGCTTCCGTCGCGACTGCATTCTATTCACTTCCCGGATGAAAGAGACCAGATGAAGACAGAATCTATCCGTTTCCGAGCCGCCGGCCTCGGGGCCGCGATCGCGCTTCTCCTCGGGGCCTGCGGTGGAGAACGCGTTTCTCAAACCGAGGGGCCTGCGAACCAAATTCCCATCGGGGTCTTCGCCGGCCTGACGGGACCGACTGCGACATTCGGCAGAGCCACGCGGGACGGCGCGATGCTCGCTGCCGATGAGATCAATGCGTCCGGGGGTCTTCTTGGGCGCCAGGTACAGCTGTTTATCGAGGACAACCAGGGCAAGACGGAAGAAGCGCCATCGGTGGTTTCGCGCCTCATCACGCGGAACAAGGTCGTCGCATTGATCGGCGAGAACGCATCGTCGCGCTCGCTCGCGGCCGCTCCGGTCGCTCAGGCGGCTAAGATTCCGATGATCTCTCCGTCGTCGACGAATCCAGCGGTTACTGAAAAGGGCGACTACATCTTCCGGGTCTGCTTTCTCGATTCGTATCAGGGGAAAGCGCTGGCCATTTTCGTCCGGGAGAAACTCGGACTCGGCCGTGTAGCGATCCTGCGCGATGTTAAGAGCGACTATTCAGTCGGTCTGGCCGATTTCTTCACCCAGGCGTTCACTGCGGCCGGCGGAACGATCGTCGCCGATCAGAGCTACAGCGAAGGCGACAGCGACTTCAAATCGCAGCTCACGGCGATACGCGCCGTCGCTCCCGACGCCATATTCGTCCCCGGCTACTACACCGAGGCTGGGTCGATCGCCGTTCAGGCGCGGGACCTGGGGATTACGGCTCCGTTCGTCGGGGGCGATGGCTGGGGCTCACCGCTGCTGCTGGAAATCGGGGGCAAGTCTGTCGAGGGCGCTTATTACGGCGAGCACTACTTCGTTCGCGAGGAGCGGCCTGCGGTTCAACAGTTCGTGAAGAAGTTCCGCGAGCGATTCGGAACCGATCCTGATGCGGTGAATGCCCTCTCCTACGACGCGATGATGATGCTGGCGGACGCCATCCGACGGGGTAATTCGGTTGAAGGTCCCGTGATCCGGGAGCATCTCGCTTCGATCCGCGACTTCGAGGGAGTCTCGGGTGTCATCACGATGGGAGCCGACCGCAATCCGATCAAGCCGGTGGTGATCGTGAAGGTTGTGAACGGAAGGACGGAGTTCGCCGACCGCATTTCGCCGTGAGGGTTGCGGAGGCTGTGATCCGAGCGTCGGAATGACAGGTCATTGTGGCGGAAATGAACGAGCTGTCATCCCGAGCAAGCGTGGGCGTGTGGGAGGGGCGAGGGACCTCACGCGATGGTACATAGTTACCTCGAGGAGAGGTCCGCACTTCGATACCTTCCCGTAGCGAATTCACTATGTACTATCGCCGGAGGTCCCTCGCCCCTCCCTCCCACACGACCGAGCTCGGGATGACAAGTTCTGACGAGCGTCGCGAGCGGGGAATTTCCAGAATGTTTGCTTCCTGCATCCCGAACGCAGCCAGCTCTGAGGCATACTCGGGGCCCGCATCAGCGAACACATCGAGAGGACAGCCATGAAATCGAAACAGCTTCTCACCGGAACCGCGGCAGCTCTGCTCCTGACTCTCAGCCCGCTCGACGTTCTCGCCGAGAGCGCTGCCGAGGGAGACACGGCAGCGGCGGCGCCCGCGGCAATTCGTTACGGCACCTGGGGGATCGACCTCGACGCCATGGACCGCTCCGTGAAACCGGGCGACGACTTCTTCCGATTCGTCAACGGCAAATGGGTCGACACCACGGAAATCCCCGCCGATCGATCCCGCTTCGGCGCCTTCGACATGCTCCGCGACGCTTCGGAGATCCGGGTCCGCGAGATCCTCGAACGGTGGGCCGCCGATGAGTCTCTGAAGGCCGGATCGGACGAGGCCAAAGTCGCCGCCGCCTATCGCACGTTCCTCAATGAGAAGAAGGCCGAGGAGCTCGGACGGAAGCCGATCGATCCGCGGCTGAAGGCCATTCGAGACGCGAAGAACCACAACGAGGTCGCGCGCGTGATGGCTCGCGGCCACGGTGGATTCGGCCGCTCGCTCTTCAGCGCCTCGGTTTTCGACGACGCGAAGAATCCCGACCGCTACGCTCTCTACATCGCGCAGTCTGGCATCGGGCTGCCCGACCGCGAGTTCTACCTCCGTGAGAACTTCAAGCCGCAGAAGGAACGCTACCAGCAGTACGTCGCCGACATGCTGACTCTCGCCGGCTGGGACGATCCCGCGAAAAGCGCGGCAGCGATCGTCACGTTCGAGACGCAGATCGCCGAGGCCCACTGGTCGCGCGCCGAGAGCCGAGACCGCGACAAGACTTACAACCCGATGACCATCGCCGATCTCGAGACGAGGGCACCGGGATTCCCGTGGAAGCTCTATTTGAAAGAGGCGTCACTGGGAGAAGCGGAACGGCCCGTCGTCCGTCAGAGCACTGCGCTTCCGAAGCTCGCGAAGATCTTCTCCGACACACCGGTGGACACGCTGAAAGCCTGGCAGGCGTTCCATCTGATGGACGACACAGCGCCGCTCCTTTCGTCGGCCTTTGTCGACACGCACTGGGAGTTCCGCTCGAAGTACCTCAACGGTGCGAAAGAGCAGCGTCCACGCTGGAAGCGCGCTGTGAGCGGCGTCGAGGGCGCCCTCGGAGAAGCAATCGGGCGGACGTACGTCGCGGAGAACTTTCCTCCCGAGTCGAAGGCGAAGATGGAGAAACTCGTCGCCGATCTTCGCGTCGCCATGAAGGCGCGCATCGAAAACCTGGAGTGGATGGGGCCCGAGACCAGGGCGCTCGCTCTCGACAAGCTCTCGAAGTTCGGCCTGAAGATCGGCTATCCGTCGAAGTGGCGCGACTACTCGAAGCTGGAAGTCATCGAAGGTGATCTCGTCGGCACGGCCGAGCGCGCCGCGAAGTTCCAGTGGGACTGGGACGTCAGCCGCATCGGCAAGCCGGTCGATGACGAGGAGTGGGGCATGACACCGCAGACCGTCAATGCCTACTACTCATCGACCAAGAACGAGATCGTCTTCCCTGCCGCGATTCTGCAGCCGCCGTTTTTCGATCCGAAAGCCGATCCCGCTGTGAATTACGGCGCGATCGGAGGCGTCATCGGGCACGAGATCACGCACGGCTTCGATGATCAGGGACGCAAATCCGACGGTGATGGCGTCCTGCGGGACTGGTGGGCGCCGGAGGATGCGGCGAAATTCGAGGCGCAGGCCGCACGGCTCGGCGCGCAGTACGAAGCGTTCGAGTTCAAGGAGCTCCCCGGTCTGCATCTCACGGGCCGCCTGACGATGGGCGAGAACATCGCCGATCTCGGCGGCGTCCTCCTCGGTCTCGATGCTTACAGGCTCTCGCTCAATGGCGAGGAGTCCCCGGTGCTCGACGGCTTCACCGGCCCGCAACGCGTCTTCTTGGGGTGGGCTCAGGTGTGGAGGACGCTCTTCCGCGACGACTCGCTTCGCCAGCAGATCGTCAACGGCCCGCACTCGCCCGGCCAGGTGCGCGCGTTCGCACCGCTCCGCAACGTCGACGCCTGGTACGAAGCGTTCGACGTCAAAGAGGGAGACGCAAACTATGTGAAACCGGAAGAGCGCGCGCGGATCTGGTGATGGCGCGGCGCACCGGAGGTGCGCTGAGAGGGTAGCCGGTGGCAAGCGCAGCGCAGCCACCGGAGTGAGAGTTTTTATGTGTACGCACCCCGGCAGGGGTGCCAGATCCGACGGTTCTGCCGCCCCTCCGGGGCGAGGAGCTTTCGCGCACCGCTACCGGTGGCTGCGCTGCGCTTGCCACCGGCTACCCTCTGTCGCGCCTCCGGCGCGAGGCACTCGTCCGTACCAGACATTCCCTGGAAGGAAAGCGAAAGTCCCATCATTGCCTTGCATCAGAGCGAGTCCTGAGGGGATCCTTCGCTGCGCTCAGGATGACACGCGCGCTCGCATGGACGTTGAGGGGAAGTGTGAAGCGTGCGAACGCAATCAACGCAACGCCCATCGTGCATGTGCTTCTCCAGTCGGTGGCAAGCGCAGGATGTCACCCTTATGCGCCGGGCGTACCTCAGCGGGAGCGATTCTTGTTCTTGTCTCCCGAGTTTCGCGACTGATCGGATTTCCGGCCGCCGAAAACGGTCTGCCGCGGGATCAGGTCGGTCAGGCGGATCGGCTTTTCGGACTCCGTAGCCGGCGGTTTGGCAGGCGGAACTTTTCTCGAGACCATGAGAGCGAATGTAACAGGATCAGTGCCATCTTGCGTTGAGGAGATGTAAGTCATTCGAAGCCGACGGGATGAGGATGCACGCAGCTTCCGCGACGCGGTGGCGGGCGGCACCGTCGCGAAGCGTGTGCGGCTTTAGAAAGGAACTGCGGAGGCTCTATCCTGGGGCCGCTTCGGAAAGATGGCGGGCGAGCTTGCCTCGCGAGATTCCGAGAATCCGCGCGGTCTGTCGCTGGTTCCGGCCCGTGGTCTCGTACACCCTGAGCACGTGCGCCGTGACCGCTGCGTCGAGCGAAAGGTCAGCAGGTTCTTTCTCCCGCCGCGAAGCGGCGTGAGCGCCTTCCTCTGCGGGCCTTTCTTCAGGAAGGTCCTCCGCCAGGTCATGTTGAAAGACGACATGCTCGGGAAGGACAACATCTCCCTCGCAGAACAGAGCAACGCTGCGCAGCGTGTGATGCAGCTCGCGCAGATTACCGGGCCACTCATACGTGACGAGCATTGCCATCGCTGCAGGATGGATCGAGCGGAAGCGCTTGCCGGCTTCGGTGGCCGCCGCCTTCAGCTCGCTCGCGATGAGCGATGACAGATCTTCGGGTCGCTCCGTCAGAGATGGGATCACGAGCACCATGCCGTCGAGCCGGTGATAGAGATCGTCGCGGAAGCGTCCTTCGCGGATCCGCTGCCGCAGCGAGCAGTTCGTCGCCGAAATGATGCGCGCATCGGAGTGCAGCATGCGCTCGCCGCCGACGCGCTCGAACTCGCCGTACTCCACCGCCCGCAGGATCTTCGCCTGCGCGAGCGGGCTCATGTCCGAGATCTCGTCGAAGAACAGCGTCCCGCGGTTTGCAAGCTCGAATTTCCCCTTCACGGCTTGCTGTGCTCCGGTGAATGCGCCGCGCTCATGTCCGAACAGCTGGCTCTCGAGCAGCGTGTCGCTCATCGCCGATGCGTTGAACGAGATAAAGGGTCCGTTCGAGCGGGAGGAGGAGTTGTGGATCGCCTGCGCGAGCAGCGTCTTTCCCGTGCCGGTTCTTCCGAGGATGAGGACGGGGATGTCGCTGCGAGCGGCGAGAGTGGCGAGCTCGAGGCAACGCTGCATCGCGGGGTTGTTCGAGGTGAGCTCCTCGACCCGGAAACGGGACAGGCGTAGTTCGGTCATGTGCCGAGATTCTCCCGCACTTTCCGCAGCGGTTCGAATGCGTACTCGATGATCGCGCGGCGGCCGACCGTCACGCGCGCCTCTCCCTGCATTCCCGCTCGCAGCGGATACGCCTTTCCTCCCGAGCGGATCTCGGCCTGGTCGAGCGACGCTCGGGCGACGAACGAGTTTCCGCCGGTGCGCGCGACTGCAGCGGGACTGATCCAGTCGATCGCCGTCACCAGGACGCCATATCGCTGGTAGGGAAAAGCATCGAAGAAGAGCCGCACCGGCTGTTGCGGCTCGAGCTTCGAGAGCCCGCTCTCCGGCAGATCGAGCCGCGCCTCGAGCCTGCCCGTGGCAGGACTGAGCTGGCAGAGCTCCTCGCCGGGGCCGACGACGCCTCCTGCGTTCTGACGCGTGACGGCGATACAGACGGCGTTGTACGGCGCGCGCACTTCGAGCAGTCCGTCGGGACTCCCGGAAAGTGGCTGATCGAGGGCTGCGATGCGGATTGACAGATCATCCATCGCCGAACGCTCTTCGATCCGTTGCCTTCCTCTCGTGATCTCGAGGCCCTGCCGTTCGAGCTGCCGCTGCGCCAGTTCTTTGCGCGCAACCTCGAGATCCTTCTGTGATTGCTCGAGACTCAGGCGATGCGATGCCAGCTCGATATCGGAGATGAACCCCGTCGCGGCGAGCTTCTGGACGCGAGCCCATAGATCCTGCATGGTCGCCAGGTGCTGCGCGCGGAAGCTTGCCTCCCGCTGCGCCTGTTCGATCTCGCTATCCTTGATGCGAAGTGTCGAGACGTGCGCCTCCTCTAGCTTCGCGGACGTCTCCTTCAACGAGGCGAGGGTCTGACGCCGCGAGTCGGTGTCGGTTCTCCAGTCGCGAACGTCGTCGACGCGCATGACGAAGAGGACCTCGCCCTTTTTCACTTCCTGACCCGTCTTCAGGTTCACCTGCTCGAGTACCGCCTGACGGGGAGAGACGATCGGATCGGCGCCACCTTCCGTGACCAGTACGAAGCGCGCGTTCACCGTCTCGGAGACCCGCACGAAGATCGCGGCGAGGAGAATGACGAGGAACAGCGAGATGAGCAGCCATGCAAGCGCTCGCGCGAACCACGGCGGAGGCTCGGTCGCCACGAGCGGGGGATCGGTCTCCCATGTCTTTGCCGGACTCATCGTCGTCAGATCCCCAGTTGCTGGCTCGAAAGGTAGAAATAGAGACCGCGCGCGGCCATCAGCTCATCGTGAGTGCCCGTCTCGACGATTTCCCCTTTCTCGATCACTACGATCCTGTTCGCGTCTCGGATGGTGCTGAGGCGATGCGCGATGATCACCGCTGTGCGTCCGGACATGAGGCGCGTCAGGTTATGCTGGATTGCCCTTTCCGATTCGGAGTCGAGCGCGCTCGTGGCCTCGTCGAAGATCAGGATCGGCGGGTCGTTGTAGACCGCCCGCGCGATCGAGATCCGTTGCTTCTGCCCTCCCGAAAGCGCCAGGCCTGACTCGCCGATCCGGGTCTCGTACCCTAGAGGCAGGCGCATGATGAACTCGTGCGCATTGGCCAGCTGTGCGGCCCAGAGGGCGCGGTCGAAATCGGGTTCGAAATCACCAAACGCGATGTTGCGCAGGATCGTCTCGTCGAACATGTGGTTTTCCTGAAGCACCAGTCCGATCTGTTTGCGCAGATCGCGATGGTTGAGCGTGCGCATGTCCACGCGGTCGAACAGGATCGTTCCGTCGGTTGGCTCCAGCAGGCCCGCCAGAAGTTTCACCAGAGTGGTCTTTCCGCAGCCGCTCCGGCCCACCAGCGCCACAGTGCTTCCCGGGGCGATCTCGAGGTCGATTCCGTTCAAAATCTTCGGGGACTCCGGACCTCCGTACCGGAAGTCGGCATTGCGGATCTCGATGCGTCCTTCGAGTGAGGAAACGGGAACCAGCGCGGAGCGATCGTGTCCCTGTTCCGGCTCCTGCTCGAAGACGTCATCGAGGCGGCCGAGCAGAACCGAGGCGAGCTGGTACTCGTCCCAGATCCCAAGAGTTCTCGTGATCGCGGCGAAGGCCATGAGGGTGAGCGAGCTGAACGCCACGAACACGCCGACCGTGATCTCGCCCGCAATCACCATCCGGGCACCGACCCAAAGGAAGAGTGCGGTTGCCAGCATGCCGACCACCTGGATCATGCTCTCGTAGGTCATCGTGATAAAACTGCCGCGAAACATCTTTTGCGAGACGCGGAGGAACTCGTGAAGCATGGCGTCGCGGAACGTCTGTTCAGCGGACGCGGCCTTCACGGCTTCGATCCCTTTGATTGCATCGATCTGGTGCGAATTGTAGCGGCCCCAGCTCTCTTCGAGATCGGCAAACAGAGGGCGAAGCAGCCTGACCGAGAAGAACATCAGTGCCGCGTAGAACGGCGCAGTGAGCAGAAAGACGCCTGCGAGCTTCGGGCTGTAGATCGTCATGAGCCCGACCGCTCCGATGCAGCTGATCACCGAGAGAACGCCGCCTATGCCATGTTGCACGGCGAACTGGCGTACCTGACGGGCGCCGCTCAGGCGTCGCTGAATGTCGCCCGTGCGCCTGCTGTTGAAGTACGACAGCGGCAGAGCGAGCAGTTTCCGCGTGAGAAAATCGAGAATCCCCGA
This sequence comes from Thermoanaerobaculia bacterium, assembly GCA_041748075.1. Lineage (GTDB taxonomy): Bacteria > Acidobacteriota > Thermoanaerobaculia > Gp7-AA8 > Gp7-AA8 > JBGSYJ01. Next base: position 12,228 of record JBGTDX010000146.1, read on the forward strand.
GTCGATGCGAACGGCCGCGAAGGCGAGTAGGTACTGCTGCGCGAGATTCGACAGAACCATGAATACGATCGCCACGGTCATCCCGAGGACGATCACGTTCAGCATGCCGACATCGTTCTCGACGATTACCCTGTCGACGACCATCTGGGTGAAGATCGGAAAGAGAAGCTGGAGCAGGGTGACGATACCCGCGAGCAGAAAAACCTGAATGAACAGCGTGCGATAACCGGCAAAGAATGGTTTGATCCACGCGAGGCTGCTCCGGCTCTCGGGAGTGTCCGCAAAGGCATCGGTGTAATCGAAGAGGGCGGCATAGCCGGTCCATTTGTTTTCGAATTCCGCCCGTGGAATCCTGCGGATGCCGCTCGCCGGGTCGGCGACTCGAACGTAGCGTGGTCCGACATCGAACACCACGAGCCAGTGGTTGCCCTCCCAATGGACGATGGCCGGCATCGGCATCATGCTAAGGTTCCTCGGCGTGACTTTGAGCGCGCGTGCAGAAAGCCCGAGCTCGGTCGCCGCACTGCAGAGCGCTTGGAGACTCGTTCCGTCCGTCGATGTGAAACAGAGCTTTCGAATGCGGGCGAGGCTGACTTTCCGTCCGAAATGACGGCAGATCATCCCGAGTGATGCAGCGCCGCAATCCATCTCGTCGATCTGGCTGACGAACGGAAACTTCCGGATCCTCTTTCGTCTCGGAGGGGAGTCCGAGGCTTCTTCGAGCTCGGAGCCGTCGGTCTGACTCGGGCCGACTTTCTCGCTGACCGTCGTTTCGGCGGGCAGCATTTCGCTGGCAAAGTCGAGCGGCACCCGGGCTTCCGTCCCGGCGTTGTACTGGGCAAGGCGCTCTTCCAGTAGGAATTCGAATTCTGGGAACCGGCGGCGGAGGTCGAGCACGGTCTGGGTAGGTAGCGCCAGCAGCGTGCAGTCGGTGACCGCCTCGGCTGAAGCTGCCCTTGGAGAGCCGTTGAGAATCGAGAGCTCGCCGAAGAAGTCGCCTTCGCGGTAGAAGGCCAGAAAGTGCGGCTCGCCGTTGAGGCTGTCGAAGACGCGGACTTTCCCCGACTGCACCACATACATCGGTCCTGCGGGGTCTCCCTGCGTGAGAATGCGTTCACCGGCGGAAAAATTCGCCAACGTCATTCTCTGAATCAGCTCACTGAGCGCCGGCTCCGGCAGTCGTCCGAAGTTGCTGAACTCGTAGAGGAATCCATGAAGCGTCCGGAATCGATGCGTGGCCTCGAGGTATCCCTTCAGCTCGGGAAACTCGGCGATCAGGGCGTCGAAGTCTTCATGCGAAAGCCGCAGGGCTTCGACGATGCTCGAGCAGCGCACGCTCGCCGTTCGGGGAACCTTCGACAGCAGCGCAGACTCGCCGAACTCGCTTCCGGGGCGGAGAACATTCAGGGCGATCTCGTCGCCGCGCTCGGTTGTTTTGATCACCCGGGCCCGCCCGGCGACCAGAATGTAAAACGAGTCCGCTTCTTCGCCCTGCCTCACGATGACGTCGCCGAAGTCGTACCGCACTTTCCGAAACAGAGAGCGTACGCGCGCCTGATGTTCCGGGGGGAAGAACCGGAACACGGATGACTGGCTGAGAAAGGGCTCAGTGCTCATCGGGCGGTACGGAACGCTTCGGATGGCTGAATGTAGCGGGGGCAGAGCGCGGAGAACGTCTGCTCGATGATGAGTGCATCCAGACGACGTGCGACAGCCGGTTCGTGTATCGAGGGCTCGAACCTACGCATGACCTGAAAGACCCGGAAGCCGCCGTCGACTTCCACTGGCTCGAGAGCTTCCCCCACTTCTGTACAGAAGAGGCGTTGTCCCAGGCCTGGTTCCACCCTATCGAGCCACACCTCGGAGTACTCGGAGCAAAATCCGCTTTCTCGTGCGGTCTCCGAGAGGCTTACCCTGTCCTCGCGGACGCAGAGGTAAGCCTCGCGGGCAACCGCCTCGGAGTCGACCTCCAGCGTCTCGATGCCGATCCGTGCGAGAGACAGGCCCATCGAGTCGAGTTGCTGCGCTCTGGCACCCTCTGTGAGTGCCAGCGCGCACGTCCGGTCATAGGCTGCCTCCATGCGCGCCATCTCCAGTAGCCACGCGTGATCACGACCGGCACCCGAGAGCCAGGCTGGAAGCGCTGATTCGTCGAGCCGGTGAAGATCGAGGAAATGTTGCATCGCAGTGGAGGCGGAGGTGATCTCTCCCTTTTCCGCCAGGTCCAGGTCAGCGGCAACCCGCCGTTGCAGTGCCGTGTCGAGGTCTTCCATCAAACCGGACATCCAGAGATGCACGTGCAGGAGCTCCGAAAGATTTTCGGGCTCAACGACGAGGTTCCCGGCCGGCAGATTCTCGAGGTACCACCGGCGGAGAATCCATCCAGTGAAGTCTTCCGTCCTCATCCCGCGAGCCCGGATCCATTCCTCGGTTTCTCCCGCGCTGATCAGATCGCGGTCGTAACGGTATCTGTCGGAAAATGCCTGGAGGTCGTCGGAATCGGGTTCGTGACCCAGCTCGTCGGCCAGTTCCTCCGCACCCGCCAGCTCGAGCGTTTCGCGGATCGCGTCCTCGAGGTCGTTGCGAAAGACCGCTGCCGCGAGGGCGTCGTCGACGGTCCAGGACTTTCCACCAGCGACGAACAGCACGATCCCGCTGAGCGCCGTGCTCAGATCCCTCGTCAGCAATCGTTCCGAAGCGGGCATCGATCACCTCTCCAGACAGCCTCCCCGTCCATACCGGAGGCGGGCAGGCGGAACCATCGGGTCAAGGAAAGAGACGACTAGTATCCCCTAACAATGGCAAAGAGGGGAGCCCCATGCGGCAGGGCCCTCCGAGGCCCTGCGTTCTCCGAGCAGTAAGGTTGTACGACAACTGGAGCGACTACCCGGGATGAATGCTCCAGGTAGGGTACCGCTTTACGATTCGGAAAAGGCAGGGCCAGGGAAGGCCTGCCAAATGGAGCGGACGGCCAGGATCCGGTACGATGGGACCTTCCAACGTTGGTCCCAACTGATGCGAGGTCCAGATGAACATCCAGAGCCGCGTCCGGCGGATCTATGAGCGTCGTCCCTATCCGCCACCGGAACTGCGAAAGAAAAGGGAGCGGTGGTCGTTGCCGCCGCTCGAGTGGATCGTTGCGGTCTCCGACCCGGAGCGCCCTCCGGTCCGGAGGATTCTGGTTGCTGGATGCGGTGTCGGCAGCGAAGCATTCGCGTTTACCCGCCGCTTCCCGGCTGCGGAGGTCGTCGGAGTCGATTTCAGTCCACGTTCGATCGAGACGGCGCGGCGCCTTCAGCGGCGGCTGCCCGGAGGAGATCGAATTCGATTTGAAGTAGCCGATCTCACCGACTCGAGGCTGCCGGAGATTACCGAAGGAGATTTCGATCTCGTGTCCTGTCATGGGGTGCTCTCTTACATTCCTGACCCCGTGGTCCCGCTTCGCAATTTCGTGAAGGCGATGTCGAGATGGGGCACGCTCGTACTCGGCGTGAACGGGGCGATCCATCCGAGTCTCCGGTGTCGGCGTTCCCTTCCGTTGTTCGGAATCGATCCTGATGAATTTCGCGACACGAAGAGGAGCCGGGAGGTGCTTGCGGTTCACGATTCGATCATGGTTTGTCCGCAGGTGCAGCTTGCCGATCAGACGGCGGTGTACATCGCGAGCGACATCTTCGGCCCGTTGAACCACTCGTTGCCGTTGAGGGAATGGAGCCGCATGTGCCGTGAGGCAGGTCTCTACCTGCGTTCCAACTTCTATGCGAACATTCCGCTGAGAGCGATTCTGAACCGCGGGCAGCAGCGGCTGATGATGCCGCGCTCGAGGGCGGAGGTCAGCGAGCTGTTCGACGTGATTCAGCCCGGCACCTTTTACCGCGTTGTGTACTCGCGCCGGCGGCCGAAAGAGCCCGACTGGGCTGACGGCAGATCGCTGCTCGACTGGAAGCCGGTCGTCTCGTCCCTGTTCACGTTCGAATGGCCCGCCCCCGGCGGCGCTTGGCACAACCTCAAATGGCTGACGCTCGCCAGCAAGGCCATCAACACGAAAGTGACGCTTCGCGTGCCGCGATGGGAGATCGAGATTCTCCACCAGAGCAACGGCGAGAAATCCCTGCGAGAGATGCTGGGGGAGGTGAAACCGAAAGTGTCTCCCGGTGCATTGAGCGAGCAGCTGTACATTCTTCACCAGCTCGCAGTCATCAACTTTCTCCCTCCCGGATCGGCTCGATAAGATCCGGCCTGACCTGAGCGCTCGATCTCGCAGGTCCTCAACGTAAGCGCCGATGCCGCGCGCCACCCTCTCCCCGACTTCGCGGGGAGAGGGTGAGCACGACGGCGAGCGTATCCGCATTCCACGCGGCCGCCTCCTCTGGTCGCCGAAACGGTGCCACGAGATTTCGATTTGGAGCCATGAGACTTCTCTTTTGGGCCAGCAGCGGAGGTGGCGCCGGAGCACGAATGGACCTAACTTTTTCGTACTGAGTCTCTTAGGGTTACGGCCTGGAGTGGCATCGATCCTGTTGTAAGCAGCAGCCTGCCTATGTTCGTGAAACAAGGTTCACCGCGCCCAGAGCGCATTATCGAAAGGAGAAAGTCATGGCAAAACCAAAGAAAAGTAAATCTGAGCAGAAGCCGTCGGTCAAGGTCCAGGATCTCAACCCCGGGAAGGATCCGAAGGGCGGCAAGACTACCACGCGTGTTAACAAACTCTCCTGAAGGGATGTCTTCGTAAGCCCGCGGTTCGAAGGGCTGAACGCCCAGACGCGCCGCTGGCTCGAGCTCGAGCAGACCGTCAACGAACGAATCTTCGCCGAGCCCGGGCCGGTGACCGTCGATCTCGGCGGCCGGACGGTGCAGAGTCGCCTGCATCCCGGCCGCCGCGGTACCTGGAATCAGGAAGTGGTCTGGGTGCCTTCCCATCGCGCCCGTGTTTACGGCGAGCTCGATTGTGAGTCAACGGAGAGCCCGTTTCGCCGCGAGGGATGCACGCCGCTCCTGGTCGAAATGATTCGGGAGAGCGGCCTCACGACGGAGACATACGTGATGGAGAAGCTCATCGATCCCTACGTCGAGGTGCTGCTGGCGAGGTTTTGTGGGGGCAGCTCTTTGGTACCGGCCGCCGGCTCACCAGCGCTCCCAGTCCTTCCGCTTCGTAGAGCCGCAGCCACAAGTACACGGTGGGATGACTCACGCCAAACTGCTCGGCCAACTCCGTCACGCTGTAGTGGCCGGACTCGAACTTCCTGACAAGCTCTTCTCGTTCGCTCACGACTGTTGCTTCCTTCCACGGCATGGCAGCACCTCGCTGCCGTTAGTTTGCACGTGTAAAGGAGGCTCCGAGTTTTCTGTAAAGAGGGTACCGGAGTTTGTACCTCTTGAGACCCTCAATCCTGACCCCTCTCCCCGTTCACACGGGGAGAGGGGAAAGCAGTCGTCCGGTCACGCAGTAGGAACTCCATCAACGCAGATCGATTCTGATCCTCACGATCCGATCCAGAATGTGTGTCAGCTGAAAAGCGAATGATCCGCCATCCTCGAGCTGGCCGTCTGCCGAGATGATGATCTTGTGATCGCCGTCGCGGGGGTGCAGCGTCTCGTGGAACCGGGTGGTCACACCGCGCCATGGCCTGAGCGATTCGAGCTCGTCCATCGTCAGAACTCCATCAGCCGCCGCCGCATGGAACGCCGCAGACCGTACGAACCAGATCGGAGTGCCCGCCGAGTTGAATACGGCAAGCCGCGGGAACGTACCCAGCGGAGCGTCCGGCTCGATCAGAAGGAACCCGTTCATCAACAGGGGACAGGCGAATGCGCCTGGCCCCGACGGACCGGGAAAGTCAAAAAACTGCAGCAGATTGAATGTCGGAGGGACGCACTCAGGGGCGCGGTAGAACGGAATTGCGACCCAGCCGTCGCTTTCCAGGATCTGGAAACCCACGCGTGCATAAAAGGGCGGTCCGGGATCCTCTGCGGGCATTTCCAGACGAACCAGCCCCTGGGCCTGGAGCTCAGGCGCCATACCGAAGAAAAGAAACGACGACGCAGCCAGGACAAAAGCAGCTTTCTCGAACATACAGTCTCCTCGAAGATTTTTTCGGCGTGCGCTTGATTGCGCCTGCTGTGAGGGAATGTAGGCAGGCAGTGTGACGTCGCCGTCACCCCGGCGTGATCTGGGGATCGCGGTTAGAATGCAGGCCCCGACGATGATTCTGCTGCGTATTCTCGGAGGACTGGAGCTCGAGGGGCCGGATGGCCGCGAGATCACTAGGGTTCTTGCACAGCCGAAGCGGATCGCACTGCTCGTCTACCTGGCTCTCGCAGGCTCGTTCGTCCGGCGCGACACGCTCCTCGGACTCTTCTGGCCTGAGTCGGACACTGCTCGCGCCCGCGGTGCGCTCCGTCAGGCAGTCCGTTTCCTCCGGCAGCATCTGGGTGAAGAGACCGTAGTCAACCGAGGAGAGGAAGAGATCGCGATCGCGGAGGGTGTAGTGTCGTGTGACGCGGTTGCCTTCCGGGACGCACTGGCGCGAGGTGACCAGTCCGCTGCCGTTGCGATCCATCGCGGCGAGCTCCTTCCGGGCTTCTATCTCGCGGATGCGCCGGAGCTCGAGCGGTGGCTCGAGACCGAGCGCGCGCAGTTCCTTCGAGACGCTTCCTCTGCGGCAATCCAGCTCGTGGCACACGCGGTGTCGAACGAAGACGGCGCGGCGGCGATCGACTTCGCGCATCAGGCTCTGCGATGGTCCGGCGACGACGAGCTCGTCATTCGCCGGCTGATGGCGACGCTCGATTCGGTGGAGACGCGGACGGCGGCGCTTCAGCTGTACAACGACTTCGCGAAGAGAATGCAGAGTGAGTTCGGGCTCGATCCAGCGCACGAGACGCAGCTGCTCGCGGAGAGTATCCGAAAGCAGGACCGGAAGCCGCTGGAAGCCGTCGAGCGGAAAGTCGCCGGTAATGCCCCGGCCTCGAGTGCCGGGCTACTCGATCCGCGACGGATTCTCGTGCTGCAGCTCGAGAATCGCACCGGCGATCCGCGTCTCGATCACATCGGAAGCATGACTGCCGACTGGATCATTCAGGGACTTTCGGAGGTCGCCGGCTTCGAAGTGGTGTCCCACACCGCGGTGCTGTCCAGCAGCCGGTATTTCGAGCGGACGACCAGCGGCGAAGAAAAGCTTCGCGCGATGGCGATCGATCAGAGAGCCGGCACCGTTGTGTCCGGCGTCTACTACACGATCGACGAAGAGAACCTGCAGTTTCATGTACGGATCACGGAGGCAGGGAGCGGGACGGTGCGGTTCGCGCCGCCGCCGGTGTCTGCGCCGAGGATGGCGCCGCTCCCTGCTATCGAGGCGTTGCGCGAGCAGGTTCGAGGCATCCTCGCGCCCGCGCTGGCCGAACGCGTCACCCATCCCGCCGCCGCGAGTCCGCCGAAGTACGAAGCCTACCGACACTACGTCGAAGGGATCGAGCTCTTCATACAGGGAAACTGGAGTGGGGCGCTCGAGCGACTCGAACAGGCGGCAGCGACCGATTCCGGTTACGTGCTTCCGCTGCTCGTGTCGGCTATTACGCGATGGAACCGCGGCGAGCTTGCGGAGGCGGAGACGCTCTGCGCGAGAGTAGCCGCGCGCCGCGAGACGCTCCGGCCGTTTGAAGGAGCATTGCTCGACATGGTTCAGGCGTGGCTGCGGGGGGACTGGGTTGCGGCGCGGGAAGCCACGCGGCGGCAGGCGCAGCTTGCACCCGGATCGATTGCGAACTTCGGGGTCGCGGAGGAATCGCGTCGCCTGAACCGTCCGCTCGAGGCCCTCGGAATTCTCGAGGCAATGGATCCCGCGCGGGGTGAAATGCGAGGCTGGATCTTCTACTGGCTCGAGCTGACGATCGCGCTTCACATGCTCGGGCGTCATCCTGAAGAGCTCGAGGCTGCCACTCGGGCCCGCGAGCTCTTCCCCGAGGATCCGTCCGTTCTGCTCATGGAGGTAAGGGCGTGTGCCGCGATCGGTCAGGTTGCGTACGTTCATCGCCTGATCGACGAGCGGCTCTCACTCGCGCAGCCGCGCTACCCTGACGCCGCCGCCTTGATGCGTGAGGCTGCGCTCGAGCTGCGCGCGCACGGCTTCATGGAACCTGCAGAGGTTCTGTTCAGGCGGAGCCTCGAGTGGTACTCCGGAGGTGCGAGCGGCGATGACTCACTCATGCGGCGCAGGGCCATTGCGCGCGCTCTCTACGACGCGGAACGGTGGGACGATGCGCGAGAGGAGTTCACCGCGATCGTTGCGGCGAAGAGCTCCGACGCGTCTCCTGACACAGTTCATCATGCGCAACTTCAGACTCATCTCGACCTCGGCTACCTCGGTGCGCTCGCGGTCCGGGCTGACGACCGGACGGAGGCAATGCGGATCGACGCTCAGCTGGCCGCCATGAAATCCCGTTATCTCTATGGCCGAAATACCTGGTGGCGCGCGGCGATGGCAGCGCTCGCCGGCGAACGCGATCGCGCGACGTCGCTCCTCCGCCAGTCGTTCTCCGAAGGAATGCCGATGGAGATTGCCCTCCATGCTGACACTCACTTCGAAGGGCTCCGCGGGTATGAACCCTGGGAACAGCTCATGCGCCCGCGCGGCTGAGGGGATGCGTGCCTCGCGCCGGAGGCGCGGCAGAGGGTAGCCGGTGGCAAGCGCAGCGCAGCCACCGGTATCGATGTACGAAACTTCTCCGCCCCAGCGGGGCGGCAGAACCTGGTCGGATCTGGCACCCCTACTCGGACCCGTCGCCGATCGAGAATGTGTCGCGCGACGGCCGTTCAGGAGATACAATCGAGCTACAGCATCAAGTGTTTCGCGTAATCAGCCGTTGGATCTTCGAAGGACGATGAGGGCGGAGCTGCCGCCACCGAGCATAAGGAGCCTGTGATGAAAACGCGTCTCGCATTTCCGGTCCTGGCTACCCTCTTTTTCGCATCCTCCCTCTCGCTTGCGGCCAGTGAGGCTGTCGTGCTCGACACCGACGGTCTGCGACTCGCACGCGTCGACCTGACCAGCGGCAAGGTCCTCGCGAGCCTCACCCTCCCGGTCGGCGCCGACAGTGTCGTCAGATCGCCTGACGGAAGCCGGCTGGTCATCCTCTTCCGCGGGGAGGGAAAGGAGACCTTCTGGACCGGTACCTTCCTCCCGACCACCAGGTCATCAGCAATGGTCGTCGACAGCGCCACACTCGAAGCGGAAGGAACGGTCGAACTGGCGTGGGCGGTCGGCAATCGCGGCTTCGCCGCTGATGGCTCGCTGCTCGTGCTCGCGCCCGGAGTGCAGACACGTAAGCCGGCCGAGACGAAAAACGGAGAGCTGATTCGTTTCAACATCACGGATCCGGGGAAGGCAACACGCCTCCCCCTCGGCCGTCCGGCGAGCGTCTTCGGTATCTCCCCTGACGAGAAGGTCGGAATCCTCTTCTTCCCCGCCGCCCCCAAAGCGAGTCCCGCGCGAAAGGCGGAGATCCGTTTCGTCGACCTCACCACCATGGAGCAGGTCGGGAGCGTCACGCTCGACGGCGAGCCGGATGAGCCGGTCGCCTTCCCGTCCGGCTCGAACCTCTACGTGCTCGACCGGGGCACTGGAAGAAACCCCGGGAAGCTGCACGTAGTGTCGATCGACAAGCGTGCAGTCGCCGGGACGCTGGAGCTTGGGGCGTTCCCCATCATCGGCGGGATGGACCCCGAGTCCGGCACTCTTTTCGTTCTCAATGTTGCGCCGAAGGCGAAGGGAGACCGGAGCGTAACCGGTGAGCTGCACGTGATCCGCGGAACGGATATCGCTGCGACGATCCAGCTCGGCCACTCGGGCCAGGCGATGCGTCTGTCGAATGACAGGAAGCGCGCCTTCATTAGCGGGGGAGTCGGCTTTTCGATTGTCGATCTCGAATCAGCCCGTGCGGACTCGCTGACGATCGGCGGATCCGCAGCCGACATTCTCGTCGCACCTGATGAGCGGAGTGCCGTCGTTTATCATCGCGGCCCCGACTGGTGTTGCAACGCTACGGTCCTCGATCTGGAGAACGGCAAGGCATTCGAGACCTTCCAGACCGGCAGCAAGGGGGCACGCATCGTCCAGGCGCTCGAAGCGGCAGCCGCGTCGATCAGCTCCTATCAATCGGCGAAGTCTGCGGCGGCCAGGAGCGGGGCGAACTCCTTCAGCTATACGGTCTACACGCCGCGGGCGGGAGAGAAGGCACGCGGGCCGCTCGCCTTCGCCCCTGACGGCACCCACGCGTACGCGCTCGATACGCAGACCAACGATGCCACGGTGATCGACATCGCCACCGGCAAGCGGAGCGCAAACCTCGGAGTTGCTTCCGGCGGCGAGGAGCTCGTACCGCTCGGCGACGGACGGGTGATCGCCGTTGTCGCTGCCGGAGGCATTGACCTGATCGATACGGCAGAGCAGAAGCTCCTCCCCCGGGTCGACCTGGGGGGCAACATCGTCGACTTCGTCATGACTCCCGATCGCCGTCACGCTGTCGCAGTGAGCCGCGGCCTTCTCGTCACACTCGATGAGAAGGGAACGGTGGTCTCGCGCATTACGACATTCAAACGACCGGTTCAGTTGCTCTTTCCGTGAGCCTTTTTCCGCTCTCACGCAGGCGGTCGGACACTCTCTCGATTGTCCTCCGCCTGTCGGATCCCTATCGCTGCAATTGAGAATTGAGAATTGAGAATTCAGAAAGGAGGACCGGGCATCGATTCACCCCTTCTGAATTCTGAATTCTAAATTCTCAATTGCAGTTCTGCCCGTTCCCTCTCGCTTGAAGCATTCCCTCGCCAATGTGATAGAAAGGCTCCTTCCACATCACATCGAGAGGAGTGAGAGTGGCAGAAACCCGAAGTCAGTGGAGCTCCCGCGCCGGGTTCATCCTCGCCGCCTCGGGTTCGGCAATCGGGCTCGGAAACATTGTCTTCTTCGGCGCGAATGCCTACGCATTCGGCGCAGGTGCCTTCTACTTCCCCTACCTCATCGCCCTGATCCTGATCGGCGTTCCTGTGCTGATTGCGGAGCTCGGCCTCGGCAGCGTCACGCGGAAATCCTTCCCCGCTTCTCTGCACGCCATCGGAGGCCGATGGGGTGAGTTCATCGGCTGGTGGGGAATCCTCAACGCCGCGTTCATCACCATGTACTACGTGACGATCCTGGCGTGGGTCTGCGGTATGTTCATCGGCTCGTTCGGCCCGTTGTGGTCGGCGGCCACCGACGTCCCCGCCTTCGCGATCGACGACATGGCCAATCCGACCGGCTTCTTCTTCCGGATGATCTCGTCATGGCCCGTCCTGGCGCTGGTCGCCTTCGTCTGGATGCTCAACGTCATCATCGTTCGCCGCGGCGTGGAAACGATCGAGCAGGTGGTCAAGGTGTTCGTCCCCCTGATGTGGGTCTTCATGATCGTTCTCATCATCCGAGGCGTGACGCTCCCTCACGGAGAGGACGGCGTGTACCTCCTTTTCACGCCCGACTTCTCGATCATGGGCAATCCGGAGGTATGGCGCGGAGCGGCCAGCCAGATATTCTTCAGCCTGACGCTCGGTTTCGGCGTGATGACCGCGTACGCGTCCTATCTTCCGCGGAAGTCCGATCAGGTCAACAACGGCATGATCATCGCGTGCCTCAACTGCGGCTTCGAGTTCATCGCCGGAATCGCCATCTTCTCGATCCTCTTCACCTTCGCCATCGTTCCGCGGGCCTCGACGATCGCCATGATGTTCTTCGTCGTCCCCCACGGCATCGCGGCCATGCCTTGGGGCGTGATGATCTTCGGACTCCTCTTCTTCCTCCTTCTGCTCATGGCCGGCCTCACCTCGTCGATCTCGCTGGTCGAGGGCATCGTCACGGCTATGATCGACAAGTTCGGCTGGAAGCGCCGCAGTACCCTCTTCGTCGCCGGAGCGGTCGGCCTCTTTGGCAGCCTCGTCTTCGCCATGCCGGTCGTGATCGACAGGGGCCTTACAAGCAACGGCACGTTCGGCCTCAGCATGCTCGACCTCATCGATCACTGGGCCTTCGGTTACGGCCTGCTGATCGTCGGCCTGATCGAGTGTCTCCTCATCGGCTGGAAGCTGCCGGTGTCCCGTCTGCGGGAAGCGCTCAACGAGTATGGTCCGGTGAAGCTGCCGCGCCAGTTCGACTGGCTGATCAAGTACATCATTCCCTTCGGGCTGATCCTCATCCTCGGCTCGTCCGCTCTCGAAGAAATCCGCGGCGGGATCTATGGCCATGACATGCAGCTGGATTTCGGGGCGGCGCTCCCCATCGCCGCCTTCGCCGTCTGGCTGCTTGGAACGATCCTGATGGCGTTCTGGCTCACCGTCAGGCAGCCTGCAAGCCATGTCACGGGAGGCGACCATGCGTGAGCTGATTCGCCTGTCGGTCCTGACACTCTTCCTGGCGGCGCTCCCGTCGCCGGCCGCGGCGCAGTCGATCGAGCTCGAGGAGCAGTATCCGCTGAGGCAGCAGCCCCAGAGGCTGGTCGTGCTGCAGGATGCGCGGCCGCTGCCGGGAGCCCTGGTCACGGCGCGCTACCGTCCCAACAGCCAGACTACCTTCAGCGAGACCCTCGCTCCGACCGACAGCGCCGGAAGTGTCATCTGGACGCCCCGGGACGCCGGTATCGTCACTCTGGAAGCGCGCGCATCCGCCGCCGACGAGACGCCGATCGCGACCCTCGACGTCGCCGTCCGGTTCGAGCGGTTTCCGCCTGCAGGACTGGCCATCATGATCTTCGCCGCCCTCCTTCTGTTCGGAGGCGCCGCCTTCGGCATGACCATGCTGCTGCGCGGCCCGCTTCCGGAGGACGAGCCGCCGAGCACATGACTGAGCGGTAAATTGAGAATTGAGAATTCAGAATTCAGAAAGGGCTGAATCGAGGCCGGTCCTTTTCTGAATTCTGAATTTTCAATTGTGGCAGGGGCGCTCCTGTCAACCCCGCCGCGCGGCCTCGATGGTGGCAATATCGATTTTTTTCATCGGCATCATCGCTTCGAAAGCACGCCTTGCCTCATCGCCACCAGCCGCGAGCGCGTCGGTCAGCGCGCGCGGGGTGATCTGCCAGGAGAGGCCCCAGCGGTCCTTGCACCAACCACATTGGCTTTCCTCACCCCCATTGGTGACGATCGCATTCCAGTAGCGGTCGGTCTCTTCCTGATTGTCCGTCGCAATCTGGAACGAAAAGGCCTCGCTGTGCCTGAACTCCGGGCCGCCGTTGAGACCGAGGCAGGGAATGCCCAGAACGGTGAACTCTACTGTCAGCACATCGCCCTTCTTGCCGCCCGGGTAATCACCGGGCGCCTCGTGAACAGCGGTCACTTCACTATTCGGAAAAGTGGCGGCGTAGAAGCGCGCCGCTTCGGCCGCATCTTTGTCGAACCAGAGACAAATCGTGTTCTTCGGCTTCATATTCGTATACTCCCCCTCGAGCTCGATCAGGTTGAACGCCACGGTTTCCTCGGGGGCCGTCTCGGGCCGATAGGAGACTCATCACCGAGCGGACGTCATCGCCCGGCATCCGCTACGTGGCCTCGGAGTGTATGCAAGTTTCGGACGCGAGGAGAGCTGACGGGCACACCCACACGTTTCGGAGCCCACCTCGCACCCCACGGATGAGTTGCTGTCATCGGACTCTCTATTCCCGATTTTCAACATTCTTCAGCGATGGCCATTCGGGGCCCGGCGCTTGCAATGATGCGCGAAGAGAGAGGTGACCCATGCGCACTCCATTGACTGCGATTCTGCTGCTGACCCTGTCGCTGCTTCCGGCGGCGCGGACGTCAGCGCTTCAAACGAATGAGCTGCTCGCGGTGACGGCTATGCCGCTTGCCGTCGCAGCCGCGACCGATGGTTCCGGAGTTCTCACCAATGACCTGATTGATGTCGTCAGGCTTTTAAACGCTGCGGCCGTTCCCGCACCGCAGTTCATCGAGGTCGTCCGCTACGTACCCGCGGCAATCATCGTCGAAGAAACTCCCGATCCGTTTGTGGTGTATCTCGAGGAACAGTACGATGCGGGCCTTCGCGGAGATCAGTACGTCACCGTCGTGCAGAACCGTCTCCGCACCTACGACCTCGGGCCGGTCGAGCTCAACGTTGTCGAGCCGGTCGCCGTTCGCTATGTCGAGACCTCGTACTTCGAGCCGCGGACCTTCTTCCCGGCGGTCGTACAGACCCGGATCTCGCCGTATTACGCGGTGCCGATGAGAGCCGCGTACGACCGAAACGACCTCATCGCTCTCGCGGCGATGCCGCTCGCAGTGGTCGCGGTGTCCGAGCTCAGCGGAGTTCCAGCCGGCGATCTCTTCAATCTGGTCGGCCTCCTGAATGCGGCCGCGGTTCCGCCGGTGCAATTCGTCGAAACGGTGCGATACGCGCCGGCCGCGTTCGTGGTCGATGATGGACGCGCGCCGTTCGTGGTGTATCTGCAGGAGCGTTTCGACTCGGGGCTGCGAGGCCCGCAGTTCGTCACCGTCGTCGAGGAGCGTCTTCGCACCTACGACCTCGGGGCCTTCGACATCAACGTCCTCTCGCCGCGGCTCGTGCGATACGAGCCCGGAGTGTTCTACAGACCGGACGAATTCTTCCCGCCGATCGTGAGAACGCGCGTGATCGAGCGGAGAGGCCATCCGCACGGGGGACCTCCGGGTCAGATCAAGAAGCAGATCGGCGTGCAGACCGGCGCGGAGGTCGTGCACGGCAGCAGCCGCGGACGCCGCACATCGAGCGCCGCAAAGAACGAGAAGAACACACAGGTCATCGTCACTCGTGAGCGTACTCGCGAGCGCGTGATCCGGAATGAACCGCCGGGCCAGGCGAAGAAGAACAATCCTCGCGTAGCACCTCCGCGCAAGCAGGACTCGAAGCCGAATGCCGGCAATCCGGGACAGGGAAACAAGGGCGAGAACAAGGGGCAGGGGAGGGGCAAAGGCGGTAACCCTGGCAAAGGAAAAGGAAAGGACAAGTCATGAAAGCGATGATCGCAGTTCTGATCTCGGCCGCGCTTCTCGCGGGCTGCCGGAATGAGGGCACCGCCGTCACGGCGGATGAACCGGCAGTCGAAACGAAGGCGGCAGAGGAAGTCAACCTGACGCCGGAACAGCTGGGAGAAGTGGGCGCTCAGATCGCGAAGAATCCCGAAAATGCAAAGTCGATTCTCGAAGCGCGCGGTCTGAATGAAGCATCTTTCGAAAAGGCAGTCCGGGAGGTGACGGAAGATCCGGAAGCCTCGAAGAAATATGCAGAGGCGTACAGACAGGACAGCTGAGCGCGATCCTCCTGGAGTTGGGCCGGACCGCTACACGCTGCCGGTCAGACGTTTTGCCGTGCGCGGGCTACCCTCTCAGCGCACCTCCGGTGCGCGGTTCATCAACACTTCATTGGCGCCCCGCCATTTACCTGCTCGGGATGACAGATGGTTCATTCGTCGCCACCGTGACTGGTCCCGTCGTCGTCATGCTTCTCATGAAGTTCGCTCGCGAAAACGTGGCGGATCATACTCCTCGCTGATGATCATTCCGCGCACGGAATCCTGACGATGAAGGTCGCTCCCTTCCCTTCGCCTTCGCTTGCCGCTTCGACCGAGCCGCCGTGCAGTTCAATGATTTGCTTGACGATGGAGAGCCCGAGACCGAGACCGCCGAAGCGGCGTGCGACCGCCTGGGTGCCTCGCTCGAAGACGTGTGGCAGAAAGCGCGCGGCAATTCCTTCCCCGGTGTCGGATACCGTGATGACCGCGAACGAGCCATCGCGTTCCAGGCGGGTCTCGATCAACCCGCCGGTGGGGGTGAATTTGATGGCATTGGTCAACAGATTGGACACCACCTGAGCCAGCCGAGCCTGCTCACCTTTGACGATGATGGATGGCTCCCCGCTCATTCTCAGCGAGAGGCCTTTCGCTGCGGCCAGCGGACGCACCGCAGTCAGGGAGTCGTCGATGACCAGGCGCAGATCGATCTTCTCCTCGGTGATCGCGAAATTGCCGGTCAGGATCCTCGAGACATCGAGCAGGGCATCTATGAGCTGCGCCTGAAGGGCGGCGCTGGTCGCGATCGAGCGCGCGGCCTCAGTGATGGTTGGAGGGTCGGGCTTTTTCTCCAGCAGCGCAGCCCACCCGGCGATCGACGTCAGCGGCGAACGCAGCTCGTGCGAAATCGATGCGAAGAAGACGTCCTTCGCCTGAATGGCGCTCTTCGCCTCCTGGTACAACTGATTCATTCGCTCCGCGAGGGTTTGTGATCGAACGTTCGCAATGACGAGATGGCCGTTGGCTTCGCGAAGCGCGTTCGTGAGCGCTTCGAGCTCCAGCAAAACGTCAGCCCGTTCCTGTTCTTCGGCGCGAAAGTGCTCCTCCTGTGCTTCGACAGCGTCTTCCCGCTGACTGAGAGATTCTTCCCGCCCTGGATTCTCGTCGCTCTTTGCTTTGGATCCCGCACTTTTCCGTTGTTTCGGCATTTCGCCCACCTCGCTCAGCGCTTCTTCCGCGGTTCTGTTCTGGCAGGCGCTGCGCTTGCGATTTCCTCGGGACTGCCGGTCAGCAGTCCCTTGTAGTTTCGCGGCGACTCGCCGACCACGATGCCGGTCCTTGTGATCTCGAAGAGACGGAGATCACTGCTATGGTCGCTCCCGCGCACTTTCACGACAGTCATCACCCGCTGCAACCGGGCATTCATCTCGATGTATCGCTGCATGATGATCACGTCGGTCAGAAACGCCGTTCCGTGCGGACTGAAGCGAAGGTCCGTGTACGTGTCCTCCAGTTCGGCGGTCATCATCATCGTGATCCCCATCCCGGTAAGGACGGCGACCATGCGGTAGAGCGACTCGCGAAAGTCCTCGCGGAATGTGGGAGCCAGTGCCAACTGGAAGCCGGAGAGCGAATCGACCACCAGCCGGCGAGCTTTCAGGCGGTGAATCTCCTCGACGATCGCATTGAGCGTTTCATCGATGGAGAGGTCGAGCGGGCGTGAATGGATGACGCCCACTTTTCCCTGCCGGATCATCTTTTCGAAGGCCCGGCCGCCCGGCGGAGTCTGCGAGTATTCATTCGGGCGCTTCTCGAAAACCGCGAGGATGCCCGGCTCGTCGTGGTGAACGCCGGCCATGATGAATTGCGTGGCCAGCACGCTCTTGCCGGAGCCCGACGGGCCGGCGACGAGCACGGAATAGCCGTCCGGGATGCCTCCACCGAGCATCTTGTCCAACTCCTCGTTGTCGAGTGAGAGACGCGCTCTCGCCTTACGGCCCGGTTTGCGAGAGGGACCGACGATGACTCGTGGAAATACCTCGATCCCGTCGGTGGTGATGCGAAAGGTGTGCAGACCGGGGATCGGTGCCTGCCCCCGCATTTTCATCACCTGCGTCTTGCGGACCATGGAATTGCGATCGATGCTCTGATAAAGCCACACCACCCCGTCCGCCACCGTGAAGACCGGATCGCGCTCGGCCTCTCCCGGCTGATACTCGCCGATCAGAAACGTCGTCGCCTGCCATCCAGTCATCCGGATGGCGAGTTGCTGGACGAAGTGCTGCAGGTCGATATCTCCGTCCCTCTCGGTCGCGGCGGCCTGAGCGATGGTCCGAAAGGAATCGACGAATACGAGGGCCGGGCTCGTGGCCTCGACTTCCTGAACGATCCGCGCGAGGACCTTCTCCAACGATCCAGCGACAAGATCCTGGCTCAGATTGACGAAGCGAGTCGAGTCGTCCAGGCGATCCAGATCGAAGAAATGGAACTGCTGCTGGTAGCGCAGCATCTTCAGCGGGGGCTCGCCGACAACGGTGAAGTAGATGGCGTGGCACTTCGGTCCGGAGAGGCCGAACATGATGTGATGCGCCAGCGTGGTCTTGCCCGAGCCGGGTGCGCCGGCAATGAGATTGAAAGAGAATTCCGGCAGGCCCCCGCCCAGAATCTGATCGAGTCCCGGCACGTTGGTGCGGAGTTGTCGAATCGGAACTTTGTCGGTCATGCTTGCACCCTCTCTGCGCTCGGGCCGAAAGAATCGTCTTGCCACGCCTTTCGCAGGTAACGTCTCGTTAGTGGTTCACCGATCAGCGCGGCGAGCAGTCCTGCGAACGTCGCGAGAATCGCGGATGCGGCATCGGTGGCGAGGGCTGGATCGCGCTGCCCCTCGACCCAGCGAATGACCTGAGCGACTGGTTCGGCAGCCTCTTCTTCTCCCGCATCGTCTAACGGATACTCGCGTCCTGCCAGGTGCAACGCCCGGACGACGAGCGCGTCAACGCCGGCCTGGCTGATCAGCGGGACGAGCGCAGTAGCCAGATCGTCATAGACGCTGCGAACCGCTTTGGCCACACCAGTTACATCAGCGCCGGACCCGGCGCGACGCGTGAGCACCGTCACGATGACCTTCTGGAAGACAGACGTGTCGGGCGATGTCATATCGTTTTCACCGGAGCTGACGCCCGCGCGCACCCGCGCGCAGAGGAGCAGGCCTCGAGACCACTTCTTTCGGTGCTATGCGAGGATCGAACCACCACGTGGTTTTCGCCACGGCGACAGGCCGCCCATTTTGTCACCTGACGATCGCCGGCGGCTGCTTCTCGCTCTTGTTGAGCAGAATACATCATGGGGTCTGACCTCGCGAGGAACTCACGGTAAGCCCTCACCCCTGACCCCTCTCCCGCCGGAGACTGTGTTAAAACTCCCGCTGTGACATCCCGAGCGTCGAGCGTGGGATCCGGGTGGGGGCCTTTCGCTCGAAGATCATCGAGTTACGAGTCTTTCGGCCCAGGGACCACTGCCCAGATCCCTCGCTCGACGCTCGGGATGACACACACTCTTACGTTTGAGACAGTCTCGCCGGGAGAGGGGAAGGTTTTGCGCGAGTCTGTTAGCCTTGCGACCCGATGACCGCGCCATTCGAGTCGATCATGATTTTCAGCGACGGTGCGTGCACCGGCAATCCCGGTCCCGGGGGATGGGGGACGATCGTTGTCGATCCCTCTGGCCATGTGCGGGAGCTGGGAGGCCGCGATCCGCAGACGACAAACAACCGCATGGAGCTGACCGGCTCGATCCGCGGACTCGCTGCAATCGAAGCGTCGCCATCGCCACCGATCGAGATGTTCACCGATTCGACGTACGTGATCCGCGGGATCACCGAATGGATTCATGGCTGGCGAAGACGCGGCTGGAAGAATACCGAAGGGAACGACGTGGCGAACCGCGATCTATGGGAAGAGCTCGCACGCCAGGTCGCGCGGGTCGGCCATGCGAGGATTCAATGGCGCTACGTGCGAGGACATACCGGGATTCCGGGAAACGAGCGTTGTGACGAGATCGCCGTCGCCTTTGCGAACGGAAAGCGTCCGGATCTTTACGACGGGCCGTTGCTGCGGTACGACGTGCCGATTCATGATCTGCCGGACAATCTGGAGATGCCGAAGAAGAAGGCATCGGATGCGCCAACGAAAAAAGAGCCTGCGTACTCCTACCTCAGTCTTCTCGGCGGCGTCGTCATGCGCCACCGCACATGGCCGGAATGCGAGCGCCGGGTGAAAGGTCAGCCGCGGGTCCGGTTCAAGAAAACGAAGTCCGCGCAGGACGAACGCGAGGTGCTGAGAAGCTGGGGTCTCGATCCGGACAAGACGTCGATCCAGTAGCCTGCACTCCCTCAGCGGCCCTGCCAGGCCATGTAGACGAAGATCGCGACGAGGATGAAAAGGAAGACGCGCCCCATTCCCATCAACTTGCTTCCGGCAACGTGACGCGTGTTTTTCGGTTTGATTCCCGTGACGGCAGCGATGACGGTCACGACTACGGCGAGGCTCAGCCAGAACATCCAGTTCATGCAGAAAGCTCTACAAGAGCCGAGCCAATACCCCTCTCCCCACCGCAGCGGGGAGAGGGGGCGCTTACGCGCGGCAAGGGTAAGCTACAGCGTCGTACCTTCGAAAATCAAGGAACCTCGGGAGCCCACCCTTCAAAACCCCGGGCACGTTCCCGGCGATCGATCGGGTAATGCTTTTGCGGGATGACGCCGAGGCGCATCAACTGCGGGCGAAACTCGTAGCGGATGCGCACGACTGCCGAAGGCTCCTTTTCGAGCTCGAGCCGGATCCGCTCGACTTCGTGACGTCTCCGGTCACCCATTCCTGTCGCGGCATATTCATCCGATAGTTCACTCTGCGATGGCGGCGGTGCAGGTCGGACGGCTGATCCCGCCGCAGCCTTGCCTGAGGGAGCTTCGGCGCGCGATCGATCCTGGCCCCGCGCATCGTCGCGCTCATAAATCGGCGTGGGACGGTATGTGCGCACCGGAGCCTTCTCGCGAAAGAAGACCGCTTCGATGACGCCGAGGTTGTCGGTCTTTCCCAGAGCGGCACCGTAGGAGTGTTGCTCGCCGGTGAAGAAGAACTGGCGCGCGGCCCACTCGCTCACCTGCCACCCGGAGATCACGATCGAATCATAGGGATCGATGACCCATTTCGATGCTTTTGCCGGCGTCGTATGTTTTGCGTCGATCGAGTTCAGGCCGTCAACGGAAAGCGCAACGGCAACTCTGTGGGGAAAGGGATTCGTCAATCGCAGCGAGTAACTCTTCCCGCGGAGCGCTTCGACGTAGACCGTTCCGCGCGCGTGATACTCGGGACGGGCGTGATCATCAACGAGTACGCTCATCTCGAAGCCGGACCTTTCGGCAGCGTGAAGGCTGGAGACGGTCAGTAACAGGATGGTCAGGCTCAGGGTCGTGATTGTTCGGCGATGCATGGAGTCCTCCTGTCTGTCTTAGACACGGGACCCCGCCGAAAGCGAACCATGGAGTCGTTTGGAGCTCGACAGGAGTGGCCGAACATTGCATGTTCGGCCCTGGTTTGAGGATGGCTAGTCCTCGAGTCAGGGCCGCACCGGAGGTGCGCTGTTGCGCCTCCGGCGCAAAGCAGCTGCCTACGAGTCGCGCTGAATGGAAAGGCGCCAGAACGCAAACGCGAGCAGGCCGAATGCGAGCAGGGCGACGAGCGGCGCGATCGCTCCCGCCCATGCGTATCCGAAACCTGCGGGGGCGCGGCCGAGCTGGAACGCAACTCCCGCGATCAGCACGCCGAGGAGCCCCTCGCCACCGACGAGTCCTGACCCGAAGAGGATTCCACGCTCTTTCCGCTGCGCTGCATCTTCCTCGCTCGCCGCCTTCTTTTCGACGAAGTAGCGGAGCAGCCCTCCGAGGAAAACGGGAACCATCGTGGCCACGGGGAGGTACACACCGACGGCGAACGCGAGCGTGGGCAATTTGAAACCTTCGGCAATGAGCGCGATGCCGACGCCGATCAGCACGAGGATCCACGGAAGCGATTGTTCGAGCACGCCTTCGATGACGAGCTTCATGAGTGTGGCCTGCGGTGCAGGCAGCTCGGGCGTCCCGAATCCGTACGCCCTGTCGAGCAGAATCACGGCCATGCAGACGAACGCTGCGGACGTCAGTACGCCGATCAGCTCACCAGCCTGCTGGCGTCTCGGCGTTGCGCCCAGAAGAAAACCGGTTTTGAGATCCTGCGACATGTCGCCGGCCATGGATGCCGCGATCGCCACCACGGTGCCGACTGTCAGCGCACCGATTTTCCCCGCGTCGTCGGTCCACCCCAGGAGAAGAAAGATCGTGGAAGTACCCAGCAGGGCCGCGATTGTCATGCCGCTCGTGGGATTCGACGTGACTCCGACGAGACCGACGATGCGCGAGGAGACGGTCACGAAAAAGAAGGCGAAAATCGTCACCAGAATGGTCGCCACCAGCCGGTGGGGAAAGTCGAGTACTCCAAAGACCTGCGGAACGAGAATCAGAATGGATCCGATCGCGACGATGCCGATGCCCACGACTTTGAACGGCATGTCGAGATCCGTTCGAAGTTGGGCTGCCGCACCCTGATCGAGCCTTGCTTTCAGCTGGCTGGTGCCGAGCTTGAAGCTCTCCAGCATCGTCGGGATGCTCTTGATGAGTGTGATGATGCCGGCCGTCGCTACGGCACCGGCTCCGATATAGCGTACGTACCGCGACCAGATCTGGCTCGGCGACATCTCCGCGATCGTCAGAGCCGTCTCGGGAAACAGAGGAACCGCGCGTCCTGCTCCCCACCAGTCGATCAGCGGAATGAGCACGAGCGAAGAAAGCAGCCCGCCGCTGACCATGACGGAGGCAACGCGCGGACCGAGAATGAATCCGACGCCGAACAGGGCCGACGACATCTCGGCTCCGAGAGTCCCTTTTCGAAGAAATGGCACGGGCGTGGTGACCTGATCGGGAAAGATGTGCGCCCAGCCGGCGAGACCCTTGAACAACGCGCCGGCGCCGAGTCCGTAGAACACGTTCTTCGCCTTTGCTCCGCCCACTTCGCTGGCTACGAGCACCTGCGCGCACGCCGTTCCTTCCGGATAGGGAAGCTTGCCGTGCTCACGGTCGATCAGGTACTTGCGCAGCGGAATCATGAAGAGAACGCCGAGCATGCCTCCGGCGATCGCCAGTAACGTCATCTGAACGAGCGTCGGATCGAGGTTCCACAGGAAGAGTGCGGGGATCGTGAAGATCACGCCGCTCGCCACCGAGCTCGATGCCGAGCCGACGGTCTGGGCGATGTTCGCCTCGAGCAGAGTCGCTCTGGTTCCAGCGGCGGCAAGAAGCCGGAATGCCGCGACGGTGATGACGGCGATGGGAATCGACGTGGAGATCGTCAGACCGGCGCGAAGGCCGAGGTATGCGTTGGCGGCGCCGAACAGAATTCCGAACAGCACACCGGCGACGACTGCTTTCGCCGTGAACTCGAGGGGAGATTCGGACGCCGGTACGAAGGGATCGTAGGTCGAGCCCTCGGGGATCGGCGAGTAGGCCTGTCGGCTCAATCCGGTCTTCATCTGTCTATCGCTCGGAAGCGGTGGCGACATGGTAGGGGATGGGCGGCAGGGAGTCCAGCAACAGATGTGCTCGGATCTCCCGAAGGCAGGTTAGGGCAGGAAACTGCAGGGGCAATTCGCAACGGGCGGCCCCTCTGGGCTATTCTACGGCGCTTGTGACTATCTGCGTCTCGTGCGGAGTCTTCGAGCGATCCATGCTTCCCGGAGGTTTACCATGTCCCCGCCCCGGGTGATGAAGGGGGTCGCATGGCGGTGATCGTCACCGTGATCCTGGTACTAATCGCCTTCAACGCCCTTTACGTTGCGGCGGAGTTCGCGGCGGTCAGCGCTCGAAGGAGCCGGATCGAACAACTGGCCAGCGAGAAGAACCGCTTTGCGCGGATGTTGGTCCCCGTGCTGCGGAATCCCGAGGCTCTGGATCGCTATATTGCTGCGTGCCAGATCGGAATCACGATCTCGAGTCTCGTGCTCGGTGCGTACGGACAGGCGAGCATCGCGCCGCGGCTGATTCCTCTGTTCGAGGGGATGGGCGGGCTGGAGCGCGCGGCCGCGGAATCGACGGCGGCGGCTATCGTGCTCATTTCTCTGACCCTTTTCCAGATGGTCATCGGCGAGCTGGTTCCGAAATCTGTAGCGCTTCAGTTTCCAACTCAGGTGGCTCTCTACACGGCACTCCCGATGCGATGGTCTGTTCGATTGCTGCGGGGATTCATCGCCCTGCTGAACGGAAGTGGAATCGCGGTCCTGAAGATGCTGCGGATGGGAGCAGGCACTCACCGGCACGTCCATTCACCCGAGGAGATCGTGCTGCTGATCGCGGAGAGCAGGGACGGCGGGCTGCTCGAGGCGGACGAGCACCAGCGTTTGCACCGTGCGCTCAGGATGGGAGTCCGCCCGGTGCGCCAGGTCATGGTGCCTCGCACGGCGATGGTGGCGATCAATGTCGAAGCGACGCTCGAGCAGGTGCGGGAAGTCGTCGAGTCGACGCCCTACACGCGATTTCCAGTGTATCGAGGGTCTATCGACGACGTGCTCGGCTTCCTCCACACCCGGGACTTCGTCCGGCGAACCGCGGCCGCCACAATCCTCACGGTCCCTCTCGAGAGCATGCTGCAGCCGCTGGTCGTCGTGCCGGAGACCTCGACCGTCGACCGAGCCCTTCGCTACATGCGGCAGCAGAGAACCCATCAGGCTCTGGTGACCGATGAGTTCGGGGGAACGGCAGGACTGGTCACTCTCGAGGACCTCATCACGGAGATCGTGGGCGAGTTCGGCGACGAGTTCCGGAACGATGATCGGAGGCCGGAGCCACTTCCGGACGGCCGGATCCGCATTCCGGGCTCGACGCTTCTCGATGATGCCGAAAGCCTGATGGGCGTCCGGTGGGAAGGAAACGTGGATACGGTGGGCGGACGGGTGGTGGAAGAGCTCGGCAGGTTTCCCGAGAGGGGCGAGAATCTGGTCATCGACGGCGTCGAGGTGGAAGTGGAGGAAGTTGCCAATCATGTAATCGCGTCCATCGTCGTGCGACCGATTCGACCCGAGGAGAAGCCGGAATGAGTATTCTGGTTCCGATTCTCATCATTCTCCTGCTCGTGGCGCTGAACGGCGTATTCGTGGCGGCGGAGTTCGCAATCGTAGGAGCACCGCGCTCGGCGGTGGACCGGCTTGCGGCACGGGGAGTACGGGCGGCCATTCGCGTGCAGAAGATCCTGCGGGATCCGCAGAGCCAGGACCGCTATATCGCGACCGCGCAGCTCGGCATCACGCTGGCCAGCCTCGGGCTGGGCATGTACGGCGAACATGTAGTGGCGAGCTGGATTTTCAGCTTGCTCGATTCGTTTGGGCCGGTCACCTGGATTTCCGTGCATGTAGTGTCGAGCGTGATTTCCGTATCCATACTGACGTATATGCACATCGTCTTCGGCGAGATGATTCCGAAATCCATCGCGTTGCAGCATGCTCTGGCGACCTCGTTGTGGATCACCCGGCCGATGCTGTGGATCAAGTTTATTTTTTACCCTTTCATCGTCCTGCTCAACGGTATCGGAAATACGCTGCTTCGAGTTGTCGGTATCGACCGGAGCGAGACACACTCTCAGTACCACACGTCAGAGGAATTGCAGTTCATCGTGAGGGAGAGCGAGCAGGGTGGGCTGATCCGTTCGGAACAGGGAGAGGTTCTGCGGGAGATGTTCGACTTCGGCGATCTGACCGCGCGCGAAGTCATGGTCCCGCGAGTGAGAATCGTCGGTCTCCAGGTTGGCCTCGCGCGAGAGCCGCTCCTGTCGATCATCGAAAGCTTCCCGCACACACGTTATCCCGTATATGAAGAAAATCTCGATCGTATCTGCGGAGTGGTTCACATCAAGGAGCTGATGGTTCTGATCCATCGCAACGAGTTGCTTGGCATACACCAGCTTCACCGCGTGCCATTTGTTCCCTATACCGCCTCGCTACCCACCGTGATCGCAGCCATGAACGAAGCGCGCACGCAGATGGTGGTCGTCATGGACGAGCACGGAGGCACGGAAGGAATCCTGACGATCGAGGATCTCTTTGAGGAGATCGTCGGTGATATCGAGGAAGGCACTTCGATGCCTGACCTCCGTAGAGTTGACGGCCGGCTGTTCGTGGCGGGAATCGTCAGGCTCGACGAGCTCGGTACAGAGATCGGTGTGCATCTCGAGCATCCTGAGGTCGATACCGTGAGCGGATTGACTCTGGCGCTTCTGAACAGGCCCGCTACGGTAGGGGACGTGGTCGAGTACGGGGGAGTGAGGCTGGAAGTCCTCGCAACCAGTGGCAATGGAGTCGCACAGGCAGAGGCGACCCTGCTGCCGGTGGAGCAGGAATGAGCTACTGCCGTCGACCGCGTCGGTCATTCATCTGACCGCATGTCCGTTTTTGACGGATGGCTGACGAAAGCGTGACGGGTACTTCGTAGAGTGCGCACAGGCCCGGAAACGTCGCCGCTGACCCGAAACTTTTTATGGGCCGTGCTGGAAGCGGAGCCTGCTCCTGGATCCCTCGCTCGACGCTTCTAATGAACCTCTCCGAACCGGGAGGGATGTAGAAACACGTCATCCTGAGCGAAGCGAAGGATCTCCTGAAGAGGATCGAGCATCGCAAGCAGAGATCCTTCGCTTCGCTCAGGATGACGTGGCCTCGCTCAGCATGACACGATGGCCGTCCTTCGCATGCTCGAGATGACAGGCCTCTCAACCTCGGATCGCGCCGCGAAGTATCCCTCACTGTGTTAGATTCCCTCGATTCCACCAGACCATAGATTTCGAGGGAGCGGCCTCTTGAACATTCGCGTGTGTTTACTTGCCGGATTGTTCTTCCTTGCGGCAAGCGCGGCGAGCGCAGAGACGATCAGCGTGAGGACCGATGGCGCGGTTCTCAGTGACTCCGGTCTTGACCTGGAGATCTCGCTGGAGGATGCACCGGGGCCCATCCAGGCGCAGGTGCTCGTGGATGGAACACCGGTCGAGACGGTCGAGCTCGAGCCCGGCGCAAACGAAGTGTCGTTGCGTACGGTACGCCTCGCAGCCGGCTCGCACAGGGTCGAGGTGCGCAGCGGAGCGAGCTCCGGATCGATTCAATTCCGCGTGATCCCCGGCTGGCTGTCGATTCTCCCTCCGGTGGTGGCGATTCTTCTCGCGCTGTTACTCAAAGACGCGGTGATTGCCCTCTTCGCAGGTGTGCTTGCCGGAACTCTCGTTCTTTTCAACTGGAATCCGGTGATCGCGACGGGGCGTGCTCTCGACTCATTCATCGCCCCGGCTCTCGCCGACCTCGATCATGCAAAGCTGCTCATCTTCACGGCACTCGTGGGAGGGATGGTTGGCGCGGTCAGCCGGAGCGGCGGGACGCACGGGATCGTCGAGCGGCTGCGTGGCTATGCGACCACCGCAAGACGGGGGCAGGTCGCCACATGGATGATGGGGATTTTCATTTTTTTCGACGACTATGCGAACACGCTGATCGTAGGCTCGACGATGAGGCCCATCACCGATCGGCTTCGGATCAGCAGGGAGAAACTCGCATACATCGTCGATTCGACGGCTGCGCCGATCGCGAGTCTCTTCCCGATCTCGACCTGGATCGGATTCGAAGTCGGGTTGATCGCTGCAGCATTCGTGCAGCTCGATCTTCCGATGAATGCTTACGGAGCGTTCCTCGCCTCGATCCCCTTCAGGTTCTATCCGATCTTTGCTCTTGTCCTCGGTTTCACAATCGCAATCTCATGCCGCGATCTCGGACCGATGCTCAAAGCCGAACGGCGCGCGTCGAAGACTGGCGAGGTGTACGACCCGCGGGATACTCCGCTCGCGGACTATTCCTCCAATGCGCTCAGCCCGAATCCGGATGCACCGAAGCGGGCGAGAAATGCCGTCATTCCCATCATCGTCCTGATGTTCGGAACGGTCGCGGGCATGGTCATCACAGGCGCGCCTGGTGTCGAGCAGCCGGCCAGCGAAGGGATTTCCCAATGGGTCCGTGAAGTGTTCTCGAATGCGAACAGCTTCGACGCGCTTCTGTGGGCAAGCCTTGCGGCAGCGATCACTGCGGTGCTGCTGCCGGTGCTGCAGCAGATTCTGAGCTTGCGCGAAGCGATGGAGGGACTCGGCGAGGGAATGAAATCGCTGATGCTCGCGATGGTCGTGCTGGTGCTCGCATGGTCGATCGGTGACGTATGCGCTCAGCTTCACACGGCAGATTTCGTGGTGGGTCTGACGAGCGGCGTCCTGTCGCCACATTTTCTGCCAGTGCTCATATTCATCGCGGGAGCTGCAATCGCATTTGCGACCGGGACGTCATGGGGAACGATGGCCATTCTCATGCCGCTCGCGATTCCCGTGGCGAACGGCCTCGCAATATCCGCAGGGCACGCGGTCGGCTCTCCGCAGTACTACACGTTGATGGTGGGGACGATCTCTTCGGTGCTTGCGGGGAGTGTGTGGGGCGATCACTGCTCGCCGATCTCCGACACGACGATTCTTTCGAGTACGGCTGCCGGTTCGGATCACATCGCGCACGTGAAAACGCAGCTTCCGTATGCACTTGCGATCGGAGTCCTCGGAATGATCGTGGGTGACATTCCGACGGCCTACGGTCTCAGCCCCTGGATATCGATCGTCGTCGGGTCTGCCGTGATCGTCGCGGTCGTGATGATCTTCGGCAGGCGGAGCGATTGGGATGGGCGTGCGGCAAGTCAGGAAGCAGGGATGTAGTCGATATGTCATCCCGAGCGTCAGAATGATTCGACAGATCATTGAGGCGAGGAATGAACCTGCGCGCGCTGTGAATACCGGCGACTGACAAATCCTGCAGATCTGCCTCGGGTTTCCGGATAGGTTCATTAGAAGATCGTGACCGTTCATGGTCACTCCAGCGGCAACGACTGGACACAACCGTGAAGCCGTTTTCGCGGGCCGCCGGCCTGGTCGAAATTGCCGGGATCGATCCATCGGGCGAAGGCCTGCCGCATCGGTTGGAATCGACTACAATCTCGCGTCGGAGTATCTCCCAGTCCGTCAGTCCTGAATCAGAAGGAGAGGTTATGTTTCTGCGCCGAGTCGTGCGCTGTGCTGTCGTCGTTGTGTTGCTGAGCTGTCCCCTCTGGGGACAGGTGACCGAGCTCGGTCCACTCATTCCCCAGGGTGCGGCTTCGGCGAGCGCACACCGGGCCTCTGTGTCGGATCTCTTTTTCGCAGCCCCGAGGCTCACTGCAGCCGAGATGCATGACCTCGGAGCGCTGACTGCGTCGGAACGAGCGCGACTCATGGCAACCGATTCGGATGGCTCGAAGCGAGGGCTGAAGGTCGGGATCGAGCGCGTCGTACCGAGTCGTGTCGGCCTGGATCGAATGGACGCTGGTCTCTCTGCCGGCCAGAGTCGGAGTTTCGGCGGAGGGTTGCTCGAAGCGCACGGCAGCAGCATCGTCTGGACCACCGTCGTGCGCTCGCCCGGTGCTAACGCACTCCGTCTGGAGCTCGTAGGTTCGTTGCCGCCGGGCTCCCGCGCGTTCCTGTACGCTTCGACCGGTGAGGTTCACGGCCCGTATGGTTCACAGGAGTTGAGCGACGGCGGGTTCTGGACGAACACCATCTATTCAGATGAGGCGTACCTCGAGGTTCAGTTCAGCAAACGCGCGGACGCGGCTGCGGCAACTCTGCATGTCCGTGCCGTCGCACACATCGAAGCGGCCGCGTTCGCACCCGCAGGTGATACACGCGTGAACGGCACCGAGTGCTTCGTCGATGCGAGCTGTGTGGCTCCGTCGGAATTTCCTGACATT
Organism: Thermoanaerobaculia bacterium; assembly: GCA_041748075.1. GTDB lineage: Bacteria > Acidobacteriota > Thermoanaerobaculia > Gp7-AA8 > Gp7-AA8 > JBGSYJ01. The sequence continues at coordinate 41,434 of JBGTDX010000146.1, forward strand.
GCGGTCGCCGGTGCGGCCATGGCGCAACTGATTTTTCAGCGGGCCGGTGGCACGTTCGTCTGCAGCGGTGGACTCCTCAACAATACGCGGCAGGATAGGACGCCCTACTTTCTGACGGCAAATCACTGCTTCGACACGCAGGCCGCGGCTTCTTCTCTCGAAGCTACCTGGAACTACAAAACCACCAGCTGTGCCGACCCAAATATTCAACCTAACCGCAATCTCTTTCCGCGGTCCCTCGGAGCCACTCTCCTGGCCACCAGTGGAGTCACCGACTTCACGCTCGTTCGGCTCAATCAACCGCCCCCGGCCAACGCCTTGTTTCTCGGATGGAACGCTCAGATGGATGTGTCACAGTCCGGTGGAACAAAGCTTTACCGCGTGCACCATCCACTCGGTGCGACCCAGTTTTATGCCCGGCACTCCGTCGTGACGAACTTCAACGGCTGCCCGTCGAGGGCCAGAGGCAATTACATCCACATGTTCGACGAGGTCGGGGGTGCCGCTGGCGGTAGCTCCGGCGCGCCGGTTCTCCTGTCGAATCTGGCGGTAGTCGGGCAGCTGTTCGGTGCCTGTGGTCCGAACGTGTCGGACGACTGCGACCGCGCCAACCGGACGTTCGATGGAGCGTTTCGAGCGACGTTTCCGTCCATTCAGCAGTTTCTCGCCCCCACCACGTCGCCTGCGCCCTGCGTGGCCAACAGCACGACGGCCTGCATGCTCAATGGAAGATTCAGGACGACCGTTCGCTATCGGGGTGCTTTCGACAATGCCGCAGCGAATCTCGACGCTTCTGTCAAGTCCGTGACCGGATTCGCAGAACCGAACTTCGAGACGGCATTCTTCTTTTTCAACAGCTCAGCCAATATCGAGATGCTCGTCAAGATCCTCGATCAGGGCAACACGGATGCGCAGGGAAGGCCGACCATCGCTGTCCTGTTCGGGTCGGCTACACCGCTGCGCGTCGAGCTCGAGATCATGGACACCCAGACCGGAACCGTGAAACGGTATCAGAGCGAGTTCGGGCAATCCCGAGGCGCTGCCGATTTCACTGCTTTTCTGAAGTGAGGATATCCCGGACGGATGCCGGGCATGGATTTCATGCGCGGCATCCCTTCCCTCGCCAACATCCGGTCGCATGAAGTTCCACTGGCAGGCGGTCTCCCTCTGCCGGTACTCTGCCACCATGTCCGACAAAAATGGGAAGCACGACTACGAGTATCTCCTCGGTGATTCAAAGCACGAAGCCGCAAGGCTGCGTGCTCAGGCGAGGCTGTGGGATCCTGTCTCGCTGGAGCTCTTTGATCGGTTGAGGGTAGGGAAGGGTCAGCGTGTTCTGGAAATCGGTCCCGGACGCGGTTCTCTGCATATGGAGCTGCGAAGAAGGGTGAAGGGACCTGTAGATGCGGTGGAGCGATCGGCTGATTTTGCTTTGCACCTCAAATCGATTTCGAAGCGGGACGGCTTCGGTCCCGGGAGGATCTGGAATTGTGATCTGGCGGATGCGCCGCTTCCGGAGAGTCACTACGATCTGATCTTCGCCAGGTGGGTGTTTCTTTTTCTTCCGGAACCCCTTGCTCATATCCGGAAACTGATGACGGCGCTGAAACCGGGAGGGCGGCTCGCGATCCAGGACTATGTCCGCGATACACACACGATGGTGCCGCGTCCGCCGGAGTGGACCAGTTTCATGGCAGGGGATCGCGCTTTCTTCGCCTCGCAGGGTGGAGACGCCAACATCGGAGGAAGGCTGCCGATGCTCTACGAAGAAGCCGGACTGGAGGTGGTCGAAGTGAGGCCGACGCTTCAATACTGCCGGCCGGGCTCACCGACATGGCGTTGGATAACGGAGTACTTCATGGGGGTTCTCGATCGGATCGCCGAGTTTCCGCCCTTCACGCCGGAACAGGCCGTCAGATTCCGCGAGCACTGGCTCGCCGCCGGAAAACGGAAGACAACTCTGATGATCGCTCCTACAGTTGTGGACGTAGTGGGACGCAAGCCAGGAAAGTGAATGCGGCCCTGTCATTCCATCACTCACGATGGCACGCGTCTCGAGCTGTTTCCCTTATCGTCACTCGCTGAGACATTCATTTTGATATGGTGTGCGGCATGAAAAGACAAATCGTGATCTCGCTCGCCACGATCTCGATCCTTGCCGCGGCCTGCGGTGAGAAAACTACGACCACGACCACCGCCCCTGTTGTCGAGGCCACGCCCGCCCAGCATCCGGCCGATGAGTTTCTCGCCCGGATGGCGGAACACTGTGGACAGGCGTTCGAGGGGAAGATCGTCGCAAACGAGCCTCAGCCTGAGAACGACCCGTTTGTCGGGCAGACGCTCGTGATGCACGTCCGGGAATGCGGCGAGAAGGAAGTCAAGGTTCCGTTCCACGTCGGCGAGGATCACTCGCGCACATGGGTGCTTACCAGGACCGGAGACGGTCTCCGGCTCAAGCACGACCATCGGCATGCAGATGGTACCGATGACGCCGTGACGATGTACGGAGGTGATACCGCTGCTCCCGGAACGGCGGCGCGACAGGAATTTCCCGTCGACGAATTCTCAAAAGAGATGTTCAAGCGGGAAGGTCTCGACGTTTCCGTGACCAATACCTGGGCAATGGAGATCGAGCCGCGGAAGCAGTTCGCTTACGAGCTTTCCCGTCCCGGTCGTATGTTCAGGGTCGAGTTCGATCTGACGAAGCCCGTTCCGGCACCGCCGACTCCCTGGGGCCATCCCGAGCTGACTGCGGCCCAGTGATCCGCCATAACTGACAACGATCCGCTGCCACGAGCCGAGCGTCACATTGCGTCCCACCTGATCGAGCCAGCGCCTGGGACGGCGTCGACCTAGCGCAGCCTGGCTTCGATCTCTTCCAGGAAATTGGGTACGACATGAATGGCGCGCGTTTCAAGCTCGTCACTCACTACTTTGAGAATCAGGAAGTGGTCTCCCAGGACGTCCCAGTTCCGGACGCGAGTATGCCTGAAGAGAAGGCGGGGTTTTCCGACCGCGGGTGTTGATCCCAGGGCCGTGGGCACGGCGAAGAATTCATCCCCCGATTGATAGAACAGCTCGTCACCACTGACAGACCATCTGGGGGCCATGCCGCCAGTAGAAGAGACCTGAATGCGTCCGTCGCCGTTGACGGGACGGAGGTAGATCTCCTGCCGGCCAGACTCGTTTGAGACGTAGGCGATCCAACTGCCGTCCCTCGAGAACTCGGGGGACAATTCGCTGGCCGGAGTCTGCACGAGCGCACGAGGGGGCGCCGAGCGGTCGGTGGGGGCGATCCAGATATCGTTTCCGGTCGTCGGGTCGACCGCGACATAGGAGACCAGCATTCCGTCGGGGGAGGCAGAGGCCTGGTAGGTGTAGCCCTCGACGATTTTCCGAGCTTGTCCGGAACTGTGGACGGGCTGGCTGAACAGACCTTCATGACCACTGTAAAGGATCGTTCTGCCGTCGCTCATCCATGCGGGATAGACCTCATCGCCAAACCTCGAAGTGATGCGCGTAAGGGTTTCCCGCTCGATGTCGTAGGTCCAGACATCGTCATTTGCAGCGGAAGCCTGAATGGCGATTGAGCTGGAATCAGGTGAGGTCCGGAACGAATCGACAGTCTTCGGGACGCGCCATTCATCAACCTCGGTCCCGTTTCGATCCACGCGAAAGAAGGCTGAGGGTCGCGGCCATACGAATCCGGGAAGATAAATGAGCGTGCCCGCTTCGGATGCGATCGCGAACTGCCCTGCACCCGTCGATGGGTCATAGTGGACATCAACGAGGATCGGGACCGGCGAGCCGCGCACGGCGAGCGTATCGAGATCGAATCGGATTGCCATCAGCGTTCCGTTCTGTATGAACACGATGTGACCGCTACGAACGTATCTGGCATCCGAGCCGCCTTTGAACAGCGTGCGCCATCGTCCCGTTTCTACCGAGAGCAGCGCGATCAGGGCCTGATCGAACGACTCTATTCGCCCGGTTCGTACCGTGATCAGGAGATTCTTTCCGTCAGGCAGAGCATGGGGCCACCGGTGGCTGTTCTCGTCCGCCTTCTGATCCGGAGTCGTGAGCTCTCGAAGATCGGAGCCGTCGTTTCCGACCGACGTGATGCCGCTCGAGTACGATTTAGCGAAGTACAGCCTTCCGTTCGGCGACCAGGTGACCCCTCGTGGCGCACCCGGTATCGAGACGAGCTCGTAAGCGCTTCCTCCCGCATGCCGGACCTTCAACAGCTTCAGGCCCTGGCGATAAGCGATCCACTCACCGTCTGGCGAATAAGTCGGAGAAAACCCTCCGTTCTGATCCAGCACCCGGGCGTCGAACTGATCGAGAGAACGCAGGTAAAGCACTGCGCCTCCCTCGTTGGCGCCGGCAGTCGACTCGTCTACGGCGCGGAACACGACCTGGCGTCCGTCGGGCGAGGTCACGAGCACCGGTGATGCCCTTGCGAGCAGGACCTTGCCCGGCGGCGAAACGATCGACAGACGGGGCTCGGTTTCCGCTCCGGTGTTTCGAGACCGGCTCCACACCGCGGCGGCCAGCGCGAGGAGTATCACGGTGGCAAGGGCCGCCATGAGAACCCCGCCCATTCGGATCTTGCGATGCCGGCGTAGAGGACGGCTTCCAGCCCAGTGCAACTCGCCGGCGAGATCGCGGGCGGACTGCCAACGGTTCTCCGGATCGCGGGCGATACACCGCCCGATCGCATGCCGCAGCTCCTCATTCTTCACGGCGCTCATGTCGGGATCGGTGGTCATGATGGACGCACTCAGCTCCGCCCGTCCCGCACCTGTCCAAAGCGGACGGCCGGTTGCCATCTCGTACAGCACGGCGCCGAGACTCCAGATGTCGCTTCTCGCATCGGTCTCGCCGCGCAGCTGTTCAGGCGCCATGTACTGAATTGTTCCCGGCGCGGAGCCCTCCGCGGTCAGGGAGAGCGTGGTCGCACTGTCGATGTGGGGTTCATCTTTCGCGAGTCCGAAGTCGAGAAGTTTCGAGCCTGATCGCGTGAGCATGATGTTCGACGGTTTCACATCACGATGAATGATGTGTTGCCGATGCGCTGTGTCCAGTGCAGCCGCGATCTCACTACCGATGTTCAAGACTTCGGAAAGGGGTAAAGCCCCCTGCAGCAATCGGGTTTCAAGCGTCTGGCCCTGGAGATACTCCATGACGAGAAAGTCGATGCCATTCGAGCTGCCTACGTCGTAAATCTGGCAGATGTTCGGGTGAGTGAGCGATGACAGCGCTTCAGCCTCACGCGCGAACCGCTCGCGACGGATCGGATCGCCGGTAAATCCTTCCGCCACGATTTTCACGGCGACCGAGCGACGCAGCCGCGTGTCCTGCGCAAGATAAACCTCACCCATACCACCTGCATCGATGGCCTGTTGAATTTCATAAGGCCCTAGGCGGGTACCAGTCGCGAGAGTCACGGTGTTCGATGATTATAGAGAGTCCGGCTTGTGAGAGGGTACGAGGGCTGCCTCGAAGAATGGAATACCTTCCGCAATCCGGCTTCGACGGAAGGAGGCAGTAGAGAACGGGCATCGCCAGATGCACGAGGCAGCTCTACGGCATGTCTGGCGGTGGCACGCGCCCTTTCGTTGACTGCTCGAATGCGTAAGCAATGGACAGGAGGGCCGGTTCGCTGCATGCCATTCCGGTGAAGCTCACGCCGAACGGCGACGGCTTCGCCTTGAACTTCTCCTCCAGGGGAGGAGTCAAGGCATTCGGCACGAATCCGAAGGGAACGATGACCGTCGGATAGCCTGGTTTCGCTGCGATCCCCGCACCCCACGACGCGGGAAACATGAGCGCATCGAGCTTCATCGATTTCATCACTTCGTCGATGCCATGGGTTGCTGTCAGGAACAGGTCCTTCGCACGATCCTTCTCATAGCGGGCGCGGTCGGACGCTACGTCCATCTCATCCGAGACATCGAGAAGCGACTGGCCGTACCGGATCGCGCCTGCACGCTGGTGAGCGATGTTCCATTGGCGCAGCTCTGTCAGCGTTTCCACGGGAGCCGTCTCGCCCAGCGAATCCAGCCACTTGTTGAAGTCGCGCTTCATTCCGTACTTGAACACGATGGAGCAGTCATTGTCTCTGCCGCGGGATTCTGCTCCCCCGCAGACACTGAAGAGCAGAAGATTGTGCTCCCCGTCTGTGTCGACGACGCTTGGGATGTCCGCCGGATCGACGACGATTGCTCCCTGCTTTTTCAGCACGGCAATCGCCTCTTCCATCAGTTTCTTCTGCTCCACTGAAAGACCCCCTCGGGCCCGGTCACTGCCGGGCGCCTTCGTCTCGTTGTAGTAGAACGCGCGGGGGATTCCGATTCGTTTTCCCTCGAGTCCCTCGACATCGAGAAATCGCGTGTAGTCACTGCCGGTTGGCGCTGCACACGTCTTCGTCGCTGGATCTTCAGGATCAGGCGCCGGCGATTCCAGCACGCCGAGCAGGATGGCCGCCGATGTGACGTCGCGCGCCATCGGTCCCGCCGTGTCCTGATCTGCTGTGATCGGGATGATGCCGTAGCGACTGATACGACCGACCGTCGGTTTGATCCCGACGAGCATCGTCTGATTGGAGGGACTCAGGATCGAGCCCGATGTCTCGGTTCCGACGTTCGCTGCCCAGAAGCTGGCGGCCGTTCCAGCGCCGGAGCTCGAGCCGGCCGTCGAGAGGACGGGGCGGCCGTCGAAGGTCGCTTCTCGCGGATCGCGGCGGGGATCGTAGGGGTTGTAGGAGTATCCCGAAACAGCGTTGTAGTTCCCGGGCATCGGGTAGGGCGATCCGGCAATCCAGTTCGCGAGCTCGGTCAACGCCGTCTTCGCGATGATGATCGCGCCGCCCTCCCGCAGGTTCTTCACGAGCGTCGCATCGTAGGGAGGAATGTAGCCGTCGAAGGCGAGCGCGCCGCCGGTGGTCGGCATGTTCGTCGTATGGATGATGTCTTTGAGCGCAATCGGAATCCCATGGAGTGGTCCTCGGACTTTTCCCGCGGCCCTTTCGGCATCGAGACGGTCGGCTTCCTCGAGTGCATTTGCATTCACATGGATCGACGCATTGAGCTTGTCTTCATACATTCCAATGCGTATGAGCGATTGCTCGACGATCTGGCGAGAGGTGACGCGGCCCTCTGCGAGCGCCTTCTGCATTTCGGGAATCGATGCTTCGACGACACTAAACTCGGAGCGGGGTTGTGCGGCGAGAGAGCCCGCGGTGAGGGCTACGATCAGAAGGATGACTTTCATGGCAGGAGTCTATCGGAGTTCGTGGTCTCTCTTCCACACGGGTACGGGGTCGTATATCGTTCTCACGAAGAATGGAGGCAACCATGGGTAGAAAGCAGACGTTTCTCGAGAACTACGACCGGGAGCATGCGACTACGATGCGTGTGCTTCGTGCCTATCCGGTCGATCAGCTCGATCTCCGGCCAACCCCGAAGTCCAACTCCGCCAGAGAGCTGGCATGGACGTTCGTTATGGAAAGGGGCCTGGGAACGCGCGTTTGGAATGACGAACTGGTGGGCGGAGTGCCGTCCGGATCGAAACCTCCGGCACCTCCGGAGGATTGGAACGAACTGCTGGGAGCTCTGGAAAAGGCGCACGCCGATTTCCGTGACCTGATTGCTTCGGCGTCGGAGGAAGACCTCGATACCGAGGTGCATTTCTTCACCGCGCCGAAGACGATGGGGACATACACACGTCATGAGTGGATCTGGTTCCTGCTCCACGACGAGATTCACCACCGCGGCCAGTTCTCGGTATATCTGCGGATAGCGGGCGGCAAGCTGCCGTCGATCTACGGGCCGACCGCCGACGAACCGTGGGTGTGAGCGGCGGTGCGTCTCACGAACACTGATGAGGCGCGCGAATCGCAATACGTATCGTCAGCATGACTGCTGACGCCTTTCGGGACCGGCTCGGGACTACCGTACGTGCGCTGCAGCACCGCAATTTCCGGCTTTTCTTTTCCGGACAGCTCGTCTCGCTCATCGGAACCTCGAAGAATTCTGGAAGGCTTTCGCTTCGTTGCGGTGACAGGACCCATCCGCGCACTTCTGTTGCTTCTTGCTCTCGTGAGTTTCGTCGCCATGCCATATACGGTCCTCATGCCAGTGTTCGCGGACCGGATTCTCGGTAGCGGTCCGGGAGGTCTCGGATTGCTGATGGGAGCGGCCGGCCTCGGAGCGCTGGCAGGGTCCATCACGCTCGCTACGCGCCGCAGCGTTCGAGGTCTGGGGCGGTGGGTAGCTGCTGCGGCGGCGGGATTCGGAGCGAGCCTGATTCTCTTTTCGCAGTCACGGAACTTCTGGCTCTCGTTCGCGATCCTGGTTCCAGTAGGTTTCACGATGGTCGTGCAGATGGCTGCCTCGAACACGCTGATACAGTCGATGGTGCCCGATGTTTTGCGGGGGCGCGTGATGGCTCTCTACTCGATGATTTTCATGGGAATGGCGCCCCTGGGATCGTTGCTCGCGGGAGCCATCGCGCAGCGTCTCGGCGCGCCTTTCGCGGTTGCCATGGGAGGAAGCGTCTGTATCATGGGCGCGATCGTCTTTTTTTCTCGTCTTCCCTCTCATCGCTTTGCGGCCTACCGGCTTCTGCTCACCCAGCAGATGGTCGGTGGCGATCCCGCCGAAGAAGTCACAGGTACGGGGGCGGATGGACCGGCGGTTCGCTGAAGCGGATGAAACATACCGGTAAACTCTCCCCGGAAGGATTGACTCTGGAATTGTTCCAGACCTTAGTGTGATGAATGTGAAGACGAGATACCTCATCGGCCATGTGGCCAGAGTCTGTGGAGTGAGCGTGGATACGATTCGCCACTACGAGCGAAAGGGGCTGCTTCCGGACGTTGAGCGCAGCACCAGCGGATATCGCAATTATCCGGCCGAGGCGGTCGAGCGAGTCCGGATCGTGCGGCAGGCGTTGGCGATGGGATTTTCTCTCAATGAGCTCTCGGAGATCTTTCGGCAGAGAGCGTCCGGTCGCGCGCCCTGTCGGGAAGTCAGGGAACTGGCCGGCAGGAAGCTCGCCGAGCTCGATGCGCGCATCGAAGAAGCCCTCACACTGAGAGACTCGCTACTGCGAACGCTGGACGGATGGGACCGTCAACTCGATGACACAGAGGAATCAAAACCGGTACACCTGCTCGACTCACTCATCAAATAGGGAAGAGATCATGAAAAAGATCATCTGGTTATCTGCAGCAGTCCTCCTTGCCGTGAATCTCCTGCACGCGGGGGAAGAGGACAAAGCGAAGTGCCCGATGCACGAACAGCACATGAGCGAGAAGGCCGCTCACAAGGACGCCTCTCGAGCGAATGGACATGCGGAGCACGGCGCGAAGGTCGACAGCCGACACGACACTCTGGGCATGTCGCACAGCGCGAGCACGCATTCCTTCCGGCTCTTCGATGACGGCGGAGCGATCGAGCTTCGCGCGAAGCGTGCCGATGACGGTCAGACAGTCCAGGGCATCCGACACCACCTGAAGGATATTGCCGGACAGTTCTCGAACAGGGACTTCAGTACCCCCGGATTCGTCCACGGATATCCACCGGACGGCGTCGACCGGATGAAAGAGCTCGGCGCGGCGATCAGCTACAGGTACGAGGAACTGCCTGAAGGCGGGAGGATCATGATCTCGACCAGCAGCTCTGAAGCGCGGGAGGCGATCCACGCTTTCCTGAAATTCCAGATCATCGAGCACCGGACGGCCGACAGCGGGCAGGTGGAGAAGAACACTGGAAAGTGATCGCATTTCTCGAATGCGGGCTTTGAGAGCTTGGAAGTTGCGAAGTTGTAACATCGGACTTCTACATTGACACCATGGATGATTAGACTGGTCCCACGGATCGGAGGTCATCCATGCCGCAATATCATCTCCATGTGAATGGAACCAGCCGTGTCGCCGAAGCAGATGCTGACACGCCACTCCTGTGGGTTCTTCGCGATCACTTTGCACTGACCGGGACCAAATATGGTTGCGGTGTCGGGATTTGTGGCTCCTGCACGATCTTCGCGGGGACTGAGGCAGTCCGTGCATGTCAGATCCCGATCGCCAACGCGAGCGGAAGGAAATTCACGACGATCGAGGGTCTCTCGAAGGACGGCTCGCATCCCTGCCAGCGCGCGTGGCTCGAGGAAGACGTCGCGCAGTGTGGATATTGCCAGCCGGCGATGATCATGACCGCCTGTGCTCTGCTTGCCGCAAAGAGCAAACCGGCGGATGGAGACATCGACGACGCTTACGCGGACATGGTCTGCCGATGCGGTAGCTATCCCCGCATTCGCAGGGCAGTCCACCGCGCGGCGGAGCTCGGGGGTGGACAATGACGGCGACGCGCCGCGAGTTCCTCAAAGTAGCCGCGGCAGCGGGCGCAAGCCTCACGATCGGATTCCGTCTCTACGCCGTTGACGATGACGCGGCCGCTACGCTGTTCAAGCCGAACGCGTGGCTCCAGCTCGACGCGGATGGAGGCATCGTTCTGACCGTGGGCAAATCGGAAATGGGGCAGGGCGTTCGGACCACTCTGCCGATGATCCTTGCCGACGAGCTCGACGCCGACTGGACGAAAATCAAGCTCGTGCAGGCCATGCCGGGCCCCGACTTTCAGCGCCTCGGGACCGGCGGTAGCGGGAGCACGAGCGGAAGCTGGAACACACTGCGGACCGCCGGCGCCGCCGCCCGCGAGATGCTCGTCGCTACGGCTGCTGCGAGATGGGGCGTGGAAGCTTCCGAATGCAGGACGCGGAACAGTGTGGTCACACACGAACCGAGTGGACGAACGCTGCCGTACCGCAGCCTCGTTGCGGATGCCGCGGGACTTCCGGTTCCCGAGAGTCCCAAGCTGAAGTCCGCCGCGGGTGGCGAGATACGGGTTACGCGGATCGTCGCCGCGGTCGACTGCGGCGTGGCGGTCAATCCCCTCGGCATCGAGGCGCAGATCGAAAGCGGTGTCGTCTGGGCGCTTTCGATGGCGTTGAAGGGGTTCATGGAATGGCGGGATGGATCGGCAACGGCGGAGAACTTTCACGATTACGAAGTTCTCCACCTTCACGAGACTCCCGTCATCGAAACGCATATCGTCGCGAGTGAGGGCGATTCGCCGTACGGAATGGGGGAGCCGACCGTCTGCCCCGTCGTGCCCGCTGTTGCGAATGCGATATTGGCCGCGACTGGACAGCGGCTCAGAAGGCTTCCATTCGCGCTCGAGAAGGCGACGTGATGGGCGACTTCGCGGAGATCGCTCAGCTCCTCAGGCAAACGGACAGCGCTCGCGCGGTGCTGGTCACGCTCGTGAAGGTCGAGGGCACGAGCTATCGGAAGCCCGGAGCCAAAATGGTCGTCACAGAGGCCGGCGTTGCAGCAGGAGCGATCAGCGGCGGCTGCCTCGAGAACGTCCTTCGCGCCCACGCGCTCGAGTCTCTGGATCGCTCCGCCCACGTCGTGTTGCTCGACACCACGAGCGACTCCGATCTGCTCTTCGGACACGGCCTCGGATGTCCCGGCAAGCTTCACTTTCTAATTGAGCCATTTTTCGTCGGGTCTCTGCCCGCGTCGCTCGCGGCTCATGATGCGAGCTGTGTCGATCGCAGGACTCGCATCGTCGTGACGCTGCTGCCGAGCGATCGGGAGGAGCTTCGCACGCAGACGATGACTCGCGGAGAGACCGAGGAATCGGGCGACTCGATTCTGCGACGGATGAGACTTGCCGGGCTGCATGCGACCAGGACCGGCCAGGTGGATCAGGAGGATCATTCATTCTTCGTCGAGATCGTGGAGGCACCGCTTCGCCTGCTTCTCATCGGATCGGGCCTCGATGTTCCGCCATTCATTCGTGTCGCCGAGAGTGCCGGGCTCGAAGTATCCCAGGTGGTAAGGACTCAGCGGGTTCATGAAAGCCTCGGACGCGTCCTCGTTGCTCCTCCCGAGGCAAGCGGAAGTCTGCCGATCGACGCGCGAACTGCAGTTGTGGTGATGACTCACAACTATCTTTCCGATCTCGACTACCTGCGCGCGCTGCTCGCGACCTGGCCGGTGTACATCGGCGTGATCGGTTCTCGTGGCCGGTTCGAAAAGCTCGTTGCCGATCTGAAGGCGGAGGGTTTCGGCGCCGAGTCCGTCGATCGTCTTCGTGGCCCCGCGGGTCTCGACATCGGCGCGGAGACACCGGCACAGATCGCGCTGTCGATCGTGGCCGAGATTCAGGCCGTCGTTGCCGGCAGGCGATATCTGCCGGAGGCGTTGAGGTCGGCCGGCCGGAACACGATGCGGTGAGCCGGCCCGTCTATGGGATCGTTCTCGCAGCTGGAGGCTCGTTGCGGCTCGGCCAGCCAAAACAGCTCCTGGTCGCAGAAGGCAAACCTCTGGTGGCCGGGATTGTCGAGAAACTTCAGCTCGCAGGTGTCGATCGAGTGGTCGTGGTTCTGGGCGCGAGTGAGGATGGTGTTCGCAGTTCTCTAAATGGCCTCGACGTAGATCTCGTTCGCAACGACCAGTGGGCTGAGGGTATGGGGAGGAGCATCGCAGAAGGTGTTCGGCATGCTGCGAGCTCGGGTGCTGCCGCCGTGCTGATCGCCCTGACCGATCAGCCCGAAATCCGCACGGAGCATTATCGCGTGCTGATCGATGGCTATCTCGACGGTGAGGGGATTGTTGCCACCGGCTATCCGCAGGGCCCCGGTGCGCCTGCGCTCTTCCCACGTGAGTTTTTCGGGGACTTGAAGGAGTTGTCAGCAGACGTTGGTGCCCGGGAGATTCTCCGTCGTCACGCTGGCCGTCTGACGATCGTACCGAATCCTGCCGCCGCTCGCGATATCGATTCTCCTGCAGATCTTTGAGAGTCCGACAGCGCTGGCCTGCCTGCAAGCTACTTCTTCGGCGTTTTTTTTCGGGGGCTCGTGTCTTCCTTCGCGTCGTGGGCTTTGCCGCGGACTCCCACGGGAGGCGCCCCGGGAATGAAATTCGGAGAACCGGGACCCTGCGCCTTCTCATGCTCCCGCATGGTCTTCTTGTGTTCGTCCTGAACGATGTCCTCGCCCTGCCGCTCTCTTCCGGCCACCTTGTAATGTCCGGGATTGACGTTGTTCTTGCTCATGGTCCCTCCTGATGCTTTACAGAACTATCGCAAGAACCCTGCCGGAGCGTCGCCATCGTTGTGCGTGCATGACTTTCACAATCTGCGATACCTTACGATTTTCATCGATCATGGACAGACTGGCCATGAGACGGTCATACCATCGTCAGCGGTCAGGGCATCAAGGAAAACAAAACGGCGGGGAATGAATCCCCGCCGTCGTTGCGAAGCCCTGTATCGTAGTCTCAGAAGGATACGGTCACATTGCCCGAGCAGGTGGTCGTTCCGGCCTCACAGACCCGGTACGTATACGACCCGCCTCCCTTTTTTCCGATGTTGTCAGTGTGGAAACCATCGTTGAGTGTGGTCGTCACGCGGAAATTGTCGCGGAAGACGTCTACATTCGTGGATGTGGCACCACTCCAGGCGAGGTCCGCTGTCTGAGTGCCTTTCACCTTGTATCCGGTTACTGCCAGGGTGATGCCGCCACCGCCACCGCCACCGCCACCGCCACCGCCACCGCCGCCGTCGCCGGATCCGAGGATCGAGGAGACCGCGCTGTAGTAAGCGGCGAACGCTCCGTCTACGGTCGCGTTGTTTTTGGAATCGCAGACGTCGTTCACGTTGTAGCCGCAGGCCCCGGAAAGTTGTCCGACGAGCTGTTTGGCGCCGTTGACGACAGGAGAGCCGCTGCTTCCCCCTTCGGTGGCGCCGTACGTGTCACGGCTGTAGATCCAGTTACCCCGCGGCCAGGACCGACAGGTAGGTTTGGAGGTATCGACGACATGCTCGGAATACGACTGAGGCGCGCCCTTCGGATGGCTGATGCGGTAGAGAGGCGTATTGTTCGAGTTTGCAACTGGAGCCGATTCCCACCCGAGGAACGCAGTTCCGGAAGGTGCATTCTGGCTCAGGCGCAGAAGTGTGTAGTCACTCGTACTGTTTGACGCGACGATCGAAGAACCTGTGGTCGACGCGGATCCCGGATTGGGACACTGCCCGCATGACGACTTGTACCGAAAGAACGTTTCCATGCTGCTCGCTTCACCACTTTTGCTGATGCAATGATTCGCAGTGATGAAGTAAGGAATGTTCGTCGAGGTGTCGGAATCCGCGACGAGGCCGCCGCTGCATATGTAAAGAAATGCGCCGGAGGCGAACAGAATGTGGGCCACGGCATCCTCTGCGACGCTCACAGCGCTGTTCGTGCCGCATCCGGCGCCTTCAACGCAGCTGGCATTGAACGAGCAGTTTTCGGCCAACGCTGAGACTTCGGACGGTGGCGCAATGCTGCTCGCGATTTCGAACTCGGAGGTCATGTACCCGACGCCTGCAATCCTGAATGAAGGATCTCCGGAGGGCCCGGCGTGGAGTTGAACGATCATGTCGGAGCCCGGTACGCTATTCGTCCAGAACTCGCCCGTGCCGTTGGGACCCTTGCCGGTGTAAGGACCGAACGCGACACCTGCCAGCGTGTACACGTACATCTTCGCTCCATCGGGGAGATCGAAATCCGTGAAATGGATACGCAACGCGGCAGCCTCACTCGCACGCACACGGGCCGACCAGTCGAAATGGCCTCGGACTCCGCCGCGGACGGCTCCCAGCGTTTCATGAAGTTGCGCGCTGCCCGGTGATAACGCATGCCGGTCGAAAACAAGTTGAAAGTCCAGCTCTTTGACGAGGCCGACCTTCATCTTCTGCGCTGCACCCGCATCGCCGTCTCTGACGCTGAGACGTTCTTCGAACGTCACGGTGACGTCCAGAGGCGAGCCGAGAGCCAGGTCCACCATCGAGCCGGCAAGTTGACGCTGGATCTGGGCCATCCGGCGAAAATGTTCCGCGCGGTCGAACTCCTCGGTCGGTGCCTCGAAGCTCTTGGACGGTCCCGGGTAAATATCCTGCGTGGCTGCGCCTGCAAATCCTGCTACCGCAAGAATCAGTATTGACGCCATGAGCAATCTGCAACGATTCATGTTTTCAGGTCTCCTTGGTTAGGGGTTGGCTGTCAAAGCCCGTGCGGATACACTCTCGCCGTTTACGTGAAAACGACGGGGAAGCGGGTGCGTCCAGGGCACACATGGAATCTGCGGGGTTGGGCAAATCTTAACAGAGTTATCACAAGTCTGCGATACTTCTATCCATGACAGACTCTGCCATGAGGATGTCGATACCGGGCAAAGGTTCTGCCGATTCAACGGTCGGGGCATCAGGGCAGCAAAACGGCGGTGAATGAATCCCCGCCGTTTTTAGGATGCCATGTATCGTAGTTTCAGAAGGATACGCTGACATCGCCCGAGCATGTCGCCGTGTGGCCTTCGCCGATCCGGTACGCCCGCGTCCGCCTCCCTTGACTGTCGATGTTGTCAATGTAGGCGCCATCGTTCGGTGTGGCCCCACTCAAGGCCAGGTCCGCTGTCTGTGTGCCTTTCACCTTGTACCCGGGGACTGTGAGCGTAATTACGTGCCCATGGGAGAGAGTGATGAGACCTTCAATTTTGATCGCCGCAGTACTGACCCTTTCCTGTGCGTCCGGAGTGGAAAACATGACTGATGAAGACAGAGCGCTAAAAATCAGCGAGCTCATGAATGCATATCAGGGAGCTGTACCGGGCGCGGCCGTTCTCGTGCTCCAGGACGGCGAGGTCGCCTTCAGCCAGGGATTCGGCATGGCCGATCTGGAGGCGGGAGCTACGGTCACACCGAATTCGAACTTCAGACTCGCGTCTCTGACCAAGCAGTTCACTGCGACAGCGATCGGAATTCTGGAAGAGCGGGGAATGCTGTCCTACGACGATCGGATCAGACGGTATCTCCCCACCCTTCCGTCGTTTGCAGACCGCATCACCATTCGCCATCTGCTGACTCATTCATCGGGACTGATGGACTACGAAGATCTGATTCCCGATACGGCTTCCGCTCAGCTCGTCGACAGTGACGTTCTGAGCCTTCTCGAGACGACGGATCAGACGCTATTCGAACCGGGTCATGGATACAGCTACAGCAATACGGGGTATGCGTTGCTCGCTCTGATCGTGGAAAAGGTATCGGGCGAGTCGTTTCCGTCGTTTCTCGAAGGCAACATCTTCGCGCCACTTTCGATGAACGGATCGGTAGCGCATGTCGAAGGAGTTTCCAAAGTCTCGAACAGAGCGTTCGGTTATGTGCGGGACAACGGCGGATGGGTGCGCCGCGATCAGAGCATCACGAGCGCTGTGCTCGGGGACGGCGGAGTCTACTCGAACATCGAAGACCTCGCGCGATGGGACGACGCACTGCACGAGGCTCGCGTCGTGTCGCCCGGGACGGTTCGGCTCGCCACCAGCGCGCTGATCGCCACGGACGTGCCGGGAGTCGGTTACGGATTCGGGTGGCGAATCGGCACGCATCGCGGGCGTCGCCAGTTCTGGCACACCGGGGAAACATCCGGCTTCCGGAACGCGATCATGCGGTTTCCGGACGATCGCGTGACTGTGGTCGTGCTGACAAACCGAGGCGAAGGGCGGCCGTACGAGACGGCCTTGAAGATCAGTGAGCTGTATCTCGACTGACACATCGGGAGGGAACCCTGCCGTGGGGTGGATTCGCCGGAAATTGCGGAAGATTGCAGCACACTGGTGAAGGTTCCGGGTCAGGATGGGGCGTGGCTGAATGAGCCGCGAATCAGTAGGGCAGCTACCCAGACGGTCCAGACTCCATGCGCCAGATAAACCAGCCCTGCACCATGAACGTTCAGGATCAGGTGACCGGAACCTACCGCGGCGATACTCGCGGCACCTACGACGATGCCGCATGCGGCGCACGCGCGGAGACGTGCCCGCCACATCGAAACGGACCAGAGAAGAATCGCCAGCGAGGCGGAAAGAACGTGGATCCGGGCGAATGCACGGTTGACCTGTCCGGTCGTGTGAAACAGAACCCGGAGCACTTCCCGTTCCGCACCAGCGGCGGTCCGAAGCTGATCTCCGACCGCAGGACCCACGAATCCGCTGGCGACGGCGGCACCGAGTATCGCCGCGGAGCCGAATGCGAAGAGGATGTAGGAGAAGGTCGGCAGCGCGGTGCCGTGGGAAAGCCGCTTCGTGTAGACCAGAAAGCCGAACAGCGCGATGGGAATCGTCGCGAGGCCGAGCCCGTGAACCAGGACCGCGATTTCCGCCTGTTGCTCACTGCGGAGAACGTCGTGGCCGGTAGGATGCAGGAGCATGGTGATTGCGATACCGAGTACGCTTGCGATCAGGGCCAAACCGGCGGCAGTATCCTCTTTCATCGGGGACCTCCACGCCGACGATAGAGAAACCAGCCGAAAGAAACAGAACAGAATGGGTCATTTCGTACGAATGCTCATCGTGGATCAGAGACCCGAATGAAGAACGGCACAGGGAAACGCCGCACGCGGCAGAACGTGAACGAAGCCCTGCACGCGTTGATGCTCGAGAAACCCTATGACTCGATCACCGTGCAGGATCTTCTGGACCGTTCGAGTGTCAGCCGGTCGACGTTCTACTCGCATTTCGATAACAAGGACGATGTGCTCGTCTCTTACCATGCCGGCTTCTGGGAGCACATTTCGAAGGCGTGTATGCGATGGGAGGACGGCTCGCTGATCATCGCCCCGGTTGCTGCTCTGGCTGCTCATCTTCGGGAGGAGACCTATCGGGAGTTCGCACTCTCATTGATTCGTGCGGGCAGAATGCCTGCGCTGAGAGCGCTGGCCCTGGACCATCTTTCACGAGGATTCGAATCTGAGCTGATGCAGATTGCCGGAGGTCGCGAACCGCGGGTGCCTCTGGATGTGACCGCAAGGTTCATTGCGACTACATGTTTCGATATGGTCATATGGGGGGTCGAAAGCGGCGCTTCACACACGCCTGCGCAGATGGAGGCTATGTTCCAGAAGCTGGTTCAGCCTTCCATCGAATCGGCACTCGGCATCTCTCTGCGACATATCTGACTCGCTCTCTCGCTTCGAAGGAGGATTCCATGCACGTGTTTCTCACCGGCGGCACCGGGTACATAGGGTCCGCGGTCGCCAGACATCTGTTGCAGCATCGACATCAGGTTACGGTGCTTGCGCGTAACAGCTCCGATACGGCTGACCTCGAGAGCCTCGGAGCATCGGTGCTGCGGGGAGAGCTGGCCGGTCTTCCCGAGCTTCGACCGAAGATCGAATCGCATGACGCCTTCATTCATGCGGCCATGTCCGGAGGTACCGATGCCAGTGACAACGATCGGACGGCGATCGAGGTTTTCGGAGCCATGCCGCGGGGTGTATTCGTCTACAGCTCCGGAGTCTGGGTGTTCGGAAACACGGGCCATTCTCAGATTACGGAAGACTCGCCGGTAAACCCATTGCCGATCGTCGCATGGCGGCCGGCTCATGAGGAGCTCGTGGTCTCCGCGTCGTCGGGTGATCTCCGAACGGCGGTTTTGAGGCCCGGCTGTGTTTACGGCGGCAGACAGAGTCTGCTCTCGGGATGGTTTTCCGCTATCGAGAAGGGCGAGCCCGTTCAGCTCGTGGGAGATGGGCAGAACCGATGGTCGATGATCGAGATTCAGGACCTCGCTGCCTGCTATGGTTTGATTCTCGAAAGTGGTGAGGACGGAATCTTTCACGCCACCGACGATACGGACGATTCACTTCAAACGCTGGCCGAGGCGACGATTGGGGCGGCGCGGAGCAATGTCGGTATCGAATACGTACCCCTCGAGAAGGCGCGCGAGACCATGGGTGCCTTCGCCGATGCGCTCACCGTCGACCAGCGTGTGGGCAGTGACCGAACCCGGGCCCGGCTCGGATGGACGCTTGCGGTGCCGGAATATATCGATAGCGTCAGGCGCCAGTGGAGCGAATGGCGCGCACGATGAGGCGATAAACAAGGGGATATAATCCGCCGTCATGAGAGCCTTGATCTGTCTCCTTCTACTCGCACAGCCGGCGTTCGGCCAGCAGCGTCCCGTAAACACGTATTCGATCGTGGCGCACGATCCTGAAACGGGTCAGATGGGCGTGGCCGTTCAGTCTCACTGGTTCGCGGTGGGGCAGGTCGTTCCGTGGGCGGAGGCAGGCGTCGGCGCGGTGGCGACTCAGAGCTTCGTCGATCCTTCGTACGGGAAACTCGGACTCGATCTGCTGCGTGCGGGTAAGGATGCAGAGTCGACGCTCAGGGCGCTGCTCTCCTCGGATTCCGCATGTCAGGTGCGTCAGGTCGGCGTGGTCGACTCCTCCGGGACCGTTGCAACGTTCACCGGGAGTAACGACATCGAGGCTGCAGGTGGCATTGCCGCAGAGAGAATCAGAACCGCGGAGATCGAGTGCGGTGCGGGTGGTGGGACGCTCGAAACGGGACGCGGCTTTGCCGTGCAGGCGAATCTCATGGCGACCGACGGCGTCTGGCCCGCCATGGCAAAAGCCTACGCAGAAGCAGATGGGGATCTGGCCGAGCGGATGCTCGCCGCTCTCGACGCCGCACAGGCGGAGGGAGGAGACATCCGCGGCAAGCAGTCGGCTGCGCTGATCGTCGTGCATGCCAAACCTACCGGGCGAGCGTGGCAGGACCGGCTGTTCGACCTGCGCGTCGACGATCATGCCGAGCCCCTCGAAGAGCTCCGTCGCCTGGTCTCACTCCAGCGAGCGTACAACCACATGAATGCAGGTGACCTCGCGGTAGAGCACAAGGACAACGACGGTGCGCTTCGTGAGTACGGCGCTGCAGCACGAATTGCCGAAACCACGAAAGGCATTCCTCCGAGCCGCCATGCGGAGATGCTCTACTGGCACGCTGTGGCCCTGGTGAACATGAACCGGATCGAGGAAGCGCTGCCGCTGTTTGCACGCGCGTTTCGCATCGAACCGTCGTGGCGCGAGCTCACGGCCCGGTTGTCGCGATCGGGCCTCCTCCCGGATGACGTGAAGCTGCTCGAACGGATCGTCGCTGCCGGAAGTTAGTCGGCAGCGCGCTCAATCCCGCTGTGATGCCGGCATGCCATCCCTGTATCTCTCGAACCAGGCGAGGATCGCACTCGCCTTCGCTCCACTCTGCGACGGGCGCGCCGCGAGGCCTCCATGACTCGCACCGGGTACCTTCACCAACGCCGTCGGAACTCCGAGCAGCCTCAGAGCCGTGTAGTACTGCTCGGACTCGCTGACAGGCGTGCGGTAGTCTTCACTACCCACCACAACGAGCGTGGGCGTTTTGACGTTTCCGACAAGCGATAGCGGTGATCGCGCCCAGAAAGCCTCCGGGTTTTCCCAGGGGTACTCGCCGAACCAGTAACGCGAGAAAAAGGCTGGAATGTCGGCGGTCAGCACGAAGCTGCTCCAGTCGATCACTGGCTTCTGTGTTGCCGCTGCCTTGAATCGGTCCGTCTTGCCGACGATCCAGGCAGTGAGCACGCCCCCGCCGGATCCACCTGTCACAAACAGTCGCTCGCCGTCGGCGTATCCCTGCGCGATCGCGGCATCCACCGCGCTCATCAGATCGTCGTAGTCGCGTCCCGGATAGGCGTGATGGATCTGGTTCGCAAACTCGGCGCCGTAGGAGCTTGAACCTCGGGGGTTTACAGAAAGCACCACGTAGCCGGCTGACGCATAGAGCTGGTTGTCCGTGGAAAAATGAGGGCCATATGCGGCGAAAGGCCCGCCATGGATCTCGAGAATCAGCGGATGGCGCTGGCCGTCCTTGTGATCCGGCGGAAGTGTGATCCATGCATCGATCGTCCGATCATCAAACGACGTAACGTCAATTTTGCGGACGCTGCCGAGTCTCTGTTCGTTCAGCAGTTCGGTATTCAGCCGGGTCAGCTGGCGCTTCCGGCCCGCTTCAACGACTGCGATGTCGGAAGGTCTGGTCGCGCTTCCGCTCGTGATCGCCAGCACACCGTTTCGGGCAACGCTGAAGGAGCCCCCTGTGTAGGGCCGGTCGAGACTGCTCCCGCTAAGGCCATCCACCACGCCGGTCAGGCGGCCGTCCAGTCCGATGCGGGCGATTCGCGTTTCCCCACGGTCATCGTAGGCAACATAGATCGACCTGCTGTCGCTCGACCAGACCGGAGATTCGACACTGCGATCGAGTGAGGCGGTCAGAGCCCGTTGATTACTGCCGTCGCGGTTCATCACGTAGAGCATGGTGTTGTGGTAGCCGAGTTTCTTGTCATCGAATCCCAGGTAGGCGATCAGGCGGCCGTCGGGAGAGGCGACAGGGTGGCTGTCCGGGCCGTCGCGATCCGTGAGAGAGGTGAGCCGATTACCCTCCAGCTCGAGAGCAAAGACTTCACTGTCGAATGGCTCCACTTCCCAACTCGGGGACCGGCTTCCGCTGAAGAGGATCGTGCTTCCATCCGGAGTCCACGAGAGCGGTCCTTCGTCGTTGAACGGTCCGTAGGTCAGCTGGCGGGTCGCTCCTCCATCGGCCGGGATCAGAAAGATATGGCTGTTGCCGGGCTTCAGATATCCGCGGCTGTCTGTGCGATAGGTCAACGCCGTATGGATCTCGAGCGGCTCGGCCCACTCGGCTCCCTCTGGTTTCTCGGGAGTTCTTCCCAGCTTCATTCCTTCGCCGGGCACGAACATCGAGTAAGCAATCCTGCGGCCGTCAGGGGACCAGCTGATGCTCGTTGGGGTTTGCGGAAGGCGCGAGAGGCGAACGGACTCGCCGCTCTGCATCCAGCGTACGAACAACTGGGCGGAGCCGCCTTCGGCGGTGGAGATGTAGGCGAGGCGGTTTCCGTCTGGAGACCAGTGGGGCTGGCTGTGGGAGCCGGGCCCGGCAACGACGGGCATCTGCTCACCCGTGCGCACGTCGACCACCCAGATCGTCGGGCGCATCCGGTCCGTCATGATGTCGCCCGAGCGACGAACGTAGGCGACGCGGTTTCCATCGGGACTTATCTGAGGATCGGAGGCGACCTCGAGACTGAACAGGTCACGAGGCTCGAAGGATCGCGCGGCGGCTTCCGAATACGCGGTGACGGGGATGACGATAGAGAGAACGACGAGCAGTACAAAGGCAGTAAACCGATTCATCAGGAGACCTTTCATTGAAACGATGGAGCACGGCGGTGGCCGCTCATTTGAGCAGACGCGAGGCGATCGGAACGTGCGAAAAGGGTGCCGTCACGCTGCTATCATACTCGGCATGAAATCACGCGTATGGATGTGGATGATCTGCCTGCTTGTCGCGAGCGCTGCGGCGGCGGACGCCGGTTCGCGGCACGTAGCCGAGAAGCAGTCTGCGCTTGCAACGATCGAGGCGAACCGTGAGGAAATGATCCGCCTCAGCGACGAGATCTGGCGGTACGCAGAGACCGCGCTCCGGGAGACGAAATCCTCGAAGGCACTCGCCGACTGGGCTGAGAAGAGGGGGTTTCGCGTGAACCGCGATGTGCCCGGCCTGCCGACCGCGTTCGTCGCCGAATATGGATCGGGACGTCCTGTGATCGGGATCATGGGTGAGTACGACGCGCTTCCGGGCCTCTCGCAGAAGGCGCAACCGGTCAAAGAAGCATGGGAAGTAGGCGCTGCCGGTCACGGCTGCGGCCACAATCTATTCGGTGTGGGAAGTCTTGGAGCCGCGATCGCGATCAGGGATCTGATCGAAGCAGGCAAACTGAAAGGGACGATCCGATTCTTCGGAACGCCGGCAGAGGAAGCGGTCGGCGGGAAGATCTACATGGTACGGGATGGGGTTATGGACGGAGTCGATGTCATGCTCGCGTGGCACCCGTCCGATCAGACGCAATCCGATACGAAGAGCACGCAGGCGCTGGTCGACATCGCCGTCGACTTTCGGGGAACCGCGGCTCACGCGGCCTACGATCCATGGAACGGCCGAAGCGCGCTCGACGGCCTGGAGATTTTCACGCATGCGGTGAATCTCATGCGCGAGCACATCCGGCCGACCTCGAGAATGCACTACACGATCACAAGAGGCGGGCAGGTCCCGAATGTGGTGCCGGAGGAGGCGCAGCTCTGGATGTGGCTGCGCGCTCTGGAGCGGGACGAAGTCGATGCGATGCTTCAGCGGATCAGAAAGATGGCCGAGGGCGCCGCGCTCGCCGCCGGAGTGGAGGCGAGCGTCCATGTGGGCGGCGGCGACTGGAACATGCTGGTGAACATGGCGGGACAGCGCCTCGCGCATGCGAACCTCGAGTGGCTCGGGCCTCTGGAGTTTTCGGACGAGGAGCAGAAGTTCGCAAGAACGATCCAGAAGGCCACGGGGGTCGAACCGCGGGGACTGATCACATCGATCAGACCGTTCGACGAGAATCCGGGGCCGGCGGAGGGCGGTTCGACCGACGCGGCGGACGTCAGCTGGGTCGTGCCGACGCTTCATATATCCGTCACGACAGCGCCGGCTGGCGCACCCTGGCACGGGTGGTCCGTGGTGGCGTGCGGCGGCATGTCGATCGGCCACAAGGGGATGCTCTTCGCCTCCAAAGCGCTCGCGGCTACGATGATCGATCTGTTTCTCGACCCGGGATCGGTCGATGCGGTGCGGAGCGAGTTCGCCGAGAAGACGAAGGGTGTCACTTACGTGCCGTACATTCCGGACGGTCCGCCCCGGTTGCCGCCAGGACAGTCATGAGCAGCCTGAACAGAGTTGCGCGCTGGCTTCTGGCCGTGTTCGTGGTGATCGGTTGTTCCGGCCCTGATGCGCCCGTTCCGGAGGCGCCGAAATCTCCAACGCCGGCCCCCCGGGATCTGCCGTACGCCATTACGGAAATAGCCGGAGGACTCGAGCGTCCCTGGGGCCTGTCGTTTTTGCCAGACGGGCAGTTGCTGGTCACGGAGAGACCCGGCAGGCTGCGAATCGTCGATCAGGACGGCAGCGTTTCGGACCCCATCGCGAATGTGCCTGAGTTGATAGCGGAAGGGCAGGGAGGCCTGCTCGATGTGCTCCTCGATCCGGGCTTCCCGCAGACCCGGACGATCTATCTTTCCTTTTCAGAACCCGGTGGCCGAGGCCGGGCAGGAACTGCCGTTGCCAAAGCGAAGCTGGACTCCGACCGGCTCACGGATGTCCAGGTCATCTATCGGCAGCACCCCAAAGTAGAGGGCACAAGCCATTTCGGTTCCCGTCTTGTCCTGAATCCCGACGGAACCCTGTTCGTCACGCAGGGGGACCGCGGAGACTACGCAAAGCGGGCACAAACCCTGTCTTCGGGAATCGGAAAGATCGTACGGATCAATACGGATGGATCGGTGCCTGATGACAATCCCTTCGTGGGGAGGACACGTGCGAGAGATGAGATCTGGTCGTACGGCCACCGGAACGTCCAGGCCGCGGCGCTGCATCCAGAGAGCGGGCAGCTCTGGACGGTCGAGCATGGAGCCAAGGGGGGCGACGAACTGAACCACCCCGAGGCTGGAAAGAACTACGGCTGGCCTGTAATCACGTATGGAGTGGATTACTCCGGGGCGAAGATCGGTGTCGGAACCTCGCGGGAAGGCATGGAGCAGCCGGTTTACTACTGGGATCCGGTGATCGCTCCGTCGGGCATGGTGTTCTACACGGGAGATGCATTCCCTGAATGGAAGGGAAGCATCTTCATCGGATCGCTAAACCCGGGCGGCCTCGTGCGACTTGCCATGCAGGGCGAGCAGGTTACGGGTGAGGAGCGGTTTCTGCAGGATCTGGGGGAACGCATTCGCGACGTGAGGCAGGGGCCGGACGGGCTGATCTACTTTCTGACCGATAGTCCTGAAGGGCGCATCCTGCGAATCGAGCCGGTGACAGACGAGGTGAACGGAGCCCAGCAAATTACGGAATGACCATAGTCACAATTGGATTTGTGAGCATGGGCACAATTGTTTGGGTTGACTCCGTGAGACTCTTTCATTATTCTTTGCCGTCAGCGGCCAAGACCGAAACCATTCTTTTCAGTTGTACCCCGTACGTCGCAAGGGCAAACCCGCCGTGAGGCGGAGACGCAAAGCCAGGGATCTCCCATGGAGATGGCCCGGTTGCCGATGTCGGTGAAGGAGATGAAGTGCTCTCTTCCCGGCTCTGCCTTTGCCCCTCGGATTCTCATTTCCAGTCAGACAGCCCACTGACTCGGAATAGTATTTTTCCTCATTCCCTCTGTCACTGGTCCATCCCCCAACCCTTTTTCACCACATAGGAGAACTGTCCCATGGTTCGTACAGGAAAGAAGCTTCTTTTAATTTGCACAGCTGCATTAGTCACCTGCATCACAGCTCCTGCTTTTGCCGAAAACCTCCCCTTGACCACTAACCTTTGTGCAGGTCAAAACCAAAACGTTGGGACGGTGTCGGTCACGGACAACGGGACGACTCTTTGGGTCACGTACACGATCACAGCGCCAGGTTGGTTCATCACGGAGACCCATGCTCACGCAGCCGCGAGCCTCGACGGATTCCCTCTTGCTGGTGGAGGAAATCCAGTTCCCGGAAACTTCGCTCAAAAGGCCAGTCACAACCCCGGGGTGACAACATTCACTCACTCTTTCACCCCCAAGCCGGATGGTGCCACGCTTCTGGTCGCAGCCCATGCTGTCGTGGAGAGGCTCGAAGGAGATGGAGCCGGAACGATCGTCGACCAGCAGGACCCCATCATCACGGTCATTCCGGGACCGGGTGCATCGGGTAATCCCGCGGACGCAATCCCATTCGACTTTGTCTCCCCCTCCTTCTATAGTTTAGGATTCGGTGGCGAGTTAATCGCGCAGTACAACTGTCCTCTGGTGTCGGCTCCCCCCTTGGTTGATCTGGCGATCTGGGAGCATTCCGCCACGGTTCCACCTATCGAGACTGCGCTCATCTCGGTCAGCACCGATGGTGTTACCTGGACCGACCTCACGAGCATAACAGGCAGCAGCGAAGCCGGAAACACCGTGGATACAGCAACCCACGCGGGCCCACCTCACTGGCCTACTTTTTTCGACGGCGGGATCGCCGGAGCGCGATTCGTCCGCGTGAGAGACACCTCGCCGTTCGATGCCACAGGCAATGGATTTGATCTCGAAGCTATCAAGTCGCAACAGTCCTGCACTGGCGTCTCGGTGGAAGAACAGACGGCCTGGGGTGCCGCGTGCGCCGGTGGTGGCGGAACTCGATTTAACGCCCGAGGGAACTGGGCCACGTACATCACCTATACTGTACAACACTAGATTGCTTCCAAGCTTACCTGGAAGGAGGAGGGCCTCGGCCCTCCGCTTTTCTTTTCTTCGAGGTTCGGAGACTTGACAAAATAGAACGATCGTTCTATTTTGTCTTGCATGTCGAAAGGGGAAGACACCCGCGGAGCCATTCTCGAGACCGCTCTGAGCTCGGCCAGCACCCTCGGCCTGTCCGGCCTGAGCATCGGGGAGCTGGCCCGCGAGCTTCAGATGTCCAAGAGCGGCCTGTTCGCTCACTTCGACTCCAAAGAGCATCTCCAGCTGGAAGTGCTGCGGACAGCCGTGGGGCAGTTCATCGACACGGTGATCTCTCCGGCACTCAGACAGCAGCGCGGCGAGCCGAGGGTTCGGGCGCTCTTCGAGAACTGGTTCGCCTGGGCAACCCGCAAGTCCCTTCCCGGGGGATGTCTCTTCATCTCGTCGGCCAGCGAGTTCGACGACCAGCCCGGGGCCATCCGCGATTATCTCGTCGCGACGCAGCGGGACTGGCTGTCGGTCGTGCGACATGCCGTCTCCATCGCGGTCGAGGAGAGGCATTTCCGGAGCGACCTGGATCCCGATCAGTTCGCGCATGACTTTTATTCGATCCTGCTGGCCTACCATCATTTTTCCCGACTGCTCGAGTCGCCGGACGCGCAGGAGCGCGCGCTTCGAAGCTTCGAGCAGCTGATCGGATCGGCCCGAGGCTGACGGAGTACTTTCGGATGACACTGACTCAAACTGAGAGTTTCGAAAATAGCACGACCGTTCGAACGAATGTGTTGCTGCGCGCTGCCGGACTCGCACTCCGAACCACCGATCGATTCGCGCCGCGGCTGGCTGCGAGAATGGCGGCGAATCTTTTTCTGACTCCCCGCCGGAACGGGCGGCCTCCCCGGGAAAGACACTGGATCCGGAACAGTGAAAGGCGCGAGCGGACGATCAACGGCAGGAAGATCGTGACGTGGTCCTGGGGCGATGGAGCACCTGTGCTCCTGATTCATGGATGGGAAGGCCGCGGGTCACAGATGGGAGCCTTCGCCCATTCAGCGGGAGCATCGGGTTATCGCTGGATCGGAGTCGACCTTCCCGCACATGGAGATTCAACGGGCAAACAGACGAACCTGATCGAGATCGCAGCAGTAATTCGTGAGCTCGTCGAAGATCTCAATCCGTCCGCCATCATCGCCCATTGATTCGGTGCCGCCGGAACGACTGTAGCCCTGAGCTCAATGCCTTACGACGGGAAACTGGTTTACATCGCGCCGCCGGAAGACTTCAACTACTTCACGGCCGTATTCGGCTCGATGCTCGGTATCCCCGCCGATCTGGGGAGGCGCATGCAGCGGGAGATCGAGCGCCGTCTCGACGTCGACTGGTCGAGACTCCGCCTCACGGCACTGGCCCGCGCGATGAAGGTTCCTCTGCTCATTGTCCACGATGAGCAGGACGAAGACGTGCCGCACCGGTTCGGGAGAGCCATCGCCGAGGAGTGGCCATACGCGAGTCTGTTGACCACGCGCGGTCTGGGGCATCGTCGGATTCTGAGGGACGAGAATGTGATCGCTGCGGCGACGGAATTCATATCGTCAGAACCGTCGATGCGTGCCGGATCGAGCGGCGCCGCATCTTGACGCCGACTTCTGCGATGTTCTGCCGTCGTGGCAGAACTCGACGGACAGCATCCGGCGGAGAAGCCGGCGTCCGGCAGTTCGAAATGCGAAAAAGAATTCGATGGACCGAATTGACGAATTGATGACGAAAGGATGACGCGTTGATGACGCGGCCTGCGTAGTCTTTACCCAGCCCGGATACGTCGCCGCTGATCCGCGGTCAGGGTCACGAACAGCGCGTCGCTGTCGTGGCCCGAATTTTTTTTGGGCCTTTTTCCGGAACGATATACTCTCCTCGGCGTACGGTCATACTGACCTGCCTGCATCGGGAGAGTCCATGAGCGATCTGCCACCAAATGCTTTCCGCGCGGGAACGCCTGTCTCCGTTACGCCGGCCCTGCCGCCGGAGGTCGTCCGCTGGTTCAAGGTCTACGCTGCCGCGATGGCCCTTCTCTACGCGCTGGTTCTGCTGTTTGCCGTGGCCGTGATCTTCATGGGATTCCTCGCCGAAGATATCGACCCGGTCGAGATGGCCATTCTCGGCGTGATCATGGGTGGTCTCGGTTTCGTCCTGATGGTTGCATTCGCGGCCGCACTTTTTCTTCCGCAACGCCCGTGGGTCTGGGTGTACGACCTGGTGCTCATTGCTATCGGGTTGACCAGTTGCGTGACGATGATCGCGACCATTCCGCTCCTCATCTTCTGGATCAAACCGGAAACCAAAGCCTGGTTCGGACGCGTTTGAAGCGATGAATGAAGCCGGTACGATGCACCCAGCCCAGCAAAGTCCTCGACTTTACCGGGTAATCCTTCCAGTGATGGATATCGAGCGAGCCGCAACTTTCTACGGGGATGTACTGGAACTGGAGGGCCTTCGGGTGTCCCCCGGCCGGCATTACTTCATGTGCGGCGGAACCATTCTCGCCTGCTACGACCCGGCCGCGGATGGGGACGAGCTCGAGGGGGGATGGAGACATCATCCGAACCAGTACATCTACTTCGCCGTTCATGACCTCGAGCTCGCGTACGACCGAGTGGTGAAGGCGGGGGGAACCATCGAAGCAGCCATCGAGTCCATGCCCTGGGGTGAGCGGCTCTTTTACGCCAGAGATCCTTTTGGCAATCCCCTTTCTTTCGTGGACGATACAACGCTCTTTCTCGGTACGTAACGAGCCGCGGCGCTCCCTCGCTGTGGAACTGATCATTCCCACGTCGAAAAGATGAGCGTGCAGTGCCGCGGGATCATCGAGAATCGAGGATCGCGGAGCGGCCTCTATGCAACGGAGAATTCCGGACGGACGCTGGAGTCCGCCCTGTAAGGCTTTGGACTGCAGTGGCCTCCTGCGCTGCAGTCCCGCCGTTCGCTCGCTGCCCCGGCCGATCCGGTAGAATCGGACATCCAAAAGGGGGGACCGATGGCGGAGCTCAAAACGAAGCCGATGAAGTCCAGCGTCGAGGACTTTCTTCGCGCTATCCCGGACGAGAAGCGCAGGCAGGATTGTCTCGAGGTTGCTCGGCTCATGGAAGCTGCAACCGGCAGCAAACCGAAGATGTGGGGTCCATCCATCGTCGGCTTCGGGGACTACCGCTACAAGTATGAGAGCGGTCGCGAGGGTGAGTGGTTTCTGACCGGCTTTTCGCCGAGAAAGAAAGATCTCACTCTTTACATCATGGCGGGCTTCGACCGCTACGAGGTCCTCATGTCAAAGCTTGGACGCTTCATGACAGGTAAGTCGTGTCTTTATCTGAGGCGGTTGGACGACATCGACACGAAGGT
This sequence comes from Thermoanaerobaculia bacterium, assembly GCA_041748075.1. Lineage (GTDB taxonomy): Bacteria > Acidobacteriota > Thermoanaerobaculia > Gp7-AA8 > Gp7-AA8 > JBGSYJ01. Next base: position 71,049 of record JBGTDX010000146.1, read on the forward strand.
TCTCACGGAGCTGATTCATGAGTCTGTCCGTTACATGAAGCGGACCTATCCGCAATGATCGAGATCCTTACTGGGCTGGTGCTTTGGCTGGGAGTCCTGACCTTATCAGGGGGCCTTACGGCCTGGGCAATCGTTCGGATGAAACGCGATGGACACCACAGGGGTTCGTCCAGCGCTCTTTCGGGTGCGATGCTGGAGGTGCAGACTCTCTTCGAGCCTTCGAATCGCCACGTCATCCGGAGCTCTCGCCCTGAAGAAGCCGAGGACCGGGAAAGCGATGGAGTCGACGCGGACCGGAATTCCGGGCCGCGGCAACGGAGTGATCGAGACGGCCGCTGATGATTGCGCAGTCCGATCGGCTCGACCGCCGCGGCGTGTGGCTCCTGATCGTTCTCGCACTGGCTCGACTTGCAGTTCACGTCTTCACGAACGGTAACTACGGCTTCCATCGCGACGAGCTCGCCGTGCTGGACGACGCGCGATACCTCGCATGGGGTTACGTCGCTTACCCTCCGATCACGCCATTCGTAGCGCGAGTGGCGCTCGAAGTATTCGGAGAGTCGGTTGGAGGACTGCGATTCTTCTCCGCGCTGGTGCAGAGCATGGCGATGGTGCTGACGGGACTGATGGTACGTGACATGGGCGGGCGTCGTTACGCGCAGGTTCTGGCAGCTCTCGCCGCGGCGATCGCTCCGATGTCACTAATCATGGGCTCGATGTTTCAGTACATCGCATTCGACTATCTCTGGTGGGTTACAGTTGCATGGCTGATCGTTCGTCTGCTCACGACGGATGACGCGCGGTTGTGGCTGCCGATCGGCGGGATCATCGGGCTGGGGATGCTCACCAAGTACACGATGGTGTTCTTCGCCGTGAGTGTTGCAGCGGCGGTGTTTCTGTCTCCTCTTCGGAAGTTCCTCAGGAGCGGCTGGCTCTGGGCGGGAGTCGTCCTGTCTCTGCTGATCTTCGCGCCGAATCTGATCTGGCAGATCCAGCATGACTTCGTATCGGTCCGCTTCCTGGACTCGATTCACACCCGTGACGTGGAGATCGGACGAACGGACGGTTACCTTGCAATGCAGCTCTTTGTGAGTGCAAATCCATTCACGCTTCCTCTGTGGATCGCGGGCTTGTACTACCTTTTTCTTTCCGCGCCAGGGCGAGTCTACCGGCCGTTAGGGTGGTTGTATTTGATTCCGCTGGTGTTGTTTCTGGTCGCGAAAGGCCGCTTCTACTACCTGGCTCCGGCCTATCCGATGCTGTTCGCCGCGGGCGCGATTCGTACGGAGCTCTGGCTCGGATCCCTGGTGCCGAAAAAGGCGAGAGCGGTCCGCGCCACGACGTGGGTTGCTCTCGCCGCCGGAGCAGTGTTCGGTGGGGTTCTGATGCTGCCCATCGCCCCCGTCAACTCACCTCTGTGGAAATTCACGGCCGGGATACATGACAACTTCGTCGAGCAGATAGGCTGGCCCGAGCTGGCACAGACCGTTGCTTCGATTTATCGCACGCTTCCGGTCGAGCAGCAGATCGACACGGCGATTCTGACAGGCAACTACGGTGAAGCCGGGGCTATCAATCTGTACGGTCCTCAGCTCGGCCTGCCTCGGGCCATAAGCGGTATCAATTCGTACTGGTACCGCGGTTGGGGTGAACGTGAGCCGGCGCGTGTCATTCTCTTAGGCTTCTCGCGTGAGGGAGCCGAACGGCTGTTTCATTCATGCGAAGTGGCCGGCACGGTCACCAACCGCTACGGCGTCGAAAACGAAGAGACGCGCTTTCACCGCGAGATCTTCGTCTGTTCGCAGCCTCGGGAGCCGTGGGACATGCTGTGGCCGAGGCTCCAGTCCTTCGGTTGATCCTGCTCTCAGGCGCTCTCGGCTCTCGTTCAGCGTGGAACGGTAAGGCGGCCGCCGCTTCGACGCTGGATGAAAAGGAGAACGAATCCAACCATGAGAACCAGCACTCCGACGCCCGCTCCGAGTCCCGTATACGCGAGGCTGGAGTAGAGGAGATAGCCGCAGGTGAGGGCGAAGAGCAGTGGAATCACCGGATAAAGCGGAACTCGGAACGGCCGGATCGCATTCGGTTCCCGCCGGCGGAGCAGCAGAAGCGAAATTGCAGTGAGAAGAAAGAAGAACCAGAAGACCGGAGCGGTGAAGTCCACCATGGTCTTGAATCCCGATCGGGTGAGCGTACCGAGTCCCACGAGCAGGAGAGCGACGGCTCCCTGAGCGATCAGGGCGTTTCTCGGCGTGTTGCCGCCGGCATTCCAGCGCCCGAGCCATGAGAACATCGTGAAGTCCCTTCCCATGGCGAAGCTGGATCGGCCGCCTGTGAGAATCACCGCGTTCGCTGAAGCGAGCGCGCTGGCGGAAACGAGCAGGCTCATGAGCACGGCGCCTGCTTCGCCGGTTACGACCCGCATCAGATCCGCTCCGATCGCCTGTGAGCCCCCGATCTGCTCCATCGTCATGACGCGGAGCAGGGTCAGATTGAACAGGACGTAAAGCGCGGTGATGACTGCAATGCTGATCGTCAATACCTTGACGATTGCTCGGCGACCCCCCTGGAGCTCGGCTGAGATGTACGCCGCCTCGTTCCATCCACCGTACGTGAGCAGAACGAACACCATGATGAGTCCGAAAGCGGAATTTGCCGCCCCGGTCGGTGCAGTCGCCGGAATCGAATCCACGACCGCGGGTGCGAACAGCAGCCCTCCGGCGATCAGGAGCAGTAGCCCGAGGATCTGCGCAGCAGTGAGAAGCTTCTGGGATTCCTTGCTCTGGCGGACGCCGGCGACGTTGAGACCTGTCAACAGTATCACCGCACAGGCAGCGTAGATTGAAGACGAGAGCGGACCAAGTTGAAAAAGCTGCGACATGTAGTCGCCGAAGACGAAGGCCAGCAGTGCGATCGAGCCGGTCTGAATCACGCTCATGCGCGCCCAGACGAAAAGAAACGCGACGCGATCTCCGAATGCGCGGGTCAGATAGTAGTAATCACCGCCTGGATGGGGATAAGTACTGGCGAGCTCGGCGTAACACAGCGCGCCCAGGAAAGACACCACGCCCCCCAGGACCCATGCTGTGATCATGATGGAAGGGCCCGACGAGTTTGCCGCCACGAGCGCGGGAGTCTCGAAAATTGCGGCTCCCACCACGATCCCGACGATCAGCGCGACAGCATCGAGCGTACCGATCGTAGGCCTGGGCTGGTCCAGGGCGGGCGCGGTCTCCAGTTCCGCGGCGGGGAGAGCCACCGATCAACCGGCCTTTCTCGCGGACCATTTCTGTCTGGCTCCGTCGATCTCCGCTGTGCCATCAATGGTATTTCCGCTCACCCGGCCCTGATACTTGTGGATCGACTGTCGGCCTCCCCGGTTCTCGCTGATCGTGAATGCGATCTGGTCCCCACGAAGTGAGGCTTCGGTGACCTGAGCGTTCGAGACTTCGCCCTGGATCTTCTGGAACTCCTGAACGATCCTCGCCGAGCGGTCCTGATTCTCTCCCTGAACTTTCCAGCGCCAGGTTCCATCCACTTTCGCCGGTACGATCCAGAGGAAGATCTCGCTGCGATCCATGGTCACATGCTCGTCGGGCTCCCACTCGCCCATGCTGAAATCGTGCGATACGACGGGTGTGCCGGGCCGGAGCTCGTCCAGAATCTTCGGCCGCAGCCGGAGATTCACGCTCGAGAGCAGATAGAGCGTCAGTGCAGTGACGGGTCGAAGATCCGTGTCGAACAGATCGGCTTCGATGAACTTGACCTTGTCTGTGACTCCGGCGCGCCGAGCGCCTTCATTCGCTTCCTCGATTCTCTGAGGATCGATGTCGATGCCGACGCCACGCACTCCATACTTCTGCGCCGCTGTGATCACGATCCTGCCGTCACCCGACCCGAGGTCGTAGAGCAGTTCGTCGCCCGAGAGGTTTGCCATCGCGAGCATCTTCTCGACGACAGGTTGCGGGGTCGGAACATAGGGAACGTCTTTCTTGACTCCGTCGGAGATATCGGGAGCGATGATGGCGTTGTCGTCGAGCGCGTCATCCACAACCGTTGCGGCGCTCGGAGGAGGTGCATTCTCGGCCGTGGCCATCGGGTCGGAGCAGGACCATCCGGCGAAAAAGAACGACGCAATCAAGACGAGAAAAGTCCTGCGTTGCAACGACATCGTCACCTCCTGAGCGTAGTGAAGCTGCCAGTACGAAATTCGAAACCCGGCCCCCTGGGTGCAGCACTCGTACCCGGCCCGCCCGGGCTTCGTTGGTGAACGATACCCCAATCAGGGATCGTCGCGCAGCCCCCTGAGCCGGTCCGCTGAATGTTCACTGCCTCATCGACGTGAAAGTGTAACAACCGGCGCAGTACAATCGGCGGCATGTATGAAGTGCTGCAGCGCGCCCATGCCCTGGCGCTTGCCTACCTCCTGGGCCTGACCAAAAGAAGAGTTGCACCTGTCGCGTCTCTCGAAGACCTTCGCAGGACCATTCACGTTCCCCTGAACGACGAAGGTGAGGAGGCGACAACCGTCCTGGACGCTCTGGTCACCGCCGCCGAACCCGGCCTCATGGCCAATGCCGGCGGTCGATTTTTCGGATTCGTGGTCGGCGGTGCCCTGCCGGTGAGCGTGGCAGCCGATTGGATGACGACAGCCTGGGACCAGAACCCGGGCATCTATGCGCTCTCGCCTGCGGAGGCCGTCGTCGAAGAGGCCGCGGCCGCGTGGCTTCTCGAGTTGCTCGGCCTTTCGGCAGCCGCCTCGGTCGGCTTCGTGACGGGCGCCCAGATGGCAAACTTCACGGCGCTCGCTGCGGCGCGCCAGGAGATGCTGCGCCGCGAGGGATGGGACGTCAATGTGGACGGTCTTCGAGGATCTCCAGATCTCACTGTCATCGTCGGTGAAGAAGTCCACGTTACGGTTCTGCGCGCCATGCGTTACCTCGGAATCGGTACGGCGCGCGCTCGCATCGTCGCGGCGGACGAGCAGGGTCGGATGATCCCGTCGGAACTGGATCGAGTTCTGCGCGACTGCGAGGGACCGACCATCGTTTGTGCTCAGGTGGGTAACGTGAACAGTGGCGCGATCGATCCGATGCACGAGATTGCTCCGCTGACTCGTGCCGCAGGTGCATGGCTTCATGTCGATGGTGCTTTCGGCCTCTGGGCAGCGGCTGTACCGTCGATGCGAGAGCTCGTGCGCGGCGTCGAGCAGGCCGACTCGTGGGCAACGGATGCGCACAAGTGGCTGAACGTGCCGCAGGACTGCGGCGTAGTCATCGTTGCTGATCCTGCAGCTCACAAGGCTGCCGTCGGTACTGACGCGGCGTACCTGATCAAGGCCGCGGGAGCGGAGCGCGATGCCATCGACTTCGTTCCGGAGTTCTCGCGCCGCGGCAGGGGCTTTCCCGTCTACGCCGCAATACGACATCTTGGTAGAGCAGGTGTGGCAGACATGATCGAGCGCTGCTGTGTTCATGCGAGGACCATGGCGAAGAGGCTGGTACAGACTCCGGGAGTCGAGATCCTGAATGAAGTCGTTCTCAACCAGGTTCTCGTCCGGTTCGTACCGGAGCAGGGCGACCCGGACGAGCTCACCCGCTCGGTGATTCGTCGCATTCAGGCCGATGGAACCTGCTGGCTCGGAGGAAGCGTCTGGAAAGGCAAGGCGGTCATGAGGATCTCGGTGTCGAACTGGGCGACGACGGAAGAGGATGTGGAGCGATCCCTCGAGTCGATTCTCCGTTGTCTGGAGGAAGAGAACGCGGCAATGTGACATCGACGTTCTCGCAATTCGGTCGAACTCGCGGTGCCGACATGGCTACGGCGGGGAAATCTGCGACCAGCGAAGTGGAGGCTTATCGCTCCCGGCGCTGCGGATATGGAAGTCGACGATGAAGAGCGCCAGTCCTGCTAATGAGACGAATGCCGCCAGGCGAGCCATCCGGCGGATCGCGGCCCAGGGGGCTCCGGGCGGGCGGTAATTCAGCAGACGCTCGATCCGTCTTTCGACGCGGGCATCGAACGGGAGCAGAGCGTGCGCGCCCGCGCCGAAAGCCACCCGCCCGCCGCACGCCTGCTGCAGGCGCCAGGTGGCTCCGATCGCCGCCGCAAGATCCAGAGGACTCACACCGGCCGCCACGGCGGCGTCGTCGCAGGAATACTCTCT
>JBGTDX010000147.1:0-2234 GCA_041748075.1 Thermoanaerobaculia bacterium
CGACCGCGTGGTGTGGCAGGACGTCCATCCCGGCGACACCGCCGGCATCATCGACATCCATCCGATCTGGATTACGCCAGATGGCGAGCACTACGCATATTCGTATCGGCGATGCCTATCCGATCTGTTTCTGGCGACCAATCCGAAGCTGTCCGTGCGGAGCAGTGAAGTGAATAGTTCGCGTGAATGAATCAGCAAGGGCCTGAGGGTCAGACGCGTCTTTGCAAGTAACTGTCTCGTACCAGGCGCCTTCTTTTTTCGAGCGAGTAGAAATAACTCACTTGGTAAGACGCGTCTGATACACATCTAGCAGGCAAGGACCGTCGCGATGTCGAGAGTTAGCATCGTCGGCGAAAGGAGCCTGCGATGCAAAAGTATTATGCCGCCATCGACCTTCACTCGAACAACGGAGTTCTCACGGTCATCGACGAGAACGACAAGGTTCTCAGACAGCGAAAGCTGCCGAACAGGCTCGATGGATTCGTTCGTGAGCTGGAACCATTCCGTGAAGCACTGCAAGGTGTCGCCGTAGAGTCGACGTTCAACTGGTACTGGCTGGTGGATGGGCTGTTGGCCAACGGCTACCGTGCAATGCTGGTGAACACAGCGGCGATCCAGCAGTACGAAGGTCTCAAACACTCCGACGATCAGTACGACGCCTGGTGGCTTGCACACATGATGCGCCTGGGGATTCTGCCGACCGGGCACATCCATCCGCGAGATGAGCGAGCCGTGCGCGATCTTCTGCGCAAGCGGCTGAGGCTCGTCCAACAGCGCACTGCGAACATTCTGAGCGTTCAGAACCTCGAGCAAAGGAACCGGGGAACGAAAGTCTCGGCAAAGGAAGTAAAGAAGCTCACAGCCGCGGACGTTCACGAGCTCTACGACAACGACGATCTGGCGCTCGCCATGACGAGCACACTGAGCGTGATCAGCGCCATCAGCGAGCAGGTCAAGGTTCTGGAGAAAGCCGTGCTGAAGAAAGCAAAGCTACGACCGGAGTTCGAGCTGCTCCGGACGGTCTGGGGGATCGGAGAGATCCTCTCGCTCATCATCATGTACGAGGCCGGCGAGATGTCACGGTTCGCGTCGGTTGGAGACTTCGCTTCGCATGCACGATGCGTCGACGCGCGACGGCTGTCGAACGGCAAGAAGAAAGCAAGCAACAACGCGAAGAACGGCAACCAGTATCTCGGCTGGACATTCGTGGAAGCGGCGCACTTTGCGATCCGGTTCTACCCCGAAGCGAAGCGGTACTACGACCGGAAGGCAGCGAAGACGAACTCGGTCGTTGCGATCAAGGCAGTGGCTCACAAGCTCGCCAGAGCTTCATTCCACGTCCTGAGGGAACGGGTTCCGTTCGAAGGCAAGAGAGTGTTCGTTTGAGCTTGGTCGGTGCGGTCAGCCAGCGCTACGGGTTGGCAAAACCACCGCGTCTGATTGGAGGCCGCACCGGCCAGGAAAGGATGTGGCGTTATGATGTCCGCGACGAGCGCGTGAGCCACAAGGGGTTGGACACCGGTCGACCATGTCGTGCCGGTGAGCCACGCATTCTGTGCACCTTCCAATTGGACGCGCGCTCGTTTTACCGCTGAGTTTCTGGGACGCGTAATGCGTCAGGGGCGGGTCGGCTCACTCCTGGCTGCAGCCTTGATCCTGATGGGTGACTGGTGCGGATCATCACGATCCGACGCCGCACGAACGAGACAACGGGACTGCTGACTCAGACGTCACACAGGAGACCCCATCGATTAGCAGCGGCTAGACGCCGCATGGGATTTGCCCGCCCATATTGACAATGCCTGCTAATGGGTGACCCGTCGGCTACTATGGTGCGCACAAAATTGAGAATACGCCCATCAGCCCGTTCGTTTCGTGCCGGGCGGGCGAGCGCTCGACCGCTCTTCCCGTAACCGCTCGGCGAGAAAGATTTTGAGAGGAAGCAGGAGGAAGTAGGGGCCAAGAAAGTAGGGGCCAGGAAGGGAGGAAGTAGGGAGTCGAGTGAGAATTGAAGTTGAGGAACTCGAGCTTCCCGCGCGATCTGATACGATTCGCCCCGACCAATGCCACTCGAAGCCGGATCCGTGCTTGGAAATTACGAGATCCTCGCACCTCTGGGCGCCGGAGGGATGGGAGAGGTTTATCGAGCCCGCGATCCACGGATCGATCGGGACGTCGCGATCAAGGTTCTTCCGGCGTCCGCGACCGATCATCCCGACCGGCTCCGCCGCTTC
>JBGTDX010000148.1:0-8467 GCA_041748075.1 Thermoanaerobaculia bacterium
CCCTTCGCGAAGCTGCGAGAGGGTCTTTCCCTCGATGAGCTCCATCGCGATGAAGATCGTGCCGTCCGCTTCGCCGACTTCATGGATCGTCGAGACGTTGGGATGGCTGAGGACGGCAGCCGCATGCGCCTCGTGAAGAAATCGCAGTCTCCGCTGCGGATCATTCGCCACGTCGGCAGGCAGAACCTTGAGCGCGACCGACCGGTGCAGTTTCAGATCCTCGGCGAGGTAGACGTCGCCCATGCCACCCGAACCGAGCTTCTTTTTGATCCGGTAGTGGCCGATGTCATCAGGCTGAGATTGGTCTGGAGGAGTGATGGCGACATCGTACTACTGTTGCGTAGTGATGTGTCGGCAGGCGGGAGGTGCTAGTAGAGGGACATTCCGATGTCCTCGTCTCCAGGGAGTGAGCGGTACGACTTGTGGGGCATTCATCCCGAGTCGTCGCTCCAGAACGCGCAAGTTCGTGACAACCTCGAAGAACGGCGGATCGGAATCCGCCGCTACTTCGCGGGCTTTGGTTTCCTGCTTGCATCGTTGTGAAACCAGACGCTGAAACGAAGGCAGGACCGTGACGTCCGCGCGCAGTTCGAAGCGGGGGACGTCCTGATCCCTCTTCTCCTACTCCAGCCTTCGCACGATCTTCAATGACGGATCCTGGCTGATGTTGTCGGTCGTCGCTCCATAGATCACGGCAGCCCCCGACTCAATTCTCACGCGGATCGAGTCACTCCCCTGAAGGTCGGTCTCGACGAGCGTGGCCGCAGGCGTCTGCGTGAAGAATGTCGAGGGAAACTCCTTCGTTACCGTCCGCACGACGTTTCCGAAACTGTTCCGCACCGTGACACTGATCACCGCCCCCTCCGACAACGTCCGCACTCCGATGTTGAAACGGCTCTTCGCCGGATCAGGAGGCGTAATCAGAACTCCCTCGTCCCCTTCCCGCAGGACCGATCCCAGCGCCAGCTGATCTTCCGTCATTCCGGTCGTGCCGCGCTCACCGGCGTCGTTGAAGATTCTTACGACACTCAGCGGCAGAGGTCCGGCGGTCGAGATGATGTCGACGCTTCCCAGTCCCGAGAGTCCCATCGCTGGCAGCAGGTCCTCCCACGAGGTGGTTTGTCCAGGCTTCAGTGAGTACGTCAGGGAAGGGTCGACGGCGCTGCCCGACACGTTCTGCGAGTGAAAGACGAGCCGGCCGCTGATCTCGGTGTCCGAGGCGTTGTGAAGCTGAACGGCTGTCTTAAAGAAAGAGCCAAGCGCACCGGGAGTCGATCCGACGACCGGCAGAATTCGCATTTCACCGCTGACCGAATTGACGGTCTGGGCGACCTGCAGGCTCGGGTCCTGCGTGATGTTGTCCGTGGTCGATCCATAGACGATTGCGCTCCCCGAGTCGAGGCGAAAGGAGATCGTGTGATCGTCCCCGAGCGTGACACCGAGGAAATCGGCGGCACTCCTCTGCTCGAAGAAATTTGAGGGATAGGTCCTCGCAGTCGCGTGAGCAAGCGAGCCGTCTCGCCGTCGCACCTCGATCGCGAACGAAGCTCCTTCGCTCAGGGTCCGCACTCCGATGTTGAAGCGCGAGGTCGAGGTCGAGGCGGGAGCGATCAGAACTCCCCTCGTCCCCATCTGCAGCGCCTCGGCGGCCGCGACAGGCTCCTCCGACATCCCGGTCGTTCCCCGCTCGCCGGCATCGTTGAAGATCCGGATCACCGTCTCGGGCACCTCCCCCTCCGCCGCCAGGAGATCGACCGATCCGAGACCCGACCGACTCATCGCCGGCAGCAGGTCGGAGATCGCCATCGTTTCTCCCGGAAGAAGAAAGTAGTCGAGGAAAGGGTCGCCGTCACTTCCGGAGGCTCCCTGCGAATGAAACAGCAGACGACCCCCGATCGTGCCGTTTCGCGGGTTGTGAAGCTGGAAGGAAGTCTTGAAGAAGGAACCGAGCGCCCCCGGCGTCGAACCGACGACCGGGACGATCCGGAGCGTTCCTGCCGGCCGCTCGCGCTGCGCATTGAAGCGCGTGATGTAGACGTCGTCTCCGCCACGAAGCGAAGACTGCACCGCGCCCGCCGTCACCGGAAAATCGCTCGAGCGTGTCTGACCGGCGACATAGGTGTTGCCCGCTGCGTCGACGGCCATCGCCCACAGATTGTCCTGCGGGCCACCGCTCGGCGCGGTGCCGCCGAGGTAGGTCGAGTAGAGGAGGCGCGACCCGTCGCCGCTGATGATGCTGACGAACGCATCGTTCGCTCCTCGAATGCTGCGCGAGAGAGCGTCGCTCGTCGTCGGAAAGTTCGTCGCCGACGTCGTCCCGCTGACATGGATGTTCCCCAGCCGGTCGACGGCGATCGCGTTGGCCTGCTCCGAATTGGTGCCGCCCAGATACGTCGCGAACTCGAGCCGGTCGCCTGTCGGAGAGAGCTTCGCGACGAAGTTGTCGGCGTCACCCCCCCCATGCCGTGGCTGGAACGATCCGGCAGTTGCCGGGAAGTCTGTCGAGTACGTGAGTCCGGCGATGTGTGCCGCTCCCGTCGCATCGACGGCGATCGCTTCCGGACTCTCGCCGCTCGAGCCGCCGAGGTAGGTCGAGTAGACGAGAGCCGTTCCTTCCGGATGGAACTTCGCGACGAAGCCGTCGCCGAGCCGGAGGTCTCCGCTGCCGGCGCCGGCAAAGCGTGTCTGCAGGGCACCCGGCGTCGTCGGAAGGTCGGTCGCCAGCGTCCGCCCTGTCAGGTAGGCCGCTCCGGCGGCGTCGACGGCTAGTTCGAGACCGAGGGTCTCGTTCGTACCGCCGAAGTAAGTCGCGTATACCACTCCCGGCGGATCGACCCTGAGCTTCGCGACATAGCCGTCGCGCGAGCTGCGGAGGGAAGACTGGAAGGCACCGCTCGTAACCGGGAATCGCGTCGACGAGGTCGCGCCGCCGACGTAGATGTCGCGCATCGGATCGATCGCCATGCCGTTTCCCTGATCTCCCCCTTCCCCTCCGAGAAAGGTCGCGAAGAGCAGCCTCGCCCCATCGCCGCTGAGCTTCACGACGTAGGCGTCGGCCGGACCGCCGCCGAAGGTCCGCTGTGGCGCTCCTGGTGTGGTCGGAAAGTCGGTCGATTGGGTAGATCCGACGACGTATACGTCGCCGCGCGAGTCGACGGCGATCTCCGGCCTTCCCGTTTCATCGCGGCTTCCTCCGAGAAATGTCGAGAAGAGCACCTCGCTCCCAGCGGGATTCAGCTTTGCAACGAAGAGATCGCGTCCCCCGGCAATCGACGGGCGAACTCCTCCCTTCGTCGGGAAATCGGGAGAATTCGTGTTGCCGGCCACGTAGATGTTCCGGTCTGAATCGACGGCGATCGCCGTCGCGTGATCATCTCCCGATCCGCCGAGAAAGGTCGAATAGCCGATGACGACCGGATCGATGACCAGCTCTTTCGAACGGTCGTACTCGCCGACGACGAAACCGACCGTTCCCTTACCGGAGATGCGATAGCGAACTGCGACTTCCGAACGTCCTTCACCGCTGACCTGGTAGGCGACCGGTCGCATCATGCGGATCGGATCTCCCCCTGTCCGGATAATCAGCTCCCCCTTCTCGATCGCCACCGATGCCGCTCCGTCGAACCGGAAACGGATCGTGCGGGGATCACTCCCCGAGTGCACGATGAAGTCGTACTCCAGCTCTCCGGAGTGGCCGCCGTGGAAGACGGCGTCGATGCCGTCATAGATCTGCCGGTAGACGACGCGGCGATAGCTGCGGACGTCGCGCCGCCACTCGGCCGGATCGCCACCGATGAAGTAGTGGGTCTTGTGCGGCATGGGATCGATACCTTCGATCAGAGGCTTTCTGCTGCCGACGATCTCCATCCGGATCGTCGTCGCCGCCGGCTCCCCAGGAATCAGAACTGCGCGCCGATCTTCGAGGGCGACCATGCCGGCACGGCCCCGAGCGAGGAATCGGATCTCGTCGCTCCATTGTCCTTCGTTGATCTCGAACGCGAGCGGAAGCTGCGGCGGATTCGCCGAGACGCCGGCGGTGGCAATGGCGATGGTGAGCAGAGCGATTGCGGCAACTTGGGAAAGGCGGGCTCTTGTCATCATGATCGGCTCCTTCGGCAGGCGACTCGGAACGGGGCCTACCTGACCTGGACGATGAATCGGAACGGGAAGTGGTAGTTGCCACCCCATCCCGAGCTATTGGGAAGCGTCACGCAGCCGATCCGGCTCGTGTCGGCCGCGATCTCCCAGGAGTGCTCGCTGGTGCGCGTGGCGCTGACGTAGTCACTCGCGCCCTTGCAGGGGGTTTTTCCGTTCAGATTCGGGTTGAATTCGATGAAGCCCGGACTATCGCCGTCGCCATACCGGTACGTCACCCGCGCTGGGACGCTCATGGTCTCGTTCAATGCCATCCCGAGGAGGCCGTTCTTCCGGACGGCGGTGGCATCGATCCGGATGCTGGAGAGCGAATACATCTGCGACGGTGGCGGAGTGCATGTTCCGCTGCCTACGCATTCGCTGAAATCGAGCAGCATTCCGCGAGTCGAGCGGAGGAGGTTGAGCAGGACATTTCCGGAATTGGCCTGGGTGCCGAGAAACGCCTCGACGCCGAGCTCCCCGTCGGCGTAGGCGACGCCCCAGTCGCTGCCGATCCGGTCCACTTGGCCTTGAAAGCACGTTTCGGCCTGAATCGTGAGAAAGGCGGCCGACGAAAATCCCGCTTGACAGTCGCGAAAGGTGATGATGACCGGCGTCCTGCTTTCCGGCTGTTTTCCCGCCTCGAGCGGGAGTGTGGCGGAAGCGATCAGGCAGAGGAGAAGCGCTGCGATCCAGATTCGGTGATAGTGCATAGTCGGCCTCCTTCGTTTTGCTTGAAGGTGGAGCCGGCAGGCAGCCAGCACCAGAGGCATGGTGGGGCATCGGACCCGATGCCCCGCTTTGCCCCTCGATGTCCCCCGATCCGCGACGCCATGCAGTAAGATTCGCAGATCGTGACCGAACGGATCGGGCCTCTCGAGATGGACGAGATCCCGCGCAGGCGTCTGGAGTCGTGGAAGGAGATCGCTGCGTGGTTCCAGCGGGACGTCCGGACGGTGAAGCGTTGGGAGAAGGACGAAGCGCTTCCGATTCACCGTCATCTTCACAAGAGGCTCGCCAGTGTCTATGCGTTCGAGGACGAGCTGGAAGTGTGGCGGCTACAGCGGCAGCATCGCGGGGAAGTTGCCGCCGCGGAACCGGCCGTGTCGCGAGGGCGTTCGCTCCAGCCGGCCTGGATCGCCGCGGCCGCGCTCCTGATACTGGCCACGGCCCTCGTGCTCACCTGGCGGAAGGCGCCGGAGACACTTCCGTTTGAGGAGCGCGACTGGGCGTTGATCGCGCAGTTCGAGAACCGGACCGGAGAGGCCGTCTTCGACGGAAGTGTCGAATACGCACTCGAGCGGGAGCTGGTCAACTCACGCTTCGTCAACATCGTTCCGCGCGAGCGTGTGCTCGACGCGCTGGTGTTGATGAAGAAACCGCCCAATACCGTGGTCGACCGCGAGATCGGACGCGAGATCTGCCTGCGCGACGGCGCGATCAGGACGCTGATCGGTGGACGGGTGGAGAAGCTCGGCAGCACTTATGTGGTCAGCGCCGAACTGATCGAGCCAACGACGGGAGTGGTTCTGCGGCGATTCAGCGAGGAGGCCGCCAGCGAGGACGAGACGGTCCGCGCCATCGCGCGGCTTTCTGATAGCGTAAGGGCCGGTCTCGGCGAAGAGCTCTCGGCGACGCGCGGCATGCTGCGGCCGCAGAGCGTGCCGCAACGGAGCCTCGAGCTCGTCTCCACGCCGTCTCTTCGCGCGCTCCAGCTCTACTCGCGGGGCGATGCGCTCATCCGGGAGCACCGGCAGAACGAAGCGGCAGCCGTACTTCGGGAGGCAGTCCGGGAGGATGCCGGCTTCGCATCGGCCCATGTGCTGCTCGCCCACGCCCTCTCCAATCTGGGTCGTGAAGACGAGGCTCGTCCACATTTCGAGAGAGCGCTGGAGCTGGCCGACTCGACCACCGACCGCGAGCGTCTGTTCATTCTGGCCAGCTGCTATCGCGATTCGGAGAAGGCGATCGAAACGCTGGAGACGCTCGTGCACCTCTATCCCGATCACTACTGGGCCGTTACGAATCTGGGGATGGCCTATCAGGTCCGGAACCGTCCCCGCGAGGCACTCGTGCACACCGTGCGACGAGCCCATCTGAGACCGAGCAACTTCGATCACCAGCTGCGCGCGGCGCATGCGCTCGTGGTATGGGACGATCCGGCACGGGCGGACCAGTACGCCGAGCGCGCCCGACGCCTTCTCATCACCGATGACGATGATCCGATTGGAGCGTGGCGTTCGGCATGGGTCCGGCTTTATCCGGCACACGCAAAATGGGTGAAGGGGAGGCTGAGCGAAGCCCTCGCGGAGGTCAATCGGATCGCCGCCGAGAGCGAATCAGTGCCGGCAGAGTTGCGTACTCCTCTCCTATGGGAGGCCGGCTCGTTCTATCTGACACTCGGCAGGTACAGCCAGGCACGGGCTATGTTCGAGTCGATGGAGGGGTCGCCCGATAACCTGGCGTTGATCGCTCTCGGGCTCGACGATCCTGCAACGATGAAGCAGCAGTTGCAGATCGCAGCGGCATCGCATCGCTCCGCGATTCTCTACGCTCGCGCGGGGATGATGCCGGAAGCCGAGAGCGCCGCCGCCCACCCGGAGCGTGCCCGCCGCGCCTATGCGCCGTTCCTTCCCGGGTTGTGGGATGAGCTGGCCGCCGGAGAGCTGGCCATGGGTCGCAGGGATCGATCCGAGGCGATCGCCCATCTGGAGATGGCGCTGCCGCAGCTTCGAGGCTGGCCGACGGCATACTATTTCCTCGGCGCCGAGGCGTTGTCGCGGGCGTGGGAGGAAGAGGGCGGCCCGGAGCGCAGTCTCGCCGTCCTCGACGCTGCCTCGAATCTCGGACTCCCCTCAGTATTCTGGGGACCTGCCCCCCTTTTCTGGATGAAGAACGAGCTGCGGCGGGCCGATCTGCACCGCGCAGCCGGACGCGACGACGCGGCGCGGGAGATCGAGCGCAGACTCGTGACTCTGCTGAGCGAAGCCGACCGCGAGCTTCCGATCGTCCGCGAGCTGGCTCGGCGCGGAGCCGTGTCGTCGCCGTAGCAGCGAAGGTAGACTCCTACCTTTCATGCGCGGACCCGACGCGAGCACAACTCGCGCCGGACCCGCGTGCATTCTTGTCACTATTGAAACCGGGTCGCTGTCGTGCTCGAACACCCCGTGAACAGCAGGAGGCCGTTGGGAGCGTATATCTCCGCAATTCCTTCTGAGGTGTACTCATTGCCTGATACAGCCATGGTGGCAACGTGAGTGATCTTCGAGGAGCCGGTGAAGTTGCCAGCCGGATCGAAACTGAAGGATTTGAAAAGGACCAAATTTTTCATTTTTCGGGTCCGACCCCAATCATCCAATCACGAACCCGATGTGTGGGGCATTCATGCCGAGGTCGTCGCTCCAGAACGCGCAAGTTCGATACGACCCGAAGGACGGCGGATCGGAATCCGCCGCTACTTCGATGGACGGCGCGTGCGTTCCACCAGCGCGATGAAGCGGGGGTCGCTCCGGAGACTCGCCAGGCGAACATCTGCGTTCATACCAATGACTGTTCCGCTTCCCGACTCTACGGACCGGCCAAGGGCATCGATCGCCTTGTCGCGGTCATCCAGCGCGAGGTAGACGGTCGCGAGGTGATAGGGATCGCCCTTTCCGCGCATCACTCGGCTCTCGAGCTTTCGGAGGATCTCCTCCGCGGGCGCGCGCTGTCCCGCCGCCGCATGGGCCGAAGCGAGATAGGACGTCTGTTCGGCAGTTCCGCCGGAGAGCTCGACCGCTCGACGGGCGGTCGCGATGGCATCCTGATGACGGCCCCGCTGCGAGTAGAGCTTGCTCAGGATGCCGAGCAGCTGTGGAAAGTTCGGGTCGATGTCCATGTACCTCTCTGCTGTCTCGAGCGCTTCGTCATCGCGGCCCTTGATCATCAGAACGTCGACGACGTTTGTGCCGATGATCATCGACAGCGGATCGAGACGCTGCGCCACCAGGACCTGCTCGTACGCCTCGTCGACCCTGCCGCTGTAGCGCAGCATGATGTTGTACCAGTGGCGCGCGGTTGGATAGCTCGGGTTCAGCTCGATTGAGCGAAGGTACGCGGTCTCCGACTTGTCCCAGTCTCGTCGGTTCCGGTGGATCGATCCGAGTGAGGCGTACGCCTCGGCAATCCCGTCGTTCAGGGCAATGGCACGCCTGATCGCGACCTCCGCTTTGTCGGTGACTTCGGGAGAGGGGCGGTCGGAGTACTGTTCCATGATTATGTAGGTGTCCGCCACTCCGACATAAGCGAGGGCGAAGTCCGGGTCGTTCGCCACTGCCTGCTGGAAGAACCCGAG
>JBGTDX010000149.1:0-2960 GCA_041748075.1 Thermoanaerobaculia bacterium
GGGATGAGCGTCTCCACGTAGGGAAAGATGATGGCCACGCCCAGCGGCGCCTGCCGGTGGATGACCTGCTTGAGGAACGAATCGAGCAGCGGGAAGAACACCGACGGCTCGCGGGGAAGCGATCGCGCGAGATCGGTGCCGTGGACAGCATCCACGACTGACACCACATCGTTGAAGTGCTTGTGCGACTCGCGAGTGTGGAACGCGGGACCGTTCGCCCGCTGGTACTCGATGACCACTTCACGCTGGCCGAAGACGAAGTCCGCCAGGAAGTTCGCGAGCGGGATGAAGTCGCCGCTCTGCCGCGGTGCGTCCTGTGCCTTCGGCACGGCTACCAGATCATGCGTGTTGCCGTGGAGCACGAACGTGTTGCCGAGACGCGCCCGGATACCGTGGGCGAGCGTTCGTGCCCAGTCCGGATAGCGATCGAATGTGCTCAACGCCCTCTCACTTTCTGGCGCGGCCGGGTCGAGGCCGACGCAGGGTCATCCGGTATCAGGTTGCCCCACGATCCGGTGTCACTGCGCAGCAACGCCTCCATCTCCCGGACGGCCCGCTCAGAGTCTTCGGATTGTCGCACGATCGTGTCGAGCTCCTCGGAGATCGCATGCGGGTCGCGCAGCGAGATCGAGCTCTGATGAAGCACTTCCAGCAGTGAGGCCATGGAGTCGAGCTCCGTCGAAAGCGCCTTGATCGTGCCCCCGACCTCCGAGTACGACGCCAGGAGCTTTCGTTTCAGCTCCAGATTCTTCAGCAGCGCTGCCCGGGCCCGGTCGTTGAGATCCTGCCCGGCCAGCTCCTGCTCCAGTTCTTCGATCTGCTTTGTAATCTCCTGTGGCTTGCGGTCGAGCGGCAGTTTCTCGTAACGCTGGAGAGCGAGCATCCGGTGCAGGCAGCCGTCGAGAATGTTGTCCAGCTTGCCGCGCTGCTCCGACAGGTACGCCTGCGAGATACCCGACAAGCTCGCGTAGTTCGCCTCGATCGTCCGGCAGAGCTGCTCCATCCCTTCGTAGCGCCGCGCGTAGTCTTTGTCGAAGGAGGCGATCTGTTTCGCGCGCCCTTCGGCTGCTTTCGCTCGTGAGATTTCGCGTCGGCGCCGCGCCACGAGGCGCCGCAGCGGACCGGAATCGAGCACGGGCAGGAGGACCAGTTCGGTCCCGAGCCACACGAGCATCGGCAGCGGGTTGAGCGTCAGCACCGAGGCCACGGCCGCACCACCGAGCACGATGGCCTGGTATTGGTTGAAGATCAGCTCCCGCAGAATCGAGCCGGCCGAGACATCTTCTTCGGAAGGCGCCATGGCCGTCGGCTACGAGCCCTCTTTCACCCCGGCGCGCTCTCCCACACTCGGGGTGGTCGTCGATTCGGGAACGACCGTGGGGCGGACGATGCCCATCTCCACCTCGAACTGCTGGAGGATGCCGGCGGCTTTCACCTTGCGTGACGTCCGCTCGCGCTCGATGGACTTCGTATCGATCGAACCGGTGGCCACTTCGACAGCGGCCTTCGATTCGGCGACCTCCTGCTTGATCTGCTCGAGGAACTTGTCGGTGGTGGACGCCACGCCGTACGACTGGAGCTCGACGATGGCGGCGACGGCTGTTTTCATAACCGCGGCCTTCTGCCGCTCCTTGAGAGCGCGCTGGCAGGTTTCGATCTTCTCCTTCAGCTTTCCCTTGAGCATGTCCACCGACATCTGGGCGCTCTCGTGTGCCTTCTGCGCCGATGCCCACTGCTCCTCGGTGCTTTCGAGATCGATGCGGATCTGCTGCAGTTGAATGGCGTCGTCCTCGGCCACACTGCGGGCTTCCGCCGTTCCCTCGCGGAGCGCCGCCTGGATGGATGCCGTCAGATTCTTGTCCTGCCGCCGGAGCTGGTCGCGCTCCTCCTCCAGCCGGATCACCGTAGCCCGGGTGGCGACGAGCACCGAGTTGAGCTTGGGCATGGTGATGCGCATCTCCTCGATGGCGTCCTGTAGCATCACCTCGGGATCCTCACCCATGGAGATGAAGAATCCCATCCATGCACGGAACAGACGACTCAGCCTAGCGAACATCGGAGCCTCCCTGGTTTTTCGTTGGAGCCGCGGACGTCGTGATCGGATTCGGCGATACGAAGTAACCGATCGCCTCGGCGATCCGCTCTTCTTCGTGACGCTTGCGCGCCAGCCAGGCGATCAGATCGCTCTGCTCACTGCTCATTTCGGCGTTGTTCTGATCGATCCGCGCGCGCAACTCGGCGACGCGCTGGTTGATCTCCTCTTCAATCTGCCGGTTCTCCAGCTCTTTCCGGGCGCCGAGGTCTTCGAGGGCTTTCTGCAGAACCCGCTCGTACGTGTCGAGGGCACGATCGCGCTGCACCGCGTCTTCGACGATCTCGGAGACCTTCACGCCGGCTGCGTCGAGAGCGACCATCACCGACTTCTGTTTCACGTCCGGCGGCAGGTCGCGAATGTGCTCGCTGCGGAGCATGTCGGCAACCTTCAATACGGTGTAGCCGTGAGGGGGCGTCGTGATCTGCGCCGAGTCGTAGATCTCGGCCAGATCGGTGGGCGTGGCCACCGGTGTGGCGAAGGTGGTATCGCCCTCGGCGTCTTCCACGAGATCGGCGGCACGGCGGGGCGGAGGAGTTCGCGCCTCCGGCACCGCTTCCGGCGGACTCTCCGATGGAGGAGTGACGACAAAATAGTTGTACCATTTCTTGCTCACCGCTCGGCCTCTCGTTGTATCCGCGCGATTGTAACAGGCTCACCCATCAGTCCGGAGCGAGCGGTGGTTCGAACCTCGTCCCTGCCTCCCAGCCATCGTTCTCAAGTTGGAACCTAGTGTCCTGTAACGGTGAAATCGCTAGTGGCGTTGCAGGCGTCGCGCTGCCAAATGCGAGCCGTCGCGACGCAGGCGATGCGGGGCATCGCTGAGGAGCGAGGGCAAAGCAGATGGCGGTGCGCCGCCTGCAACCCA
>JBGTDX010000150.1:0-15153 GCA_041748075.1 Thermoanaerobaculia bacterium
GACACAGTCGATGTATTGAAGGTTGTCGACATCGAAAATGCGCGCACCCTGTCCCTGCTCAATAAAAAGAGGAGTGCCGCCAACGGCCTTGAATGCCCGCACCGGCGAGTTCACCCCACCGGGAATCACCGCCTGCGCGCGCTTGAAGAGAGAATCGGATTTCTTGCCCATAGGGGGACGGATTATAGCTGGTGAGGAAGTGAGGCGGTAGTTCTACTACCGGGGAGTCGACAGTCGCCTCACCCCTCAATACGCATTCTCATGCTTCAGCCCGTGCCTGATCGTCATGGCGAGGATCTTCAGATCGAGCATGAGCGACCAGTTCTCGATGTAGTAGAGATCGTGCTCGATGCGCATGCGCACCGAAGTGTTCCCCCTCCAGCCATGGACCTGGGCCCAGCCTGTGATGCCAGCGCGGACCTTGTGCCGGAGCATGTAGTGGGGAAATTCCGTTCGGAACTGCTCGACGAACTGCGGCCGCTCAGGACGGGGGCCGACCAGACTCATGTCACCCCGAACCACGTTCCAGAGCTGCGGGAGCTCGTCGAGCGACCATGCCCGGATGATCCGGCCGATCCGGGTGCGCCGTGGGTCATCCTTCGCCGCCCACACGGCTCCGCTCTCCTTCTCCGCTTCCACTCTCATCGAACGGAATTTGAGAATCTCGAACGGTGAGCCGTCGAGCCCCATTCTGATCTGGCGATAGAGCACGGGTCCCCGGTCCTCGAGATAGATTGCCAGAGCGATGGCCACCAGAAGCGGCGACAGAACCACGAGAGCAACAAGGGCAACGACGAAATCGAACGAGCGCTTGAGAAACCGGCTCCATCCCATCAGAGGAGTGTCGGAAAGGTTGATCGTCGGGAGTCCGTCGAGATCTCCGACACGCGAGCGAAGCGCCATGAACTGCAGGAGGTCCGGAACGACGTGGATCGAGACGACTTCACGGACGAGATCATCGAGCAGCGCCATCATCGAGCCTGACGAGCTCTGCGGCAGTGCCACGAACACGTGGTCAATTTTCTTTTCGCGAACAATCCGCGCAGCATCCGCGAGATTTCCGAGCCTCGGAAGCGGCGCCAGCGGGCCGTTCGGATCTTCGGCAACGTACCCGACGACTTCGAAGCCGAGCTCCCGCCTTCGGCCGATCCGCTCGGCCACGGCGCGAGCCAGCTCGCCCCCACCCGCAACCAGGACACGGTCGAGCTCTTTACCGGCGCGGTGCCTTCGTTCCACGAACCAGCGGATGATCGATCGTCCGAACATCACGAGCAGCAGCTGGCACACCGCGAAGATCGCCAGGGTAGCGCGCGAGTAGAACTCCGCCGGGTTACCGGGGCGGATCCAGAGCAGAACGCCGGACAGCACCACGGTCCCGAGCAGCGTTCCGGTCAGTACGCTCATCCACTCTTCCGAGCGTGGGGCGTGCGGCCGGTAGAGCCCCTGAATCGCGAACGCGATCGGGAAAACGATCGAGACGAGAGGAAGCATCTGAAAATAGGTTTCGAGGTCCTGCTGTCCTTTGGTCACAGGGACGATCTCGAGTGCGAACCGGAGATACCACGCGGCAAGCATCGCCAGATTCGACGCGATGACATCGAATGCAAGCTGGACAGTGGCCAGGCTCTGATGCTTCCTCTGAATCATGGTTGGATCAGTCTTCCGAGCTCGGCGAGGAATCGGGCGCGGGAAAACTCGCGTGCCCTGGAACGGATCCTCTCCCTATCCCACTTCATTCGCTCAGCCCGCTCCATCGCTTCCGGCAACGACTCCATGTGCTCCCGTCCAAAAAAAATCCCCGTCTCCCCCTCAACCACGCTGTCGAGCGCGCCACCCTCTCCATAGGCGATCACAGGCGTTCCCATGGCCATCGCCTCGAGGCACGTGATGCCGAAGTCTTCCACGCCGGGAAGAATGAGACTCCTGGCGCGGCCGAGCAGATCGAACAACTCCCCTTCTGATACGAATCCCCGCACCTCGACGTTGGGTCCGGCTCGCGCGGCGAGCTCTTTTTCGAGCGGCCCCTTGCCCACGACGATGAGACGCTTCCCGCTCGAGCGAGCGGCCTCGATCGCGAGATCCACCTTCTTGTACGGCACCAGAGCTGAGACGACCATGTGGTAATTCGATCTCGCTTCGGGCATCGGGGCCTCGAGAAAACGGTCGTCCACAAAGGGATGAACCACAACCGCATCTCTCCCGTAGTGGCGACGGATTCTCCCTCGGACGAACTCCGAGTTCGCAACGAACAGATCGACCCCGGCCGCCGTGCGCTGATCCCAGTTTCGCAGCCAGGGTGCGAACGCCTGACCCGCAAGCCGCAGAACCGGCCGTGACTGCGGGAAGTAATCATCGAATCGATCCCAGATGTAGCGCATCGGGGTGTGGCAGTAACTGACATGTCGCGCCTTACCCGCATCCACGCCCTTGACCACGCAGTGGCTGGACGAGATCACCATATCGAATTCGTCGAAACGCCACCCGCGGACCGCTGACGGAAACAGCGGAAGCAGCGTTCTATAGTTGGATACCTTCGATGCGAGCCCCTGCAGCCACGACGTGTGAATCGGGCGCTTTTCGATCACTTGAGACACGCTGCCGGGAAAATGAAACAGTGTGAACAACTCGGCCGACGGGTAAAGCTCCAGGATCGCTTCGAGGACTTTCTCCCCTCCTCGCATCCCGGTGAGCCAGTCGTGGAGGACAGCGACGCGCATTCAGATCGCCGTCACTTCCCGGCTTCAGCATCCCGCGCAGGAGTGTCGGGATCCGGTTTCGCATCCGGCGTGGCAGCGAGGGGAAATGCCTGATCGAGCGCCGCGCAGGCGTCGCAGACATGATCGTTCGCGAAGTATTGTTCAGCTGGAGTTTCGTGAAGGCAGGAAACACAGTAGTGCCTGCCCGTTCGTTCCTTCAGATTGCGCTCGACTTTCTCCTGAAACATCGCGAGGGAGTTTTAGCACGAAACGGAAGTGATGGGGACGTCGAGACGATTATGCAGGTCTTCAGGGGATCCTTCGCTTCGCTCAGGATGACGTGACCTCGCTCAGGATGACACCGCGGTTCATTGCCGCAACGGAGAAGCCTTCCAGCGCAATCACCTTCTCGAGCGCAACCTTCTCGGAACCGCCGCCTGAGTCTCCAGAAACCCGAGGTTCGCGTAGCTGCCCTTCAGCACGGGCTCGGGGTCGTTCCCGTACCAGTCGCGAATCACGGTCGAATAAACAGAGCGGAAATCGATCTGCGTGCGGAGGTCTCCGTTGTCGAGATTCGACAAGTCGAGTGCATCGCCGTAGAACGTGCCGCCCTTCACGCTGTCGCCGAGGACGAACATCGTGCCCGCTTTGCCGTGGTCGGTTCCGAGGCTCGCATTCTCGGCGACGCGGCGTCCGAACTCAGACCACGCCAGCACCATCACCCGGTCCGAGATTCCGCGCGCCGAGAGGTCATCAAAGAAAGCGCCGAGAGACTCGGAGACATCGGTCAGAAGATTCGCGTGAGTCGGAGCCTGTGAGCCATGAGTGTCGTATCCTCCGGTCGTGATCCAGATGGCGTGTGAGCCGACGTCACCGGCAACGAGCTGTGCGGTCAGCTGGAATCCGCGGCCGAGCTGCGAATTGGGATACATTGCCGTCGCCGAGGGAGCCGGAAGCGACTTGAGCAGATCGATGGCTCCGAATGTCTCCTCGCCCTGGTGGCGGATCGCTTCCCGGTCGCTCGAAGGTTGTGCCTGGCTGTAGATCGACTTGAGCGACGAAACCCATGCGGTGCGGTCTGCGGGATAGCGGGCGTCGGTCAGCACCTCGAACGAATCGGCGTTGCCCACCGCGGTCGGAATCACCTTGTCCGCGACCAGCCCCAGGGAGTTTCTGTAGCCGATCGCGACGGTCGTGAGAGAGGAGTCGACCGAATCGAGATAGAGATCGGCGTAGCGTCCCAGCCAGCCGGTGATGCCGCGCTGTACCTGACCGTAGGAATCGTCCGCGGTCTGCCAGACGTCGCGGCAGCGGAAGTGAGACCGGTCGAGCGTATTGAATCCGACGTTGTTGATGAACGCCATGCGACGGCTGTCATACAGTGCCATGAGCCTGGTCATCGACGGATGAAACCCGAAGCGATCATCCACCTTCAGAATCTCTGAATCCGGAATCGCGAGCGTCGGCCGCATCGAACGGTATCGCGGATCGGTGTATGGGATGAACGTATTGATCCCGTCGTTGCCGCCATCGAGTTGAAGCACGACGAGAATCTTTCCGTTCAAAAAGCCCGCTCCGAATGCGCTCCTCGTGAACAGGTGCGGTGCGAGGAACGATACGGAGACACCCATCGCTCCCGTCTTCAGAAAATCGCGTCGTGTCGTAGCCATCGGGTTCTCCTCAGTGCTCCTGGCGGGGACGTCAGTACATCTGCCATTCGGGCAGAGACAGAATCATGTGAACCAGGCCTCGCCCCTTGATGACGAGATTGTTGCCCGTCGGGAGCGCACCGTTCGGGCTGACGTACCGGATCATTTCTTCCCGGACCGCGCCGTCGACGGGAACAGGACCGAGCCGGCGCAGGAGCAGGTCCACGAGTTGCTCGGGAGTTGTCACGGTTTCACCCGCAGTGAGCCGGCTCAGGTCGACCAGACCCGCGAGGCCGTTGGAGCGATTCATGCGGCTGAGCAACGCTCCCGAGTTGATCCACGCGAGCCCCCCATCCCAGCCCGCAACATCGGGCGGGTTGTAGAGTGTCTGTCCCTCGATCGTGAGTGCGCTCTGGATCGAGCGGGCGATGTTGTCGTTGTCGAGCAGTAGTTGCCTGCAGGAGATGACCGCGTGATCGATGGGAGACTTCACCTTGCTCCAGAGCGCCTGTGGAGAGTACATCGCCTCGGATTTCAGAATCGCCTCGACGAGCACCTTCAGGTCGGTGCCCGAATCGAGGTACGCCTCGGCAAACGGGTCGATCACCGCCGGTTCGGCATTCTCCCAGGCGAATAACCCGAAGAGCTTCGACGCCATCAATCGGCCGTGAGCGAACTCGCCGCAGGCGATCTTCACGATGTCGTCGCCGTTCCAGTTGCCGACCCTCCCGAGAAAGTCCTTCTCCGTGTCGTCATGCCACCGTGGCACGAACTGGAACTCGAACATCGGACGACGCGTCAGGGTCCATCCCGTGAACGCCTTTGAAGCGGAGAAGACATCGAGCTCGGAGTAAAAGCCCTGGCCGAGGGTAAAGAGCTCGAGCAACTCGCGTCCGTAGTTCTCGTTCGGCGCTTCCTTCCGGTTCGTGAAGTTGTCGAGCCAGATGAGCATCGCGGCATCTTTCGAGACTTCGATCGTGAATTCGGTGAAGTTGCCGAGAGCGTATGTGCGGAAAAGCCGATTCTGCCGGTGCATCAGTTCCGCCAGATTCACCTTGCTGGCACCTGTGGCGAAATGGTCGTGCCAGAAGAGCGTCATCCGCTCCTCCAGCGGACGGGGCGAGTAAATCAGACGTGTCATCCACCAACGGTTGATCCCGCCGAAATTGGTCAGATCCAGATTCTGCCGGGCGATCCTGGCGTCGAGCTCAGCGGTCGAAATGGATTCATAGTTGAGAAGTTTCTCGACCGTTGCATCGAGACCATCCCGCACCGCATCGGCGATCTCGACAGCGGTCCCGCCGAATCCGGCGCGACGCAACAGGTGGGCAGCGTTCTCCTCGTTCCACGGAATCGTTGCCATGACTCCTCCTACGGGCGGCTTATGGAC
This sequence comes from Thermoanaerobaculia bacterium, assembly GCA_041748075.1. GTDB lineage: Bacteria > Acidobacteriota > Thermoanaerobaculia > Gp7-AA8 > Gp7-AA8 > JBGSYJ01. The sequence goes on from JBGTDX010000150.1 coordinate 5,736, forward strand.
CATTGGACGGCGGTACAGTCCCGGCGTTTACGGGTATGGATCATTATCCGCTCCGGCGAAGAAAGAATCGAGCGCGAACCGGGCGAACATGGAATCTGGCTGAGAGTATGACGTCCTGAAGCTTGGGAGTGCAGGAGATTTTCAGGGGTTATCAAACAGCCTGTCATCCCGAGCAAGCTAACGGCGCGGGCGCGCCGGTGAAGGGGTGATGAACCACCGTGTCATGCTGAGCGAGGCCACGTCATCCTGAGCGAGGCGAAGGATCTCTGCTTGCGATGCTCGATCCTCTTCAGCAGATCCTTCGCTTCGCTCAGGATGACGTGTTTCTACATTCCTCCCGGTTCGGAGAGGTTCATTAGAAGCTTGGTTGTGCGGGATGACATGCAGGTTCTCGCACTGCGTCGCGCTCAGGATGAAAACCCCAGAATCGATCGCACGACTCCCGCGGCCCTTTCCGCCGCCCCTCCCGCACTCCCCTCGGCTACCGCGCGCACGATCGCGCTCCCGACGACGACCGCATCACAGTGCGGCGCGAGCTGCGCATAGTGCTCGTGATTCGAAACCCCGAATCCGACGGCGAGCGGTTTCGTGACGGTCTCGCGGACTTCCTTCAATCGCCCGAGGAGGCCTGCTGCAAGCTCGCTTCGGACTCCGGTGACGCCGGTCGTCGAGACGTAGTAAACGAAACCGTCGCTGAATCGCTCCGCGAGGCGCATCCGTTCCTTCGTGGAAGTCGGTGCAACGAGAAACACCATCCCGATTCCATGACTGCGAAGCGTTCTGCGGAGCTCGCCCGCAGCTTCGGGAGGAAGATCGGTAATCAGCACCGCATCGATTCCAGCCGCCGCCCCGTCTTTCGCAAAACGGTCGATCCCGAACCGCAGCAGTGGATTCAGATAGGTGAAGGCGACGAGCGGAATCTCACTCGACGCACGGATCCGGCCGGCGACATCGAGTACTCCCGAGACCGTGGCACCTCTCTCGATCGCGCGAAACGACGCGGCCTGAATCACCGGCCCGTCGGCGATCGGATCGGAAAACGGCACGCCGAGCTCGATGCAATCCGCACCCGCGGTTTCGAGCGCCTTCACGATGTCGACCGTCGTGTCGAGATCGGGATCGCCGCACGTGACATACGCGACGAGCCCGCAGCGGCGGTCTTTCTGAAGGCGACGAAATGTTCTCGTGACCCGATTCACGAGCCGCGTCTCCCCTCTCCCCGCCCGCATCCGCGTTCGCCGGCCCGGCAGTCGGTTCGTGAAGAGGGTGGACGTACCCAGGACGCATAAGCTCCATCCCTTACCCGCGTCACGACTTCTCCATCTGTGCGACCGTGGCTACGTCCTTGTCTCCTCTTCCCGATAGATTCGCCACGACGATGCTTCCGGCAGGAATCGAGCGGCCGTTCTCGAGCAGATATCCAAGTGCGTGCGCGGACTCCAGCGCTGGAATGATTCCTTCGGTCTCGCTCAACCGGTGAAACGCGCGCAACGCCGTCTCATCACTGCATGACGCGTATTCGATTCTCCCGATCGACTGCAGGTAGGCGTGCTCAGGCCCCACGGATGGGTAATCGAGTCCCGCGGAGATCGAGTGAGTCTCGACGATCTGCCCTGCCGGGTCCTGCAACACCATCGATCGGGTTCCGTGCAGTACACCTGCGAAGCCGCCCTGGAAGCGTGCTGCATGGTCTCCGAGCGCTGCGCCGCGACCTCCCGCCTCCACTCCGATCATCCGGATTCGATCGTGTCGCAGCATCGGGTGAAAGAGCCCAATTGCATTCGACCCTCCACCAACGCACGCGATTGCGACATCCGGCAGACCGCCCGCCTGCTTTTTCAGCTGTGCGAGCGCTTCGCGTCCGATCACCGACTGAAAATCGCGCACGACGACCGGATAGGGATGCGGCCCGAGCACCGAGCCGATGATGTAATGCGTGTCCGTCGCGTGCGTGACCCAGTCGCGGATCGCCTCATTGATCGCGTCCTTGAGCGTTCTGCTTCCGCTCGACACGGGAATCACCTCGGCACCGAGGAGGCGCATGCGATATACGTTCGGCTCCTGCCGCGCCATGTCGACCTCGCCCATGTAGACATGGCATTCGAGTCCGAGAAGTGCGCACGCGGTAGCGGTGGCAACGCCGTGCTGTCCAGCGCCCGTTTCCGCGATGATCCTCCGTTTGCCCATCCGCCTGGCGAGGAGCGCCTGGCCGATGGCGTTATTGATCTTGTGCGCGCCGGTGTGATTGAGGTCTTCGCGTTTGAGGAACAGCCGGAACTCGCCGCACTCGGCGACGAAGCGCTTCGATTCAGTGAGTGGCGTCGGCCTTCCGGAGTACTCGGCAAGGATCTCGCGGAGCTCCCTGTCAAACGCGCGATCTTTCCTTGCTGCCTTGTACGCCGCTTCGAACTCTGCCAGCGGCGCCATGAGAGTTTCCGGGACGAACCGCCCCCCGAACTCTCCGAAGTAGCCGGCTCGATCCGGCATCGACTTAGCAGCCAGCTTCAGATCCCGCATTGAACCCCGGTGTGATTCATCGGACTCACATTCTCCTCAGCCTGACGAAGAACTGCGCAATCTTCTCCGGGCTCTTGACCCCGGGCGAGTCCTCGACGCCGCTCGACACATCGATCGCGTCGGGGCGGGCGACGCTCACAGCCAGCCGAACATTTTCCGGATTGAGTCCGCCGGCGAGAAAAAACGGACGCCGGTCCGTTCGCCCCTGCAGCAGGGCCCAGTCGAACTGCTTTCCAGTTCCACCCGCCGCGTCAGCGTCGAGCGTGTCGAAAAGAAGCCACTCCGCCCGCCGGAAAGCTGTGGTGTCGGGAAGGGCACCGCCCACGTGAAACGCCTTGATCACGGGAAGAGGTAACTGATCGAGCATCGAACTGCTCTCGTCGCCATGAAGCTGCGCGAGGTCGAGCCCGACGGCATTATCGACAGCCTTGATGTCCGACACTGATGCGTTGCGAAACACTCCGACGACCCGTGGTCCTCCCTTCCTCCCGCGCATCGCCTCGGCAATCTTTGCCGCTTCGGGCGGCGTGATGTGACGGGGCGAACCCGGAACGAAAACGAAGCCGATGAAGTCCGCCCCCTCTCCCGCGCAGATCAGCGCATCTTCAACGGTTCGCAGACCGCAGATCTTTACCTTGAGGTTCATGGAGAAGGGTTAAACGCCGCGAACCTGCGATGAGGGGGGGCAGCGAACGAGAGTGTCAACCTGAGCGAAGCGAAGGATCCCCTGAAGTCTTGCGGATAGCGCCTCGATGCAGGGGTTCCATCGCTGCGCGCAGGGTGACACGCCGCTCCCTCACAAGTCATGAGTCCACATCCTTCATCCTTCATCCTTCATCCTTGTGAATCAGGTCTCGCACTGCGCTCTCGCGATTCTCACTGCGTAATAGCGACTCACCGACCAGAAAGGCATCGAATCCGGCGCGCGCAAGACGGGCGACGTCCGCTCGTGATCGAATCCCGCTCTCTGATACCTTCACTCTATCAGCAGGAATGAGCGGCGCGAGTTTTTCCGATGTCTCCAGGGCGACGCTGAAGTCCCGCAGATCGCGGTTGTTCACGCCGATGATACGCGCACCGGCCGTGACGGCACTGGAAAGTTCCTGTTCGTCGTGGACCTCCACGACCGCGTCCCGACCAACCTCATCGACGATGGCAAGAAACTCCTGCAGCTTGTTCGTATCGAGGATCGAGGCCAGCAGAAGCACCGCGTCTGCTCCGGCCGCGATCCCGCGGAAAATCTGGACCGGCTCGACGATGAAGTCTTTCATGATCACCGGGAGACCGGACGCTTTGCCCGCCCTGTAGAGCCACTCGCGTGATCCCGAGAAAAAGTGAGGCTCGGTAACCACTGAGATCGCAGCTGCCCCACCGTCACGATACGCGGTAGCGATCGCTGAAACGTCGGGGTTTTCAACGATCACTCCGGCCGACGGTGAAGCCGCTTTGATCTCCGCGATCACACGGGGTGATCCACCCTTCGCGCTGATCGCGGAGCGGAACGAGTAGCGGGCTTTCGTCCCGGATCGCGAGCGGGCAGCCCGCGTCACCGCTTTCCAGTCGACCCATTCACCACGTAGGTCTTCCCGCGTCGCCTCGACGATTCTGGCCAGAACGTCATTCATGAGAGAAGGACGTGAATTGGAGCGTCATGCAGCAGCTCCGGCGAACTCATTGGTGATGCGAATCAGTTCCTTCAGCTTCTTGAGCGCCTCTCCGGAGTCGATCGACTGCTTCGCGAGCACCACCCCTTCGCGTAGCGAAGGTGCGCTGCCGCTGACGTAGAGCGCAGCACCCGCATTTGCGAGCACGACATCGCGCATGGCGCCTTCTCCACCCCGCAGAATCGCCTTGGCGATTGCCGCATTCGCAGCAGCATCGCCACCGAGAATCGTCTCCATCGAGTAGCGCTGCAGGCCGAGCGATTCAGGAGTCACTTCGTAACTGCGAATCTCTCCTTCGACGACCTCACAGACGTCAGTAGGCGCCGAGATCGAGATCTCGTCCATGCCGTCCCGGCTGTGAACGACCATGGCGCGTTCCGCACCCAGCGCGAGGAGCACTTCAGCCACGATCCGCACGAGATTCGGCTCGTAGACGCCGACGATCTGCCGCCGCGCCAGCGCGGGGTTCGTCAGGGGTCCCAGAAGATTGAAGATCGTCCTCACGCCGAGCGCCTTCCGGACGTCGGATACCGCCCTCATCGCCGGGTGAAGCCTGGGTGCAAAGAGAAACGAGATTCCGATGCGGTTGAGCACCTCGACGATCTCGTCTGCGTTCAGGTCGATGTTCACGCCGAGCGCGGCCAGCACGTCCGCACTTCCACAGGACGAGGAGACCGCCCGGTTTCCGTGCTTTGCCACTCGTGCACCTGCCCCCGCGGCGACGATTGCTGCAACGGTCGAGATGTTGAATGTGGCGCAGCCATCTCCGCCGGTCCCGCAGGTGTCGATCAGCCCGGACGAGTCCAGGTTCAGGGACACCACGCGCTCACGCATCGCAATCGCCGCGCCGGTGATTTCTTCCGCCGTCTCGCCTTTCATGCGCAAGGCGACCAGCAGAGCGCTCTTCTGCGTGTCGGATACCCCGCCTTCCATCATCTCCGCAAAGATATCGTGCATCTCCTCACGTGAGAGATTCTCTCCGTCGATGAGCTTTTTGAGGCTCTCCTCGATCATTGCACTCCTCCGATCCTCAGGAAATTTCTGATCAGATGTTCGCCGCCTTCCGTTCCGTAGGACTCCGGATGAAACTGGATCCCGAACACGGGCAGCTGGCTGTGGGACATCGCCATGACCGTTCCGTCCTCTGACTCCGCGTCGACGACCAGTTCCGGCGGAAGCGACGCCCTCTCGACGATGAGCGAGTGATAACGCGTCGCGAACATCTCAGGCGCCGAGCCCTCGAACAGCCGTACCCCTTTGTGGCGGATCCGATTCACCTTTCCATGCACGGGCTCATCCCCCCGCACGACTCGTGCCCCGAATGCTTCCCCGATCGCCTGATGTCCCAGGCAGATTCCAAGAAGCGGAATCGAATGGTTGAGCCTGATCAGCTCGACGATCCGTCCGGCCCTCGACGGCACCCCCGGTCCCGGCGAGATCACCAGCGCCTGCGGCCCGGCGGCCAGCAGCACCTCGGGATCGAACTCGTCATTCCGGAGGACTTCGATCTGCGTGTCCGCGAGCGATCCGATCTGCTGCACGAGATTCCAGGTGAAGGAGTCATAGTTGTCGATGACCGTGATCATGCGATGCCGTTCTCTGCCGCCGGTACTGAAGGCCTCACAAGTGGCCGAACATTGTATGTTCGGCCCTCAATCCTCGGTGTAGTCCAGGTCCCACGCGGAACAGGGCCGAACGTAAAACGTTCGGCCACGACGGGGCAAACCTGAAGTGTTCGGCCAGTCATCAGATGTTCGTTCATTCGACCGATGTCCCCCGCGCCCTGTCGATCGCCTCGAAGAGGGCCGACGCTTTGTTGACCGTTTCTTCGTACTCTTTTTCGGGATCCGAGTTCCATACGATTCCCGCGCCGGCCTGAACGAGCGCCTTCCCATCGTGGAGCACCGCACTGCGCAGGGTGATGCACGAGTCGAGGCTGCCGTCGTAGCCGAACCAGACGATCGCGCCGGAATAGATTCCGCGCCGCACCGGCTCGATCTCGTCGATCAACTCCATCGCACGGATCTTCGGAGCTCCGGAAACGGTTCCCGCTGGAAACGCTGCAAGCAGCAGGTCGAGCGCCGAGCGGTCCGGACGAAGTGCGCCCTCGACGTGACTCACCATGTGCGAGACATGGCTGTAGCGCTCTACCTCGCGAAATTGAGTCACGTGCACGCTGCCTGCGTCGGAGACGCGTCCCAGGTCGTTCCGTCCCAGGTCGAGAAGCATCAGGTGCTCGGCGTTCTCCTTCGGATCGTCAAGCAGGTCGCGAGCCAGCAGAGCGTCCTCCTCTTCACCTCCACCGCGGGGTCGCGTGCCCGCGATCGGCCGGGTCTCACAGACTCCATCGTGGAGACCAACGAGCAACTCGGGCGACGCACCAACGACCGTGCAGCCGTCGAGTCGCATCAGGAACGTATAAGGAGATGGGTTCAGCTCTCGAAGGACTCGATAGAGATCGATCGCGCGTCTCTCTTCGAAATCCGTTTCCCATCGTTGTGAAAGGACGACCTGAAAAATCTCACCTGCTTCGATTTCGCGTCGCGCCCGCCGAACCATTTCGACGAACTCCTCTCGCGAGATGCCGGCTGTCATCGAAACATCATCGTGACGGACTTCAGTCGTGCGAGTGCGCGTCGAGCGCACCGCTGCGAGGCCGTCCGTCATTGTCGCGAGCCTGGCCTCGGCTTCAGCGATCAGAAGATCCGAGGTCCGCGGGTCGGTCGTGCCGACGTTCGTCACAAGGAACAATGTCTCCTCGACATGATCGATCACGACGAGATCATCGAACCAGAACAACTGTGCATCAGGAAGCTCAGCTGCTTTACGATGACGGTCGGGAATCCGCTCGATCCAGCCAGAGGCACCGTATCCGAAATACCCCGCGGCGCCACCGGTGAACGGCGGAAGCTCCGGGTGCCGCAGAACGCGGAGCGGCGTGAGCGCAGCGCGCAACGACGGCAAGGGATCTTTGCCGTTCGCCTCGACCGACATTTGCCGGCGCGGCGATACGCCTACGATCGAATAGCGGCCGCGGCGTCCGTCCTGCTCGAACTTCTCGAGAACGAACAGCGGCTCGTCGTCATCGAGAGCATCGAGCACGGAGACCGCCGTCCGGCCTTCGAGAGGCAGGCGGCGGAACAGGGGGATCACATCGTAATCCCGGCGAAGCTCGTCGAATCTGTCCGCTGCTGACCTCTCGCCGGAATCGGACATGGCTACACTCGCACTTCGATGTAGGTGGAAAGGGAGACGTTCCGCTGCTCACCCGTAGAAAGATTCTTCACGATGATCTGCGTGTTACCGATCGGATCGGCGAGGTCACCGGCGAGAAGGGCATCCTTCGCGTTCGCCGAAGATGCCGCCTTGAGTGATTTCCCCAGGTTCACGCGGTCAGGCTGCCTGTAGGCGTAAAGGACCGAGCGTCCCCGCTCGCGCAGGAATGCGACGATGCGAAGGATGTCGACTCCCGGCTCCGTGGCTATTACGTAAACATCCGGGTCCTGTCCCCCCGTCGCGGCAAGGCCCCGGTCCTCGAGGAGCTCGCCCAGCACGACATCGCCAAAGCCGAAACCCAGCGCAGGCACGTCGATTCCGGCGAGCGCGCTGAAGAGATTGTCATAGCGGCCGCCTCCGCAGATGGCGCGCAGCTGGCCCTTGCGATCGAAAATTTCGAACACGATGCCGGTGTAATAGGCCAGCCCGCGGACGATCTTCATGTCGAGCTGCATCCAGTCGGCGAACCCGAGGCTGCCGAGGGCGGATCGATACTGATCGAGATCCTGAAGAATTGGCGCGAACGCGGCATTCGAAGAGAAGCGTCTTTCGAGATCTGTCGGCGTCATGGACGTGAGCGACAGCGCATCGTCTGCCTGCTTCGCGCTCAGGCCGATCGCGGCGAGCCTCTCGATGCAGACTTCGCGCGGATCGCGATCCACCTTGTCGATCACGTTGTACGCGACTGCGAGATTTTCCTCGGTCACCCCCAGCTCGAGCAGAGCCTGGTGAAGCAGTCGCCGGTCGGAGTATCGCGCGACGACATCGTCGCTCGTCAGACCGAGGGAACGGAGCACATCGATCGCAGCGGCGAGAAGGTCTGCATCGGCGAGCACGGACTCTTCGCCGATGATGTCCATGTTGAGTTGGAAATGCTCGCGAAGGCGGCCGCGCTGCTGCTTCTCGTAGCGAAAAAGCTGCGGGGTCGAGAACCACCGGACCGGCCGCGGAAGCTCTTTGATGCGGGCCCCGAGCATCCGGACGAGCGTCGGCGTCATCTCAGGGCGGAGTGCAACCTCACGTCCCCCTTTGTCGACGAAATTGAACAGCTGACCCACGATCTCAGGTCCCGATTTCTCGATGTACAGATCGAGCGACTCGAGCGGCGGGCCATCGTATTCTTCGAATCCATAACGGATCGCAACGTCTCGCCATGCGGAAAAGATCTGCTGACGACGTCTCATCTCATCCGGATAGAAGTCGCGGAACCCGGGAAGCGCTGCATGCCTGGCTACCATCTAGCCTCCACTCTTTCCCAGGTCTTTCGACCGCCCGGCCTGCGCGACCTTCAGAAACATGCTCGATTGGGCCGGAGCCTGCGCTTCGAGAAACTCGATACCGTCGAAGACTTTCATGCCCGCCCTTCGTGCATCGTCGTTCATTTCCGACTGCCCTTTTGTATAGCCGGCGTTGACCAGTACCCGGCCGGACCGCAGCACGCCGTCGGGAAGCTCGATCGCCGCTCCCGCGGTGTTGATGAGAACACGCCCTTCAAAACGCTCTATATCATCGAGCCGGGATGCAGAGACGCCGAAAGCGCCTCCGAGCGCCAGAGCGCGCTCGTACGTCCTGTTGAAGATCGTGCTCCGGACCCCGGCGCAACTCAGCGCGTAGAGCGCCGCGCGTGCCGTGCCGCCCGCGCCGATCACCGCTGCGTTCTCGCGAGGCTCGATCCTGAGCCGCTCGATGGCGGCGTCAAAACTGTCGATGTCGGTATTCTCCGCTTCAAGCCTGCCGTCGCGGTGGCGGATCACCGTGTTGACTGCTCCGGCGCTTCTGGCGCGGGGGGACATCTCTCCTCCCCGTTCGAGAACGAAGCGAAAGGCGTCCTGTTTGAATGGTGCCGTGATCCCGAGTCCCACGGGCGCGTACTTCTCTCCTTCAGCAACCGACCGCGCCACCTCTCCAAAGTCGGCCGCCCCGATCAGGGCGTAAACGGCATTGAGCCCGTTCGCCTGGAA
>JBGTDX010000151.1:0-18454 GCA_041748075.1 Thermoanaerobaculia bacterium
ATCGATCGACGCGCCGCTCTGCTCGTCGGTCCTGCTGATCTTCTCGAAGCGGCCGTAGTTGAATCCGGCCACCCACATCGGCTTCTCGCTCTTCCAGACGGAGACGATCTCGTCACCTTCCGGCTCCTCGCGGAGGCGCACGCCCGTCGCGATGAGGTTCTGTCGTTTCGGAAAGCGGAACGTCAGCTCGTAATCCGCCGCATCCGTGAAGGTTCCGATGTTCGGATACCAGCTCTCGCGGGCCCGCACCGACCAACTGTCGGGCCCGACGGGCTGAAGAACTTCACGCCCGTCGTAGCCGAGCCGCAGCTGAATGACCTCTCCCTGTGTCAACGCTGAGGGAAAGACGACGGCCGCATCCGCATCCGCAACTTCCTCCCGGAAGAGACGCTTGAATCGACCGAGCTCGACTTCCTCCTGAATGATTCCGACGGGAGTCCACTCGCTTCCGTCCATCGAATATGCCGCCTCTCGGAGGCGCAACTTCGGAAGGATGTGGATCGGAAGCACACGGATGTTCGCAGCCAGCGGCTCGAGGCGAATGGTCGTCGTCCCCTCGATCGCGGCGTTCGACGCAATCTTCGTTTCGATGCGGTACTCATGCGCGTTCGCGGCGAGCGTGAGCGGTTTGCCCCGCGCCGGTCCCGCAGCCGCGTTTCTGTTTCCGAGATACCAGAACCCGCCGTCCTGCTGATCGAACGAAAGAAATCCCACCTCCTCACCGCCGAAGAACGAGAACCCGGCAGCGAGATTCCCGATCCCGGAGGGATCGACGACGATCAACGCAGCCTTGTGATCTCTTCCCTTTACCGAAGCGAGAAAGACGCCCTCGGCCGGCGTGTTGAGCAGATCGCGCAGGACCCGGAGATGGAGATTGACCCGCAGCTCGTTCTTCTGGTGCACGAGGTGCGCTTCCCATGCGCGGATGGCCTGCGGATCGGGTGCACGTGTTTCAGCCGAGCCGCCCTTGTGGATGTCGGCCGCCGTCGAGTCGCCATACATCAGGATCAGCTCGCTGAAAGAATCGACGAGAGTCTCCCCGCCGGTGACCTGACGGAGGTGCCGCCGCTCGGATTCGGCGGGCGGTGTCAGCTCGTACGATCCCTCTCCGATGAACACGGCAGCGAAGGTGCGGCCATCGGATGTCGGGGTGAGAAAGTGAAAGGTTCCCCGCGCAAAGGTGAAGGCGTAGGCATCGCGGGTGAGCTCGAAGTTCTCGACGGAAACGACCCGTCCATCCGGACGGGCGTCCCGCAGCTCCCAGTAAAGGGGAACTTCGGAGGCATGAACAAACGTGGAGACGGCAAATACGAGCAGGAGGGGAAGCTTTGGCATTGGACGAACCTCGGGGATATCTTCCGTTTTTGTCCGACAAGTCTAACCCATAGGGCTGCCGGGACAGTCGCGCCCGCTGCGCAGGAACAAATCGCGGCGCCGGAAAGGTTGCAAGGGCCAGACAGGAGGAGATCACCAATGAAAAATCGATTCCCGAGGCTTGGAGCGGCCCTCGCCGCTATCGTCGCTATCTCGTGCGCATTCGTCGTTTCGGCCTCCGAACCGGCCCGGAAGCTGGTCAAGGTCGAGTCGAAACAGGTCTGCATGATCAACGAGCAGTTCATGGAAAAGGACCAGATCGAGGTCAAGGTCGACGGAAAGATGTACTACGGCTGCTGCGCAATGTGCGTCGAGCGGCTGAACAAGAGCGAGAAATCGCGCTATTCAGTCGATCCGCTCAGCGGCAAGAAGGTGGATAAAGCGCTGGCCGTGATCGCCGCCGACGAAGACTTCAACGTCTACTATTTCGAGAACGAAAAGAATCTCGAAGCCTGGAACAAAAAGGCCAAATAGAAAACCAAGGATAAAGGATGAAGGATAAAGGCCGCCACCCATCCCGTGGGTGGGTGGGCTTCATCCTTCATCCTTCATCCTTCATCCTGCGGTAAGCTTCGCCCCCTGTGGCTGCTGAGAGTCTGGCAAGGGTCGTCGTTGCGATCGCTTTCGCGATCGGTCTGGCTGTCATCGTCGGGAATCCGAAGGTCCGAAGATGGGAAGAGCGCTTCGGCCTTACGGTTCTTGCGGCCTCCGGATTCCCGTTTCTTCTCCTGGGCCTGGCTTTCAGCCGGTTCAACATCCTCTCCCTCTCCGTCCTGACCGATCTGACGCCGGCCTACGAATTCGGCCTCGGGTGGATCGGCTTCCTGGTCGGCACGCAGCTCGACGTCCGCCGTCTCGACAGGCTCCCGCGGACGCTCCTGCCTGTGATCGCGGCAGCGGCAATCCCGCCGATCCTCTTCGCTGCCGTTGCCTGCTCGCTCGTGCTGATCGGTTTCGGCGTGATGCAGGGCGAAGGACTCGTACGCGATGTCCTGATACTGGCCGCATGTGCATCAGTCAGCGCTCCGGCAAATCTGAAACTGCTCCTTCGCGGTTGCAGAAGGGAGACACATGACCTTGTCCTCGAGGTCACGAGGATCGACCAGCTGGTCGCGCTCGCGATCCTGGGATTCGTTGCCGTCACGTTCCGCCCTGACAGCACCATCGTGCTGTGGGATGTATCTCGAAGCGGCTGGTTTCTGATCACGCTGGGACTCGGGTCGATCCTCGGATGGCTGGTTTACATTCTGGTTCGAGGCGCGGCGAACCGCGCGGAAGAAGCGACGCTGGTGATGGGAGGCGTTGCGATCGCGGCCGGAGTTGCCGGATACCTCGCACTTTCGGTCGCCGTCGTTTGTGCGCTGGCGGGCGCAACCCTGATCAACTTTCCGATCAGGCGGCGGGACCGCCTGATCGAAAGCCTCAGGGCGCTCGAGCGCCCGCTCTATCTGCTGTTTCTATTCATTCTCGGCACGACCTGGCAGCCTGAGGAGTGGCAGGGTTGGGTTCTCGGACTCGTTTTTGCGCTCTCGCGTGGCTATGGCAAGCTGGTGGGCTCGCGTATGGCCATCCGGATCAAGTCCTCCGACCTCCCGAGCGCGGAGCGCTTTGCGCTCTCGATCCTGCCGGAGAGTGCCGTGGCGATCGTTGTGATCTTCACTCTGGCGACTCACGGTTCCAGCCTGCCGCCCGCGCCGGTCCGTTGGGCGATCAATGCCGTGATTGTAGGCAGCGTGGCGACGGAGATCGTCGTCCAGACACTTCAGCGGCGATACCGCCGATCGCTCGAGCGTGACGCGCTTGCTCTCGAGGAGAGCCTCCGATGATCCGGGCGATGTTCGTTCTGCTCTTCGCGTGGGCTCTCACGTATGCGGCCAGATCGTTTGTCCCTTCAGACATCGAGGTGGTGGGATCCGGCGCTGCGCTCGCGTTCGGCTTTCTGCTTGTCGCTGCGATTCAGTTCGGAAAGGTCTTCGACGGCCTTCGACTCCCCCATCTGACCGGCTACATCCTCTGCGGTCTGCTCTTCGGCCCCGAGGTACTCGATCTGATCACGAAACGCATGCTCGAGGACCTGTCGCTCATCAAGGGAACGGCGGTCGGCCTGATCGCTTTTCTTGCTGGGTGTGAGCTGAACCTACGCGCGCTCCGTCCGAAGCTTCGAGGAATCCTCTCGACCGCCATCTTCACGATGATCGCGACATCGGCACTGTTGTTCGCACTCTTCTACTGGATCACTTCGCAGCTGCCGGTCACGGCAGGCTTCACGGGCATGGAACGTGCGGCCGTCGCGATGCTCTGTGCGAACGTGCTGGTCGCCTTCTCTCCCGCGGTCGTGATCGCCATCATCTCAGAGACGCGCTCGAGCGGTCCTCTGACGCAGCTCTGCATCTCTGCGGTCGTCATCGCCGATCTGATGATCGTCATCTCTTTCTCGCTGTCCAGCGCGTTCGGCCATGCCGTTTTTCCTGCCGCCGGAAAGGGAGTCGGATTCGAGGCATTGGGACCACACATTTTCGGCTCGATCTTCGTCGGCGCCGTGCTGGGTCTTCTTCTCGCGGTCTACCTCCGTATCGTTGGAGTCCGAAGCGGCCTGTTCATGTTCGCGATGTTGTTCATCATTGCCGAGGCGGGAAGGCCGCTGCATATCAACCCGCTGCTCGTGGGCCTGTCGGCCGGCCTGTTCCTCGAGAACCTGACGCCGATCGGCGGCGAGCAGGTGGCGCGTGAGGCACAACCCGTGACACTTCCCACATTCGCGATCTTTTTTGCCGTAATCGGTGCCGAGGTGCACCTCCGTGCATTCCTTCACGTGGCGCCGTTCGCCCTCGCCGCAGCCGTCGTCCGGGCCATGGGGATCTACATCGGAACTTTGATCGCAGCGAAGTACGCTCCCCTCGACAAGGTGCTCGCCCGCAACGTTCCCTTCGGACTTCTGCCACAGGCAGGAGTGGCGATCGCCCTCGCGGTGCTCGTACTCAATGATTTTCAGCCCTGGGGGCAGGTCCTCGGCACCGTCCTGCTTGGATCGATAGTCGTGAACGAGATCATCGGGCCGGTACTGTTCAGGATGGCCCTGCAGCGCGCGGGCGAGATTCCGCAGGAAGAGCCGGAAGCCGCGACGGAGGCGGTCGCGCCCGCGTAGGTGGCCCGGCCTGCCCCTGTGCCGGATGACACAACTCTTCAATTTTCACATAGTCTCGCGAAGCGAGGCGTTGCCGGCGTTCACCGCTCGTACCGGACGGAATAGTGACGGAGGGTCGCCCGACCTTCCGTCACGATCGCGGCAACGTAGCCTGGTAGAGGGCTGAAGGCATCCATAGACCATCGCGTCACTTCGCGCGGATCGATCGAAGCAGAGACGAGTCTCGGACGCTCCGACGGGTCGATCGAGACCTCGAAGGTGTGAAGGGGCATCGAGAGTCCCTCTCCACGGGCCTTGATATAGGCCTCTTTGCGGGTCCAGCAGGTGAAAAAAGCACTTTCCCTGTCCGTTTCCGTCCGGAGGATCGTTTCCGCTTCGCGAGGCGAGAAGAACCTTCGCGCGAGAGCGCCGGCGTCCCGGATGGATCGCACCTGCTCGATATCGATCCCTATCTCCCGCTCGAGCCCGATCGCGTACACCGCTACGGGGCCGGAATCAGACATGTTGAAGCGGATCTCACCATCGACAGACGGTTTCCCATGCGTCCCGTACGCGAACTTGACCGCCTCCGGCGTGCGCCCGGTGGACGAGGCGATCAGATGCCGGAGAATGCCCCGCGAGGCGATGAAGCGCTTGCGATGTTTTTCGAATCGGAATCGCGACGCACGCTCGACTTCATCCGGAGAAAGAACTTCCCGAAACCGCTCGAACCAGACATCGTCAGGCTCCAGCGAAGCGCACCAGACACCTACCTCTCCCTCATCCAGACGGAGTGCCGGGAGGCCGGCCGAAGTCTGAAGCTCCCAGGACAGCATCCCGGGTCCCCCGGAATCCGTCTCCGTTTTCATCTCAGGTCACCTGCGGTTCGATCATTCATTCACGAGTGTCTTAGTCCCGGGGAGAAGCCCTCCGGATTTCATTCTGATATTCTGCGGCCACCTGGGCGAAAGGTCTAATATTCAGGGGCAGGAAAGAAGCAATGAGTCCGACTCATCCCGGGAAACGGATTCCTCGGACTAGATGAAGCCGGGTAGCGCACACCCGAATCAAATGGAGGACCGATGACAGCAACAGGGCAGGTGGTCCTGGTCGTCGATGCCGACGAGGCGGCAAGAACCGCCGTTACGGCTTACCTTCGGGCCGCAGGCATCGACGCCATCGATTCGGAAGACGGATTCGAGGCCGTGGGCCGCATCGAGGCGGGATCTTACGCCGCGGTTCTCCTGGACGTCCGCGAAGTCCCGAGCCGCGTTGATCGAACGCTTCCGATGGGCTTCGGAGTACTCGAGCACATCCACCGGAACATACCCGACATGCTCGACCGCGTAATCGTGATGACAGCGAATGCAGCGATCTTCGTCACCTCTCCCTGGTATGACCGGGTGGGAGGCTTCATCCGGAAGCCGGTGGACAATGAAAACGTCGTCGCGATGGTTCGTGCGAAGCTGAGCGACTGATCGTTTCCAAAAAAAAGCAGACGGGTGTTACGCCCGCCTGCCTGAAATCTTCACGTGACCTGTGCCCGGCCAGAGGATAGTTTGCGGATGGAGGTGGATGGGCTATGAAGCTGGCGTGGTTTGCTGCTGCAGTTCGAACCGCGGATTGCAGCCGGACAGAGGCCAACGTGAATGTCATCTCCTGAAATCGACCGGCATTGAGCCGTTTCCATGGTCAACACAACAAAGCTCTCTTTTGTTCACGCTTTTACCTGGACTGAGAGTCTCAATCGGAAAAAAACGACCCGGGCTTCGCATTCCCTGAAAGCAGTGCCGGCTGTGAAACATTGGTGAATTTCAGGCGTCGAGCTGTTGGTGGCCTCCGCCGTCGCACATCGTGCGATTCAGGCGACCTTCCTGTATGAACTCACGCTGGCAGCGCATGCTTCGAGTGCCTCGGCAAACGTGAGTCCGTCGAACATCATGCGCCACTTGAAGCAGTCGCCCTCTCTGCCGCAATTCGAACAACCGAACATTCCCTCAGCCGCAAAGACTTCCAGCGATTCGCTGTCGTCCTCCTCCTGGCAGAAGGGGCATGGCCCGATCAGACGGCTGCCGCAGCGGACGATCGGCACCGTCTCTCCTACGAGGGCCACGAGATCCACCAGTCTCCGAACCCGATCCTCTTGTCTCTCTTTTTTCACGCACCCCTCCCGTTCTACATACGTTTAATGAATATGGTAAACGGGAACAAAACAGATTGCAAAAACAAGGCATAAAATTGATAGATATCTACAGGTTGTAGAATTTTGAACGTGTCGCTGGCACGAGCGTTTCAGAGGGCAGGGTAGCGATCGGCGAAGACTCAGAATCGAGGTGTCCATGATCCGGAAGGGCATAGGGAGACCTCTCACCGGGCGCCTCCGTTTGGTTCTCCTTTTCTGCAGGCGCATAATCAGCCGATGAGCCAGGGGATGCCATTCATCGTCGTGATCGTCGATCAGGATGAGACCGTTCGGATGCCGCTGATGCAGTTGTTGCGCGATCACGGCTACGCGACGCTCGGCTGCGGAAGTTCCCGCGAGGCCCGCCAGCTGCTTCACGAGTATCCCTGGGACCTGGCGATCGTGGCACGGACCCTTCCGGACGATGACGGTATCCGGCTTTGCCACGAGCTGAAATCCGAGCCGGAGCTCGCCTCACGATTTGTGATCGTAAGCCTGGAGGAGGGGAACCAAAGTGGCGGAGTCGACGCCCTCGACCAGGGTGCAGACGACTTCGCGACCAAGCCATTCGACCACGACGAGCTTCTTGCGAGAATCCGATCCGGAAAACGGATCGTCGATCTGTCCAAGAAACTCCTCGGGCTCAACACTCAGCTCGAGACCTTGTCGATCACCGATGGCCTAACATCGCTCTACAACCGCCGATACTGCGATGAACAGCTTCATCGCGCATTTGAGCGGGCAGTCCGTTACGGGCGACCGTTCTCTCTGGTTCTGTTCGATGCCGACCATTTCAAAAACGTCAACGACACGCATGGGCATAGCGTTGGAGATCGAGTGCTGCGGGAAATCTCGATCCTGCTGACTCAGACTGCTCGCGCGACGGACCTCATAGCGCGATACGGAGGAGACGAGTTCGCGATCATCGCTCCCGAGACGGCGGGCGAGAATGCATTCCACTGCGCCGAGCGCATTCGTAAGAGAGTCGCGGAGTCCCCGATTCACGTCGGGGAGTTCGAGATCGCCATGACCGTGAGTGCGGGAGTCGCCAGCGGGCCATCACAAGCTCTGCGAAGCGCGGCGCAGGTCATCGAAGAAGCCGATCTTGCTCTCTACAGAGCGAAGGCCGCCGGAAGAAATCGCGTCGAGCTCGCAGACCCGAGTCCGGCCGCGAAGGCGGAGTAAGCATCCAACAGCGCGAACGCTCAGAATCGCCCGTCGAAAAAGCTCTGTGCGAGCAGGGCAAGGCTGACTGGAAAGAGTACGGTGGTGCTGGACTCCACGGACCCTTCGCGCAGCTTTGCCTTCGCTACCTCGACGGAAAAGATCAGATCGTCGATATCCTGCCGGAGTGCGCCGAACACGCCCGGAATTGCAGTGAGCTCCTTGCGCCTTGCCATCATCTCGAGTCTGGCAGCCAGACCTACCGCTCCCGTCACCGGGAAATTGCTCACAGCACCCTTCAGCCGGTGAGCCACGGCAGCGATCTCCGCGTCATCTTTTGCAGCAATCGCTCTTTCGAGCTCCCCGATCATCTTCGGAGCCTCTGCCATGAACAGAGAACAGATCTTCACCGCCAGATCCCGGTTGCCGTCAACGCGAGTGAGGATCTCGGCGGCTGAGACGAGGAGCTCGTCCTCATCATTCTCACCACTGTTCCGGCGACGCTCTGCTTCGTCTCCGAACTCTTCGATGAGACTGAAGAGCTCGCGGGCGTTGAGCGGCTTTGTGATGTAACCGTCCATGCCTCCCGTGAGACATCTCTCGCGGTCCGCAGCACCGGCATGCGCGGACAGCGCGAGGATCGGAGTACGGACCCCCTCCAAACCCTCGGCGGCTCGAATTCGCTCGGTCGCCTCGAGACCGTCCATATCGGGCATCCGCACATCCATGATCACCAGATCGAACCTGCGCTCGCGGAAGCGGGCCAGCGCCTCGTTTCCGTTGCTCGCGAGAGTCGCTCGGTGGCCCCAGCGGCGGAGCAGCCCCGAGGCCAGCGCTCTGTTGACCGGATCATCCTCAGCAACCAGCACATCGAGACTGCGACGTCCTTTCAGTTCGGTCGCCTGCGTGGCTGCAGGAACAGCGGCGACCAGCTGCAAAGGAGTGTGAAGAGCTCGGGTGATCCCGTCCGAGAGTTCAGCCGATGAAACGGGCTTGGTGACGTAGCTCGACAGGCCCATGGCGCGGCACCGCGCCGCGCCTTCGAAATCGCCAGGCGAGGAAAGCATCATCACCACCGATCCCGGCATGTTCGGGCTCCGCCGGATCTCCTCAGCCAGATCGAACCCCCCCATGCCTGGCAGATCCGCATCCACGAGCACGAACGCGAATGCCCGGTCCTGCTCGTGCGCCTCGGAAAGCAGCTGCAGCGCTTCTTCTCCACTGGACGCTCCCTGAGCATCGAGATCCCAGGCGCTTACCATCGCCCCGACGATCTCGCACGCAACGGGATGATCATCCACTACGAGTACGCGCTGTCGCGAACGGCTCTGCGGAAGGATAGGCCGCGACTCTACCGTCGCAACGCGCTGGAGCCAGAGCCGGGCGGTGAAGTGGAACGTGCTGCCGGGCCCCTCGTTGTTCTCCACGCGCAGGGCACCGCCCATCAGCTCGGCCAGCTTTGCCGAGATCGAAAGTCCGAGCCCTGTACCGCCGAATCGCCGTCCGATGCTCTCGTCGCCTTGTGCATAGGCCTCGAAAATCTGCTTTTCCTTTCCCTCCGGAACTCCGGGGCCAGTGTCGCGAACCGAAACGTGCAGTACCACGTCCTGCCTGGAACGTGCCTCTGCCTCGACACGGACGATGACCTCACCGCGATCGGTGAACTTGAGTGCATTGCCAATCAGATTTACCAGCACCTGACGGAGACGGCCGTCGTCGCCAACCACGTGCCGAGGGACTTCGGACTGAATGTGATAGGCCAGCTCGATCTGCTTCCGGTGAGCCGCCACGCCGAACGAACGGACGACCTCGTTGACACGATCGTGGAGATCGAAATGAACTGCCTGAAGGTCCACCTTACGTGCTTCGATTTTGGAGAAGTCGAGAATGTCATTGATTACGCGCAGGAGCGACTGCGCGGAAGTGTGCGCCGACTCGATGCATGCACGCTGCTCGGGGTTGAGATCCGAAGCGAGCGCAAGCTGCGCCATGCCGATGATTCCATTCAGAGGCGTGCGGATCTCATGGCTAACGGTCGCCAGATATTCGTTCTTCGCCTCGTTGGATTCCTCGGCGTGCAGTCTCGCCTCTTCGAACTTCGCTGAGGTGGCCTGCAGATCGCGGATGATGGTCTGAGCTACCCGCAACGCGCCGAGGGTTCGATTCCCCTTGCGTGCGGCGCGGTCCTCCAATGTCGAAACGTAAATACCCACTGCATACAAAACGAGGAGCTTCGCCACCTCGGCAGGCACGCTGACGTCTCGTCCCTCGACGACAACCATCCATCCCGTAAGGAGTACGAAGAAGAGAGCCGCGAGGTGAATCGTCCAGATCGGTCGCCGCAGAAACGCCAGACCGTTCTGTGGCGATGGCTCGCTCTGGAGCGGCT
Source organism: Thermoanaerobaculia bacterium (assembly GCA_041748075.1). Classification (GTDB taxonomy): domain Bacteria; phylum Acidobacteriota; class Thermoanaerobaculia; order Gp7-AA8; family Gp7-AA8; genus JBGSYJ01. Next base: position 10,234 of record JBGTDX010000151.1, read on the forward strand.
CGAGATCTCCGGAAAACCGCCTGATGCGGGTTCGGATGGTCTCATCGCCCCGTAATGGCTCGGCGTTCATGGGGACATGATACCGCCGCCCACCCACCGACCGCCCGCCCTTCCAGTTCTGAGTTCTGCACACCCACCTTCCCGCACGGTTCTGAGTTCTGGATCAACACTCCAGCGGCACGAACGGGCGGGCGGGTCTCACAACTCACAACCGGCGGGCGGGCGGGTGTGCACAACTCACGACCGGGAGGGCGGGCGGCCTACGCCGCCGGCGCTTTGAGCACGTTCTTCACGCGCATGAGGAGTACTTCCTTCTGGATCGGCTTGCGGATGAAGTCTGCGGCTCCGAGCTCGAACCCTCGGATCTCCACCTGATCGCCGGTCAGAGCCGTCAGGCAGATGACGGGAATCTGAATCTTCTTTTCGTTCATGATCTCGAGAAGCTTCAAGCCATCGAGTGTCGGCATGTGAAGATCGAGGAGGACGAGATCGAATCCGCGGCGTCCAAGCTGCAGGAGAGCGTCGGCTCCATCGCCAGCATGAACCATTTCGTAGTTGTTCCCGCTGAGAAATCCGTCAATGAGCGTTCGTGTCACCGCGTCATCTTCGACGACCAGAATTCCTCGAGCACCGCTCGACGAGACGTTTCCAGATACGCCGGCGACTTTGCGGCGGGGAGTCTGGCGGAGAATCTCCTCGTAGACTTCCTTTGTCTCTTCATCCGGCTCCATGCCGAGCTCGCGATCGAGCAGGCCGACGCAAGTCTGGTACTGCTTGAGCGCCGCCTCCCGTCGCCCTTGTTTGGCATACAGGCGCATGAGCGCTCTGTGGACGACCTCCTGAAGGGGATCGAGGGAGAGCAATCGCGCGGCACTACGGACGGCCAGGTCGAGATTTCCGCTCTTGTTGTAAAGCGAGAGCAGCCGAGCGAGAGCTTCCTGTGCGAGCTCGCGCAGCCGTTCACGCTCCACCAGGAGCCACTCTTCGAACGGTTCTTCGTTGACGCTCAGCCCCTCGAGAAAATCGCCCTGATAAAGCGTGACAGCCTCTTCGAGCGACTCCTCGGTCGCTTCGGCGACGAGACGCTGGAACTCCACGGCATCAACCCGGATCACATCCCGGCTCAGCGCGAGGCTGTCTCCTTCGACCAGAAGCGCCGGGGGCTCTTCCGAACCGACGGCCTTGCGTAGACCAACGAGAGTCTGGCGGAGGCTGTGCCTTGCCTGCTCCTCTCCCGTCTCGCCCCAGAGCAGGGCGGCGATCTTGTCCCGAGGCTGCATCTGCCCCGGTCGCATCGCGAGATAGGCAAAAAGTGCCTGCGCCTTCCTGGTGTGAAGGTGAAGAGCCTGACCGGACTCGAACTCCGCCCGGAACCCACCCAGCACATTGATATTCAGAGTTGACATCGGTCCGTTTGCCTGAAGTCTACCACCTCGGCGAACAGCGTGCAAATGCTGAAACCCCAGTGCTTTGACGGTGATTTTGGAATGGCAGTTTTCCCACGTCATATAATCGGGCCTCGGCCACGCGCCGATAAATCCGAACGGCAAGGACAAATTGATGATCCGGATGTTTCTGCTGGTTGCGGCCCTGCTCCCGACTGTCCTTCATGCGGCCCCGGTCCAGACCCCTACGGCATTCCTGGGCTTCACAGTCGGCGAGGACCGCAAACTCGCCGATTACACGCAGATCAAGTCGTACTTCCGCCATCTCGAGGCGAATTCGCCGCGATTGCGCGTTCAGTCGCTCGGAAAGACTACCCTCGGGGACGACATGATCATGGCGATCATCTCGGCGGAAGCGAACATCAACAACCTGCCCCGCCTCCGGGAAATCGCCCGCCGCCTCGCCGACCCTCGCGACCTTTCCCAGAGCGACATCGACCCCCTCATCGCGGAGGGAAAGACAATCGTCCTGGTCACCTGCAACATTCACTCGACCGAGATCGCATCGAGCCAGATGGCGATGGAATGGGCACATGCGCTCGCTACAGCAACCGACCCGGAGACACTACGGCGGCTTGAAAACGTCGTCCTGCTTCTGGTGCCGTCGCTCAATCCCGACGGACAGACGATGGAGGTCGAGTGGTACCGGAAATACCTCGGCACGCGATTCGAGGGAGGCCGGATGCCATGGCTCTACCACCACTATGTCGGCCACGACAACAACCGCGACTGGTTCATGCTCACGCAGAACGAGACACGCGATCTCACACGAGCGCTATATCACGAATGGTTTCCGCAGCTCTTCATCGACGAGCATCAGATGGGCTCGGAGGGACCGCGCATGTTCATCCCGCCGTTCTCGGATCCGATGGACCCTGACGTTCATCCTCTGATCTGGCGCGAAGTGAACATGATCGGCGCCGCGATGGCCCACCGGCTCGAACAGCAGGAGAAGGCCGGCATCATCTACGGCTATCAGTTCGATGCGTACTGGATCGGCGGCACCCGCAACACGGGATGGTGGAAAAACATCACCGGAATGCTTCTGGAAGTCGCTTCGGCCCGAATGGCGACGCCGATCTACATCGATCCGACGGAGCTGTCCGGCGGGCGGAAGGGACTGATCGAATACAAGGCGCAGATCAACCATCCGAACCCGTGGAAGGGTGGATGGTGGAGGATGCGCGACATCATGGATTACGAACGGATTGCTTCCGATGCGCTCCACGAGATCGCCGCATCCTCGCGTGAGGATTTCCTTCGCAACCTCGTCGTTCGCGCGAAGACGGCAGTCGCGGAGGCTGCGCCGGGAGAGGCGTATCGGATTCCGGCGGCACAGCGCGACTATCCGACGGCGAAGCGCCTCGCAGAACTGGTGGCCGATCACGGTGTCGAGGTGATGACCGCTGCGAACGGTGACTTCTGGATTCCGCTTGCGCAGCCCTACAGCCGCTTCGTCCGCGAGATGCTCGAGCCGCAGACCTACCCGGAAGTCCGCCTCGCCGTCGATGCGCAGATCCTTCAGCCTTACGACGTCGCCAGCTGGACGCTGCCGATGAAGATGGGAGTTGAAGTCGAGAAGACGACGTTGCCGCGAGGCATCGAGCTCGAGAAGATGCGCGCCCCTATCGCCGGTGGAGCGCCGGTGGCTCTTCGGCCGGTGCCGCCGGGAGACACCATCCGTCTGAAGGCGGGAAGTGCGGCGAATGCGCAGATCATCAACGCAGCGCTCGCGGGCAAAGCCTCAGTCGCTATGGTTACGACCTCCGGCAGCGCCGAGGCTCCGTCGGGAACGGTATTCATCAGTGGCGGCGATCGCGCCGGCTGGTCGGAGGTGGCCTCGAGACTCGGCGCGGTGACCGAACGCGTCGACACGATTCCCGCGAATGCCAGACCGCAGAAGGCTCCCAGAGTCGGCATCTACAAGCCGTGGGCTGCCTCGATGGACGAAGGATGGACCCGGTGGCTGCTCGAGAAGAATGGCTTCAACGTCCGTACGCTCGACAACCGGACTGTCCGCGCGGGCAGGCTCCGTCAGAGCTTCGATGCGATCATCCTGCCCGACATCGACCGGAACATCATCCTGACGGGAAAGCCGAAGCGTGATGAAGGACAGATGCAGTACGTCAGCGAGTTGCCGCCGGAGTACAGCGGCGGGATCGAGCAGGCGGGAGTCAAGGCTTTAAAGGAGTTCGTCGAAGGCGGAGGAACGCTGATCGCTTTCAACGGAAGCACTCACTTCGTCATCGACCACTTCAACATTCCGGTGCGGAACGCGCTCGCGCGCGTGCCGGCTTCCTCGTTCTCGATCCCCGGATCGCTCGTGCGGATGAATACGGGTGCGAGTCATCCGATCACGGCAGGGATGCCGGAGAGCTTCGCCGGCTTTCTCGATGAGAAGATCGCGTTCGAGACGAGGCTGCCCGGATTCGAGATGGAGCGATGGGTGCTTGCGACGTATCCGGAGAGGAGCTCCGAGATCCTGCTATCCGGATGGATGCAGGGAGAGGAGCATCTGACGCGGAAAGCTGCAGCGGTTGCGCTCACTCACGGCGACGGGAAGATCGTGTTGTTCGGCTTTCGTCCGCAGCATCGCGGGCAAACGCACGCGACGTTCCCGCTGTTGTTCAACGCGTTGTACTGGTCCGTGCAGTGAGGTGGAATCGAGTCTGACCTCCGAATGGACGGAAAGGTCATCTGTACCGAAATGTTGAGCGTGTCATCCCGAGCTCCTGAATGACGGGACATGTCATTGTGGCGAGAAATGAACCTACTGCCATGCTAGGCGAGTCCACGTCATCCTGAGTGAAGCGAAGGATCTCTTCTTGCGATGCTCGATCCTCTTCAGGAGATCCTTTGCTTCGCTCAGGATGACGTGGTCTTAGCATTCCTCCCATAAGGGGAGGTTCATTAGAAGCAGTAAATGGCGGCGCGCCAATGAAGCAGGCGATGAACAAGCTCGATGCGTGGTCTCTCGTAGGGGCGGGAGGGGGTCGGGAACTCCGACCATAGTACAAAGTGGATTTGTCACACGAGAGAGTGACGTGCGGACCTTTCCTCGAGGCTACTATGTACCATCGCGTGAGGTCCCTCGCCCCTCCCGCCCGCACAACCAAGCTCGGGATGACACTTGGTTCATTTCGGCAATAATGATGACACACGCTCTGCAGGGCAAATCGCCGGGAGACCCATTGAAACAATCCATCGCAATCCTTCTAACACTATCGTTCCTCGCGCCCTCCGCACACGCCGTCTCGCGTCAGCCTGTCCGTGCGAAGCACGGGATGGTCGTATCCGTCAGCGAGATCGCTTCACGCGTCGGCGTGGACACACTGCAGAAGGGTGGCAACGCCGTCGATGCCGCAATCGCAGTCGGTCTCGCGCTCGCCGTGACCTGGCCGGCCGCCGGAAACATCGGAGGCGGCGGCTTCATGGTACTGCGCAAAGCAGACGGCACGGCGGAAGTGATCGACTATCGCGAGCGCGCTCCCCTCGCGGCAACCCGCAACATGTATCTCGACGCCGATGGCAATGTCATCCCCGACCTGTCGACTGACGGCTACAAAGCGATCGCGGTTCCTGGAACGCTTGCGGGATTCGCGCTTGCCCACGCGCGTCACGGAAAACTCGAATGGAGCCAGCTCATCGAGCCGGCGCGCAAACTAGCTGCGGAGGGCTTTGGCGTCTCGTGGCATCTCGAGCGGACCCTCAACAGCACGACTTCCGTTCCTCGGCTCGCGCAGTTTCCCGAGAGCCGGCGCATCTTTCTCAGGAATGGCGACCGCTACAGAGAAGGCGATCTGTTCCGGCAGCCCGAGCTCGCGGCGACGCTGCAACGGATCAGGGACAAGGGCGCCAGCGACTTCTACACGGGCGAAACTGCGCGGCTACTCCTCGAGGACATCCAGCGGGGCGGAGGCATCGTCACGGCCGAGGATCTCCGGCAGTACGAGCCGACGATCCGGCAGCCGCTGCGTGGTACCTATCGTGGCCGGGAGATTCTCACCATGCCACCGCCCTCCTCGGGTGGAGCCGTTCTCATCGAGATGCTCAACATGCTCGAGACGCACGATGTGGCGAAACTTGGACATGGGAGCGCAGACGCTCTCCATCTGCTCGTCGAGACGATGCGCCGCGCATTCGCCGACCGCGCCGCATACATGGCCGACACCGATTTCGTCGAAGCGCCCATCGAAGGGCTGATCACAAAGGAGTACGCAAGGCAACGCGTCAAAACGATCAACCTCAAGAAAGCCTCGCCGAGCAGCAAAGTCCGGGAAGGGATACCGCCCGGGCACGAATCGCCAGACACGACACACTTCACCGTCATCGATCGCGAAGGCAACGTCGTGTCGAACACCTACACACTCAACGAGAGCTTCGGCTCGGCCGTCACCGCGAGGGGAACCGGGATTCTTCTGAACAACCTGATGGACGACTTCACGTCCAAGCCGGGCGTGCCGAATGCGTATGGTCTGATCCAATCGGACGCCAATGCGATCGAGCCGCGCAAGCGTCCCCTTTCCGCCATGACTCCGACGATCGTTCTCGAAGACGGCGAGCTGCTCATGACCGTCGGAAGTCCCGGAGGTCCGGCGATCATCAACTCGGTTCTCCAGGTGATCGTCAATGTGATCGATCACGGCATGAACGCGCAGGAAGCCGTCGAAGCGCCTCGTGTACACCACCAGTGGCTTCCGGATGTCATCTCGTGGGACGCGGGAGGAATCAATCCCGACACGCGTGTCATCCTCGAGAACCGCGGCTTCCTGTTCAAAGAAGTCCCGGGCTACTCGTTCGGCGAGAATTTTATCGGCGATACGCAGGTGATCATGATCGAGAGGGAGTCCGGCATGAGGCTGGGGGCGGCAGATCCACGAAGGGGCGGGGTGGCGGTGGGATATTAGTAGAGTGAAGAGTGAAGGGTGAAGAGTGAAGGGTGAAGGGTGCCCTGATCGCGCAGCCTCGGCCTAAGACAATGTTGAATGTTGAAATTGTGAATTTTGAATGTTGAATTGGGAACCGGTCTTCATTCAGCATTCAACATTCACAATTTCAACATTCAACATTGCTTTCTTCGAGGGCGACCTCGCGACTCAATTCGCATAGAATGCGCTGGCACGCTCCGGCAGGAATCCTGCACAGAACCGTCCAAAAAAACAATCCAGGAGAATTGATGCCGAAGAAGAAAACCACCACGTCACCGTCCGATGCGCACCGCAGGGAATTCGAGTCTCTCCTCAAGGAGTTCGTCGACATCCCGACGGTATCGGCGGAACCGGAGAGGCGTGGAGACATCGATCGTGCCGCGCAGCTCGCGGCCTCCACCATCGAGCGCTTCGGAGGGAAGGCGAGCATTCTCCCCACACTCGGTAACCCGATCGTTCACGGTACCTTCGATCAGGGAGGCGATCTGCCGACGCTCACCGTCTACAACCACCTCGATGTCCAGCCGGCATCGCAGGAGACTGAACCCTGGGACCACGATCCGTTCGACATGAAGGTCGTCGGTGACCGCTACCTCGGACGCGGTACGACCGATGACAAGGGACCGGCCCTCAGCGCCCTTTTCGGAATTCGCGAAGCGCGGAAGGCCGGCACGCCGATCAATCTCCGGATTCTGTGGGAGTTCGAAGAGGAGATCGGCTCGCCGAACTTCGCGGCTGGAATCAAGGCAGCCGGCGACAAGGTAGCGACGGACTCGGTGCTCGTTTCCGACACGATCTGGGTTTCACGCGAACGGCCTGCCTGTCCCGCAGGGCTCCGCGGCCTTCAGGGTTTCGTCCTCACCCTGGAGACCGGCGAGACGGAGCAGCACTCCGGCGTCACAGGCGGCGCAGCGCGGAATCCCCTTGGCGAGTTGATGAAGCTCGCAACCGAGATGCACGACGCGACGAGCGGTAAAGTGAAGATCAAGGGCTTCTACGACGATGTCGAAAAGCCGACGCGCTGGGAGCTCGAAGAGTTCCGCCAGTCCGGCTTCTCGGTGAAGCAGTTCAAGAAGGATCACGCATTCAAGTCGATTCGCACCGAAGATCCCATCGAGATCATGAACCGGATCTGGGCCCTGCCGACGATGGAAGTCCACGGGCTGGTTGGCGGCTACATCGGACCGGGCCTCAAGACGATCATTCCCCCGCGCGGCGAGTTAAAAATCACCTGCCGTCTGGTTCCGAACCAGAATCCCGACAAGATTGCACGGCTCGTGAAGGACTTCGTCAAAACGAAGAACCCCGACGTGAAGGTACAGACCCACGAGCGGATGCATCCATACAAAGCACCGACCGAAGGAGCATTCCCCGATGCAGTGCGCGAGGCGATGGAGTACGCATTCGGGACCGAACCGGTTTTCGTGCGCGAGGGAGGCTCGATCGGAGCTGTGATCTCGATTGAGAAAATTTTGAAAGTGCCCGTGCTCTTTCTCGGCCTTTCGCTGCCGGAGCATGGGTACCACGCTCCGAACGAACGGTTCGACTGGCAGCAGGCCGCGGGCGGCATGGTGGCCTTCGCGCGATACTTCGAGCTGGTTGCGAAGATGCCGAGGGCGAAGGGGAAGAGCTAGGGTCGAGGGGTCCCGCGGCGCGTGCTTCCCCTCTCCCCGCGAAGTCGGGGAGAGGGTTAACTTGGCGAGACATGAACCAAGTGTCATCCCGAGCAAGCGCGGGTGGGTGGGAGGGGCGAGGGATCTCCGGCGATAGTACATTCGTGATCAGAAAGGGCACAGAGTGGTGACGGGACGATAGGCAGCTATGTACCATCGCCGGAGATCCCTCGCC
>JBGTDX010000152.1:0-2971 GCA_041748075.1 Thermoanaerobaculia bacterium
TCGCCCTGCAGCAACAGGCGATCGCCCGGCTGCAGCCGCACCCGCTTCAGCTCCTCGCGCGCATCTTCGCCGTCCCGCTCCACTGCCAGCAAATGCACCCGGTGATCGCTGCGCAGTCCGCTCTGTGCCGGCGTCGACCCCTCCAGTGCGGAGCCTTCGGCAACGCTGGCCTCGGCAACAGAGAAGTGATCGGCGGAAAAAGTATTTACGTTCAGATCGATGATCGAAAGGTGCTCGCGGCCATGGAGCCCGTGAACGTGATCGGGAAGACCGTGCAGGATCAACTCGTCGTCGGCTCTCAACATCTCCCGGGGCTCCGGCGACCGTACCATCCTGCCGCGGCGCCGAATCCCCAGTACGGTGAGCTGCATCGCCGAGCCGAGGCGGCTCTGGGCGATGGTGCGGCCGACCAGGGCCGAGCCTCGCGTGATCCGGGCGCTGAACAGGTGCTCCTGCAGCGCGTAGGAACTGCCCAGGCCGGCGGTCGTTTCCCCCCGCGTCGCCGACTCGGAGGGGAGCAGGTGCCGGCCGCCGAGCACCATAAAAAGGATGCCCGCCGCCAGAATCACCGCCGTGATGGGCGTGAATGCAAAGAGCGAGAACGGAGTGAGTCCGGCTGCACGCAAAGCGTCCGTGACCAGGATGTTAGGCGGAGTGGAGATGGCGGTAAATGGCCCGCCCAGAAGACAGCCGAGCGACATCGGCATGAGCAGTCGCGAGGGAGGCCGGCGGGTGCGTCGCGCCAGGTCCAGCGTCACCGGCAGCATAACGGCAGCGACGGTGACCGTGTTGATGAACGCCGATAGCAGCCCTGACACGGTCATCAGGGCAACGATGAGCTGAAGTTCTCCCCCGCGGGCGAAGTGGCGGCGAATGGGGCGTCCGAGAAGATCGGCCAGGCCGGTGCGGGTGAGGGCAGCCGAGAGGATGAACATCGCCCATACGGTGACTACCGCAGGGCTGCTGAATCCCGCCAGCGCCTGCTCGGTTGTGACCAGGCCGGTGATCGCCAGCGCTCCCAGCACCAACAGCGCCACCAGGTCCATCCGCATTCGGCCGGTGACGAACAACAGCAGCGCCACGCAGAGAATCGTGAAGATCAGAGCGATCGAGAACGTCATTGGCGTGCGATCGAGGCCTTCCGCATCCCGGGGATTGGCGAGAACGGAGCGAAGCGTGACATCCCGGGCGTCTCGCTCCTTTAACGGTGCTCGCTGACGATTCTGGGTAGATCGTTGAAGGAAATCAAGGAGTTCATTCGTCGCCTACGTTCCTTCGGTTCACCCGCGCGGACCGCCCGCCACATAGTGTAGAGCTGGAGACACAGCAGCGAGCGGTTCGCGTGCGATGCAAGCGCTAGTTAGCCGCGTTTCCCGAATGCGACATCCGAATGAATGGCGGATCTACATTCGTGACCTCGAACCCAAGCCGCTCGTACAAGCGCCTGGCTCCGGTGTTCGCCGGAACCACGGATAATGCTATCGGAAGTTGCTCGGCGGCGGCATCACGAATGATGCTCCGAACAACTTCACTGCCGATACCAAGGCCCTGATATGCCGGCAACAACTGGAGCTCGAGGATGTACAGGCAAGCCGGTCGGCGTTCGACGCAGACCGTACCGACGGCGACGTCGTCGATCTCGACCATGAAGTAGGAACTCTGTTGGAAGCGCTTCTCGAACTCCGCCCGTTGCCACTCCTCATCCCATCCCCAGGTACTCTCAATCACGTCGCGCATGGTCGTCTCGTGGAGACGATACAGAAAATGGCGATCACCCTGAGTAGCGGGTCGCAGTTTCCAACGCATGCTGGGTGCCCGGCGGTCTAACGTTCCTGCGGTTCACCGGCGCGAACCGCACGCCGAGTAGTATAGAGCTTGAGACACGGCAACACGGTTCGTGTCCCGTGCAACCGCCAGTCAGGCGCCGCTCGAACAGGTGAGAACGGGCTACCCTAAATGTTCGCCTTGCGCTGCCCACCATCAACACCGAGGCACACGCCGGTGATCCAGCTCGCCCGCTCGGAGACGAGAAAGACTGCGGCATTGGCCACCTCTTCAGGGGTGCCCATCCGGCTCCATGGAATGGTCCCAAGTACCGTCGCGTAGAAGGCCTGATCATTCTGTTTGGCCGCCTCCCAGAGTCCGCCAGCAAACTCGATCGACCCTGGCGCGATGACGTTCACGCGGATTTTCTGTGGAGCGAGTGCGACTGCCAGCGTCTTCGAGTGGCTGATCAGGGCAGCCTTTGCAGCGGCATAGGCCGGTGGAGAGCCGGCCTCCAGTCCAGACACGGATGAGATGTGCAGGATAGAGCCGCCGCCACTCTCGGCCATCCAGGGGACGACCTTCCAGCTGGCTCGCACGGCTGCCATGATGTCGACGTCAAAGCTGCTGCGCCATCCGGTTTCGTCATCTGCGAAGGCGCTGGCAAGTGCCGAGGGATTGTTGACGAGGATATCGAGACGACCGAATGCTTTCCGGGCCGATTCGAGAAAGCCGTCAAGGGCCAGCGCATCGGCAACATCGCAGACGTCCGCCACGACTTTGCCACCTCGTTCGCGTAGCGCCCTCTCCGTATCGCGCAACGCCTCCTCGCCTCGAGCACAAATGGCAACGTTCGCGCCCTCCTCCGCCAGAGCTAGCGCGATGGCGCGACCGATTCCCTTGCTGCCACCGGTAACGACCGCGCACTTCCCACGAAGTCCAAGTTCCACAGAATCTCCTCGGTGAGTCGTCCGCCCAACGTTCCTGCGGTTCACCGGCGCGAACCGCACGCCGAATAGTATAGAGCTGGAGGTTGTCAGGTGGCTGTACACGCATTAGAAGACCTCGATCTCAACCAGATCAATGGGACCCGCGCCTTCGTTTCGTATCGATAGGTTCTCGCCTGTCTCGACCCACCGGAAATGGCCAGGCTCGAGATCCCACAACCTCGTTTCCCTGCCGTCAGCACTCTCGCTGATTCTTCCGG
>JBGTDX010000153.1:0-5807 GCA_041748075.1 Thermoanaerobaculia bacterium
TCAGCCCTACGGGTTGCAGGCGGCGCACCGACATCTGCTTCGCCCTCGCTCCTCAGCGATGCCCCACATCGCCTGCGTCGCGACGGCTCGCATCTGGCAGCGCGACGCCTGCAACGCCACTAGCGATTTCACCGTTACAGGCCACTAGTCCCGGGGAATGTGAAACGGCACTTCATCCTCGGGCGGCGGTTTGAGCTCGATCTCAACTGGCTCGGCTCGACTCTCATCTTCCTCCCGCGTCGTTTCCGGCGAGACTGATTCAATCGGCATGAGTCTCCTCCCGTTGGACCAGCTTATCGCTCGAAGACGTGCCGTGTCGTGACATGGGTCACGACATCCTGTGCCGGATCGCGGGCCTTACCAGTGCTGCGAGAGGTCGACCGGGTTGGATTCAACCTTCGATTCGAATCCGAATGCGAGAGTGATCAGGGCTATGACGATGTATGCCACCGCAGTCCAGATCGACCGCGTCGGCGCGGACGCCGCCATTGTCGTCATCTGCTGGCTGTACTGGTAGAAGATGAAGCCACCCATGCCGAAAAAGTAGCCGCAGTTTACCCATGTCGCAAGCTTCGGCCCTGCGAAGGCGAGGAAGATGCCTGCGAGAAGCACGACGGGCTCCCAGATCAGAAGGGGCGCACCGGTCCCGGCGTTGCCACCGAACCAGATGTTCACGGTCGGATTCTCGGCCTTGAATGCCGGAATGAGCTGTCTGAGCTGCCAGACAAGCCAGTACCCGTTGGCTGCCATGACCCAGAGGATGCGCAGATGTCGGAGGTTCAACTGGTCCTTCTATGACGGCCAAAGCCAGCCAAAAACGCCCGCCGTGAGCAGCGCGTAGATCAGGCCATCGAACGTCTCTTTGAGAGTCTGGCTCCAGGCGCGGCGGTACCAGATCGAGATCTGCCACAGCGCCACCGTGTACGCGATGAACGCAGTCGTTCCGGCGAAACGGAAAACCTCGAGATATTCTGTGCCGGGGCCGAGGGCACGGCCGGCTACGTACGCCGCAAAGTACGAAACGACCAGGATGTAGACGAACCAGAGGGTGAGTTGTTTACCCATGGTGACCGGGCCGTTGGGTATTACGGTCACCAGAAGCACCGGTCCCTTCTTCATTCTCTCGGTGTACTCGGCGGATTTCATCTCCGCCATGTCCTTCGCTCTCGGCAGCATGTAATCGCCGGGCGGTATGTTCAACGGCCGCAGCGCGTCAGCGACTACGTCTTCCTGCGACAATCCGGGATAGTCACTCTCATGCCAGAGCGGAGCCATGTGGATGATCGAGCTGGCGATGAATACGAACACCGCCGAGATGAGGATGGGGAGCCAAAGCGCGGTCAATGGTGTCATGACGAAGCCTCACTCTCTTTTTGTCTGGAGGGACGCTAGTCTACGCTTTTTACAGGGTCGAATGCAGCCGCGCGTACTTCCTCCCCGTTCACACGGGGAGAGGGAGGGGGGACGACGCGCCGCGGCTTCAGACTGCCGGCGAAAACGTCTGGAGAATTGCTTCGAGCGACGGAGGAGGCGCGTCGCTGAGCGCCTTGAGCCGGATCTGTTCGACTTCGTCGAGAAGCGACGGGCGTGCGTGTTCGTACAGAACGCCTACGGTAACAATCGACGGATCCTCCCTCGTAAAGCGGAGGGCTGCTTCGTGGTTGCCGCGCTCGTGATCCTCGGGGATGGGCCGCACTTTCGCGCGCAGCTCTTTCGTCTGATCGTCGCCCCGCCACGTGACGCACGGCGAGATCACATTGAGAAATGCGAAGCCATGATGGGTCATTGCATTCTTCAGGAGCTCGGTGGTTCCCTTTACATCGCCGGAAAATGCCCGGCCGACCCATGTTGCTCCGAGCGAGATCGCGAATGCGCAGGGATCGATCGATTCCTCGGGGTTGCCGTACGTCGTCGATTTCGTGCGATCGCCGATCGGAGTCGTCGGAGCCGCCTGCCCCTTGGTGAGTCCGTAAATCTCGTTGTCCATCATCACGTACGCGATGTCGACGTTGCGGCGCGCAGCGTGGATGAAGTGATTTCCGCCGATTGCGAGGCCGTCTCCGTCGCCGCCGACCGCGATGACATGCAGAGCCGGCGCGGCCATCTTCACGCCCGTGGCAATCGGCAGCGCCCGGCCGTGCAGCGAATTGAAGCCGTAGGTGTCGACGTAACCCGGAAGCCGGGATGAGCAGCCGATCCCGGAGATGAGCACCGTCTCGTGCGGTTCGTACTGAAGCTCCGCCAGCGCACGGTAGACCGAGTTGAGCACGGCAAAGTCGCCGCAGCCAGGACACCAGACTGGTTTGAGATCCGATTTGTAGTCCAGTGGAGCGTAGGGTGTGCAGGTCATGAAAAGGCCTCCTCGATCTCAGACACGACTGCGGGCAACCGTCGCTGCAGTTCTTCGGTGATCTCGGTCGCGGTGAACGCCTTACCACCGGAGCGGCAATAGACGCTGGTACTTTGACGCGGGAGATCGACCTGCGATCTTAGGTACTGGTGGAATTGTGCGGAGTGCGACATCTCGATCACCACGATCGCATCGCACTCATCGATGAAACTCTGAAGATCGCGGCTCGGAAGCGGAGCGAGCATCTGCGGTGCGAACACCGCGATCTGCTCCTGTTGCCCGAATCGTTCGATCGCTTCACGAACCGGTCCGGTGGTCGATCCCCAGCAGATCACGCCGAGCCTCGGGGTGGCGGAGCCGAATCGCTGAAACAGTGGATAACGGGTAGCGATCGTTTCGAGCTTCCTGTAGCGCTTGTCGTTCATCTTCTGATGGACGACGAATGACGCATTCGGGCGACCCTGTTCGTCATGCTCGAGACCATTGGTCTGATACATTCCGTCGGGCATCGACGGAAAAGCCATCGGTGATACGCCGTCCTCCGTATGTCGATAACGGCGATATTCGACGAGGTCGTCAGGCGTAGGCAGCAGACGATCGAGCACCTGGTGCTTCAGTGAGCTAGCATTGATCGTCGAGCGGCTCTGGGCGATCGACTGATCGGAAAGAACGATCACAGGGACCTGGAACTCTTCGGCGATGTTGAACGCATCAACGGTCGCGTGGAACGACTCTTCCACGTCGGAGCAGGCGATGACGACCCGCGGCGTGTCGCCATGACTCGCGAAGAGGGCATGCAGCAGATCTGACTGTTCGCTCTTCGTCGGGATTCCTGTAGACGGGCCACCGCGCTGGACATTCACGATGACCGCAGGAATCTCAGCGATCGAGGCGAGTCCCACCATCTCGGCCATTAGCGACAATCCCGGTCCGGACGTCGCCGTCATCGACTTCACACCGGCGAATGACCCGCCGATGACAGCTCCGATCGCGGCGAGCTCGTCCTCAGTCTGCAGAGTCGATCCGCCAACCTTCGGAAGCCATTCGTTGAGGAAATGCAGAATCTCGGAGGATGGTGTGATTGGGTATCCGGCGAAGAAGCGGCAGCCTGCGTGCAGGGCGCCGAATGCAGACGCTTCGTTGCCCGACATCAGAAGGTACGGGGTCGAGGACACGTAAGTCAGCGTGCCGTCGATCTTCGAGGACAGCGCCTCGGCTTCCGCTACGCCGCGGTCGAAGGCTTTGAGGTTGGCCTCGGCGACCACTGCTTTCTTCCTGCCGAAACGGCGGGCCACGGCGGCGCGCGCGGCATCGAGCGGAAGATGGAACAGCGTTGCGACCAGTGCGAGTGCGAAGACGTTCTTAGACGCAGGAGAGCCGCACTCTTTCGCGATGTCGTTGAACGCGATCTCGAAGATGCGGCGATTCATCAGTTCAGGAGGCACTGCGTCACCGGGCTCGCAAAGGACGATCGCATTCTCCGCGAGCACGATCTCGTTCTGAAAGCGGGCAAAATCGGCCCAGTGGAATACGACGAGGACGTCGACGCTGTCCGACTGCGCGAAGACCGGCGTCGCGCTGACACGGACGACAGCCGAGGCCTCACCGCCGCGAATCTGCGGTCCATAGGCCTCGGTCTTCATCACGTGAAGGCCCTGGCTGGCGCACGCCGAGGCGATGATGTCGCCCGCGGCCACCGATCCGTCGCCGCCGGCGCCTACAAAGGCAAATGTGAGCTCATTCATGAAAAATCCTCCGGCGACAAGGGTCGTCGATCAAGCATCGCGGCACGGATGTCTGGTGTCACGGAGGGGCGTGATGGGGGTCACGGGGGGGTGGGGGGAGTAGTCAGTAGTCAGTAGCCAGTAGCCAGTAGCCAGTAGCCAGGAGTCAGTAGCCAGGAGTCAGTAGCCCGCCCGCCCTTCGTGACGAGAATTTGCTCTCACATTGTCAGGAGACGTACGTATGCAGGAGGAACCGTATCAGCCGAAGGGGAGGCGGGCTACTGACTTCTGACTCCTGACTGAATCCCTTCCACGAGATACACTTCCCTCATGCGTAGCTCGGATGAGACGTGCTGCCGCACTGCGAAGCTGAGGCAGTGCCTAGTCGCGCTGGGCTGAGAGGCTCTTCACGGCCGCAACCAGCTCGGCCGGTTCGACCGGTTTGCTCATGTGCATCTGAAATCCCGCGGCAAGCGCGCGTACACGATCGGCGCTGCGCGTGTATGCCGTCAGCGCGATGGCCGGAACACACTGCGAAGGCGGCTCCTGCAGCCGGATCTTGCGGATCAGGGAGTATCCGTCTTCGCCGGGCATCTCGATGTCGCTGATGACTATGTCGGGCCATTCACCGGCAAGAATGCGCAGTGCCGTCGCCACACTCTCAGCCACTTTGACGTCTGCCCCAGCGCGGGTGAGGATCGTCTGCAGGAGCTTGCGCGAGTCGTCGTTGTCTTCGACCACGAGCACTGAGACGCCGGTGAGATCCGCGAAGGCCAGCTCGATGGTGCGCACCGCCGGCAGTTCAATGCGCACGACCTCATTCTC
Organism: Thermoanaerobaculia bacterium; assembly: GCA_041748075.1. Taxonomy (GTDB): domain Bacteria; phylum Acidobacteriota; class Thermoanaerobaculia; order Gp7-AA8; family Gp7-AA8; genus JBGSYJ01. The sequence continues at coordinate 4,900 of JBGTDX010000153.1, forward strand.
GGGGTGATCATGAGCGACGAGCAGCGGCAGACGTACCGTGAACGTCGCTCCTTGCCCCTCGCCCCGGCTGAACGCCTGCACCGTGCCGCCGTGCAGCTCCACGAGGTTGCGAACGATGCCCAGGCCGAGACCGAGGCCCGCGTGGGCTCGCGTTGAGCTGCTGTCCGCCTGACTGAAGCGGTCGAACACATACGGCAGGAACCTCGGCGAGATTCCCTGCCCCGTGTCGTCTACCGTCAGTTCGCAGTGAGAGCTTATGCGTTCGAGACGAATCAGCACTTTCCCGCCGCGCGGTGTGAACTTCACGGCATTCGACAGAAGGTTCCATACGACCTGCTGCAGCCGATCCGCATCGCCGGAAACGTGTCCCGCCTCCGAGTCGAGGACTCGCTCGATCCTCACACCTTTCGCGTCGGCCGCGGGCCGGACGATGTCCATCGCGGCACCGATGACGTCGGTGAGATCAAGGGACCGAACATTGAGATGCAGCTTCCCGGCGTTGATGCGGGAGAAATCGAGGATGTCTTCGATGAGGCGGCTTTGCGCTCGCGCATTGCGATCGATCGTGTCCAGAGCGTCGCTGAGCGATGCCTCGTCGCGCTCGAGGCGCAGCAGCTGAATCCATCCGATGATGCTCGTCAACGGAGTGCGCAATTCGTGCGACACGGTTGCGAGGAACTCATCGCGGGCGCGAGACGCCGTTTCCGCGGCACTCAATGCGTGCTGCAGCTCGGTGCGGGTCGCATCGAGCTTCGCGGCCAGCGAAGACGCCTGTGCCGCTGCGTTGCGCGCCATCTTCGATTCGGCTTCTGCGTGCGCCGCCGCCGCTTCGGTGCGAAACAGCGCGCCGAACAAAGGCAGAATCTCGCGCAGCAGCGGACGGGCCGGCTCTGCGATCGTCTCGCCGA
>JBGTDX010000154.1:0-14108 GCA_041748075.1 Thermoanaerobaculia bacterium
GCGCGATAGCCATGACTTTCATGGGGCAGCATCACGAGACGAGTGGTTTTTCCGAGGCCTTTCATCGCGTTGTAGAGACGTTCGCTCTGCATCGGAAACGTTCCTGAGTTGTTGTCGGCATGTCCGTGAATCATCAGCAGCGGCTCGTTGATCTTGTGTGCGTTCATGAACGGCGACATCGCGAAGTACACTTCCGGCGCCTCCCAGTAGGTTCTCTCCTCTGACTGAAAGCCGAACGGTGTGAGTGAACGGTTGTACGCTCCACTGCGTGCGATTCCGGCACGAAAGAGATCGGAGTGCGCGAGAAGGTTACCGGTCATGAACGCTCCGTACGAATGTCCGCCAACCGCCACTCTGTCCGGGTCAACCACGCCGCGGCGCACGCCTTCATCGATGACCGCCTTTGCACCCATGACGAGCTGCTCGACGAACGAGTCGTTGGGTTCGATGTCCCCCTCGCCAATGACCGGCATGGCTGCGTCGTCGAGGATCGCGTAGCCACGCGTGACCCATGGCACGGCGCCCCAGTAGCTCACGCGCTTGAACCGGTGAGGAGAGTCCTGGACCTGGCTTGCGGCATCAGCGCTCTTGAACTCGTTCGGATATGCCCAGACGAGCGCGGGAAGCGGTCCGTCTTTCTTCGGCTCATATCCGGCAGGGAGATACAGCGTCGCGCTCAACATCACGCCGTCCGCACGTGGATAGCTGATCAGCTCTTTCTTTACTCCCTTGAGCTCCGGATAGGGGTGAGGAAAGCTGGTGAGCGCGCGGGCGCGTCCCCGGCGGAGATCGCGCGCGAAGTAGTTCGGCGGCTCATCCGCCGACTCCCGCAGGGTCAGCACCTGCCGGCGCGCGGCGTCGAGGAACCCGAGCGGTCGCTCGTAGTGAGGTGCGCTCGAACGGAACAATTCGCTCGTGGTGGCCTTCTGCCAGTCATAGCGCCGCAGGAATGGACGATCACCTTCCGCTGAGCCTCCCTCACCTGTGAGATAGAAGTCGTTGTCTGCCTCGAGCACCAGCGTGTCCCGTCCGAACCGGTTGGCGGCGGTGAGGGGAGATCCCGGGTCGTTGTAGCGATCCTCGAACGAGTAATCGAAGACGGTTTTCATTCCAGTGCCGGGTCTGGACGGGTCGACAGCGTAGAGGCGAGCTTTCCGGTTTGTCCACCATCCTTCGGACACCAGCGCGAGATCGTCATCTCCCCAGTAGACGGAATTGAAGCGGAGAGGAAGAGTCGCAAGAGTCTTCGGAGGTCCATCGAAAGGCTCGGAGAGCGAAAAGAGGCGATCCCGCCACTCGGCCTCTTTTCGCGCGTCGCCACCGTCGAGCGCTTCGACCCACAACAGCGTCGCCGGCTGATCGGCACGCCACTCGAATGAGCGGCGATCCGTCGGCACCGACCCGAATCCGAGCGGAATCTCCTCCTGAAGGGGATTCTCGGCGATCACCTTGATCGATCTGCCAGTGCGATCGACGATTTCGACTTTGCGCGGAAACCGAAATTGAGGAACCAGGTACGAGTAGGGCCGTTGCAGATGCTGGAGAAGAATGAAGCGCCCATCGGGAGATGGCTCAAAGCCGGCGATGACCGAAGATGCACCGATCTCGGTGGTCGATCCGTCGAGAGTAATCGTTGCGAGCCTCGAGGTAGCGTAATGATCGAACAGTCGTTCGTCATGGGGGTTCTGCAGCAGATCCTGATACGTCCGGGCAGGCGCGGTTCTGCCGATGTTCTCCTGAATGACCGGCCCGGCGGGCACACCGCTATCCTCTGGAGCTTCGCCGTGGTCTGCGGGAACGAGCCGGGCGATGAGAGTATTTGCATCGAGCCAGTAGAACGCGCGTCCGCTCAACGCCTGGTTGACCGCACGAGTGGACAGCCGGCGGGCCGAAGCGTCTGTCTTCGAAAGGAGCCAGAGCTCGACGGCTGTTGCGGTGTCGATCGTGAAGGCGACGTGCCGGCTGTCGGGAGACCACGACGCATTTCGGATGCGAGGAGCCGACGGGAGACCAGACACGGCGCGCTCACGGGTCGAAGCGACATCGACTAGCCGGAGGCCGTTGAAACTGGCCGAACGGCTGGGCCCACTCGTCCGCGGGTTGATACGCAGTCCGGCAAGGCGGAGCTCGGGCTCGGCAAGCTCGGAGATGGGGGGCAGGCTCGGCCGGTCCATCAGCAGCAGCGTCGACTCGTCAGGGCTGATGCTGACGGCGGGCGTGAGCGCCGCGTCGACGAGTTGTGCGAGAACTTTGGGTGGGCGCTGATACTCCTGCGCCGCGACCCCGAGCGTTGAGATGAGAATTCCGACTGCGATCGAGCTGAATTGTCTGACCATTCGTGCCTCCGGTGCCGAACTCTAGCAGGTCCGCCGATCTGCTCTCAATCTCCCGCGGCAGTTATCTCACGATCCTCGTGTCGTAGCTTCACTACTCGGCTCCTGGTTGTGATGGTCATCACATCGCTCTGTCCGCGCGGTCATATCCCGATGTTCAGGCACATCCCATGATGCGGCTACGGAGGATCGGAATGATCAGCGTGACAAAACTCATGGGTGGAGGCTCTTACGCCGGTGACCGTCTGCGCTACGACGCACATGCGGCAGCGCAGAAGGCCGGCACCCGGCCCGGTGCAGGTCCGGTGGTTGTCTGGAATGCAACCAAAACGTGCAACCTCGAGTGTGCGCACTGCTACGCGGATGCGGAAGTGCGCCGCTTTTCCGGCGAGCTGACGACGTCGGAAGCCGCTGCCATGATCGAGGATCTGGCGCGGATGAACGTCCCGGCGCTCCTGATCTCCGGCGGAGAGCCGCTCGTCCGTCCCGACGTCTTCGAGCTTGCCGAACACGCGATTTCCCTCGGAGTGCGCGTGACATTCTCTACGAACGGCACGCTGATCGACGAGAAGAAGGCCGCGCGCATTGCCAAGATCGGCGTCGTCTATGTAGGAATCAGCATCGACGGCGCCGAAGAACGTCATGATCGCTTTCGCGGAAAGCCAGGAGCGTACAAGGATGCCGTGCGCGGTATCCGCAACTGTCGCGACGCGGGCATCCGGGTCGGCGTCCGTTTCACCGCCACGAGCGACAACGTCGGTGAGATCGACGATGTCTTGCAGCTCGTCGAGAACGAGGGTGTGGGCAGGTTCTGTCTGTATCACCTCGTTTATTCGGGCCGCGGCTCCTATCTTTCGGGTATCGACCTCGACGTGGCCGGCAAACGGACTCTGATGCGCAAGCTGATGGAGCGCGTCGATGGCTGGAATCGCGAAGAGAAGCAGATCGAAGTAATGACCGTCGACAATCATGCCGACGCTCCCTTCATTTACCTGTCTCTCAAAGAACGTGATGATGACAGCCGTGCCGAGCACGCGATGTCGCTGATCCGGAACAACGGCGGAAACCGATCGGGGATGGCGATCGCCGCGATCGACAGCTTCGGAAACGTCCATCCGGATCAGTTCACGCCGAATCACGTAGTCGGCTCGATCCGCCACCGGCCGTTCTCCGAGATCTGGAACGACTCAGCAGTTGAATTGCTGGGGAAACTTCGGGATCGCAAACCGCTCCTCAAGGGTCGATGCGCGACGTGCCGTTGGCTGCCCGCCTGCAACGGCAACTTCCGTGCGCGAGCCGAAGCCGCGACGGGTGATTACTGGGAATCGGATCCGGGATGCTATCTGCTTCCAAGCGAGATTGCAGCGGAGGTGGTGCAATGACCGTCATGACCCAGTCGCCGGTTTCCGTATCACCGCATGACCCAATCAATCGATCCATTCTCGAGATCTCCGAGGACAGGATCCGCGGCTTCGTGCGCGATCCGATCGGGGAGATTGCCCGCCGTTCGGGTTTCGATTCCGCGCTCGTCGTCGAACGCGTGCGTGCGATGCTCGAAGCCGGAACGATCCGCCGCGTGCGCCAGACCCTGCTTGCGACGAACCTCGCACAGGGCGCCCTGGTCGCCTGGAAAATCGACGATTCTCTCGTTGACGCGGCGTTTCAGTTCATCGTCGTGAACGATCCGTTCTCCGGACACGTCGTCATCCGGAACAGCGAAACCGGCCCGTCAGGATGGAGCCTCTGGACGACGCTGAAAGTTTCCACGGGCTTTTCCGTCGAATCGCACTGCGAATTTCTTCGAGGAAAGATCGGAGCAGAGAAATTTCGGATCATGCCTGCACTCCGGGCATTCGTCCTCGGTGTGGGTCACATGCGACGAAAGAATATGAGCGAGGGTGAAATGTCGCCCACACGAGCCGAAGCGATGACCCCCGCCATCGTGGAGCTTTCTGAGGAGGACTGGTGGGTCCTTCTTGCGCTCAAGCGCGACGTCGAAGTTCAGGAGCTGGATAGCGAGCTCTGGGAACGCCGTGCACGAAAGGCCGGGATCGAGCCTGAGACATTCTTCGAGATCGCCGAAGATCTCGATCGCCGTGGGGTAATCGGACGCTTCTCCACGTTCCTCGAACATTCGAAGCCGGTCGCGGGGCAGGAGCGTCTCGCCAGTTTCAACGGCCTGTTTCACTGGGCGGTGCCGCCGGGCAGAGAAATCGAAGCGGGCCGCGAGATCGGCCGTTTCGCGATCCTCACACACTGCTACTGGCGTGACGCGGGGCCCGAGCTCAACGACGTGAACATCATGGCGGTCGCGCACGGCGAGACGAAGGAACAGGTTCTCGCACACAAGGCGGCCATCGACGCGCATCTGGTCGACACCGGGATCGGCTTCAGCTACACGAACGTCTACTGGGGCGGCCGCGCGGAGATCAGGCCCTCGGAGATCTCTCCAGCTGCCTACAGCGAGTGGTCGCGGAAAGTGGGGCTGTGATGGGCGCCGTGAACTTCGACGTCAGCCCGTTCGTCGTCATCTGGGAGAACACCCGCGCCTGCGATCTCGCCTGTGTCCACTGCCGGGCAGCCGCTCAGCCCCGCAGGAGCCAGTTCGAGCTGACGACCGAGGAGGGATTCCGTCTGATCGACGAAATAGCGGTCATGCAGCCGAAGGTGTTCGTCATCACTGGGGGAGATCCGCTCAAGCGCGACGACACCTATCTGATGATTCAGCATGCGAGGATGCGTGGGCTCGAGCCCTCGCTCACGCCGAGTGCCACGCCTCTGCTGAACGATGACGCCGTCTCGAAAATGAAAGCGCACGGTCTTGGCAGAATTGCAGTCAGCCTAGACGGTGCGACGGCCGAATCCCACGACGGTTTCCGCAGAGTTCCTGGCTCGTTCGATATCACCATCAACGCCATCCGGGCGGCGGTGCGGGAGGGGATCCCCGTGCAGGTGAATACCACCGTGACCCGTCGCACGATCGACGAGCTTCCGAAGATCGTCGAGCTGCTCGACGAACTGGGAATCGTCATGTGGAGTGTCTTTTTCGTCGTGCCCACCGGACGGGCGAAGATCACTGACCTGGTAACCGCGGACGAGGTAGAGGAGCTGTTCGGCTTCCTGTATGAGACGAGCAGGCGCGTACCCTTCGCCATCCGGACGACGGAAGCGATGCACTATCGCCGCTACATGCTGCAACGAATGCTCGCGGAGAAGGGGCAGACCGTCGCCTCGCTGCGCGACCCGGCCACGGGATTGATTGATCCCTCGACGCTCTTTCTGCAGAACGGACCGCGAGCCATGCCGCTGGGAGTTCAAATGAATGCAGTCTCGCGCGCTCCTCGCGGTGTGAACGAAGCAAAAGGACTGGTATTCATTTCTCATATCGGGGATGTCTTTCCCAGCGGGTTTCTCGCCCTGAAGGCAGGAAATGTAAAGAAGGAACCGCTTGCGGAGATCTATCGTTCGAGCCCGCTGTTCGTGGGGTTACGCGACAACCGCAACCTGAACGGAAAGTGCGGATGCTGCGAGTTCCGCGACCTCTGCGGAGGCTCGCGTGCCCGGGCATGGTCGATGACGGGGGACATGTTCGGCGCGGATCCTCTCTGCTCCTATCAGCCGGGCGTTGCATAGGAGCCGGCCCGGCACACGCGAGTACAGGTGTCGAGGATTTGTCGCACGTGGATTAAGTGATCCGCGCAAGCCGTTGCGATTCGAGAATGCCGGATAAAGCTGAGAATGGATCTGCGCGGCCACGACCTCTGACGACGCTCTATCGAGGGATGCGCGGGCTCTGTCCGCGTTGTGGAGAGGGAGCTCTGTTCCGCCGCGGGCTCGAGGCGTGGGAGCGCTGTTCCTCGTGCAGCCTTCGCTACCAGCGCAATCAGGGCGACATCTGGATGTTCGTCATCCTGATGAACCGAATTCCAGTCGCCATTGGAGTCGCCACCGTCTTCTTCGGATTCCGAGCGGCGAGCCTCGAAACTTCGATTCTCTTTTTCGTATCGCTTGCCGGCCCGCTGATCGCCACCGTCCGCCACAGGCAGGGCATCGCGCTCGCACTCGATTACCTCTCGCGCGTGTACCTGCCGGACTTGTCTGACGAGATTCACAGGGCGCGTGCGCTCGAGAGCATCGAGGCCATCCGCCGTTCGCGAATGGCCGCCTGACGGGCGGCTCCTATGGCTGCTTCCTCCAATCCCAGCGAGCTCGTGCTTCTGTATGACGGCGTTTGCGGCCTCTGCAACCGCCTCACGCGATTCATTCTCCCGCGCGATCCCGGTGGGATCTTCCGGTACGCCTCACTCCAGAGCGATTACGCCGGAAATGTGCTCGAACGTCATCATCGTCGGACCGATGATCTCGATACGGTGTATCTGCTGATCCGGGATGGCGATTCCGAACGGCTCCTCAGCCGTTCCGACGCCGCGCTCTTCGTCCTTGGTAAACTCACCTGGCCATGGAAGGCTGCGGCGATCCTGAGCCTGCTTCCACGCTTCATCCGCAACGCGGTTTACGATCTCATCGCCAGACACCGCTACCGCGTGTTCGGAAAGCACGAGACCTGCCCGATTCCGGAGCCGAAATGGCAGGAGCGGTTCATCGACATCTGAGGATAACTTCGCAATTGATGGTGTGAGCACGAAAAAAAGATTGGGCGCTACGGTCCGGTGGCTGCGCTTCGCTTCGCTTGCCACCGGCTACCGTCTGGTGCCCCTTCGGGGCACCCCCCCCCTCAGGGCATGTCGTTCCAGTGCAGGATCGCGTTGTAGACGAAGCGAAAATCCGAGTGCGTGAGATAGCGGTGGAGAGGGTTGAAGTTGAATAGAATCACGCGCCCTTTTCCAACCGGCAGATCGAGGATTGCCGGTTTGCCCTCGACCACATCGCTCGACTTCACGAAGCCCGAAAGCACGAGCGGCTTCGCGTCCTTTTTTTCCTTCTCTTTCTCTTTCGCTGTTTCAACAGCAGGGGCGGAGGCCATTTTTGAATCTGTCTGATTCGCGAGGTTCATCGCCGGTCCAGCTGTTTCGATGCTCTTCGTCCCGAACTGCAGGACGACCCTTCCGCGGTCACTGTCGCGGACATTGAACAGGGGCGCATTGCCGCGAAAGATCGACGGGAACTCTTCATAGCCGTACACGATCGGATGAAGCGGGCGAAGGACTTTCGCCTGCACTTCCGAGCCCGGCGTGGTGAACGATCCCGGTGCGACGCGGCTTACCCCGCGTACGATCCCCCCATCGACGGCCAGCGTTCCCGCGTTCTCCAGAGTGATGAGGACTCCACCATCGTGCACGAACTTCTGCAGATTGTTCAGTCCCTCGAGCCCCATGCCGCCGGTGATGTCGGGAGACGCATTCGGAACTCCGTGGCTGGGGAACTCGGCCGTCTTCGTGTAGGCGAGCGGGCCGTACTTCGTGTCGTGTCCATGAACGAGGCGGGCGAGATCGCCGCCGGAGTTGCCGAAGAGGATCACGTCGAAGCGAGCTCCGAGGTTTCCTGCGCGGACGTCGCCGTCGTGGATCAGGGTGTAGGGGAGAGAAATCTGGTCGAACGTGTAGCGGATCCATCCGATGTCCTGCGTCGAGGTCCACGTATGCATCACGGCGACTCTCGGCATGTTGACTTCGTGTCGCGCGACCTGAGGCATGCGGCGCACGGCGATCAGATCGAGTCCGGTTTTCGCGGCGACACTCTCGGCATTTTCCCGCGAGGCCTGCACGATCAAGGTGCCGGCCGGATATTGTTTCCGGTCGATTTCGAAAGGCTCGTTCGCTGCTTCGATCGTTCCAGGGAGCGCGAGCCGGAGATCCATGATGGCGTTCTGCCCCTGGTCTGCGACGAGGAAGATGTCCCCCGCGCCGGAGACGCGGCCCACCGGGTTCACATCTTCGGCGAGCATCGTCATGGAGGACTCGAGGATCTTCCGGTCGTCGACCGAGCTTCCTTCCACGCCGTACAGGAGCGGCCACGTCCATGCGACGTCGTCGTAGGGCGTGTTCGGTTCGTCGGCGGGGAACTTCTGCACGTCGAGCAGCGTGATGATGGCGTCGCGGTATGGCTGGTCGAGACGGACTACGTACGTGCCTGCAGGATGAGTCTTCTCGCCGATCCTGAACGGCTGATCGAGCCGGTGCACTTCATAGCGATGCGCTCGCAGCCTGTTGATCAGATAGGCCAGCCGGCCTCGGTCGCGCTGTTCTTCCGGAAATACCCAGGCATACGGCGCCGTCGTTTTCGATTTTTCGATATTACGGAATCCTTTGGACCATCCGCTGCGGAGAAGATCCTTGCCGTGAACGCTCGTGTATGCAAGCGCTTCGAGCACACCGGCCTGCATGTAATTCGTGTTGTTCCTCATCGACCACTTCAGCTTCTTCGCGGGAGGATCGGGCCGGTACCACTGCGCCTCCGTCACCGGCCTGCCGACGTAGCGTGTGTTCTCGAGATTGCGCTCGTACGTTCCGGCGAGCGAGTTTCCGAATGTTTCGTAGAACCGTCCCACCGAGTTGTGATTGTTCGCAACGGAGAAGAGATATCCAGGCCACCATCCGTCCCAGAATCCCCACGTCCAGACGCCGGGCAGTCCCATCGACTGCAGCGATCCCGCTTCGTGGTGCGCGTACTGTGTCCATTGATTGATCGTGATCGGGCTGACGGCACTCGAGTACGGGCCGTGGCCTGTGGAGATGTAAAGGAGCGGGAGCGACTCGTGAAGATCATGGACGACATGCGGGTGGTACTCGAAGAACGTCTCGTGCACCGCGCGCGTGAGCGCGAGTGCCTGCTGCATGCCGTCACGGTTGTTGTCATGAAACGCGTAGTGGCCCCAGTACGGAGGCGACGAGAACTCCCGCAGTTCCTCGTAGGAAAGATTCCGGTCGCGGAGGTGACGGTAATACCACTCGACCATGCGATCCCGGCCATCCGGTTCGGCTACCGGCGTGATCAGCACGATGACCTCGCTGCGGATGCGGGCGATCTCCGGTCTGTCGCTCACCGCGAGACGGTAGGCCAGCTCCATGAGCATCTCCGGACTTCCCGTCTCGGTCGAGTGAAGCCCTCCGATGAGGTGATAGATCGGTTTCCCTTCGGCGACGAGCGACTCCATCTCCTGCGCGGTCGTCTTCCGCGGATCCGCGAGCCTGCGCGTGATGTCCTTGTATCGCTCGATGTTCCGGAGATTCGCCGCATCGGACACGCGGATCAGAACCAGATCCCGACCCTCCTCGGTCTTTCCGATCACTTCCATCTCGACGCGGTCGGAAGCGACGGCCAGCTTCGAGTAGTAGTCATAGATCTTCGCGACGCTTGTGAGCTCGTTCGGCGTGCCCGCGACCCGTCCGAAAACGTCCGAGGGCGAAGGCACTGTCGCCGATTCGGGTACATACGCGACGGTAGCCGGCAGATATTCGGGAGCGGTCGTGAATTGCCGGATCTGCTCGACACTTCGGGGCTCGGGCGTATCGGGCGACCAGGAGGGCTCCTGGGCGATCAGGGGTGAAATGAACATCGCGGCGGCAACGCAGGCCGGGATCAGACGAAGGCGCATGGACTCTCCTCGATCGGTATTCGGTGCGGTGTCCATGTGTATCACGAAACTGTGAGAGTCCGTGCGCACGCTTCGCCGTCCCCGCGCGAGAGAGCGCGCAGGCGCGCTCAACAGCGTAGCCCCGGGCTTCGCCCGGGGTCGATCGATCCAGGCACGAATCAAGCGGCCGCGAAGGCGGTCGCTCCAGTCTGTACAGGAAATGATCGCCCTGGAGCGGCCGCCTTCGCGGCCGCGTAAGATTTTGCTCGAAACCTATCCCCCGGGCGGAGCCCGGGGCTACGCTGTTGAGCGCGCCTTCGCGCGCCGCGAGCGTCCAGCGCTCGCGACCGGCCTGTATACTTTTCAACCCTCCCATGAAGAATCCGAAATCCGTTTCCTCGACAGACGTTTACAAGTTCGGCGGTGTGGCGGTCGGCAGTGCGGAGGCTGTGCGCGCCGCGGCGGGCCACGTCGGGAACGCTTCAGGCAATCCAGTGGTCATCATCTCCGCGATGAATGGAGTGACCGATCTGCTGCTCAATGTGGCGAACGCGGCTGCCCGGCGCAACCGAAGCGCATGGGAAACCGCTGCGCAGAACTTCTCAATGCGGCATACGGCTCTGATCGAAGAGTTGTCGATGCCCCGTCGTCCGACACGCAAGCTCCTCGATCTCGTCGAAGAGACCACGACCGAAATGCTCGCGATGGCGGAGAGCATCTTCATCCTTCGCGAGCTGACCCGCCGCGCGGAGGATGCAATCGTCGCCCGGGGCGAAAGACTGCTCGCGCGCATCTTCGTCGAGTTTCTCGTGCACTCCGGAACCCCGGCGGTTTATCTCGATGCGCCCGAGGTGATCTTCACCGAGCGTCGGCTGGGAAGCCTCTGGCCCGATTTCGCGAAGTCCGAACGGGTTGCGAAGAAGATCATCACACCTCTGCTCGAGGAAGGCGTTGTCGTCATTCCCGGTTTCATTGGAAGCGGTCCCGACGGTGAGCTCGTCACCCTGGGAAGAGGGGGCTCCGACTTTTCGGCCGCGATCATCGGGCGCAGCCTTCACAGTCGCAGTGTGACGCTCTTCAAGGAAGTCGACGGGCTCATGACCGCCGATCCGTCGAGTGTTCCGCAGGCTCGCGTGCTCCCGGAGCTTCACTATCGAGAAGCCGCCGAGCTCGCGTTCTACGGCGCGAAAGTGCTTCATCCGCGCACGATGGTGCCGCTGGCCGATCGGAAGATTCCACTTCACCTGCGGAACATCTTCCAGCCGGAATCGAAGGGGACCCGCATCGCCCATGACGTGAAGCCGGGAGACTATCCGGTTCGCGCTCTGACTGCGATCCGCAAACAGGCGCTCGTCGCCATCGAGGGCAGTGGAATGATGGGTGTCCCCGGCGTTGCCGGCCGCGCGTTTACCGCACTCTCGGACGGCGGTCATTCCGTCGTAATGATCAGCCAGGCGTCGAGCGAAGCCAGCATCTGCTTCGTCCTTCCGGAAGTCGAGGCGGATCACGCGGTGAAGGCACTGGAACAAGCATTCGCTGCCGAGCGACGGCTGAAGCTGATCGAGCGCATTCACTCCGAGAAGAAGATCGCGCTCATCGCAGTGGTCGGGCTCGGCATGAAGGGTCGTCCCGGAATTGCCGCCCGCACGTTCTCAGCTCTCAGCGGCGAGAAGATCAACGTCATTGCCATCGCGCAGGGATCGTCCGAGCTCAATATCACTGTCGCCATTGCGGAGGAGGATGCAACACGCGCGCTTCGCTGTCTTCACGCCGAATACCAGCTCGACCGACTCCGTCCCCTCGCCGATGTCACCGGCCGGGAGTCGAAACTGACGCTGCTCGGCTTCGGAAAGATAGGACGGGCACTCGCGGGACAGCTCCTCGCTCAGGAAAAACATCTGCGCGGAGAGCTCGGTATCGATCTCGAAGTCATCGGAGTCGCGGACAGCTCGGGGATCCGCATCGACGAGAAGGGCTTTTCCCGCGCGGCTCTTCAACGGCTGGCGAAGCGGAAGGCTTCGGGTGGGCGGCTCTTCGACCGCGATTCGCCGCTGACTCTTCCTCAGCTTCAGCAGATGCTGCGTGAAGAATTGTGGCTGCTCCCCTCGCACCGGCCGATTCTCGTCGATCTCACGTCTGAAGAGACGGCCCCGCTCATTCAGGAAGCACTCGAGCAGGGGTTTCATGTCGTGCTCGCGAACAAGAAACCTCTGGCCGTGCCCCAGATAGAATACGATCGCATGATGCAGACGGCGCGCGAGAGGCGACTCTCGCTCCGTTACGAGGCCACCGCAGGCGCGGGACTCCCCGTGCTCGACACTGTGGCCAAGCTTCATGAAGCGGGAGACCGGGTCGAAGCCATCCAGGGCTGCTTCTCGGGAACGCTCGGATATCTGATGAGCGCCCTCGAAGACGGCGTTCCCTTCGCCGATGCGGTGCGCAAAGCGTGGAAGCTCGGATACACCGAGCCCGACCCGCGCGACGATCTTTCCGGCATGGATGTGGCGCGCAAGGCGCTGATTCTCGCGCGCGCTCTCGGGCTGCGGGCTGAGATCTCGGACATCGCGCTCGAGCCGCTGTTCGGCTCGGAAGTCGACAATGCAGATCCGGCGGCATTCGTGGATGGTCTCGCCGCTCTGAATGTGAGGTTCAAAGAAAAGGTCGAAAGTGCACGATCCGAGAAAAAGGTACTCCGCTATGTCGCGAGCATTTCGAAAAAGTCGATCCGGGTCGGCATCGAGGCGGTGCCGGAAGCGTCGCCCCTCGGGCGCCTTCGCGGTACCGACAACCAGGTCGTGATTCACTCCCGTCGTTACAAATCGAATCCGCTGATCGTCACGGGGCCCGGCGCGGGAGCGGAAGTCACGGCGGCCGGCGTGCTGAACGACATCGTCGCCATCACGACTGAAGAGCGGAGGGGAAAGCGGTGAGCGCAGCCTCGGCATTCGCTCCCGGTTCGATCGGCAATGTAGGTCCGGGCTTTGACGTCCTCGGACTCGCACTCGAGGCTGCCGGCGATCGCGTCACCGTCGAGTTGACGGACGGCGAAGCGAGAGTTGCCGAGGTTACCGGATTCGATTCCCATCTGATTCCGCTCGAGCCGGAGATGAACGTGGCCGTGATCGCGGCGCGCGCGTGGCTTCGCGAAGCGAGAGTCGACGCGAATCCGATCGTGACACTGGTGAAGGGGCTTCCTCTGTCGGGCGGACTCGGAGGAAGCGCGGCGAGCAGCGTTGCGGGCGCGCTCGCGGCAGCGCTGGCGGCGAACGCGACTCCGACGGCGGAATCGTTGATGGTTGCCGCCCTCGAGGGTGAGACGCTCGTGTCGGGACGGCATCTCGACAACATTGCGCCCGCGGTTCTCGGGGGGTTGTCACTGGTTCGCTCGGTCGATCCGATGGACGTGATCTCGCTCCCGTATCCCGGTGAATGGATGGTGGCGCTCGTGACCCCACATGTGCGGGTCGAGACGAAGGCTGCGCGCGGCGTCCTGCCGGATCTCTGGCAGCGCGAGCAGTGGATCCGGCAGATGGCGAATACCGCCTCGATGGTTCATGCGTTTTCGGCGGGAGACACGGCTCTCATGCGTCGCTCTCTGGTCGACATGTATGCGGAGCCGAGACGGGCGAGTCTGATTCCCCGCTTTTATGAAGTGAAGAAGGCGGCGCTGGAGCATGGTGGGTTCGGCTGTTCGATCAGTGGATCGGGGCCGACGATCTTTGCGCTCGTCATGCCGGACGACGCGGACCGCTGTGCCGATGCGATGGTCGACGCGGTCGGCGATGTCGGCGCCGACAGGCTGGTCTCCGCGATCGCGCGCACCGGAGCGAGACAGATATGAGCGAATGGCTCGAATGTATCCGCTGCGCGAAGCGCTTCGACGCCGGGGTGATCCGGTACGTTTGTGACTGTGAAGGCTTACTGGGAGTCGAGCGCGACTGGGAGGGAATCGATCGAGCGACGTTCGACGTCCGCCGCGGTGGCAGAGCAACAGTCGACCGCAGCGGTGTGTGGCGGTTCAGAGAAGCGGTTCTGTCGTTGCCGGACGAAGCGATCGTCAGCCATCCGGAGGGATCGACGCGTCTGTACGAGAGGGACGGCATTTTCTACAAGCACGAAGGCGAGAATCCGACCGGCTCGTTCAAGGACCGGGGAATGACGGTGGCGGTCTCGCAGGCAGTGCGGCTCGGCGCGCGCGCGGTTGCCTGCGCATCGACCGGAAACACGAGCGCGTCGCTCGC
>JBGTDX010000155.1:0-16986 GCA_041748075.1 Thermoanaerobaculia bacterium
TCAGAACGGCCACCGGGTACGCGCCGATGAGAAGTCCATACAGCGACATGGTCGCCGAGCCCGCGAGGTTGAACAGCCGCAGCCGCACGATCGACCGCATCAGGAGCGAGGTCGCGATCAGAATCGAAGCGGCGTAACCAAGGATCTGGAGTCCGGAGATGTTGTCCATGGGGGAACGATATACGGGACCGGGGGTGAAGGGTCATCCTTTGCTGAGCTCAGGTCACCCCGAGCGTCCGACTGCCTCGAGTCATTGTGGCGAGGAACGAGTGCGGACGCCCCGTCGTCGTGCTCTCCCTCTCCCCGCGAAGTCGGGGAGAGGGTGGCGCGCGGAATCCGCGCAGACATCAAGGGCTTGCGAGATAGCCGCGCGCCGGGAGAGGGGCGTTGGAGGCCTGCATCGACTCATGCCGGTCGGCTACATTTGAATTGCTTGCACGGCCCCTCTCCCCGTTCACACGGGGAGAGGGGAATGCGGCCGTGGGCCGCACGATCGAAGCGCAACGGCATCGCCACTCACAACCCACAACTCACAACTCACAACCGGGCAGGCGGGAAGGGCGATTTCACAATCCGGAAGCCGACGTTGCCGACCCTGGGGCCGGGATGATTGGTCAGGCGCGTGGTGCAACGGGTCACACGCGGCGCGTCGGACCAGCTTCCGCCGCGCAGCAATCGTCGCGCGCCGCGGGGCTCGTCAACCCATGCGGCGCCATCCGCCGGCGCGCCGTCGTAACTGTCGTGCCGGTCGTCTTCGACATACTCCCAGACGTTTCCGATCATGTCGTAGAGACCGAACAGGTTCGGCGAACGGGTTCCCACTGCGTGCAGACGGCCGCCGCTGTTCCCCGTCCACCAGGCGATGGCGTCGAGGTCTCCGTAGCGCGGCTCGTCCGAGCCTGCCCGGCAGGCGTACTCCCATTCGGCCTCGCTCGGAAGACGGCCGCCCGCCCATGAGGCGAAAGCGCGCGCATCCTCCCACGACACACCGACGACCGGCTGGTGGTCGTTGTTGAAGCGGGGATCGCCCCAGTACGCCGGTAGCCCTGCGCCGCGGTTCTCCGCGAGAAACTTCTCGTACTGCAGATTCGTGACGGCAGTGGCCGAGATCAGAAACGGACGAATCGTCACCTCATGCCGCGGGCCTTCGTCCCGCCACCGCCCCTCCTCATCCTCGGGGCTTCCCATCATGAACCTTCCCCGATCGATCCGCACGAAGCTCACGTCACTCGAGGCGGAGAGTGCGATAGCCGGGATCGATGGATCGCCCAGCATGGTCCACTCGCCTAGACCGTTCACCGCTCGCGACGACTCACCGAGCTCGCGTGCGATCTGCTGAAAACCCATCCGCGAATCGGGAAGCTCGCGATGGAGCGCCCATGATCGACAGAGAATCCGCAACTGCCCCGGATAGCCCGACATGAATGCGCACTCACGGGAGCGGCGCATGCGGTCGAGCACAGACAGCAACTCGTCCGATTCGAGCTCGCGTTGCCGGCAATGTTCGCGCGCGAGCCTTTCGCTCTGTTCGCGATTCATCGGCCGGATATGAAACTCCGCGAACAGTCCGCCGAGCGCAGCGGAGTCCCAGGCGCTATGGCGGCTGCCAACGATCCAGCGCGAGTCCCGATGCTGCTCCGCGGCGTTCCTGATCGATTCGATGAACCGCCTGCGGCTCTCCGCATCCTCGATCTCGTCGAACCCGTCGATGATGAAAAGCTGATCCGAGGGCGATGCCATGCGCGAGGCGATTGCATCAGGATTGCCGTTTACGGGCGCTTCGATCTTCACAGGAGTCAATCCTGGCGGCAAATGATGTCCCCTCGCGACCGCATCGAGGAAGGCGCTCTTGCCCGACCCCGCCTCTCCCAGCAGAATCGCTCCCCTCCGGTGCTGGCGCTCGGCCTCGAGGAGAATCCGCACGAGGGGCAGCTCGAATCCCGCGCTGGTGTGAACGAGCTCCGGCTTTTCGGGATCAGGCCACGAAAAGCCGGCCTCCCCCTGTCCGGGAAGGTAGAGGACAGCGGAGAGATCCTCGCGGACTTCGACTTCATTCTGCTGGTTCAAAAGGTCAGTTCTCCCGCAGCAGCGAATGCTACACGAGAAGTGCATGACATTGATCCCGGATCGTCGATCCAGGTGTCGTACATCACAACAAAACGATCATTTCCTGTTCACTCCTGTAGCGACCGCCTTCGCGGCCGCCTGGATTCCTGCCTGGATCGATCGACCCCAGGCAATGGCGTCAACTTAAGGCACGAAGTGTCATCCTGAGAGGAGCGAGCCTGTGTCAAAACGCGAGACTGTGTCATCCCGAGCGTCGAGCGAGGGATCTGGGTGGGGGCCTTTTGCTAGAGAATCATCGATCTACCTGCATTTCTCAATCGATAGACCGCCGCCCAGATCCCTCGCTCGACGCTCGGGATGACACTTCGGTAGTTGTCACACAGTCTCACGCTCAGGATGACGCTTGGTCCCGCGAAGGCCCTAAGTTGACGCCATTGGGGCGGAGCCCGGGGTATTTCGTGGCGCAAAATCTTGTGCGGCCGCGAAGGCGGCCGCTCCAGGGAATCGCAAAGCGCAGTCCCTGCCACATGAACCATTTCCCGCCGATCCCGCACGCAATGGAGAAATCCGTTAAAATCGAAGACTTCCAGACCTCAATGAGCGATGTGTCGTTCCGAATGCGCCCCGGCGCGCCGGGGCAGCGTCAATGGAGGAGTCCGATCCAATGCGAGGCAGCGTGGTCATCCTGGGAGCCGGCGTCGCCGGACTGGCGGCTGCGGTCGCGCTGCGTCGAGCGGAGTTCGAGGTCAGAGTGTGGGAGCAGGCCCCGGGACCGTCCCGATCGGGGATGGGGTTCCTGCTGATGGAGAACGGCGTCGCCGCGCTCTCCAGACTCGGCCTCGCCGAGCGCGCAGCCTCCCGATCAGTCATCGCCAACGGCTCTCGCATCATGCATCCGGATGGAACGATCGTCGAAGAGCGATCGTTTGCACCACACATGGGAATGGCGCGATCGTCACTGATCGATCTCCTGCTGGACGAACTGCCCGACGGCGTGGTCGACTACTCCCACGAATCGCCGGGGAGCGACCCGGACGAGACGAACCCTTTCGTTCGATCCGGAGCGGAGGCCGATCTGTACATCGGCGCGGACGGCCAGCGATCTCTCGTCCGGGACTGGGTGGCCCCGGGTCACGGCGCGCGGCACGGTCATGTCGCCGAACTGATCTCGAACGTCACCGCGCCCGACATCGTCGCGAAGCTCGGCTCGACGCTGCTTCGGTTCAGACATCCCGACGGCGGACTCGGAGCCGGCATCGTTCCGACCTCGAAAGAAACTCTCGTCTGGTACGTCACGCACGACACGCGCAGATGGATTGTCGATGACGACGCCGCAAGCAGGCGGGCACTCGCAGAGAAAGTGGCGCACTGGCCATGGCCACTGCCGGAACTGATCGCGCGGACCGCATTCGACGACTCGTATGTGTGGCGGACTGCGGATATGGATCCGCTCGATCGTCTGTTCCGCAACAACGTGGTGCTTGTAGGTGACGCCGCGCACCCTCTGCTGCCGTTCAGCACACAGGGAGTCAACTCCGCGCTCGTCGACGCTGTGACGCTGGCAGATGCGCTGGAGAGTTCCTCGATCTGCGACGCCACGCTCAGCGGATGGAGCAGAAAGCGAGTGCGCATCACGAAGGTGTACCTCGACTATGGGCGCGCGCGCGCATCGGCGTTCCTCGAACCCGCCGCATTTCCGGCAGATCCGCCGTTTCCCGAATCTGCAGGAAGACTCGATCTCGCGGCGCTAACGCAACCACAGGAGACTTGATGCTTTACGACGACTGGTTCCGGGACGAGAACGTGAACATGCCGGCGCTCCGGCAACGTGCATTCAACATGCGTTGGGCTCAGCAGCCGGAGGATGTCCTCGTGCTCACGGCCGCCGATTCCGATTTTCCGATCGCTCCCGAGATCCGGAAGGGAATGCAGGAGTACCTCGAAGAGGGCGTGCTTTCATACGGCCCGGCCGAGGGACTTCCTTCATTCCGAAACGCCGTCTCGAAGATGATGAACGAGCATCGGAGGATCGCATGCACGCCCGAGATGGTTCTCGCGGCCGATTCGGCGGCTTCCGCCATGTTCGTCATGGCGAAGTACGCGCTGCGTCCGGGCGACGAAGCGATCGTGTTCGATCCTGTCGACTTCCTCTTTCAGGCGTCG
This sequence comes from Thermoanaerobaculia bacterium, assembly GCA_041748075.1. Classification (GTDB taxonomy): domain Bacteria; phylum Acidobacteriota; class Thermoanaerobaculia; order Gp7-AA8; family Gp7-AA8; genus JBGSYJ01. Next base: position 4,231 of record JBGTDX010000155.1, read on the forward strand.
ACGGAAGCAGCGGGAGGGAAGGCGCTTCTCAGTCCGATCGACACGAAAACGGGAGCAATCGACATCGAAGGCGTGAGAAGGATGATCACACCGCGGACGAAGATGCTCGGTCTCTGCAATCCCCACAACCCTCTCGGACTCGTCATCTCCGAGGACGATCTCCGTGCTCTCGGAGAGATCGCCGTCGAGCACGATCTCTGGATCATGAACGACGAGATCTGGTCCGACATCGTCTTCGAGCCGCGACGGTTCGTCAGCATCGCATCGCTCTCTCCCGAAATCGCCGCCCGCACGATCACTGTCTACGGCTTCTCGAAGAACTTCGGCCTCTCCGGACTTCGCATCGGCTGTCTCGTCGCGCCATCACTCGAGGTCTTCGAAGGATTGATCGAGGCCTCGACTGCGCGGACGACCGCATGGGGCGCTGCGACGCTCTCGCAGGTCGGAGCGCAGCTCGCCCTCGAACGCGGCCGCCCGTTTCTCGAAGCATTTCTCCGCCACCTGACGAAAGTCAGGGACTACGCCGTCGAGCGATTGAACCGGATGCCCGGCGTGAGCTGCAGAACGCCGGACGGGACGTACCTGCTGTTTCCCGACATCTCGGCGCACGGGATGAGCAGCATCGAGATGGCCGGCTATCTGCTCGAGAGGGCACGCGTGGCTGTGGTACCCGGCGCCGCGCGCTGGTTCGGTCCGGCAGCCGAGGGACACATCAGGATCGCCTTCCCCACGTCCATGAAGATCATCAGCGAGTCTCTCGATCGTATCGAGCACGCGCTGCAGGAGCGGAGCTGAGAGACGAGCATGTGCCGCGTTGTCAGCTACCTCGGAACGCCCCTTTCGCTCAATACGCTTCTGTATGAGTCGGACAGCTCGCTCGTCAGGCAGGCCTACGACCCGAGCATCATGGCCGTCCTGAATCTTGCGGGGTTCGGAGTGGCCGCGTGGCGGTCGGCGGAGGAGCATGAGGAGGCGCTTCTTTACAAAGATCCCGGCCTGCCGATGTTCGATCGCAATCTGATGTCGCTGGCACGGACCTACCATGGCAGCTGCATCGTTGCACACGTGCGCGGCGCGAACTACTTCGAAGCCGGTTCCGCCGACGTCGGACGAAGCAACCTCCATCCGTTCCGATTCCCCGGGTCGCGGCTGACGCTCGCCCACAACGGAGGTCTCCACCGCTTCGCGGAGATGAAGTACGACCTCCTTCCGTTCATCCGTCCCGAACTCGCATCGAAGATCGAGGGGACGACCGACAGCGAATGGATTTATGCGCTGGTCCTCTCACAGATCGACGGTCCCGATCATGACCTTGAGCCGGAAGAGATCGGGGACGCGGTTTTCGCGGCTCTGAAGATCATCCGCGACGTGCGCACACGCCGCGGGATCGATCTCTCTTCCGGAGTGAACCTCTTCGTCACCGATGGGCGCAGCCTCATCGCCACACGATTTACCTATGACTTCGGCTGCTACGCCGGGTTGATCAGCGAGAGCACCCGGATCTTTCATTCGCTCTGGTACACGACGGGACGCGATTACGGCCTTCATGCCGGCGACTGGCAGATGATCGGAGCAGTCGAGGAGGCCGATTCGATCCTCATTGCGTCGGAGCCGCTGACGCATGACGTCTCCAAATGGATCGAAGTGCCGGAATACACGCTGCTGACCGTCAGCAGGGGCGACGGCCGGATCTCGATTCATGCAACCGATGTGGACGTGTGATCGTGACGCTCGATACTGCAGACTTCTTCGCACGACTTCCCCTCTTTGCCGGCCTCTCGGCTGAAGAGCTGAAGGAGATGACGTGGACCGCGCGGCCGTTCCAGCTCGCGGCCGGGGAGATTCTGTGCAGGCAGGGCGAGCCTGCGGAGGAGATGTTCGCGATCCGCGACGGCTCGGTGCAGCTTTCCATCGCGATCGCAGGATCGGGAGAGAGTCCAATCGCGACGCTGCGCTCCGGCTCGATCTTCGGGGAGATGGCGCTCGTCAGCCTCGGACAGAGAACCGCGACGGCAACATCTCTCGAACCGACGAGCGGCTACGCGCTGCACCGGAAGGCGTTCGAGGTGCTGCATGCCGCGTATCGCCCCAGCGCCGCGAAGGTTCTGCGCGAGCTGGCTTCCATCATCAGCGAACGGATCGCGAGCAGCAATCAGTCGAATTCTTCCATCCCCCCTCGAGAAGAGCCGCCACCCGATCTCTCCCCCTTCCGTCATCCCGCGAGCGATCTCGATATCGAGAACCTTCGGCGGCTTCCGGGTACCGAGGATTTTCACCCGGAGGAGATCTCGGCGCTGCTCGCCGAGTTCAACAAGCTTCTCGTGCCCAAGGGGACAGTGCTCTTCCGGGAAGGAGATGCACCTGGCTCGTCCTTCATCACCATACGGGGAGCCGTCGAGCTCTACAGTGATTACGACGGCCGGCGTGAAAAGCTCGCGCTGCAGGGACCGGGCAGCATATTCGGAGAGGCCGGCCTGTTCTCGAACCGGCATCGCAGTGCGACCGGTTGGGCCAGGGAGAGCTCGATTCTCCTGGAGATCGACCGGCCGACGTTCGACCGACTGTTCGAAAGCAACTCGATCGTCGCCTTCAAGTTTTTTGATGCTGCCGTCAAAGGGCTCATCGAGCTGATGCGACGCGCCGTCGCCAGAAAAGCATGGTTCGAAACGGAGAGACGAGGACTTCTGTCATGAGCGCGATCCCCACCGATCCTCCGGCCGGCATTTCCATTCCCGGCGATGGCGTCCTCCATGACGGCTACATCGTGAAGAGCGCCTACCGCGGCCGGCTCGTCGGTGTGGAAAGTGAGTACTTCATCGTCGACCGGGAGACCCTCGAGCTGCGTGACTGTCTTCCCGTTCTGGAAAAGCATTCGCAGTTCGGTGCGCGCCTGAAACCCGAGGCTGTTCGCGAGCAGATCGAGATCAGCACGAATGCGTTCCTCTCGATCGTCGAGCTCGAGAAACAGCTCAGGGAAGACCTCCGGGAGGTCGTCGAGCTTCTCGACGGCGCGGGCGCCATGCTACTGCCGATCGCGCTCCTCGACGGGAGAACGCACACCTGGTCATCGAGTCGCAAGCTCGAGCTCCTTCAACGCCATCTCGGCGAACCGTTCCGATCCTCGGCGGGATCCATCACCGCGGACCAGATCAACCTGGGCGCGGACGACGAAGCGGACGCATTCAGAACGTTCCGGAAGATCCTGACGATCCTTCCGGAGATCGTCGGACTCAGTGCAGCGAGCCCGTTTCGAAATGAAGTTCCGAACGGAATCGCATGCAATCGGATGGATGCTTACGACGAGGCATTGTCGGCTGTTTCAGGAATGGGTGGCATGCCTCCCCTCCTGGAGAGCCTCACTCACTACGCTCATTTCATCGGCAGACAGCCCATCTTCAAGCACCCCGACACCTGCTACGCCTATGTCAGGCCGATGCCGCACCGCGGCGTGGCCGCGGAGATCCGCTGCATCGACAAGCAGATCTCGCTGTGCGATACACTCGGATTCGCCGCTCTGGGCAAAGCGGTCATGCTCTCGACCGATGAACAACCGATGGTAGCGGCGTCCGAAGCAGCAATGAGCGCCTCGCGTCGGGACGGCGTTGTCGACCGCGCGCGCGCCTCTGCTCTGATCAACTACCTCGAGCGCTTTCTTCCGGAAGACGAGATCCATTACCTCGACTGCCTGCGGGCGAAATTGGAGGCCGGCTCCACGGCGAGCAGTCTTCTCGCACATCAGGCGAGGATCGGTTACCGGCCGCTGCTCCGGCTCCTGGCGGAAGAGGCGCGCGCGGAGATTCGCGATCATTTCGAGCCGCAGGCAAAGACTTCCCCGCGGATCAGAATCGCCCGCCGCACCAGGTGATGGCTCGGGAACTCTTCGTGGTTGAGACTTCGCGCTAACTCAGGCGGCACGGTTGCGGGCTCACTCTGCATGCCCCGATGACCCTTCAAGTCTCCCGCCTGGAACGCAAAAACAGAAACGTGTTCGCTGCCAGCCGCCCCACCACCATCGCGATCGACCCTCCGACTGCGCCGACCAGATCGAGCGAGCCGGCTGCAATGAGCAGCATCAACGCAACGGCAACCGCTTCAATCGCCGTCGCAAACGTAATCACCTCGGTTCGATGCCCGATGATCCAGCGAGCCCGCTGCATCGACAGAAGAAAATCGAGAGCGGGAAGCAGGATCAACAGACGCAGCGGCCAGACGGCGAACGCCGCGAGCTGCGGCGAGAGACCGGACACGCGCTCGAACCAGAGATTCTCGAGCGGCGTCAGCGCGACGATGCCGAGAGCGAGCGACGCGAATATCGCAAGCCAGGTGCATGCCCGCCGGACTTCACGTTCGTGTTCTCTTCGCATTCCGGAAAGCGCGATGCCGACTTCCTGAAATGCAAAGCCGCCGCTCCTTAAAAGAAACGCGAGCGACTGCACGACGGGCCAGACCGCCAGCGACTCGATCGGTGCGCGGCCGCGCGCCAGGCCGAATGTCACCAGAGGTCCGACCGAGAGGGCGATCATCGAGGTGAGCGCCAGTGGAAAATAGAAGCGGCCGATCGCCGGTAGAGTGAGCAGTGTTCCTTCCGCGACTTCGTCACTCTGCATCAGCGAGCGCACGACATGTCTCGCCATCCAGCGGCTGGCGACCGCTTCCGCGACGACGCCCGCGAGCAGCGCGAGCGCACCGAGGATTGCACCCGGCAGTCGAAACGCAAGCGCGAGAACGGCCGCGGTTGCGGACATGGTGACCAGGCGAACGACCGTGCCGTAGGCAACCAGACGCGTGAGGTGGTACCGGACGAGAATGCCCTGATAGAAACGGCGGTAGCCGATTGCCGCGGGCCAGAAGACCATGACGACCATCGCAGACTGCGCGATCCTCGAGATTTCGGGAGGCAGCCCGATCATCGTCTCTCCCACGAAACGAAAGACAGGGGGAAGGGCGAGCATCATCATCCCGAGAGTGACGAGAGCGTTCAGTAGAAACGTGAAGCGTCGCAGCGCCAGATAGGAAGCGCGGTCCCGAACGAGCGCCGTCGCCGCGGAGAGCAGCATCATGATCGGCGACTCGATGAGCCAGGCAAGCGAGGTCGCGACCCCGAACGCCGCGAGGCTGAACTTCGCTTCCGGCATGCGCGCGACGATCGCCGCGATCAAGGGAAGCTCGAGGCCCATCATCAGCCAGGTGGCCGCCAGTGGAAGCCAGAAGACGATGACCGTCATCGGACGGAGCGGCGAAGGGTTCGTGGAGGTCGTCGAAGCGTTCATTCGCAGCCGGCATTCTGCGCGGGTCTGGCGAGAAACCGAAAGATTCTTCCGGAATGGGGAGAGAAACTGGCATGCTCACGTGAAAAGTGGCCGAACATTGCATGTTCGGCCCTGAGTTCAGGACTGGCCCTCCCGAGCACGAGGGCCGAACTTGAAAAGTTCGGCCACGTCCTCACGGCAGGTTCGGGCAATGCTCCATCGCCTGCGGAAGATCGCTCCACCGCCTCATGGCGAGATAGTCCTTCATCTTTTCCCGGGTGTCGGACCAGAGCGTTTCTATTTCGGAATCCGTCAGGCCGGTCTTGTTCGAGAATGGGTTGTTCGCGCGTACTTCGTCCATCGCAATCGCGTCAGGTGCGAACTTCGAAAGTGGGATCAGCTCCGCGCCGCGATAGTTCTCGATCGTCGTGAACCAGATCCAGCCGTCTGCGAAATCGATCAGCCGGAGCGACGGATAGCCGTGGGCGTAATAGACCGCGCGGTCCATCTCGATCGATCCAAATGGAGAACCCTGAAGATCGAACCCGATCGGTCGCCCGAGCCTCCCGGCCGCACAGTCAATGTAGCCGTTCGCGGGAAGCGCGTAGCCCCATCGCGACGGCGAGCCGCTCCAGAACGGGCGATGGAGGACGATGAGAAAAACGGAATCGCCCAGACCTCGTCGCAACATGTTCCCTGCACGGTCCATGAATCCGTCGGCACGGCCATTGTCCAGAACCGTAGGCTGCTCATAGCGGGTGAACGCATGATGGAGGCCGAGGTAGACCAGAGCACGGCCGTCCGAGCCGATCGCGTCGAGGATTCGACGCGCCATGAACTCGTCGTAATCGAGCCTGGTTTCCCGCCATCCGAGCGGAGGACCGAGCCCGAGCACTCGAACGGATGATGGAGCCTTGCGATTCGCCTCCCATGCAGCACGGAGGATGTCCCCGTACTGCTGGTAGGGCCACGCGGCACGGCGAAGGACTGCGATCGATTCGGTCTCGTCCCACGTATCGGCGGATATCAGACGGTCGATCCGCTCCTGCGAGTCCGATGAGAGCGTTTCGACAGCGACGATGCCGACACCCGCCGACGCAAGCCGTGGAACGGTGGCTGCGATCAACTCCGCATCATGCCGGATCCAGTGTGCTTCTCCGGCAATCACGATCCGGTGATCCGCGAAGGAGGAAAGAATGTATTCCACCGGAGGTTGGCCGTGCTTCTTCAACCAGAGCTCGCGTTCCGCGGTCTGGCTGCTCGCGCTCGAGGTGCACAGGAAAATGATCAGGGCCGTGATGCGATACACGCGTCGCCTCCACCAGCGTCTATCAGTGATGCATCATCGGCTCAGAAAAGCGTGTGATTGTCACCACGGATGAATGTGATGTACTCATCCGTCACGAGCGTCGCCTGGAAGCCTCGTCGAGGTGCGGGACATTACATGAAAAGTTCGGCCACGATCGCGCGCGCTTTGCGAGGAGGCTTCGACGCCTGGACGGACAAGGGCTTTCCCGTCGAGCCGAAATCCACGTAAGTTCTGCTTAACTCGAGGACATTGGCATCAACGTGAGGTTTTCGTCGTCCCGTTCGACCTCAGGCGCATTCGGAAGCGGACTTCCCGGCACAGTATTAGAGATCACCCTTCTAAACGGGACAGACGTGCCGCCACGAACCTTCTCCTGCGTCTCGTTCGAGAGCTCTTCACCGAGAGGTTCACCCTTCCGAACTGATTTCTTCTTCATCGCAGCACCTCCGTTATGAATCAATGGTCCTTCATCCCCAACAAATCGTGACCTGGATCTTCGGGCGTGTGGCAGGGCCTTCCCAGGACCTGCTCTTCCGAATCGTAACGATGTACGACACCTGGAGCGACGACCGCCCCACGGCGCCTGCCGGGCATCAACGTGAAGTTTTCGTCTTCCCGTTCCACAGCCCGCCGATGACCACAGGCGACGTCGTATCTCCACTCTCGGACCCAACGAGCACCTGATCATCCGTCTGGGGAACAGACGTACCGCCCCGAACCTTCTCCAGCGTCTCGTTCGAGAGCTCTTCACCGAGAGGCTCACCCTTCCGAACTGATTTCTTCTTCTTCATCGCAGCACCTCCGCTGTGAATGAAATATAGGTCCTTTATCCCCGCAGATGGTGACATGGATCACGAGGGGACTTCGGGGGCGGGCACGGAAGAGTCAGCGGTGCCAACGGCAGCGAGTCCTATTCGCGGCCGACCCCGTTCAACATTCACATTTCAACATTCAATTCAACATTCGGTCTCTTAGCCGGGCTTCGAGTGTCAAAGCGTGCGAGGTAAGATATCGATGACTCCGCTGGCCCCGTGCATGCAATTGTGGACGTCGGAGTCCGAAACCATGCAGAAGCCGAAACCCCGAATGCCGCTCGGTGCTCGAACTTTCCTCATCATCGCGATGGCCGTCTTTGCGACGGTATGTTCGAGCGCGCCACAGCCGCCGCCCCCTCGCGCGACGCCCGAGATTCGCTCCTTCGGCTCCGGTCCCGCGCTCCAGTACCTGATCCTGGGCGACAGCACCGCGGTCAACGTGGGAGGCACGGACGGCAACGGCATCGCCGTCGACACGGCGCAACACCTGGCGCGATCCCGCCGGGTGAGCAGGAAGAGTCTGGCCGTATCAGGTGCTCAGATCAGCGATGTTCGCAACGAGCAGCTCCCGCGTCTGGGAGAGTTCCGTCCCGATGTGGTCCTCCTCGCCGTGGGAGCCAACGACGCCACGCACCTCACCAGCGCGCGTTCGCTCGAGCGTGACCTCCGGAAAACCGTCGAACAATTGATCGCGCTCAACTGCGACGTGAAGATTATCGTCACCGGCGTCCCCGACATGAGCACGCCGCCCCGAATTCCGCGTCTCCTGCGCGGCATCGCCGGCTGGAGAGCCGATGTGCTCAACGGGGTCTTCCGCCGCGAAGTGGACCGCTACGGGCTGACGTTCGCGCCCATCGCAGAGGAGACGGGCCCGCTGTTCGCCAGGGACAGGACCTTGTTCAGCGAGGACGAGTTCCACCCGAACGATCGCGGGTATCAGACGTGGACAGATGTGATCAATCCGGCACTCGATCGCGCCCTGGCCTCGCAGCCGAGCCACTGCCATGGTCGAACTTGACGGGAGACGACTCAGTTGAAGGAACGCGTCCGAGCCGTCTCACCCTCGGGGCCCATCTCGAGTCCGATGCTCAGCACCTCATCGACCGGCAGGCCGGCCACCGCGGCATGTTGCCGGCACGCCTCTTCGCTCGGAGCTTCGAACTCGCAGAAGGAATGCTTCCCGTCTGCAGTGACGTGACTGCGGATCCATTGCATCCCGAGATCCTCGCAGGCGGAAATCACCTTCTTTCCGATTGCATCGAGATCGCTTTCAGTCAGCGGCGGCAGCGTGCGCGTGACGATGTAACGGGGCATGGCTCAGGTCTCCTTTTTCTCTCCGCTCGAGCTCAGCTGTCAGAGAGAGCGCATTCGATCGCTTCTTCGACCGACATGATCTCACGATCTGCTGTGTTCGGCGGTTGCTTCCCTCGAGTGGCGAGGTAGCGATCGAAGTCTTCCTGCTCGGCCAGCGTACGCGGAAGCCCATGACAGCGTCGCAGCGCCGAGGCAGCATCGGCAAGACGGCGTGCGCGCGTCGACTGTGCCTCGGCCCCGGCGATCAGAGCGAAACGCTCGAGGAGGGATGCGATTCCACGAAGGTCGCCGAGCTCGCCATAGATCACCATGCTCTCTTCGAAGCCCTCGCGGGCGGCGACGAGATCATCGCGAGTGCGGTGGAGATCTCCGAGATCGCGGAAGGTGGCGGCGAGCTCGGACTTCGCGCCGAGGGCCCGGAGCCGCCGCAGACTCTCCTGATAAAGGCTGCGCGCCTCATCGAGCTGCAGATTGGCGCGGGCGAGATCGGCGAGCCGGCCGAGGACCGTTGCGATTCCTCGCTCGTCATCCAGCTCGCGGAAGATCGCGAGACTCTCCCGGTAATGCGCGCCGGCCGTCTTCCCGTCGCCTCCCGCCGCCGCGAGATTTCCGAGGTTGGTGAGCGAAAGAGCGATGGCGGAGGACTGGCCGATCTCGCGCCAGATCGCCAGGCTTTCCTCGTAGAGGCTTCGGGCGTGCTCGAGATCGCCTTCGCGCAGGGCGACGATACCCAGATTGTTCAGCGAGTTCGCAACGCCGGCGACGTCGTCGAACTCGCGGCTGGTGGCGAGGTTCTCCTCGAAAAGGCGGCGAGCCGTCGCGTAATCTCCCTGAGCGTCGGCGAGGAAGCCGGCGACGTATTGAGCCTTCATCAACTCCCGGATGCGAGCTCCGGATGAGGCGGCGCGGAGGAGTTTCGTCAGGCGCGCCCGCCCTTCTGTCAGCGAGCCGCGCATCGACCAGAACCGGCCGAGAGCGCTGTCGAGTCGCAGCGCCGTGTTCAGCTCGCCGCTGCCGGCGGCCCACTCCGACGCGGCGCGCAAGTTTTCGCGGTCAGCTTCCAGTTCATCCAGCCAGCTTTGCTGGCGCGAGCCCAGCAGCTCCTTCTCGGCCGCTTCGGCAAGGTTCATGAAAAAACGTGCGTGACGTCTCTGGACTGCCTCCAGCTCTCCGCTGGCACTCAGGCACTCGAGTCCGAACTCCCGGATCGTCTCGAGGAGAGCGTAGCGCGGCTCGCCGCCGGGAGCCGGACCGCGAAGCAGAAGACTCTGATCGACCAGGGCTCCGATCGTGTTCAGCAACGCGGACTCCGAGGCTTCCGACTCGAGGCAGACCTCGTGGATAGAGCGCAGACTGCAGCCGCCGATGAAAAGACTGAGCCGTCGGAACAACACGCGCTCGTCCTCACTGAGCAGATCATGACTCCAGGCGATCGCACCGCGCATCGACTGCTGGCGCTCGGGCAGGTCGCGAGCTCCGTGGGTGAGCAGCTCGAGACGGCCCTCGAGGCGGGAGAGGATCGCCTCCGGCGGCAGGAGCGGCACGCGAGCGGCGGCGAGTTCGATGGCCAGCGGCAGCCCGTCGAGCTTTCTGCAGATCGCAGCGATGGTCCGGAGCTCCTCTCCAGATGGATCGAATGCAGGCGCGACGGCGCGGGCGCGCTCGACGAAGAGCGCAACCGCTGGATTGGCGACCAGATTTTTCAACAGTGCAGGCGCGGAGCTGGAGATGCTGCCGGCCTTTGGCAACGGCAGCGGCGACACGGGAAAATCGTGCTCGGCGTAGAGGTGGAGCGGTGCGCGGCTGGTGACCACCACCCGGATTCCCGGAGCCGCGAGGAGAAGCTCGCCGACCAGCGGAGCGGCGGCTGTGATCTGCTCGAAGTTGTCGAGCACCACGAGCGCGTGCCTGTGGCGCAGGTGTTCCTCGAGCAGCTCGATCAGCGGCGCGCCGGGCGATTCCTTCACTCCGAGCGCTTCGGCCATCGCCTGCGGGAGCAGGCCGGGATCAGAAATCGCGCCGAGCGGCACGAACCAGACGCCATCGTCGAACCGCTCGAGAAGGTCGCGTGCAACCTCGACGGCGAGGCGTGTCTTTCCCGTCCCGCTCGGACCTGTCAGAACGAGCAGGCGAACCTCGCCTGCCGTCAGCAGCGATCCGATGGTTGCCCGCTCGGCATCGCGGCCGATCAATGACGTCATGGAGGGGGGAAGATTGTTCGAGCGATGAGACCGGTTCGGCCGGACCGGCGGCTCGGCGTCTTCGGCAGAGAAGAGATAGCCGCGACGAGGTACGGTTCTGATCAGCCGGCGTGAAGAGTCTCCCAGCGCCCGCCGCACGTCGATCAGGCACTGCACCAGCGAATCTTCCGTGACGAACGTATCAATCCAGATCGCATCCATCAGCTCGCGTTTGCTGATCAGGCGTCCTCGGTTCTCGACCAGATAGCAAAGGACCTCGAATGACTTCGGGCGCAGCCCGACCTCCTGGTCATCGCGCAGGAGACAGCCGCGCCTCACGTCGAGAGTGAAGCGGCCGAACGATTGGGCCTGAAAGTCTGCTGGAGCCATCGTGCCATCGCCTGTCGAGCGGCTCTCGAAGGGAGCGCGGGCGGTTGCTTCATTGTAACCGCCGCAGCCTGACCGCACTGGGAGGAGCGGCCCGGGCGAGTTTCGCCAGACTTTCGCCGTTCTTTCGCCACAGGTTTTAGGGGAACGGGTAGCTTGTCGGAAAGCCGGGACGGTGGCCGCCCCGGTCATAACTTTCGAGGAGGATTGCAATGAGTGTCTACATGGTGGAACGAGAGCTTCCCGGCATCACGATGGAGCAGCTGGCTGCCGCGCAGCAGGCGGCGATCAGGACAGGCGAGCAGTTCACCGCCGGCGGAAAGAACGTAAAGTACATCCGGACCACGTTCGTTCCCGGGGAGGAACGCTGCATGTGCCTGTTCGAGGCGAGCGATGAGGGGCTGGTCCGAGAGTTGAACGAGGCAGCGCAGATTCCGTTCACCCGCATCGTGCCGGCGCTCGATCTGACGCCCTGACGAGGGCTTCCGGAGCGGCCGGCCGGTTTCGTTTTCCCTCTCCCCGTGTGAAGGGGGAGAGGGGAAGGAGTTGACGACAGGGCTTCCTATCGCGAAGGCCTCAGCGGGTGAACGTCACCCCGAGCATGATCTCGCGGTCTCCGTCGAATACGTACGGACTGCCGTCCGCCTTGACCCCACCCTGAAGCGGAACACGCGGAACCGTGTTGCTGATGTTGGCCTCGCGCGTCAGATTCCTCAAATTCAGCGCAAGCTCATACGTTCCGCCTCGCGTCGGAAAATGATAGTTCGCGAAAAGATCGACGCGGGTCTCCGGCTCGTAACGCAGCACGCGGCCATTGAGCTTCTTCGCGATCTGCGACGCTGCTGCGGTCGGGCGAACACGCTCACCGGTATACACCACGGCTCCCCCGATGGACAGACCCTGCGCGAGCCGCGGCATTTCGTACCTGGCCCAGAGTGCGGCCTTGTGCGGAATCTCATCGACGAGCGGGTCGCCGATCTGGCTCGCATTCGAGCTTGCGGTGACCTTCGTGTCGGCATACGCGTAGCTGAGAACCATATTCACGTTCGGCGCAGGACGAATGGATGCGTCCATTTCAAACCCCTTCGCCTCGGCACTGCGAGTCGTTTCGCCGAACAGTTCCTCGTCGATCCAGAACGCTCCGATGTTGCCGTCGATCTTTCCGCCGAACAGGTTGAGCTTCGTACCGACTTCCCACTGCTCCCCGAGACGAACGGGCGGCGCAACGCTGAAGTCGGGATTGTTGAGGTCGGGAAGCTGCGACTCCGAGTAGTTCACGTAAACGCCCGCGCTGCGGTTGATTTCGTAGACGAAGCCGGCCTGGGGAAGAAGCTCGTCGCTGTCAGCGACAGTGTTTGGAATCGGTGTCGCGGCGTTCAGGTTGGTGTCTATGATTTTGATGTCGCTGTTGTAAAGACCGAGCAGCAGGTGCAGCCGTCCCGCCAGGAGCGTTCCGTGATAGTTGACGAAGGCATTCCGCTGCTCGATGACGCGGGCGCGGT
>JBGTDX010000156.1:0-4491 GCA_041748075.1 Thermoanaerobaculia bacterium
TGCATCGCGACATCAAGCCTGAGAACATTCTCCTCGCTGCAGGCCACGCGCGCGTGGCGGATTTCGGGATCGCAAGGGCAGTGGAAGCGGTGGGTGAGCAGACGCTCGCGAAGCTGACCCAGACCGGGATGGTGCTGGGCATGTCCTCCAGCTCGATGTGGATCGCGCCTTGGAGCACTACTCCGCCGCGTTGAGCCTCCAGCCCAACAATAGTGACTTCCATTTGTTCATGGGCTTCCTTCACGGAGAGCGGTCTCAATGGGACAGGGCGGTGGCCAGCACAGAGAGAGCCATAGAACTGGATCCAAACAATGGAGAGAAAATCGTAGATCTGGGCTTTCTCATGGCTCGCTTGAGACGGTATGCGGAAGTTGATGCGCTACTCGATCGTGCCATCGCCCTCCAGCCTGACGGGCTCCATCTGTACGACATGAAGGCGTTCTGCAGGGTGTTAGCCGGGGGCACTACGGAGAACGCCCGGGCGGTCCTTCGCGACGCGGTCGGGAGATTCGGCGAGGACAACGTCGCCACGGCAGCGATACTCCGACCTTTGCTTACTGTTACTGCACTGTCCTTCCTCTTCGACGACGAGTACCCATCAGCGATGGCTCGGTTTCCGCGCCCCTCCAGTTTCCCTCTTTTTACCAATGCCGCGACGTTCTACCTGGGGAAGGCCGCCTTGCTCCGCCACCGGGGCCTCGGTCAGATGGCTCGAGCGCATTATGACTCGGCGCGCGTCGTCGCGGACTCGCTGCTGGCTGAGGCTCTGCGGGGCGCCGTTCCTCCGTGGATCTACGTCCCCCTACTGCACAGTCAGCTTGGGCTGGCGTACGCGGGCCTCGGCCGCAAAGCAGAAGCCATCCACCACGGCCAGACCGCGGTGGATCTGTTGCCGCTGAGCAAGTCCGGGAACTTTGGTGATAGGCCGTTGGAGATGCTGGCTCTAATCTACACGATGGTCGGCGAAGCCGACGCCGCGATCGATCGGTTGGAGCTTCTGCTGTCCGTTCCGTCCCTCGTCTCTCGCGGCTCGCTGCGCGTGGACCCGCAGTTCGCTTCGCTGCGAAGCCATCCCCGGTTCGTACGGCTGTTGGGCGGGAAGCAGGCGTCCTGAGGCGGGCATTCGAGGGGCGGATTGACACCCCGCGTTAGTCAGTGCGCGCGTAGGCCTGAACGAGTGAGTCTCTGGCGTCGTCGAACCGGCGTAGCGAGCGCCGCGGCTCGGCGCCCGCACGTCAGGCTGCGATAGACCGATGAAAATGGAGAGCAGCCATGATGTCTGACAGTCCGGTGTTTCGGACTCGCGCAACCTTCCTGGCGGTAGCGTTCTTTCTGGGGTTCGTTTCTCTGAGCGGATGCGCTTCGTACGTGAAAGCGGCAGCTGGATCAAAGGAAAATCAAAACTGGAACGCGGGCGACAGCCTTGCTGGCGCCCCGCTTCGGACGGAACGTGACGGACATTGTGAGTAGGCACGGGGTATCATTTCAACGAGCCTCTGAACTCTCATTTTGCCATGCGGCTGCCATGAAACTGAAGGCGGGAACTCGGCTGGGACACTACGAGATCGTCGCTCCCATTGGAGCCGGCGGAATGGGTGAGGTCTATCGCGCGCGTGACACGCGTCTGGGACGCTCCGTGGCGATCAAGATCCTCACCGGCCAGTTCGCCCAGGACTCACGCCTGACGAAACGATTCGAACGTGAGGCCCGGACGATCTCCGCGCTCAATCATCCTCACATCTGCGCGCTGCATGACATCGGATCGGAAAACGGCATCGCCTATCTGGTCATGGAGTATTGCGAAGGCCAGACACTGGCGGACCGAATCGCGGACGGACCTCCGCCCCTCGAGGAGGCACTTCGGTACGGGATCGAGATCGCCGAAGCGCTGCACGGGGCTCACCGCGAGGGAATCGTGCATCGCGATCTCAAGCCCTCGAACGTGATGATCACGAAAGAAGGCGTCAAGCTGCTCGACTTCGGTCTAGCCCGACCGGCGATCGATCCCCGACGACTTCCCACGGCTTCCGAAGTCACCGTCGATCAGCCGCTCACCGAGAAAGGGACGATCGTGGGCACCATCAATTACATGGCGCCGGAGACTCTCGCGGGCAGTCCAGCTGACGAGCGCAGCGACATCTTTGCGCTCGGTCTCATGCTCTACGAGTTAGTCACCGGGCAGCGCGCCTTCAGCGGGACCGGCAAGTATGACGTGATCGGAGCGATCGTCTCCAGCGAGCCAAAACCGATGGACGAATTGCGCCCCGGGATTCCCGCCGTATTGAGCCGGGTAATCGCAAAATGCCTGAAAAAGAAACCGGAGGAGCGGTGGCAGTGCGTTTACGACATCGCTGTGCAATTGCGCTGGATCGTGGAAGGCGACAAACCTGCAGCTCCGCGTTCTCGCGCAATCCGTCTCGCCGCCGTCACCGCCCTTTTCCTTGGTGCAGTCCTCGGCGCACTAGGTGCGTTCGTCGCAGCGCAGCGCGTCACGCGTCGCCCGGGAGCTCCGCTCGCACTCGCCGTTCCTCTGGCCAATCTGGCTCCGGATACGACTGGAAGGATCAACAAGCCGGCCCTCAGTCCGGACGGAACGAGACTCGCGTATGTCGTCAGTGGTGACGACGGACGAGCGCACCTCGCAGTACGCGATCTCCAGACTGGAGCGGAGACGATCCTCGAGGGAACGGAGGAGGCGGCCTTTCCCTTCTGGTCACCGGACGGCATCAGTCTTGGTTACGTCTCCAGTTTTACGACTCTCCGCATCATTCGAGCCGATGGGGGATCGTCCAGACTGCTGTGCAACGTGACGTGGATGGATGACGCTCCCGCTTGGAGTGAGAGCGGCACCATTCTTTTCTCGCACCAGGCGGATCGAACGCTGATGCGAGTCAGCGCAGGAGGTGGAGTCCCCGAGCCGGCTACGAAAATCACATCTTCGGAAAGGCGTCATAGCTCTCCACAGTTCATCTCTGGAGATGCGTTTCTGATGCGGGTCGCGATGGAGGGCTCTGCAAAAGCGCGTGAAGGGATCTACTACGCGCGGCTCGACCGGCCGGACAAGAAGCTCGTTCTGCCGGCGACGTCGGGTACATTCGCCGTCACCGAGAGCTCGCTCGTCGTAGCGAGCGGCCGCCGCGTGTCGATCTATCCATTCGATGCTGCGCGCGGCGAGATCAGCGGTACGTTGCGGACTGTTGACCTCCCGGCCGAGCCGGAAGCGCTTTCCGTATCGGCGAAAGGGGATGTGGTCGTGAAAGAGTCCTTCTTTAGCCTGAAGAGACGCCTCCAATGGTTTGATCGAAACGGTCGTGTCGTGGGCGCTGTAGGCACGGTTGACTACTGGGTAGAGCCGGCTCTTTCGGACGACGGGCGTTACCTCGCCGCAGCCCGCGATTCTGATGATGGGCCCTCAGTGATCATCTTCGATCTGCTGCGGGAAACGCAAACGCGGATTGCCGGAAAGGGCTTTTTCCCGATATGGAATGATGATGCATCGCAAATCGCATTCAACGAATCGAGATTGGTCGGAACCTCGTGGCACTCCGACGTACTCATCGCCCGCGCCGACGGCATGGGTGACCCCGAGCCCCTGCTGTCTTCGCCGGCAAATGAGCTGGTGTGGGATATCCACGGCACGCGGCTTCTCTGCAGCGTCCACACGGGGACGAGCGGCGGCCGTCTGGCGATGATGGACCTGCGCAGCCGTACGGTGAAGCAAGTTCCCGGATTTCCTCCCGGAGTGGTGAGAGCACGGTTTTCTCCCGGAGGAGAATGGATCCTCTACGATTTGGTGCAAACGACGGGTGAGGTTTATCTTCAGCGGGCGGATGGCACCGGATCGCGCCTGCAGGTATCGAGCGGCGGTGGCGAGGACGCTCGATGGCGCGGCGATGGCGCCGAGGTGTATTACATCGATCCATGGAGCCGCATCGTTGCCGTGGAATTGGTACCCACCGGCGATACTTACCGGCTCGGGAAGACCGATATACTTTTCAGCGCACCGATCCATCGTTTCAACACATCCTACGACGTAACGAAAGACGGGAAGCAGTTTCTCATCCGATCGCGTGCCGCGGCCCAATCGGATATGGTCTGGTATCTGGTCGACTGGCTGAAGTAACGCCTCGAGCGGAGACGCGATGAAGTCGAAGCAGCGTGGGCGCAGGCACTTCCCGAGCTGATGTAACGAATATATCGCTACATGGTTTCTGGTTAATGCTGGGCGAGCGCGAGTTCTTCGTGTCGTTCGACGAGTTTCCATGGTTTAGCGATGTGCCAGTTGCGAAGATGTCACGCGTTGAATGGTCCAGCGAAGTCATCTCTACTGACCAGATCTCGACATTGACCTCCATCCTTCATCCGGAGAGTTTCCGTCAGATTCAATGGCACCGCTCCATCGCGGTGACGGCCTGCTACCAATGGCAAGTGGCCGCGGCGCTGCCCAACTCCGCGCAGCACCCGACGCGGCCCGCTCGTGCCCCGGCGCTT
>JBGTDX010000157.1:0-8460 GCA_041748075.1 Thermoanaerobaculia bacterium
CGCCTCGCGCAGCAGGCGGTGGCGCGTCGACGGCTGTGCCATCAGGGCGATCGAGGGGAACTTGAGCGCCACCTGGCGGCCGAGCTTTTCGTCGTTCGCGAGCCAGACTTCTCCCATGCCTCCGGCGCCCAACCGACGGACGAGGCGGTAGTGAGAGAGGACAGCGCGGGGCGCAAGTCCCTCCGCGACGGTCGCCGCATCGCCCCCGATCAGGGTCGGGGTTTCGGAAGCGAGCATCGACTCGACCTCCCGACGAAGCGAAGAGTCGCCACCGCACGCAGCTTCGAGCCAGCTGCCGCGCTTTTCAGCCGCTACCTCGCACGCGGCTCGGAAGATCTCCTCGACCCGCCGCTGGTGCTCATCCATCGAGCCTCCCTTCGAGCACGCAGCCATCCCGAGACGGAAGATATGTCGTATGGGAAACTTCCGGATGCGGCGGATCCCGGCCTGGATACTGCTCGCTCAGGGACCATCGGTCACGGGTTCCGGGTCCGATTCGGCCCTGGAGGCTGATCGCGTTTCGCTGCGGCGACATTCGAGTAAGAAGCCATGATACTGCACGCTCGTGGCGTCGGCCGCTGATGTTTGAAGGGCTGAGGCGCCGGACTACATATCACATCAGCATTGGTGGTTGATCGCACCGGCCAGGCTCTGAGACGAATCCCTTCTTCGCTCTCCGGGTTCTGGTCACTTGTCAGACCATACCGCGAGTTCGTTGCCGCTCGGGTCTTTGAAGTGGAACCGCCGGCCACCAGGGAACTCAAACGGCTCCTGCGTAATCTCGCCACCAGCTTCACGAACCGCAGCGAGGCTCCGTTCGAGATCGTTGGAGTACAGGATGACCAGCGGACCACCCGGCGAGACGTCTGGTTCCAGCCGGAATCCTCCGGCCTCTCCATCCTCTCCCTGTCTCTGGATGCCGGCGTAAGTGGGTCCGTAGTCGTTGAACCCCCAGTCAAACGCCGCAGCATAGAAGCGCTTTGACTCGGCCATGTTGGTTACGCCGAACTCGATGTAGTCGATGGCATGGTGCAGGCGGCTCTCATCTTTCATGTTGGTTGACTCCTCTCCGTGTTCGATCGCGTCCTGGTTCACCGTCGACTCGTGCGCGTAGATGATCTTCCACTCTTCCGCCCGCCACTGCCACAGCGCGGAAATCCCGAAGCGTGTGTTCCGCATCGTGCCGTCCGGCAGAGTGCGGCGTGACGTCAGGAAGTACGTGACCATCACGAGCCCCGGCGCCGGCATGCGGAACTCCGGCTCCCCGACCACCGTATAGACGACGTCCGTCTTTCCGCCCTGCCACCACTGCCGCTGCTGGTCGAGCAGAGCGTCCCAACCGACGATCGGCTGGTCGTTGATCACGAACATCAGGTTCGGGTCACGCGCGTAGTACGAGATGTGCTTCTCGGCGTCGTGCTCATTCGCGGCCTCCTGCATCGCCTCGAAGAGCGGCATGATCTCCGCTCTCGCCCTGGCGAGGTCGTCTGGCGGTGGGGTGGCGAGCGAGATCAGCGGCGTTACGAGAAGCAGAAAAAACGTGAGCCATGTCTTCATGCGGTTCAACCTCGACTCGGTTTTTATGGTTGTGGACTTCGACAGCGCGGCGGCACGTCAACTTGCGTCAGCCGGCCGCCCAATGTTCCTGCGGCTCACCGGCACGAACCGCACGGCGAGTAGTATAGAGGTGGAAGGCGGCTAATTTCTCAGAAGAACTCGTCCACCAATTGATAGTACGAAACCTTCTCGGCATCGACATCATCGATTCCGTAGGCATCAAAGAATTCGTCGGCAAACTGACCTCCGAAGTTGCTTTTGATGCTTCGTGCAGCAAGCGCGAGGTCCTGGTATCGATCCGCTCGCCCGCACCTGCTGCAATCTACGAAACCGCGGAACGTCCCTTCGTCAAAGATCACGTTCGGCAGGCACGCATCACCATGTGTTACCACGATATCCTCGGATACGGGCCGCTTCCGGTCCAGCTGGCCCAATAGCTCAATTGCGGAACAGCCGAGCCGCTCGACATCAAAGTCAGATTCATCGACGCGGCCGGCCAGCGCTCGAGCACGCGCAGCCCGAAGCACCTGCTCGAGCGTTTGGTCGAATGGGCATTCGCCGGGGTCGATCGAATGCAGCTTACGCAACTCGAGCGCGAACTGGATTGTTACCTGCCGCCGGAAACGTGCTGGCACCTCGGCCGCGTTCATCCCAGGCAAGCCCTCGATCAGCAGATATGAACAGTCTGTATCGACGGAAAACCCAAGCACCGAGGGAACCGGAGCTCTCCCTGCAATCCAGCGAAGGCGATCGTGCTCGGCTTTCAGTTCTGATGTATCGACGCCGGCAGCCGCCTTCAAAAACAATGTCGGCATTTCGGGAGAGACGAGCCGGTAAACCATGGACGTGGATCGGCCGATCGCCACCTCCTCAGGCTCGTAGCCGCGGATCTGTGGCAGCACCTGTTTCAATGCGGTGAAATCGATCAAAGTCACCGGATCCAGCCACCTGAGGTTCCGGCGGTTCACCGGCGCGAACCGCACGAATTGAAGTATAGCGGTCGCGGAGTGGTTGCCGGCGGGTTGGTGTCCAGTGCGCAAACTGGGGCACGACATCCCAGTCTGAGCGTCGCGCGCGAAGCGGTCTTGACCAGACGTAGTTTTCACACCGCGCGCGCAGGCGCGCCATACAGTCTAGCCCCGGGCTCTGCCCGGGGATTTCGTTTGCGCGGAAATCTCGCGCGGCCGCGAAGGCGGCCGCTCCAGGGCATTTGTTTCCTTTTAAATCTGGAGCGACCGCCTTCGCGGCCGCGTTTCTCTCTTTCCAGCGCCTACCCCGGGCAGAGCCCGGGGCCACGTTGTTGAGCGCGCCTTCGCGCGCTCTCGCATGGACGGCGACCGAAGCCCGAAACGTTCGAACCTTAGCCTCGACTTGGCGGATGAACGGATCCTTGCCATCGAGATACGCCTGGCGGTCTGGACACAGCAACGCGCGGTTCGTGTCCGATTCAACCTCTGGTTAGCCGCCTACCTCGCCGGTACGACCGCCTCCGTATACGTCGGCAGCCATGCTTCCGATCTCTGGCGGCTCACGATTACACCGTCGCGCGTGACGGTCACAATCGTCTCGGCTCGATGCCTGTCGATGATACGCGCACCGAACATCACCGTGAGAGGGCCGAACGTCGTCATCGTTTCACCCGTCTCGCCGGGAGTTATGACGATATCCGGAGGCCCGAAGACCTTCCGGCTTCCCGGCTCCGCGAACACGACAGTTTTACATCGGTACGTCCCAGGAACCGGACGGGCGAGCAGATGGATAGGATCTTCGGTAACGGGCCGAATGGTGGTTCGGATCTCGAGAGCCGGCGCGTTGCTCCGAAGGAGCGAAGGCGGAACGGACATCCCCATCAGGAAGAGTGAAGACGCCAGGAGGACAAAAAGGACCGTTGATCTGGTACGCATACGTCACCTCAGGAACTTGGACGGGTGGGGACGTGCGACGTTACCAGGAAGCCCAACCAGTCCGGCTCCTACGTGCCACTGCTTCGTGCCTCGCTGATCACGACGCGTATGGCCTCGATCACCTTGTCGGGTGCAGACCAGTGAATGAAGTGGTCGCTGTCCTCCACGACCTCGTGCCGGCTGTTCGTCGAGAGCGCCGCCAGGCTGTCCTGCATCTCCCCCCAGACACGCATGTACTCCCGCGACCACTCGGGCCGCCAATTCGGCGGCTCACCGGGTCCGAACCTGCCCGCACTCAGGAGATAGACCGGGAGGTCACCGAGGCTGGCAGCCTGTACAGCAAAGCCGTTTGTCAGAACGGCTTCCTCGATCTCGTCCATGTTCGTTCTGGTGGAGCGAGGAAGAAATGCCCTGAGTGCCTCACGCTCGTGTGCGGAAAAACTGCTGGGCACGGGGACGTCGCCACCGATGAGTCGCTGCACCCCGATCGTGCTCATCACCCGTCCGATATTGCGTACGAAGGAGGGCGGAACGAATGCGGTACGGATCTCTTCCGGCAGGTGGTCGAGCGTTGCAGGATGAGAGGCGTCAACCAGCACGAGCCCGGCCACCCGATCGGGATTCGTAAGGGCGAACTGTACGGCATGCTGCCCGCCAAGAGAGTGGCCGACGAGGATCACAGGACCCGGGGTGCCGGTCTTCTCCAGGAGGATCGCCAGTTCGGAAACCGCCTGAGCGCCCGACCGAGGGCGGGGGCCGCGCTCGCTCCAGAGGATACCCGCGCGATCGTACGAGCACACGCGCGTGGTGCGGGCAAGTTGCGCCTGGATCGGGCGCCATGACAGTGAGCCCCACGGGCCAGCTCCAGACTCCAGGACAACGGTAGGGCTGCCTTCTCCAACGCACTGCCAGTGCAGACGGTAGCCACCGATGTCCACCAGCTCACCCGGTGGGGATATTCGACGGTTCGCGAGCCATCCGGCGCCGGTTTCGTAGACGATCCCCACGATCGGGATGGCGACGAGCAGGACGCCCACGCTGAGTGCGATTCGCCGCATCCATCGGGAAGCTCGTGATCTCACTATTCGGCCTCCTGATTCAGGGGTGGATTCAGAGCGGCCGCGCTGAGCAGCCGAACGTTCCTGCCACCGGCACGAACCGCACACGCAGAGTATAGCGTCCGCGAGGTGAACTCCGTCGTCAGGTCGGATGAGTCAAACGGGGCGAAAAGAGGACCGCAGACGGGACATCACGACGCGCTCGGCGTCCGGTGCAGCGTTGAGTCAGGCCTCAGAGTGCGCGCGTTGGTGCCCGTGGGGTCGAGGCAAGTGAATCACGTGCTTGCGAAAATTGAGCACCGTGCCGGACATTGCGTCGGTGACGACAAATGCAATCGGAAGCTCTGGCTCGGCGTCCAAAACGACCTTGCACTGAAATCCGCGGGATTCGAGAAACGCTGCCGCGCGTTTGGCGCTTCTCTCTGGATCACTCGCGACAATACCGATGCTGGCAGAGGGAGAGCCAGCTTTTCCATGACTTCGGGAGACGGGTGATTGATGATGGTGCCGTCCCACATGATCGATCGAAGAACGCCGCCTGTGTTGAACTGGAAGCGCTCACGAAGGCCATGCTCCCGCAGAAGGGCAACCACGGCGTCTTTAGCCTCAGGCGACGCCGCTGAAAAAATGCGAGATCCTGAGTCCGGAAAAGGGAGCGGATTGCGACCCGTGGCTAGCAAGAATGTCCACGTGGCGAGACCGGTGAGCAAGAGGACGGCGACCACGAGCAACCACACAGGTACGAACATCGTTTCTCCGTTCGATTCGACTGGTCCTGAGGTCTACCGAGCGCTTTGGTTGTTAGCTGGCCGGTGGGCCGTTGCCTCCGGTACGGGCCCTTCTGGCGCTCGCGATGGCGATCACCAGGAACACAGTGCCGGACCCGAGAAACACAGCATTCGGTCCCTCACCTTTGAGAACGGGAATGAGGGCGGCGATGAAGGAAATGATGCTGGTAGCGGCAAACAACCAGACACCCGCCCTCTGTTTAGTCATAATTGCCTCCTGTGTTTCGCCGTCCGGCTAACGTTCCTGCGGTTCACCGGCGCGAACCGCACGCCCAATAGTATAGAGCTGGAGACATAGCAACTTCGCTGGATCAGACAATCCAGAGTGTAGTGGCTGAAAATGTCTGCCTAACGCTCCGCATCAGCGGCGGCGCGCAGCGCCGTCCGCTGCTGCATGCTGTTGTTAGGCAGTGCAGTCATCAGTTCACCGTTCCACGAACCGCCCACGCTCTAGCGGTGAGGGCGATCGTTCCGTCTGGTGCTCGCCGCAACGTGCCCTCAAGCGTCCGTGCCAAAAGTGCACGGCGATCGGCGTCAAGCGATGCGACGTACGATGGAGCGGGACCCGTTCCTCCAAGGAGGGGGCGCCAGTAATCATCGAAGCTGGCGAACACCGTGGGGATCTCGATCGGGTCGCAGCGCACGTCACCAAGACCGCCGCCGCGGAACAGTGCCGTCAGTGCATCGCGTCGACAGAGAGGGAACCGGTTGCCTTCGTCGAGCTCCCGGGCCGCCGAGTCCACTTCCGCTGCTGCATCCCAGAAGCCGCGCAAGAACTCCATCCCGTCACTGTAGTCCCTTGCCGTCCCGTGCAGCGGCTCATTCAACCGTCGGCCACTGGTTCCAGTAGTTCGATGCGGTTGCCGAAAGGATCCGCAATGTACGCGCGCTGATATCCCGGCAGCGGCTCGTCGGTGCTGACTGCAAACCCCGCAGCTGTACACCGGTCAATCAGACTCTGAAGATTGAAGACGAGCAGCGCCGGGTGTGCCTTCTTTGCCGGCCTGAAGTCATCTTCGACGCCAAGGTGAACCTGCGCTTCTCCGCAGCTGAACCACACGCCACCCCTCCCCGCGAGGTTTTCCGGCTTCGGTTGTTCTGCCATGCCGAGGACATCGCGATAGAACACGCGGGCCTCATCTTCTCGGCCGCGCGGCATCGCTAGTTGCACGTGGTGGAGTCCCGTAATCATCTGTGTATCTCGGCGGCTAACGTTCTGAAGCTCAGCGGCTTCGAAACGCACGCCGAATAGTATAGAGCCGGAGACACATCATCGCGCCACGTCAGTGTTGCGGTTCAAAGTTGAACTCAGGCGTCGCTCTCACGACGGGTATCGTTTTCGCACTTCTGCCACTGACGCTTTGACGAGTTTCTCAAGCACTCCGACCTCTATGTCTGAAAGCCTTTTGATGTAGAGGCAGACCTTGCCCGTCCTGTGCTTTCCAAGCTGCTGCAGGAGTTCCTCGCGTGATTCAAATCCATCTGCGATGTAGACAAGCCGCGCCGTTGAGTTAGCCGGCTTCTGGCGCCATGAAAGCGCCGATGACCGCGAGCAGCAACCAGAGGCCTCCGAAGACGACGGCCAGAATGTTCAGCCACGTGAAACGACTGTTCGAGTCAGGATCGAGGCCTAGAGCCCGATGCACCTTCGCTATATCGTGCTGAACAAATGCAAGCGGAATGACCGTCAGGAATCCGAGCAGCCAGAACGGGTCCGGGAGTTGCCAAAGCGCTTGAAGGACAAAAAACAGGAAGGCGAGCGCCCCCGCGCTCTGAGCTGCTTCCACACCGGCGGCACGACCGACGACTCGAACCTCTTTGAAGAGAGGAAATGCGAAGAGCACAGCAAAGATCGCTCGAAGCACCGGTATCACATCTTCGCCGCGTTCTTTCGCGATCTTCCAGTTCATGTAGAACCAATAGATCTGGTAAAGATTGAAGGTGACGGCCGACATGACCACCAACTTCAGGACCGAGACATCGAAGAAATGCGCTTTCCGGTCGGGTGCTGATTCCGCATAGCTCGCAGATGACAGCCCCAACGTCATCTCAGACATGTCGACCTCCTGCCCGCCTAACAGATCTGCGGTTCACCGGCGCGGGCGACGCGCAGAACGTGCAAGTAATAGTAGCCCGAACGAGCCCGCGTCCGGTGCAACCGTCGAGTTAGACGCCGAGGAGAATCGCCACGGCGTCATCGGCGGCGGTGCCATCGACGAGTGTTACCAAATGTCTGTTCCTTCACCGGTTCATGCCTCGAACGGCGTCTTCCAGGTACGCGATCGCTTCTAGATGTTTGTCGAACATTATGAAGCCGGCCAATCCCATCGCCCAATCTGGTGCGAGCAAGGGCTGCAACGCAACCGCCGTTGGCGGGCACGCCACGATAGCAACTGGGATCACTCCAGGCTCACGTTCGAGAAACGGGAGCGCCAGTCCGGCGATCGCGTCGCCCCACTCATATTCCAGCTCAGTAAGGTCCAGCATGACAGCGTTCGCACACGTCTCCTCGAGCGTAGACCGCACAAACTGCTCCATCTCGCGAGCAAATTCATTCCCTGCTGCTCCGGATGGATAAGCCCCTCGGAAACGAATGGCGAAGATGCGGTCGCCTGAACGACTTCCGACGTCGTCTGACGACATGCCTGGTGAACGGGCCGGCGCCTCTTCAAGGTCAATTGCAGGCAGGCGGCTGCGATTGCCATCCTGATCGCGGATCTCGATGACCGCGTCGGCTTTCCTGGGGAAGAAGTCGAACCCCCAAACGGAGAGTCGCAGGCAACCCCAGATGCTTATATAGCCAGATTCTCCTAGAGCCTTGATCACATCGCGCCACAGTTCCCGGCCCGGCTGTACCGCGACCGGGTGCCTCGGGTAACTCTTCTCCCTAGTCTCGATCAGTTGCACAACCCGACGCGGATGCAACAGAGCACGAATGGAAAGATAGCCTCTGACAAGAAGACTCAGGTAGGCCAGGAGAGACCCGGCTCCGAGTTCTCCGGCTAACTTCGGACGGTATAAAGCTATCATCGGTCCGCAGCTTACTTTCTGCTGGAAGATGATCATATAACTTGCCTGCGGACGCGACCCGCTCCATCGCACGCGAACCGCGTCCGCGCTCGCGACAACGTAGGCGCGGAAGCGCCGGGGCAC
>JBGTDX010000158.1:0-18373 GCA_041748075.1 Thermoanaerobaculia bacterium
GCTGCCCCCGCGTACGTTTGCCCCCGCTCCATCGCTCTGGCGGCGTGCTGGCGGGGCGTCAGAGCGCCGGCGCTGTCCAGGTCTGCCGCCCCGTGAAGGAGCTTTCTCACGCTCGAGCTGGCGCGCTGCGCGAGCCGCCTCAGCCTCTCGCTTCGCGATTTTCTCGTCGTATCCGCAATACGGGCAGCGCTTCCACCCTTCGGGGTATGTGTGCTTGCAGCTGACGCAGAGAAGACTCTTCGGCAAGGGCATCGCGGCGAATTCTACATGAGGGAGCAGGCCGTGGTCCGAAGTCGGACTTCATCCGCCTCGAGATTCGTCCGTTCTCTCAGGGACGAACGTCACGAAGTTCAGCGGTCCTTCCCAGAGGGTGATGCTTCGAACGACGGCATCTTCACCTGCCAGCGCAGAGGTCAGCTCGCGATGAAACCACGCGGCAATGTTCTCCGCGGAGGGGTTGATCGTCGTGAACGGTTCGACTTCGTTGATGTAGCCGTAATCGAGCCTCTTCGCGAGTCGCTCGAGCGCACGCTTCGAGCTGACGAAGTCCACCGCGATCGCGTCCTCGTCGAGCTCACCCGATCGTCCCGCAAGCTCGGCGACCACTTTGTAGGAGTGGCCGTGCAGGGGCTCGCTCACCCCCCGATAACTTCTCAGATTGTGCGCTGCTTCGAATCGCGCCTCGATGTGTACGGAAAATTGTCCTGACATGCAGGTATTCTACAGAGTAGCCAGTAGCCTGTAGTTTATATGCATAGCCAATTCGGGTTCCGCTGACTCGCGGCTACCGGCGCCTGACCATTTTCGAATCACGGCTCGAATCGGAGACGGACGAACATGCTGAAACTACCGAACCACACGGCCCTGAAAGAATGGGCTGCAGTCATCTCGGCTCTCCGCAGCGGCGATCAGACCATCCTGGTGCGGAAGGGAGGCATTGCAGATCCTGCATTCGGTGTCGAGGCAGACCGGTTCTACCTGTTCCCCACGTATCTGCATCAGAAGGAAAAGCAGTTCCGTAAAGAGTACCTGCATCACTTCATGTCCACGGACCGGCCGGGAGCCGAGCCTGACGAAGTCGGCATCGACACCTGGTGCGAGCTCGCGGGAGTCTGGCGTGTGACCGACCTGGAGCTGCTGCGGAAGCTTGGTGACCAGGTCATTTTCACCGGTGAGACATTCGAAGAGAGATTCCGCTTCCGCCCGGATCAGGCGGTGCACGTAATCGGGGTTCGAGCGTTCTCCCTGCCTCGGACAGTCACAGTGAAGAACCTGCCGCTTTACGCCGGATGCAGAAGCTGGATCAGCGTCGAAGAGGAGATCGATGTTTCCGCCTCGGTGCCGGTGATCCAGGAGCCTCTGCTCGAGGAGAAGCTGGCCCGGGTCGAGACGATCCTGGGGATCGTCAGGACGAGCACCACGGTCCAGGCGTGACCTAGTCCTGTTCGGCTTCGCGCGGACTCAACCGCGAAGTCGTCAGGACGAAGTCGGCCGTGACGGTGGCGACGAGTTTCTGATCGACGTCCCGGATGTCCGCCTGCCCTACGCAGACTTTCGAGCCTTTCTTGATGATCACAGCCGAAGCGGTCACATTCGAGCGCGCTCGTCTCAGGTAGTGGATGTTGAGGTTCGAGGTCGCAAATCCCATCTTGCCGTCAAAGCTCGTCGACAGAGCACAGGCGATTGCGGTGTCCGCCAGGCTGGCAAGGATCCCACCGTGGATGTTGCCCGCACCGCTGTCGATGTCGGCGCTGAACCGAAGCGACATCACGCATCGGTCCATCGACAGGTCCTCGAGCTCAAACGCGAGTCGTTGCAGTGCGGCGTGGCCCGAAAAGCGGGCGCGGAGGCGCTCGATCAGGTCCGGGGCGATCTCATCGTCCTGCTCGGTCATCAGGCCGAGAGTACATGAGTTCGAAGAACCTGCAGATGGATTTTCGTGACGGCGGTGCGAGAATCCTGCTGTGGAGATTCTTCTTGGCCTTGCGATGATTGGCGGAGGGCTGGTGATTGCCCTGATCGTGGCGGCGGCAATGGCCCTCAGGCCAGGCACGTCCGGTGTGTCTACGCCGCGCAATCCCGGGCGTGAGGGGATTGAGGCGTCGATCCTTTTTCATGTCGCCAGAGCCGGAGGAGCCTCGCGGGAGCGCGCCCTCGACATCGTCAGGGAAACTCGCCGCGCCATGGTACCCGTGGTCGAGGAGATCGATCTCGCCAGCTGGGCTGAGAGTCATCGCGCGCGGTATGGTCCTGACGAAGGGAAACGCCTTCTGGAGGACGCGGTGCGGGCCGCGCTTCTCACCGGCACTCGGTTGCCCGTGACTCAGTATGACGCTCTCGTGGACCTGACCTTCACCTTGGGGTTTCACAGCGATGTCCTGTCGAGGCTTCGCGCGGCTCATCCCTTCACGTACGAGGACCATGCGAGGCGAGGCCGGCCACGGAGCGCGGATCGTGGTGGAGGGGCCGTGCCGCTGTTCGCCAGAGCCAGCGGACCCGACCGGTCGGTTCTGCTGGCCCGGCTGGGCCTGGACAGGGAAGTCCCGCGAAGCGTTCTGATTTCGGTCTACCGGGGGCTTGCGGCGCGCCATCACCCCGATCGCTTTCACAACGCTGACGTGTCTGCGCGTGAGGAGGCGGCAGCGCGGTTCATCGAGATTACCGATGCCTACGGCAAGCTCATGGCTTCGACCGACGAAGTTGATAGAAAAAGAAAAGTCTGATATTCTTCTTTGTCCGGAATACGAGCCGTTCACCGTTTGTTTGCAGCCGCTCCACCAGACTGAATCCCTCAGACGTCCGTATATACCCCTGAAGCAGTTCCTCAAAAACGGACGAAGTGTCCCCAGTGCAGCGGCTCAGAGCGAGGAGTCGCCAACTGTAAGCGCCCCGGGGGCCGGTAGCCAAAACTCGCTAAGTACTTATAAAGATATAGCTTACATATAAATATGGATGAGATGACGAGCGCGTCGGTAACTTATTTCGACTTGCTGCATCTAATTACGAGACGGCACGACTCATGAAGCACGCGATAGGCAGTTGGGTTGTTCTTCTACCGACGGAGACAAGATGAAAAGCGCTGAAGTTTTCGAACAGGAACAGGCGTGGGACTTCGAAAAGGCTGCAATGCCTTACGTGGACTCGCTTTACAACACAGCCTACCGGATGACTCGGAATTCCGAGGATGCCGAGGATCTCGTCCAGGAGACGTACCTGAAGGCGTACAAGTACTACGACAAGTTCGAAGAAGGCACAAACTTCAAGGCGTGGCTCTTCAAGATCATGAAGAACACGTTCATCAACAATTACCGGAAGAAGAAGCTCACTCCACACAAGATCGATTTCTCGGAGATCGAGGAGTCGTACGAGCGCGTGATCCAGAAGAATGCTCCGGACCTCATCAAGGATCCTGAGAGCGAGATCTTCCAGGACATGATGGACGAGGACGTCAAGCGCGCCCTCGACTCGCTTCCTCACGATTACAAGATGGTCGTGCTGCTCGCGGACATCGAAGGCTTCTCGTACAAGGAGATCGCCGAGATCCTCGACTGCCCGGTCGGTACGGTCATGTCGCGACTCTACCGCGGCCGTAAGATGCTCGAGCGGACACTGCTCGAGTACGCCAAGAAGTACGGCTACATCCGCAGCGGAGAACCGGTGAAGATGCGCTCGCGGAAGGATGAGGTGAAGCCGCGGAAGAAATCGACGGCCGGGACTGATGAGACGGACCTCGTCGAAACGACCGACGAAGACGGCGAGCTTTTCGCCGCCGAGACGGAGGAGTTCGACTTCGAGATCGAAGACGAAGAGCCGGAAGAGGAATTCCAACTCGAATAGGAAAGTTTGGATCGCTGAAGTCGTCGCTCTAATTCGGGGAGGAGACCTCAATGGTCTGTGACGATGTAAAGCGAATCGTATACTTCTATCTGGATGGGCAGCTCGGCGAGCAGAAGAAAACCGCCATCAACTCGCATCTGAAGGGCTGCAGAAGTTGCGACGATCGCGTTGTGATTTCCCGCCGCCTCCGGCTCTTCATCAGCAGAAGGCTCGGGCCCCACTCGGCGCCAGCCCGCTTGCGAACGCGCATACAGGAAAGCTTCGCCTCCCTGCGGCGTCCCACTGCGGGGCTCTGAGGCCCGGATGAGCGCCGATCGCGCGTCGCTCATTCTCGTTTCCTCGAACCCGAACAAGGCGATTGAAGCGGAGCGGATTCTCGGCGTCCCTCTGCTGCGCGCTTCAATTTCTCTGCCCGAAATCCAGGCAGCCTCCGTTGAAGAGATCACACGCCACAAACTCGAGACAGCCCGCGCCCGCGGTTACCAGCGGCTGATTGTCGAGGATGTCTCCCTAGGGTTCACACAACTCGGCGAGTTCCCCGGCCCCTACGTGCGCTGGCTGCTGGAAGCCGGTGGCGGCGGAGCGCTCGGTGCCATCGCATACGCTCTTCATGATCGTTCGGCCGTCGCGCGGTGCTGTGTAGGCTACTGGGACGGTTCTGAGGCACACCTCTTCTCAGGGGCCGTTTCGGGCGAGGTGCTCGTCAAACCGGAAGGCGAGCAGTCGTTCGGGTGGGATCCCTGGTTCCGGCCCGCGGGTTCGGACCGCACCTTCGCCATGATGACGCCCGAGGAGAAGGATGCGATTTCTCATCGCGGCCGTGCGTATCGAGAGTTGCGCCGCCACCTGAATTACTAGTAGGCGCCGATGCCCGTTTTTTTGGACAACGTAGCTACAAAAGGTGACAATCTCCGGTCCCAAAACGCGCTCCATCTTCCCGACGATCCGGCTCCTGCAGTCATAAGCCACGTGTTTGTAGCGCTTTGAATTCGCAGGCAACTCTTTGGCCCATATGGCGTATGCCTTGAAGTAGAGGGAGGTTGCCGGTATGGGCCGGCATCGACGGAAAGGATCGAGCCATGTGGGTTTTTGACGGAGAAGAGTGGACACGGGAAGGCGGGTCTGCCGAAAAGGAGACCTCGACAGTGAAGATCCCGGGGCCGGAGGAGATGCTTCCTCTGCAGATCCTCGAGATCACTCCGAGGCCGAGAACCCGTGAGACAGAAGTGTTTATCCCGACAGCCATGCCGTCGGTGATCAACCGGAAGAAGCCGCGCTGAGCGCGGCTTTTTTTGTGAAGGTAAAACCCCGGCCTTTCGTTCGTCCTTCCTCCTGGCCCTCCGCCTCACCCGTCCTCTCCAGAAACTTCAGGATCATCGGCTCCAGATTCGCCCCTGGCGCGCTGAAAATCCTGTCGGCGTGATAGTTCCCGGGATGTCGATGATATGAACCGTGCGAGTCGCGATGCTCCGTGCGGTGCCGCGCATTCCAGTTTCCGGCCATTTACTCACCTTCAGGAGGCGGATGGCACCCAGGTTGCTGTTCGCCTTTCCGACCAATGTCTGATCGAGGTGTCTTCTGATGAAACATGTATTCGGCTCCCTGCTTTTCGTGACAGCCCTGATGTTCTGCGGTTGCGGGGGCGATGAGAGTGCCACGAACGGCGCCCCGGCCGCTGCGCCTGGAACGGAAGTTCCGACCCAGACGACCACTGTCGTGGTCACTCTGCCGGACGAGGGCGGGACCGACACCGCAGCCCCGGGTGGAGTGTCGACGCAACCAGCGAATACGCCCGCGGACACTGCGACGACCGCTGCCGCCCCGGAAGCGGCTCCAGCACCGTAGGCTGGTGGTGTGGCGAATAATGAACCAAGGTGTCATTTTGAGCAATCAAACGGCGGGCGCCGGTGAAGGGGAGATGAGCCACCGTGTCATGCTGAGCGAGGCCACGTCATCCTGAGCGAAGCGAAGGATCTCGTCTTGCGGTGCTCGATCCTCTTCAGGAGATCCTTCGCTTCGCTCAGGATGACGTGTTTCTACAACCCTCCCCGTTCGGCCAGTTCTGACGCTCGCTCATTGTTCGGCGACAATGACAACCATTTCATTCTCTCGCTCAGGATGAAGCGGAGTCCTCGCGCAGGCGGGCCTCGAGTTTCGCGTACACCTCTCTCGTTTGCCGCTCCGTTTCCTCACGCGTCCCGCGGTTGTCGATGACATAGTCCGCAAGAGCAAGCCGGTCTTCCCGTGACATCTGCCGGGCGATGCGGCGCAGTGCCTCGTTCCGATCCATCCCGCGCGCGATCGCCCGCTTCAATTGCGTGTCCGGGTCGACGTCCACGACGATGATGTGGTCATAACGGTTCCGCCCTCCCGATTCGAGAAGGAGCGCAGCTTCGACGATCACGATCCGATCGCCGCCCGACCCATCGGCTTCCTCCTCCATCATCCGGGCTTCTTCGGCAATTACGAGCGGATGGATGAGCGCGTTGAGTTCCGAGGCGGATTCCGGATCTGCGAGCGCAATCGCCGAGAGTTTCGCTCGGTCGATCTCTCCGTCGGGGCGCAGGACATGCCTGCCATAGCTCTCGACGATCGCATCGAAACCGGGATTGCCCGGGCGGTAGAGCTCCGCCACGACGGCATCCGCGTCGATGACGTGCGCGCCGAGCCGGACGAATGTCTTTGCGACGGTCGATTTTCCTGACGCGATTCCGCCGGTGAGCCCGGCACGCAGGATCATCCTCGACGCTCGCGGGCGGCGGTCACCGTGTTCTTCATGAGCATTGCAATGGTCATGGGGCCGACTCCCCCCGGGACCGGTGTCAGCCACGACGCCTTTTCGAAGGCAGCAGAAAAATCGACGTCGCCGGCGAGCACGCTCTTTCCACTACGCAGAAGTTGTGACTTGTTCTCGTCCCGGATCTTTGCCGCATCCGGCGAATCCGGCTCGATGCGGTTGATCCCGACGTCGATCACGATCGCTCCGTCGCGGATCATGTCGCCCGTGACGAAGAGCGGCCTTCCGAGTGCGGCGATGAGTATGTCGGCCTGCCGAGTCACTGCAGGCAGCTCGCGCGTTCGCGAATGACAGATCGTGACCGTGCAATCCTTCTGAAGCAGCAGTGCGGCAACCGGCTTGCCTACGATGTTGCTACGCCCGACGACCACTGCATGCATGCCGCGAAGAGATTCACCTGTTGACTCGAGCATGCGCATGATTCCCGCCGGTGTGCAGGGGACGAGCGTCGCGGTGCCGAGGTGAAGAAGACCGACGTTCACAGGATGGAATCCGTCGACATCCTTCGCCGGTTCGATCGAGCGCAACACCGCTTCGGAATCGATGTGTGGAGGAAGGGGGAGTTGAACCAGAATGCCATCGACTTCATCGTCGCTGTTGAGCCTCTCGATCACGCGCATCAACTCCGGCTGGCTCATATCGCCAGGGAAATGTTCCTGAGTTCCACGGAATCCGAGCTCGATCGCTTTTCGAGCCTTGTTGCGAACGTAGACCTCGGAGGCCGGATCGGTTCCCACGCGAACCGCGACGAGACCGGGAACGATTCCCTTGCCCAAGAGTTGCGCCACTTCGGTCCGGACCTCGCGCTCCACATCGGCCGCGATTCCCTTCCCATCCAGCAATCTGGCCTCGGTCACGGAGTCTCTCCCAGGTAAATGGTTGCGATACCACCGCTGAGCTTCACCGCGGACGCCGCCAGGAATCCGGCATCCCGCATCACGGCTAGAAACCTCTCGCCCTGCGGAAAGTCTCCCACGGAAGTGGGCAGATAGCGGTATGCGGATGGCGATCCGCTGATGAGTCCGCCGAGGCGGGGCAGAATGGCGCCGAAGTACCAGGCATAAGGGCGCGCAAGGATTCCGGAGGGATTCGAGAGCTCGAGAATCATGACCCTTCCTCCGGGCCGGATGACGCGCTTCATCTCCTCGAGGGCCACGAGCGGATCCTGAAAATTGCGGATGCCGAAGGCTACGGTGATGGCATCGAACGAGCGGGCGGCGAAGGGAAGCGCGAGAGCATCCGCGGTAATCTGGGGGATGCCGCTTCTCGTAACCTTCTCGCGGCCTGCGAGCATCATTTCGAGAGTGAAGTCAGCGGAGACCGCCTCGTGCCCGAGCCGGCACAATTCGAGCGCAAGATCTCCGGTTCCCGAAGCGAGGTCCAGCACCCGTCCCGGCGCGGGAAGAAGGTTCCGGAGCGCCCGCCGCCTCCAGATCACGTCGACCCGGAGTGAAAGCAGCCGGTTCGCCCGGTCGTAGGTCGGGGCAATCTCGGCGAACATGTCGCGGATCTTGCCGGGGCTCTTATCGATGCGGGTCACGGCTGATGCTTCTACCATTCCGGGGGGCGATGGGGAAGGGGCGTATCAGGGTGGTAGGCGACAATGGCAAGCTGTCCTTCACCGGCACAGGATGACATACCCTTCCTGGCTTGTGGGACAGGACGGGGCGGGGGCATCGGCTCCCTCCTCCTGATTACTATTACTGTCTACCGTGTGCCGACTACCCCTCCTGTGGTAGAGTCCGCGCTCCGCTTCGGGCGGACCGGGAATGAACCGGTTGACACTGCTTGTTCGCAGTGGTTACCATTTCACCCCCTTCCCAGAGGGAGTGGTTTGTTGTGTCTTTTCAGCCGTTTCGAAGAGTCGCTGGCCGTGAACACGTCCGGCCCAGGTCTTCCTAACATTGGAATCCCAGCGCGATGGGTACGATTTGTCCGCGGTCCGATCCGGGCCGGAGGCAGGTGGGCCTGATCGAGCGGTTTTACATCAATAGAGGTTGCAGGGAGAGTCATGCGCACGTATTTCCCGAAAGAGGGAGACATCAAGCCCCGGTGGTTCGTAATCGACGCCGAGGGACAGATTTTGGGTCGCCTGTCGACGCAGATCGCCACGATCATCACGGGTAAGTCCAAGCCGACCTACACGCCGTTTCTCGATACGGGAGATCATGTGATCGTCCTGAACGCCGAGAAGATTGCCCTGAGCGGTACGAAAGAGGGCGACAAGATGTACCGGCACCATTCCGGCTATCCCGGTGGTCTGAAGGAAAAGGCCGCGAAATTCGTGCGGGCGGAAAAGCCCGAGCAGATGATCGAGACGGCTGTATGGGGAATGCTCCCCAAGAACAAGCTCGGGCGCAAGATGCTCAAGAAACTGAAAGTTTATCGCGGCGGGAACCACCCGCACGAGGCGCAGCAGCCCGAGAAGCTCGATCCGGCCGCTGATCGCCGCGTGAAGTAACGGAGGCAATTTTGGCTTTGGTCGAATACTACGGAACCGGAAGAAGAAAGACGTCGACGGCGCGGGTTCACCTGCGCCAGGGTACTGGCTCGATCGTGGTGAATCACCGCGGCTTCGACGAGTACTTTCCGAACGAAGTCTTGAAGATGATCATCAAGCAGCCCCTTTCGCTGACCGAGACCGTCGATCACTTCGACATCGTGGTCACCGTGGACGGCGGCGGCCCGACCGGACAGGCCGGGGCCATTCGTCATGGGATCTCGCGCGCGCTGATCAACTACAACGGCGAGCTTCGCAAGCGTCTGAAGAAGGCGGGCCTGCTCACGCGGGATCCTCGCATGAAAGAGCGGAAGAAATACGGGCAGAAGGGCGCAAGGGCGCGCTTCCAGTTCTCCAAGCGCTGATGTCCGGGCATTCGATGTTTCTGGTTTTTCCGAGTTGAAGGCTTACATTGGGGACAGGGGCTGTTTGCTCCTGTCCTCTTGTTTTGTCGAGGGACGGAATGGCCGTCCCGATGGAGTCAAATTCGAGAGCGGTCGCTGACCTGCTCACGTTCAGTACATAAGGAGGAGTCACTTGGCGGTATCTATCACGATGAAAGAGCTGTTGGAAGCTGGCGTGCACTTCGGTCATCAGACCAAGCGCTGGAACCCGAAAATGAAGCGGTACATCTTCGGAAAGCGCAACGGGATTTACATCATTGACCTGCAGAAGACGCTCAAGCTCTTCAAGGAAGCTTCCGCGTTTGTCAGCGACCTCGCGTCGCAGGGCAAGCGAGTCCTGTTCGTTGGCACCAAGCGCCAGGCGCAGGATGCAATTCTCGAAGAAGCCAACCGCTGCGGCATGTTCTACGTGAACAGTCGGTGGCTGGGTGGCACCCTGACGAACTTCACCACTGTGCGGAAATCGATCGAGCGGCTCAAGGAGCTGGAGGTCGTTCTCGGTGACACGGAGAAGGAGCTCTCCAAGAAGGAGCGCGCAGCTCTCGACCGCGAACGGGAAAAACTTCAGAAGAACCTGATCGGAATCCGCGAGATGGACGGCCTGCCGGATGCCCTCTTCGTGATCGACCCGAAGAAGGAGTACATCGCGGTCATGGAAGCCAAGAAACTGGGAATCCCGGTCGTCGCCATCGTCGACACCAACTGCGATCCCGAATCCATCGACCACGTCATCCCGGGTAACGATGATGCCATCCGGGCAATCCGGCTTTTTGCGCAGAAGATTGCCGACTCGGTGCTCGAGGGTTACAACATCGCCGAAGAGCGGTACATCGGCGCCACGGGTGACAAGGAAGACGACGAAGGCGGCATTCAGCCTCCCGTCGAAGTGGAGCCCACCGAGGCTGTAGCAGCCGCGGCCCCACAGGTTTCCTGACGGTAGCGTAAAAGTACCCGTATCGCCGGCATCGCGGCGACGCCGGCTGGTCATCAGCCTGCGTCCCCGATCGGGCGCGAGAGCATTTTCGGCCGTCATTTCGTTTCGCAACCGCGAACCGCCGCCCGTAGTTTTCGCATTGTTGCAGCCGGCGGTCGCACACGACAGGTTTGGAGAGTGACTATGGCTCAGATTTCAGCAGCCCAGGTGAAAGAACTTCGAGAGCGTACAGGCGCGGGCATGATGGACTGCAAGAGCGCCCTGACCGAGGCCGCCGGCGACTTTGATGAAGCGGTGAAGATCCTCCGCAAAAAGGGTCTCGCTGCCGCGGGCAAGAAGGCCGGCCGCGTAACCTCCGACGGCGTGGTCGCCGCGCATATCGTTGGCTCGATCGGCATCCTTTTGGAGGTCAACTGCGAGACCGACTTCGTCGCCAAGACCGACGAGTTTCAGGACTTCGTCAAAATTGTCGCTTCGCTGATTGCTACGAGCGGAGTCAAAGACGTCGAATCGCTGATGAAGCAGAAGTATCCGGACGATCCCGAAGGGCAGACGGTCGAGCAGGTGATCGCAACGAAGATCGGCAAGATCGGCGAGAACATCTCGGTGCGCCGCTTCACGAACTATCGGGCGGGAGATCATGGTCTGCTCGCGCACTACATCCATGCGAATGGGAAGATCGGCGTACTCGTCGAGCTCGGAGCCGAGAACGCCGCCATGAAGCCGCAGATCGAATCCGTGGCCAGAGACATCGCAATGCACATTGCGGCGGCCGAGCCTCGGTTCGTCTCCCGTGAAGAAGTGACACCGAAAGATCTCGAGACGGAGAGAGAAGTCGCCCGCGACTCCGCGCTCAAGGCCGGAAAGCCCGAAGCAATGATCGAGAAGATCGTCGCGGGGAAGATGGAGAAGTTCTACGGCGAGAATGTTCTGGGTGAGCAGGCATTCATCAAGGACGACAAGCTGACGGTTGCGCAGTACCTGCAGAAGCAGGCGACCGAAAGCGACACGAAACTCGAGATCCGCCGGTTCTCTCGCTTCAAGCTGGGCGAAGGTCTTCAGAAGCGCGAAGACGACTTCGCCAGCGAAGTGCTGGCTCAGGCCGGTCGCTGATCAGGGGTCGGTTCAGAAGCCAGATTGGGTGGCGAGCGGAGTCGGGAAGATGTCTCATTTTCAGGTGCAGCGAGCCGGGTGAGGGGCCTCGCACTTGCAGCGCTGGGGAACGATTCGCTTTGGTTGCAACGCCCCTCACCCCCTGCCCCTCTCGCCGCTGCGGCGGGCAGAGGGGTTTCACCTCAAGCCGTTTCAGATCTCGAGCACCTGCATTCTGACTTCTGGATTCTGAATTCTTCAGTTACGCTCCGCTTCACGGGAACCACTCGATGACAGAAAAACCGAAGTATCAGCGTATTCTCCTCAAGCTCTCCGGCGAGGCACTCATGGGAGGCCGCCGGTTCGGTATCGATGCCGATGTGCTCTCGACCATCGCCGACGAGATCGCCTCAGTGCATCAACTCGGTGTTCAGGTCGCTCTCGTGATCGGCGGTGGCAATATCTTCCGAGGCGTCACCGCCGCAACCGAAGGAATCGATCGCGTTGCCGGCGACCACATGGGCATGCTCGCCACGGTCATCAACTCCATAGCCCTGCAGGACGCGCTTGAGCGCCGCGGGGTCGACACACGCGTGACCTCGGCGATCAACATGAGCGAGGTCGCCGAGCCATTCATCCGACGGCGGGCCATCCGCCATCTGGAGAAGGGCCGCGTAGTCATCTGTGCCGCCGGAACCGGCAACCCCTATTTCACCACCGACAGCGCTGCGGCTCTTCGTGCCAGCGAGCTCAAATGCGAGATCATCTACAAGGCGACCAAAGTCGACGGCATCTACACCTCCGATCCCAACACCGACCCGGCAGCCAGAAAAATCCCTCACGCCACCTATCAACAGGTGCTTGCCGAGAGGCTCGAGGTGATGGATGCTTCCGCCATCGATCTTGCCCGTGGAAGCTCGATTCCGATCTGCATTTTTTCACTGAAGGAAAAGGGAAATATCAGACGGGCAGTCCTGGGTGAAGACATCGGATCGATCGTGTCGCATGCGCCGCCTGCCGCCTGAGCGGAGAACATCATTCAGGCGGGAGCTGTCAGAATGGCAGATACGGTGGCCAGTCCTTCATGAAGGAGAACTGAAATGATCAAGGACGTAATCAAGGATCTCGATCGACGGATGCACGGCGCAATTGAAGCGCTTCATCACGAGTTCAAAACGCTGCGGACGGGCCGGGCGAACACATCGATGCTCGACGGAGTCACCGTCGACTATTACGGCACGCCGACTCCTCTGAGTCAGGTGGCCAACCTCGCGGTGCCCGAATCGTCGCTCATCACCGCGCAACCGTGGGACAAGTCGATGATCCCCGCGATCGA
Source organism: Thermoanaerobaculia bacterium (assembly GCA_041748075.1). GTDB lineage: Bacteria > Acidobacteriota > Thermoanaerobaculia > Gp7-AA8 > Gp7-AA8 > JBGSYJ01. The sequence goes on from JBGTDX010000158.1 coordinate 12,901, forward strand.
GAAAGCGATCCGCACCGCCGACCTGGGACTCAACCCCGCCAGCGACGGCAAAGTGATCCGGATCCCGATCCCGCCGCTGACCGAGGAGCGCAGGAAGGAGCTTACGAAGAAGGCACACGTGATGGCCGAGGAGTCTCGCACTGCGATCCGGCAGGTGCGCCGCGACGGCAACGACAGGCTCAAGAAGATGCAGAAAGAGAGCGAGATCTCCGAAGACGACGAGAAGCGGGCGCACGACGAGGTGCAGAAACTGACCGACCGCTACATCGGAGAGGTGAACGAGTCGCTCGAGCACAAAGAAAAAGAAATCATGGAAGTGTGAGTGTGCTGAAGAATTGAGAATTCAGAATTGAGTCGTTCGTTTCTGAGTTCTTAAATTTCTTTGATTCTGAATTCTCAATTCTTAATTCATTACGCATGAGATGTTCGGTCATCATTCCTGCCGCAGGTTTGGGCACACGCTTCGGCGGTGCGGTTCCCAAGCAGTTTCTGCCGCTTCGGGGCCGTCCTCTGATCGCTCACGCGGTCGAACGGTTTCTTGCGGAAGATGTTGTCGATCAGGTGATCATCTGCGGATCCGGAGAACACCTGTCCACGCTCGAACGGTTCAGCGCCGGGCGTGCATGGGACCGCGTCGCGATCATCGAGGGAGGAGAAACGCGCCGGGATTCGGTCGCGGCAGGCGTGCGGGCGGCCGGGCAGACATCGGTCGAGCTCGTCGCAGTGCACGATGCCGTACGGCCTTTTTTCGGCTCGAGCACGTTCAGGGCAGTTCTCGAAGCCGCCGCCGCAAGCGGGGCAGCGCTTCCTGCATTGCGTCTGACTGAAACGATTCACCGCGTCGAGGAGGGTTTTGTGGCCGAGACTCCGGACCGGAATCACTATTACAGCGCGCAAACGCCGCAGTGTTTCAGAATTGAATTACTGAGAGAGGTGCTCGACCGCGCGATCGAGGAGGGATACCCTGCTACCGATGAAGCAGGCGTCGCGGCCAGATACGGGCATCGTGTGAAGATCGTTACCGGAGACCTCACGAACATCAAGATCACGCACCTTGAAGACCTCCAGGCAGCGGAATTGAATTTCGACCGCTGGGCGATGCAGATATGAACCGCATTGGCATGGGCATCGACGTACATGCTTTTGACGAGGAGCGGCCGCTCGTTCTGGGCGGCGTGAGAATTGCCGATCGCGGCGGGCTTGCAGGACACTCGGACGCCGATGCCGTGCTTCATGCGATTACCGATGCCCTTCTTGGAGCCGTCGGCGCCGGTGACATCGGAGAGCACTTCCCTTCGAACGATCCACGCTGGCAGAACGCCGATTCATCGATCTTTCTGAGCGAGGCGGTTCACTCGGTTACCGAACGCGACGGTACGATCGTGAATCTGGACGTGACGATCATTGCCCAGCAGCCGAAGCTCGCCCCGCATCGCGCGGCCATCCGCGCATCTGTGGCTCGCCTGGCAGGCCTTCGCGAGGATCAGGTCAGCATCAAAGCGACGACAACCGATCACCTCGGGGCCCTCGGCCGGGCCGAAGGGATCTGCGCGATGGCCATCGTGCTCATCGAGGTGCAGCCGAATTTTTCGATTGAGCACTGACGGGGAGTAGTCAGTAGTCAGTAGCCCCCCCCGCCATGCGTACTGATCAACAGCACGCCTACGGCCACGCTCGTCTTCGAGGGCGAGGGAACCTCCCCTGTTGAGCCGACCCTGGACGGGGGCTACTGACTCCCGACTACTGACTCCTGACTACTTCCTCAGCTATAGTCGCCAATCGTGACCAACCACCCGATCCGCGTCCGCTTCGCGCCCTCACCCACCGGCCACCTTCACGTCGGTGGTGCGCGCACGGCCATCTTCAACTGGCTCTATGCGCGGCGTCACGGCGGCGCTTTCGTCATCCGCGTGGAAAACACCGATCAGGAGCGCTCGACGCTCGAATCCGAGCAGATGGTCCTCGACGATCTCCGCTGGCTCGGCCTCGACTGGGATGAAGGACCGCAGATCGGAGGCCCGCACGCGCCGTACCGGCAGTCCGAGCGGCGTCCGACGTATGCGCGCGCCGCCGCGGAACTTCTGGCGAGCGGTCACGCCTATCGCTGTTTCTGCGAGGAAGAAGAGCTCGAGACGAGAAGGAAGGAGGCGGAAGCCGCTGGTTTGCCTCCCCACTACGACCTCCGTTGCTTCCGTCTCATGCCTGAAGAAGTTGAGCGGAATCTCAAACAAGAGAAGCCCTTCGTCGTTCGCTTTCATGTACCGAAGGAGCAGGACAGCGCATTCGATGCGGACGTGACGATCCACGATCTCATTCGAGGAGAGGTGATGTGGAAGAAGGAGTCGCTCGGCGACTTCATCGTGCTGCGCTCGGACGGAATGCCAACGTACAACTTCTCTGTCGTTGTCGACGATCACGACATGGAGATCACGCATGTGATCCGCGCCGAAGAGCATCTGACGAACACGCACCGCCAGGTGCTGATTTATCGCGCGCTCGGCTGGCCTGTGCCGGAGTTCGCTCACGTCTCACTCATCCTGGGTGAAGATCGGACGAAGCTTTCGAAGCGTCACGGAGCGACTTCCGTCGCAGCGTACGCCGACGAAGGATTTCTCCCGGAGGCGATGCTCAACTATCTGGCCCTGCTGGGGTGGTCGACCCCGGATGGTCTCGAGATTTTTTCACGGCAGTATGCCGTCGAGCATTTCTCGTTCGATCGCGTCAATGCAGCCGCGGCGGTCTTCGATCCAAAGAAATTCGAGTGGGTGAACGGTCAGTATCTGCATGCGGCAACACCGGAATCCCTCCGTGCGCTGATTCAGGTCCGACTGGAAGCCCTCGCATGGGTGGAGTCCGACACGCCCCATGTGCGCGATTGGCTCGACCAGGCGATTGAACTGGTGCAGAAGAGCGTCACGCGGGTTTACGGCCTGCTCGATGCGCTGGAGTTCTTCTTCCGCTATGAAGTCCACACCATCCTCGAGCACGAGGAGAACAGGCAGGTGCTCAGCGATCCGGAGACACCAGGGCTGTTGCGGCTTCTGGTCGAGGATCTCAGAAGTCACGGAGTGCCGGAGGATTCCGAGGCGTATCACGCACTAGCCGACCGGATGAAGTCCTCGAGCGGGCTGAAGGGGAAGAAGTTGTTCATGCCGATGCGGGTGGCCCTCACGGGGTGGACGCACGGTCCGGAGCTTCACCGAACGATACCGCTCCTCGAGCGTGGAAGCCGTGTAGAAGGTCTGGGGCCCGTGAAGCCGCCGCTCGCCCGTGTGGAAGCGCTGCTCGAGCAGATCGTTTCGTGATGTACAGCGTACTGCGACGGGCGCTGTTCCGTCTCGATCCCGAGGATGCTCACGACATCGCTACGGCGCAGATGATGCGGCTTCAGGACATCGCGATGGTACGTCGTCTGATCGCGAGGGCGTTCCGAAGCCGCGAACATCCTGTCGAATTGTGGGGGCTGCGTTTTCCGAATCCCGTCGGAATCGCCGCCGGATTTGACAAGAACGCACGAATGGTTCCGATGCTCTCTGCGCTCGGATTCGGATTCATCGAGGTTGGGACGGTCACGCTCAGGCCGCAGGCGGGAAACCCTCGACCCCGGATGTTCAGGCTCGCGGAATCGCAGGCGCTGATCAACCGGCTGGGATTCAACAACGAAGGCGCCGAGGCGGTGGCAGCGAGGCTTCGCGCGCTGTGGTCTTCGATGAGTCCGGAGGGATGGCGGCCGCTGCTGGTGAACATCGGGAAGAATCGTGACGTGATGATCGAGGATGCGGCAAAGAGCTACGAAGAGTCCTACCGGCTGCTCGGTCCGTTAGCGGACGGCGTCGTGCTGAATGTCTCGTCGCCCAACACGCCCGGGCTGCGCGACCTTCAGAGTCCGGAGCAGCTGCGTCCCATCCTCGAGCTGGTGCGTGAAGTGCGGCGGAAGTCCGAGTTCCTGCGCGGGGGAGAACACCCGATTCTCGTCAAGATCGCCCCGGATCTCGACGCGGCTCAGCTTGCGGAAATCGCCGGACTGTGCCGCGAACTGGCGGACGGAATCATCGCGACGAATACCACGCTGAGTCGTGACGGACTGCCATCGCCTGTCGCCGAGGCCGGTGGACTCTCCGGCAGGCCGCTGTTCGAGAGGTCGACGGACGTGCTCCGAACGTTGCGCGGGCTACTCGGTCCTGACTATCCTCTGATCGGCGTGGGCGGTATCTTCTCTGCACAGGACGCCATCGCCAAGATCAGTGCCGGCGCGAACCTCGTTCAAGCGTATACCGGCTTCGTCTACGAAGGTCCGGGATTTGCGTCGAGGATCAATGCGGGGCTGAAGAATTTAGAATCGAGAATTCAGAATTCAGAGTGAGGGGTTCCTGGATTGGCACCGTTGACCTTCCGCGCCGCTCGACCGTGATCTGGAGGGCTGAAACGGTCGCAGTTTCTGAACTCTGAATTCCCAATTCTAAATTTCCAAAGGACTCCATGATCATCTACGGCTTCAATCCGGTCCTCGAGGCGATCCGCTCGCATCCGAAGCGGATTCACTACATCGGAGTTGCGCGCGACCAGCAGGGGAAAGTGCGCAAGATCGTCGTCGAGGCGCAGCGGCTGGGGATTCCCGTGCGGCAGCTCACTCCGGATCAGATCCAGAAACTGGCGAACGGCGTGCACAACGGCGTGGTCGCCGAGATGTCGCAGGGAGCCTACGCCGATTTTTATGACGTCGTAGCCCTGCCGGAGACGCGGTTCGTTCTCATTCTCGACGGTATCCAGGATCCGCAGAACTTCGGCGCGATCCTCAGAGTCGCAGACACGTTCGGGGTGCATCTGGTTGTCATCCCCGAACACGAGAGCGTCGGTCTAACACCCACAGCCGTGAAAGCCTCGGCGGGCGCTTCCGAGTGGGTGCCAGTGGCGCAGGTGACGAACCTCGCGCGGACGATCGAGCACCTCAAGGAGAACGAATACTGGGTGTACGCGGCCGAGGCTGGTGGAGATTCGATCACAGAAGTCGATTTCAGCGGAAAGGTCGCCATCGTGCTCGGCAACGAGGGCAAGGGAATCCGCCGCAATGTCAGCGAGCACTGCGACCGGACGATCTCGATTCCCATGCATGGGCACGTCGAGTCGCTGAACGTGGCCGCAGCGGCGGCGGTGGTGTGTTATGAGGTGGTGAGGGGGGAGTAGTCAGTAGATCAGTAGTCAGTAGTGAGAAGGCAGTATCCGCCAGGTTCGGGTAGGGCGGGCTCCTGACTACTGGCTCCTGACTACTGGCTCCTGACTACTGACTACTCTCCGTGCCCCTTGCCTTCCCCGCCACCCATTTGCTATAAGACTCGGTTCCGGCCTTTCGGGAACAAAGGTGGAGGTTTGCCCGTTTGCCTGCCTGCCGGACTCTTTGAAAAATCGAAGTACATGCTGGCGTAGCTCAGTTGGTAGAGCAGCTGATTTGTAATCAGCAGGTCGCGGGTTCGAG
>JBGTDX010000159.1:0-9839 GCA_041748075.1 Thermoanaerobaculia bacterium
GTGGGAGGCGGTCTTCCGGCGGCCGCAGCGCCGGCCGGTGCGGCAACCTCGACGGCCGCGCCGCCACCGCCGCCAGGGAGTGATTCACCGGCATCCGAGGGACAGGACCCACAATGACCACAACAGCAATCGAGCCGATTCCCGTCGAAACCGAGGAGAACTACCTGAATGCCTCGTACGGGGTGAAGTCCTGGCTGCTCACCAAGGATCACAAGCGCATCGGGATTCTGTACATGATCTCGATCACGCTGATGTTCTTCGTCGGCGGCTTTCTCGCTGTGATGCTTCGCCTGGAGCTAATGACGCCGCAGGGCGACCTGATGACCTCGGACACCTATAACAAATTTTTCACGATGCACGGCATCGTGATGATTTTCTTCTTCCTGATTCCGTCGATACCTGCCGTGCTGGGTAATTTCATCCTGCCGATCATGTTGGGGGCGAAGGATCTGGCCTTTCCAAAGCTGAACCTGCTCAGCTGGTATCTCTACATGATCGGTGCGTTCGGCGGGTTCTACGTTCTCCTCACCGGCGGCGTCGACACGGGCTGGACGTTCTACACGCCCTTCTCGACTCAGTACTCGAATACGCATGTAATCCCGACGACGCTTGCCGCGTTCATCACCGGCTTCTCGTCGATTCTTACTGGACTGAACTTCATCGTGACGATTCACCGGATGCGCTCTCCCGGTCTGACCTGGTTCCGGCTTCCGCTGTTCGTCTGGTCAATGTATGCGACGAGCGTGATCATGCTGCTCGCCACGCCGGTTCTCGCGATCACGCTCCTTCTCCTGATCATCGAGCGCGCGCTTGGGGTCGGAATCTTCGATCCGGCGCTCGGCGGTGACCCGCTTCTCTATCAGCATCTTTTCTGGTTCTACTCGCACCCGGCTGTTTACATCATGATTCTTCCCGGCATGGGTGTCGTGAGCGAGATCGTGGCCGCCTTCACGCGCAAGCGCATTTACGGCTACAAGTTCGTCGCTTTCGCCAGTCTCGGAATCGCCTTCCTCGGGTTTCTCGTCTGGGGACACCACATGTTCGTCGCGGGAATCTCCGTCTATTCCGCGATGATCTTCTCGATGCTCAGCTTTCTCGTCGCAATCCCGTCGGCGGTCAAGGTCTTCAACTGGACCGCAACGATGTACAAGGGATCGATCTCCTACGCGACGCCCATGCTGTACGCGTTCGGATTCATCGGGCTCTTCACGATCGGCGGGCTGACGGGACTGTTCCTCGCCTCGATCGGCCTCGACGTCCACGTCCACGATACGTACTTCATCGTCGCTCACTTCCACTACATCATGGTCGGCGGCGCCGTCATGGCATACTTCGGTGGCATCCACTACTGGTGGCCGAAGATCTCCGGCCGCATGTATCCCGAGTGGTGGGGACGTCTGAGCGCGCTTTTGGTGTTCGTCGGCTTCAACCTGACGTTCTTTCCGCAGTTCCTTCTGGGATACCTCGGGATGCCGCGGCGCTATCACGCATATGTTCCGGAGTTCCAGGTGCTCAACGTCATGTCGACGGCAGGGGCTTCCGTGCTTGCAGTCGGTTACGCTTTGCCGCTGTTCTATATGTTCTGGTCGCTGAAGTGGGGAAAGATCGCCGGAAACAATCCATGGGGAGCCGCGGGGCTCGAGTGGACGATCAGCTCTCCTCCGCCTGCGCACAACTTCGAAGAGACGCCCGTGGTGACCTGGGATGCGTATGAGTATCGCCCCGTGAAGGAGGCCGTGAATGTCTGACGCGCACGGCACCCATCCGCACCATCCGGCCCTTCAGCACCATTTCGACAACATGGGCCAGCAGCACGAGGCCTCGACTCTCGGCATGTGGGCGTTTCTGACGACCGAGATTCTTTTCTTCGGCGGGCTGTTCCTCGCGTATGCGATTTACCGGAACCTCTACTTCGAGGCGTTCCTCGAAGCGGCTCACCATCAGAACATTCTGCTGGGAACGATCAACACGGCGGTGCTGATCTGCAGCAGTCTGACCATGGCGATGTCGGTCTACTACGCCCAGATGTCAAACAAGCGGGCGCTGATCACGAACCTCCTGCTCACCCTCTTTCTCGGTGTGGTGTTCGTCGGAATCAAGGTCGTCGAGTACGTCGAGCACTACCATCATGGACTGGTCCCCGGACCGTGGTTCACGTCTGAAAGTGCGCAGGCGAACCATCTCGAGCTCTTTTTCCTGTTCTATTTCGTGATGACCGGAATGCACGCGCTCCACATGGTCATCGGGTTCGGTATCATCATCTGGCTGATCCTGACGGCGAGAAAGGGTTTGTTCTCGCGCGACTATTACGCGCCGGTCGAAGTCTCGGGGCTTTACTGGCACTTCGTCGATATCGTCTGGATTTTTCTCTTTCCGTTGCTCTATCTCATTCACTGATTCGGAGAACGCCTCGCAATGGCCGACATCGGACATCCCGACCCGCAGCATCACGTACCGTCAAAAGGGCTGTACTTCGTCATCTTTGCCCTTCTTCTGGTGCTGACGGGTCTGACCGTGGGCGCCAGACAGATCGAGCTCGGGATACTCAACGCTCCGATCGCGATGACAATCGCTTTTGCGAAAACGATCATGGTCATTCTGTACTTCATGCACCTCCGGCACAGCACGCGCCTGACCTGGGTGGTGGTTCTCGGCGCTTTCCTGTGGCTCGCGGTACTGTTCGTCCTGACGCTCAGCGACTACCTCTCACGTGGGTGGATGGTGTTCGGAGATGTAGCGTGAGGGGCGAAGTAGACAGTAGACAGTAGACAGTAGACAGTAGCCCGCCCGCCCCCGCTCGAAAATCATCGACCACCTGATTTCTCAATCGATAGACCCGCGCCCAGATCCCTCGCTCAACGCTGCTAATGAGCCATCCCCGGGTGAAGCCCGCCGAGGCGGGCGACGGACATTAGCCCCCGCCTTCAGGCGGGGGAATCGGGACCCGCACAAGAATGGTCGAGCCCGCGAAGCGGGCGACAGAGACCGTTCTCGTCATGCCTCTCTCTGTCGCCCGCTCCGCGGGCTGGAACTCTCGCACGTGCGCGACACGCCCCCCCGCCTGAAGGCGGGGGCTACGGCCCTTTCGCCGGCTTCGCCGGCTTTCCGTTCGTCCTTACTTCTGCGCAGACGTTAAGTTGACGCCATTGACAACGCGAGTATTCTGGTCAGCTCAGATCGGACGGGGAGAAGAGCTCGAGCTCGAGACGTCCGAAGTCGCGGTCAGCGGAGGCGATGCCGTCCACTCCCGTGGTCTCTGCGGCGGCTGCCACGAGGGAGTCGTTCATGAGTAGTCCATGCGTCTGCTGGAGTTCGGTGGCTCGCAGGAATATCCGCAGGTCGACCGGCGCGATCTCGATTCCCATCAGGGGGATTTTGCTGGTCTGTTCGCTGTAGAGGCGGAGCTTCTTCACGAGCGATGGTGTCGCGCGCAATTTCGCGGGAACCTTCGACGGGGTCACGAGTTTCAGGCTGACCGCCTCGATCATCATCAGACGGTGTGCCGTCTCTGCCAGCACCAGGGTGGAGGTGATCCCCTTGACGTCGCGCCTTTCACATCGTTCGAGGAACTCACGGCAGTCGGAGGAGACCCCGGTGAAGTGATAGATGAAGACGGTCGAATCGATGAAAACGATGCTCCCGGAAGGAACGCGGTCAAGCCTCAAAGAGGTCGTCCTCTTCTTTCATGAGTTTCGCGACCGCTTGAGGGCTGGAACGGATTGCTCCCCATGATGAGCTGACGACCCCGCCGATGCCTCCGGGACTTTTCCTGTCGGTGAGGTAGGCCTCGAGGGCCTCGCCGAGGATATCGCTGAGCGGCCTGGCTTGGCGGACCGACTCGAGCCGTGCCCGCCGGAAGAGCGATTCGTCGAGGATCGTGCTGATTTTTTTCCGCATTTCAATACTATAGCTTGAATTCTGGTTAGCATCAAGAAATCAAGACAAGGTATGGAAATGTGGCAGCCGGCGCTGAAGGCCATGGAGGGCTACCTCTCGAGGGTCTCGACGATGCGGATCTCGTTCGTGAGCGTCTTGTAGACGGGACAGCGCTTCGCAATTCCGAAGAGCTCCTGCCGTTGCGCCTCGGTGAGGTTGCCGGCGAGGGTTAGCGACACATCGAACTGGTGGACATAGCCTTCCTTCGAGAGGCACTCCGCGCAGTCTTTCGCGTACATGCGATCGTGCGTGACCGTGACCTGAATGCCCGTCAGCTCGATCTTCTCCCTGGTTGCGTAGAAGCGGAGGGTCATCGACGTGCAGCTCGCCAGTGCAGCGGCGAGAAAGTCATATGGAGTCGGCCCGCGGTCCGTCCCACCGGCGGATTCCGGCTCGTCGCCCACGAGCAGGTGTTTCCCAGCCTGAATACGCGTCTCGAATGTAGTTCCGGTCCTTACATGAACAGATGCCATCGTCACCCTCGATTCCACAGCTCGTCGAACTCGTCTGCCGTCACTTCGTCGAGCAACTCCGGCCGGAACAGCCGCTTCATGGGCGGATTCGGCATCCTCTCGATCGATTCGCGGTCCCCGATGACCGTCATGAAACGCCGGACGGCTCCGTCCTCGTCGGTCTCGTAGTACATGGCAGCGGTTCCCTGCAGGGGGACGAACTGGGTACCTCGAAAGTATTTCATGAGGCGATTATAGGAGGGGCGAGGGACGAGGGGTGAGGGAGGGTGTCATCCTTCGCTTCGCTCAGCATGACACCTGGTTCGCCCCCTGCCCCTCATCCCCCGTCCCTCATCCCTCGTCCCTCACTCCCCGGGTGCGGCATGAAAGCCGCGTATAATCCCCCGGGATTGGGGAGTAGCCACTCGCGAGAGGCGAGGCGGGCGGTCGTCAACACGGAGCGAGTTCGTCTCCCGGCCATCCGACAGTGTAGAAGCCGTACACCATTGGCGAGACCATCCACGAGTAACAGGCGTGGGGTCTCGCTTTTTTTGTCTCTCGCCAAAGGAGCCTTGAAATATGGAGATGGGTTCGCTCTGGACCTGGGTGCTGTTCAACGTATTCGTGCTGGCGATGCTGGCACTGGACCTCGGAGTCTTCCACCGCAAGTCCCACACGGTCTCGATGAAGGAAGCAACTGCCTGGACGATCGTCTGGATCAGTTGCGCGATGATCTTCAATGTCATCATCTACTTCTGGCAGGGATCCGATCCGGCGCTGAAGTTCTTCACGGGTTACGTGATCGAGAAATCGCTTAGCGTCGACAATATTTTCGTTTTCGTCCTCATCTTCGGGACCTTCCGTGTTCCATCCGAGTACCAGCACCGCGTGCTCTTCTGGGGAATTCTGGGCGCGCTCGTCCTGCGTGGACTCTTCATCGGAATCGGGACGGCGCTGATCAACGAGTTCCACTGGGTCATCTACATTTTCGGAGCGTTTCTGATCTTCACCGGTATCAGGATGGCCTTCCAGAAGGAAGAGGGCCTGCATCCCGAAGAGAATCCGATCGTCAATTTTTTCCGGCGCTTCGTTCCGATGACCGAAAAGTACGAGGGAAGTCATTTCGTTGTGCGCCGGAACGGCAAGCTGCTGGCTACGCCGCTGCTGCTGGTTCTGGTGATCGTCGAGGCGACCGATGTCATCTTCGCGGTGGATTCGATTCCCGCGATCTTCGCCATCACCACCGATCCGTTTCTCGTTTACACCTCGAACGTCTTCGCAATCCTCGGTCTTCGGGCGCTCTACTTTCTTCTGGCGGGAGTGGTGGGAAAGTTCCACTATCTGAAGATCGCGCTCTCAGTCATTCTCACTTACGTCGGCGTGAAGATGGTCATCGTCGATCTGTACAAGATTCCGACTGGCATTTCACTGGGCATAATCGCCCTCACGCTGACGATCGCGATCATCGCTTCGCTGCTCAGAGCGAAAAAGCTCGAGCGGGAGAGCGACGCGATCGATCCGACGAAGTTGCACCCCCCACAGGATCCGGGGTTGTAACGGGTTCTGGGTTCTGCACGCCCTCCCCGGCCGCCCGGTTCTGGGTTCTGGGTCCCGCCCTCCCGGTTCGAATGCCGTCGGCTCAACCAGCAGACGAGTCCGCACCCAGAACTCAGAACCGGCGGTCGGGAGGGTGTGCAGAACCCAGAACCGGGCGCACGGAAAGGCAGACCCGCTCAGAACAATTTCCGGATCTCCAGCTGCGGTGTCCGCTTCGCTTCGAAGAAGGCACGGATTTCCTCAGCAGGTTTCTTCACCACGAGCTCCCGGGGTGAGCGCTCGTACCAGTCCGCCGGAAAGAAGCGTGTGTACTGGTCATACGTGAACCGCTTGCAGAGAAGCGCAATCATCCCGACATCCGTTTCGCTCCGGATCACGCGCCCTGCCGACTGCACGACGCGCGTCATGCCGGGTATCAGATACGCGTACTCGAACCCTGCTCCGTACTGATCGTCGTAATAGTGCTTGAGCAGCTCCTGCTCGAAACTCACCGAGGGGAGTGCGGGTCCGACGACGAAGACGCCGGCGAGCATGTCGCCCTGGTAGTCGATTCCTTCGGCGTACATCCCGCCGGAGACAGCCATGATCAGGTTTCCGCTTCCACCGTCCCGGGAGCGCAGCGCATCGAGATAGCTGCGCCGTTCGTAGTCGGTCATGTCGCTACGCTGCACCATCACGTTCTTCTTCATGACGGGCATGCGTGCCGATACTTCCTGGAGGAACGCATAACTGGGAAAGAGCGCGAGGAAGTTTCCGTCCGTCGAATCGGACATGCCGGCGACGGAATCCGCGATGGAGCCGTAGTGATTCGCCCGTTGCTTGTACGTCGTGTTGACGCCGGGGATCACCACGATCTTTCGATTCTCCCGGGGAAATGGTGAAGGCAGCGAAATCTCGCTGACGCGATCGGCGGGAAATCCGAGCGTCTGCCGGTAGAACTCGAACGGCTCGAGGGTGGCCGATATCGCAATGGTCGCATAGGCAGAGTCGATGACTGCGCCGAGAAATTTCGACGGATCTTTGCAGAAGATCTTGAGTTTCAGGCCATCGTTGCCGCGCTCGACGATCGTTGCGAACTCTTCACCTCGCTCGTCAAGCAGGTTGGTGAACTTCATCAGCTTGAAGTAGAAGTCGATGAGGGGATCTACCTCTTCCGCAATGCGATTCTCGATCTTCCAGGTGATGTACTGGAGAACGAGACGCTCCCAGTCACCGCGCTGGCGCAGAAAGAGCCCGCGATCAGGCTCACATAGCGCCTGTGAGGAAAAGGAGCGCGGCGATCCGAAATCTGTGCCCGGCATTTCTGCCGGAGTCAGCGCCCGACCCATCTCGGTGAAGTGCTCGAGAAGCTCGTCGAGAAGCTCTTCCCAGCCCTCGATGTCGCAGCTACGCCCGAGCAGATGCATCCTGACCTGATCGAGGAGCTTTTCTCCCAGCTCGGGCGAGTAGTACCCTCGACCTCGATCGACCAGGTTGTGGGCCTCATCGATGATGAGCACGCAGTCGCTGTAGTCGCTTTCCTGCGAATAGGTCTTGAGGCCGACATACGGATCGAAGATGTAGTTGTAATCGCAGATGATGACGTCCGCCTGTTCGATCAGCTCGAGCGAAACTTCGAACGGACAGACCTCGTGAGACTTCGCCATCTCGAACGTGACATCGGGATCGAAATAGCTCATCCCGGTGACCATGCGATCCAGCAGGCCGCTGCGCTGCATCTTGTCCGAGTAGCCGGCCGCGTATGGGCAGAAATCCTCGTGACAGATCATCTGGGTGTGTGCGCACATCTTCTGCTTGGCGCGGATGCGGAGCACCCGGAACGAATCGTCGTTCAGCATCTGGAGTGCGGCGACGGCCGTCTCCTGTTGCAGGTTCTTCGGCGTCAGGAAGAAGAGCTTCTTGCCGGCTCGCAGACTCTCGCGCAACGCGGGGTAGATCGCGGCAATCGTTTTGCCGATGCCCGTGGGGGCTGAGACGAGAAGCGCCTCGCGCTCCCGCACTGTCCGGGCCACAGCATCGATCATTTCCTTCTGGAAGGGGCGCATTCCCGGGAAAGGAAACTCCAGCGTCTCGGCAGCGCTTCGTCGCGCCGACCGCATCAGCGCGTCCGTTTCCACCTTCTCGACGAGCCGCTCGATGGAAGCCTCGAACGCGGAGCCGACGTCATCCGCAACGAAGGGGGCATCGACAACCCTGGCCGCACCCGAGACGAGATCGATCAGTACGAGCTGCGGGAGCAACTCGAATTCGTCGTACTGCTCGTCCTGTGCGAAGAACCAGGCATAGAGCATCAATTGATAGAGATACTTCTGAAGTTTCTCCGACCTGTAGAGTGCAGCGAGCTCGAGATCGAAGTGGATCGACTTGACCTCTTCGATGACGATCCGCCGGTTCTCCCGGTCCAGGGACAGGCCGTCCATCCGGCCCGTGACGGTTACTCCCCATCCTGCGACGATCGTCTTATGAGAGACCGAGACCTCCGGCCGGTAGCAGGGATCAGCTCCGGCCCGTTCCTCGGCGCGCTTCGAGTGAATCTCCTGTCCCAGCCACATCCGCCGGAACCCGTCCCCACGCTCGACGCCGATTCTCCGGTAGGTCGATTCGTGGACCAGGTCATTGACCGAACAGACGATTGTCCGAGCTTCGTAATCGATTCGCATCGTTGCAATAACAGAATACAGGAGAAGGGTGAAGAGTGAACGGTGAAGAGTGAAAGTCCCCCGTTTCACTCTTCACTCTTCACCCTTCACTCTTTCTTCGGGAATGCGGGCTCGAGCCGCCTCGTTCCCAAGAACGCCGGTACCCGGAAAGGCTTCAACATGAGCAGGTCCAGGTACATTGTCGTTCTTGCAGCACTTGTAGTTTCTCTCACAGCGGTCCCGACGCTCGCGCAGGTCAATGACACTTATGTCATTCCTGTTGTCGCCAGCGTGGCCGGCGACCGCGGCACGATATGGTCCACAGAGCTGAATCTGTTCAATCCGCAGTCCTACCCGCTCGCGGTGCGGATGATTTATCTGCCGACGCTCACCGGCTTGAGCACAGAGATCATCGTCGACATCGATGCCAACGCGAATGGATGGGTCTCCTCGGTCCTTCCCGAACTGTTTGAGACGAATGGCACCGGTGCGCTGCTGGTTGCTACCTTTCCCGAAGACAATCCTGGTGTTCCGAATGACGTGCTGTCGCGCTCGTTTCTTCTCAATACGAAGACATTCAACAACGCCCTCACCGGGACCTACGGGCAGTATGTACCGGGTGTCTGGGCCGGGCTTCTCGACTTCGAGTTCGACGGCATCAGCTCGATCGCCCATGGCGTGCGCAACAGCGACAGCGCCGGCTTCCGCGCGAACGTCGGCGCGGCCAACCTCGGCAATACCACAGCGGTTCTCTACGTGACCGTCTACAACGCCGAGGGAGATCTCGTGGCGAACAGGCTACCCTTTACAGTTCCCTTTTACGGACATCTGCAACAGCGTCTTCCGGTTGCCGTCGATCGCGGAACGGTCGAATTTTTCCTCGACGATCCTTCGCTCGACGCGGTCGTCTTTCCGTATGTATCCGTGGTCGATAACCGCTCGGGTGACGGGGTCTTCATGAATCCAATTCTCCTCGCTGATCCCGGCATTTTGTTCAAGTACGAGACGGAGAAGCGCGAGCTCGGAAAGAAAATCGATCTCGAGGTCGCGCGAAAGGCATCGGATCAGGCGAAAAAGCTCGGAAGGGCGAGGCTGGTACCGGATGCGGACGGAACGTACCGGGTCGTGAAGGAAGAGTAGGTACAAGACCGGACAATCGCACGGCGATCTTCAAGACTTGTCATCCCGAGCTCGGTTGGGCGGGAGGGAGGGCGAGGGATCTCCGGCGGTAGTACATAGTCAGTTCATCACGTGC
>JBGTDX010000160.1:0-5741 GCA_041748075.1 Thermoanaerobaculia bacterium
ATGGATCTGCTCGATGGCCAGATCCCGAAGCGCTACCATCCGATCGGAGTAGTACTCGACATCGAGGTCTTCTCCGGTGATCTCCACTTCCAGCTCTTCCGTCGGACCGGCCGGACGAGGGCGGTATCTTAAGTGAAACGGCGAGACAGTGGCAACCGGAAAGGGGTCAAGACAGCGGGAACAGACCAGATCGGCTGAAAACTCCACTTTCCCTGAGACCCGGTACTCGCCGGCCAGATCGCCCGGGGCCACCTCGGCCTCGACGTGCACGTCGCCGATGGCCTCGATCTCCGGACGATCGAGCTCGGATGTAGACAGCTCGACGGCAAGGGTCTTTTTCTCAGGCCCATACCGGTCGACGTCATCGAAGTAAATGTAAGGTTCCATAGCGCGCTCGAGCTGGCGGACGCGCGGGGCGCGTCCATTCCGGAGAGTTTCCCGGTGTTGTGAGGTTGCAACCGATCAACGCGACTCCGGGTCGATCTATTTCGGAGCGGAAATGGTTGTCGTCACAGCATCATAGCCCTCTTCTCCGAGCCGGGCCATGACGATCGACGAGACTCCGTGGAAGTACTCGAGCCATCGGTCCAGTTCGCGGATGCTTTCGTAGACATCCGGCACGAGAAGAGCCAGCTCCTTCCGGTCCTGGAGCTGGTCTACGGCGCTGGAAAGCATCGTCGGACGAACCCGGACAAACCAGACGGTCCGGTCCGGCGGGAGATCGAGACGTTCGAGCGTATCGCTGAGGTAGCGCTCCATGCTCGACTTGTCGAATGCGATCAAGACACTGCCCTGATGCGTCGCAAAATCGAGGGCATATCCGAAGCCTTCCCGGCGAGTCACCTCGATCCCTCGAATCACCCGCCGGCTCTCAGTCACTGTCCCGAGTCCCCCGAGGTTGATGCGGGGGACTACTGAGTCGAGAACCGACCGCAACTGTTCGGGATCGTCGCCTTCCGGCAGCATCACGATTCCTTCGACTCTCGGCACGAGCGTCTTCTCGTCGACGCGGTAGAGCGCGAGCATCGCACCCCGGTCCAGCAATCCCTCGAGCTTGATGGGCAGCACGCGGTCGAGGCGGTCGAGCCATTCGGGTGAAGCGGCGGCCGCGGTGGCCAGCATTGCGTTCCGCGGATAGGCAACGATCGGCAGCGATTGCACCGGCATGGCGCCGCTCGACCGCGAACGGGAGCTCAGGATGATGTCGGTCTCCATGATCGAGGCGGAAGTCACGGCAGGGCGTTCGATTGGAGGATAACGACTCTCCGAGCTCTCCCTCTGAAGGAAAAAAAGGTGACCCTCGAGTGTACCGGCCAGATCGAGAAACTCCGGAAGATCGGCAGGCGGCGTTGGCTGTGTCGAGCCTCTTCCAACCACGAGAAGTCCGTCGGAGACGCGGATTTCTTCAGTCCGCCGCCCAGCGGCCAGCCACAGACGCGCGAGAGTCCGGCGAAGCCCGTCCGGGTTTGCAACGTAGCCGGACTCGTCCCCCCGGCGCCAGGCAACCACGTCGGCGTCGCCGAGTAGAAGCGGCAGCATGCGCCCGCTGTTCCGGGATTGCCAGTCGCCGATCCAGTCTTTCGTGACGGGGTGATCTCTAAGGTCCCGAAGCAGCCCCGCTGCCGCGGGAATGACCGTGATCTCTTCGGCATCGGTCGGAACCATGCGAAGCATCGCGAGCGTTGACGGCGACGCCTGAAGCGCGAAGCGTTCACTGCTCGCCGGGGTCGACAGCACGATGGCCACGAGAACGCCGATCACTGCGACGAGCAGCATCAGGGCAATGAGACATCCTTTACGGATCATTCACTTCATCCTTCAAGCCTTCGGAAGTGCGCTACCATCCGCCCATGTTCGGGGGGATACGAGGCCGGTTGCTGCGGCGCTTCCGTGCGCTATTCATGCCACGGCCGGCCATCCTCGTCGAGATAGCGCGAACGCTTCCGACCGTCCGAGTGACGTGGGGCATCATTGGATCGCACATCATCCGACGCCTGGTAGAGCTTCCGCGGCGTCTGGCACGGCGGCCGGCGCCGCTGAGGATCGGCGTCGACATCCGTTCGTTTTATGAGCCGCTCACAGGCGTTGGCTGGTATCTGCACCATCTACTCGAGCAACTCGCCTCGCGAGACGATGTAGAGATCATTCCCTTCGGAGATTCGCTGACGACGGACGACGGCCCGCGGCTGCATGCGGAAGTCCCGGGAGGAGCACGCGTCCAGACAATCGACATGCGCGGGCAACCGGTGACGCGGTTTACCCGTCCGATCGCCCGGGCCGGTTTTGCGCTGGCAGCGAGGCTCCATCGATGCGAACTCTTTTTCGCTCCCAACTATTTTCTGCCCGGCGCGCTCTCGCGCATCGCAAGCAGGCGCGTGGTGACCGTTCACGATCTGACGTTCCGCCGCCACCCCGAGCTCCTCCAGTCGGAGACGCTCGAGAATCTTCAGCGAGAGATGCAGAGGGAGATCTTCCGTGCAGACGCCGTCATTTGCGTCTCGCAGACGACGCGAGCTGATCTGCTCGAGTTCTTTCCCACCGATCCGGGCAAGGTGTTCGCCATCCAGTCTGGTCTGGCGCCTGTCGCGGAAGCCGGCGAGCCTCCCGCATCTCTGCCGGGGCGCTTCCTGCTTTTCGTCAGCACGATCGAGCCGCGCAAGAATCTGGATGCGCTGCTGACGGCGTTCGAGGTTCTCAAGGATCGGGGGAGCTATCCCGGCTCCATGGTCGTCGTGGGAAAGATCGGATGGAAGTCGGACCAGACGGTCGAGCGATTGAGGACGAGCCGCTGGAGCAGTTCCATTCTCCATCTCGACTATCTTTCTCGGGGCGAGCTCTCCGCCGTTTACGCCAGGGCCGAGCTGTTCATCTTCCCTTCGATCTATGAGGGATTCGGCTTTCCCCTGCTCGAAGCAATGGCGCAGGGAGTTCCGACCATCGCTTCGCGCTCGTCCTCCCTGCCGGAGGTCGGTGGGGATGCGACGATTTATTTCGATCCGGCCAGCAGCGCAGAGCTGGCCGATGCCATTGAGAGGGTCACCTCCGATCCGTCACTCGCGGAGACCTTGCGGCAACTGGGGCGCGAACGCGCGGCCCTCTTCGACTGGGCACGCGCTGCCGATGAGACGCTCGCCCTTTTCCGGAGAGCGGCGGAGCGATGACGTCCGCGATACGTGCAGCAATCGACGGACGGCCACTGGTCGGGAATCGGACTGGTATCGGTGTCCATGTTGCGGAAATTGCCGCCCGGCTCCGGAAGACTTCTCCGCTGATCTTCTCGCACACCACGATTGTGAACCGTGACGGAATCGGCGACATCGAGTGCGAGGTCGATCCGGCTCGGCTGGGAGTCCTCTGGCAGCAATTTCTCTTCGCAGCCGCAGCCCGGCGCGAACGATGCGACGTCGTCTGGGGACCTCACGGCACGCTTCCGTGGACTCTGACCCTTCCCTCAGTCATCACCGTCCACGACCTGACGTCTCTCACAATGCCGGGCCAGCACAAGCTCCGTACGCTGCTTTCATTCAATCTGTTCATCGGGAGGAGCCTCGAAATCGCAACGCGCATCGCCGCGGTCTCGAAGGTCACCGCGGAGGAGTTGAAACGAGGGTTCGGGGTGCCGTTCTCGAAGATCGAGATCGTTCCCAATGGAGTGTCGGATTTCTACACGCCTGGTTCCGCAGAACCAGGGCCACTTCCCGCGGGACTTCAACCGGGCAGATACATTCTCTACGTGGGAACGATCGAGCCGCGCAAGGGCATCGCCGATCTTCTTGCCGCGTGGCAGCGGCTGCCCCGTCCTCGCTCACCTCTGGTCCTCGCCGGAGATCCCGGCTGGAAAAACGCATCACTCCGGAAAGCGCTCGAACCGTTTGTCACGTCAGGCGAGGTCATCATCGCGGGGTTCGTCGATGCAGAGACTCTGCGCGAGCTGTACCGCCAGTGTCTGATCTTCGCCTATCCATCGCGCTACGAGGGGTTCGGCCTGCCGCCCCTCGAGGCGATGGCATGCGGCGCACCCGTCGTAGCCAGCCGGGCAGGAGCAATTCCGGAAGTTGCCGGGGAAGGAGCGGAGCTGTTCGCTCCCGGGGATGTCGAACGGCTTTCTTCGATCCTGAAACAGCTGGCGGGGAGCGACGCGATGCGCGCGGACCTGAGGTCACGCGGGCTGGGCCGCTCGAAAGAGTTTGGCTGGGAGCATCCGGCGCGCCTGATGGATGCGCTTTTCGCCGACGCCGCAAATCGCTGACCAGAGCCTCGTCTCGAGCGCAATGCCATCCTGAATTCTGAATGCCCGGTTCTCAATTGTCATTACACTGAGAGCCGTGCGCATTGGCATCGACTGTCGCAAGGTTGCCGACTTCGGGATCGGCTCCTACATTCGCGGGCTGACGCATGCGCTCGTCGCGTTGCCGGCAAGCGAGACGTTCGTGTTGTTCGCACCCTCGCGGCTGCATGCCCTTCTTCCTGACACGCCGGAGACCGAGCTGGTGGACAGCAGGGCGCCGCACTACTCGGCCCGCGAGCTCATCGCACTCGGCGCGGCCAGCCGCAAGCTGAAGCTCGACCTGCTTCACGCTCCTCACTACGTCGTTCCGTTCACCCGGGTACCCCTGGTGGTCACGATTCACGACCTGATTCACCTTCGTCTGCCGGCGGCCCGGTGGATGGACCGGTCGTATGCGAAGTGGATGATTGGCAGAGCGGTCAAGCAGAGCCGTCAGATCCTGACAGTTTCCGGCACGGTTAAAAAGGAGATCTCGGAACGTTATCCCGGCGCGGAGGAACGGATCGTCGTCACGCCGAACGGGATCGACCCGATCTTTCGCTCAGACAGAACCGCGGAAGACCTGCCGCACCTCGCCTCGATGGAGCTCTCGCCTGACGGATACTTCATGTTTGCAGGCAACCGCAAGCCGCATAAGAACGTCGGAAGACTGCTGACGGCGTGGAATGCTGTGAGAGCCAGGCGTCCCGATCTCCGCCTCGTGCTGGCGGGAGGCGACTGGAGCGACGCCGAGCTTCCCCCCGGCGTAGCAGCCATTGGATTCATACCGATAGGCGAGCTTGCGGTGTTGTACCGGAACGCGCTCGGCCTCGTCCAGCCGAGCATCGAAGAAGGATTCGGCCTTCCCCTGGTTGAAGCGATGGCGAGTGGAACGCCGGTCATCTGCTCGAACATCGGAACTCTCACGGAAGTTGCGGGTGGCACGTGTTTCCTGGTCGACCCGTTCGATCACGGAACGATCAGTTCAGCGATGATCCGGCTCGCGGAAGATCCGGAACAGCGCGCGTCACTTCGCGCAGCCGGCCGGCTGCGCGCGGCTCACTTCACATGGGAACGATGCGCGATCGAGACGCTTCGCGCGTATCGCGCGGCGGCTCACATGCGGCAGATTCCGTGAAACACCGTGGAACAAATTTAATGATGGCTGTTTAACGCGCAGAAAACCCTTGACAATATTGTGTATCCCTCCCATATTGAATGCACATGACTGCTACGTTACTCGCTATATCTGTGAAGTTGTACGTTGTCAGTCTGCACTGTCCCCTCCGGATTTCCCTTCCCCACTCCAATCTATTTACGAGTTCGCCGGATCACTCCGGCGTCATTTGCCAAATAGGCGCGACCGTGAGGTCCCGTACGGCATGAAAGGTGGTGAGCACAATGGCGACAGCGAAAAAGCCAGCTGCGAAGTCGAAAGCAAAGTCCACCAGCAAAGCGAAAGCGAAGAAGAAGA
>JBGTDX010000161.1:0-36395 GCA_041748075.1 Thermoanaerobaculia bacterium
CACGCTCGCCGCTGCGAGCTGCAGCGAATCGGCGGCGCGCAGCGGGTGTACGCGGATGAGCCGCCTCGCCGTGTCCCGCACGCCGGCGGACGGGAGGACTTCGGTCCAGTCCTCGCAGAACCGGCGCAGACGGTCGATTGCCTGCTGGACACTCTTAGGTTCGAGCCCTTCGCGCTCGCGGCGCGCGATGGCGGAGACGCATTCGAGCTCGGTGCCCCACCAGACGTGCATCTGCCGGTCCGCGGCGAGCAGTTTCTGAAGTCTCGCGGAGTCGGCCTCCTGGACCAGCAGGGGAATGACCGCGGAGCTGTCCCAGAACTTCACCGGCCGCTACGCCGCTCTTCGAGAAGGGCTTCGAGGACGCTGACGCCTCTGGGGAGTTTGACTGCAGGCTGATCAAGAAGCTCTTTCCTGACGCGGCCCTTGCCCTGCAGCACGACGCCGCGACGCTCGAGATCGCCCAGTGCCGCCTCCTCGGTCGTGCGGTTCTCGTTCGATTTCACGGGCTCGAGTCGTGCCACGGGCTTGCCGTGCTCGGTGATGAGGAACGTCTCGCCCGCTTTCACCTGCTCGAGAATCGCGCTGAGGCCATTCTTGGTTTCGGTCACACTGGACTGTTTCATCTGGCTAGTATAGACAAATAAATCAAGCCTGACCACTACGTCCTTCCTTGGCCGGGACATGTGGCAGGGCCCTCAGACGCCTGCCTCCGAGGCAGCGAAAGCTGTACGAGACCTGGAGCATTCATCCCGCGTCGTCGCTTCAGGCGTCGTACAGCTGAGCGATGCGGAAACGGCAGAGGATCGGAGTCCCCTGCCACATGGGGCTCTCCGCAATTTACGGATCGCTCTCGTTGCACTAGAATCGTCGGCCGAACCTTCGTCCACTCGAAGAAAACTCCCGGGTTTTACAAAATTCGAAACTCTCATGCGCCTGATCCGTAGAAAACGGCGTGTCCAGGAGGAAAACTGCATGACCCCGTTTTTCAGATCGACCATCTTCTCGCTGCTGCTCCCGATGGCCCTGTGGGCACAGACGGCTCCGGCAGAGACGGCCGCCGGCCAGAACGAAAGCCGCACGGCGACGCCGGATCAGACCGGACAGAGTACGACCGACGCTCGTGCCGAGGAGATTCCCTCGTCGTCCGCCAATCTGGCGAATGCCCTCAACCTCTCGCTCGACGAAGCCGTCGAAACAGCGGTGCGCCGCAACCTCGGCGTCGAGATCGAGCGCTATGACTAC
The DNA here is from genome assembly GCA_041748075.1 of Thermoanaerobaculia bacterium. Lineage (GTDB taxonomy): Bacteria > Acidobacteriota > Thermoanaerobaculia > Gp7-AA8 > Gp7-AA8 > JBGSYJ01. The sequence goes on from JBGTDX010000161.1 coordinate 1,243, forward strand.
CGGAGCACCGGCCATCGCGCCCGCTCCACGTATGGCGCGTTCGACTTCTTCACTCAGGCGACCGTTGACCATTCGAACAACCAGCGCGCCGTGGCGAGCACTCTCGATGCGTCGAAATCCGAGCAGACTCGTGCGAATATCGGAGTGACGCAGCTGCTGCCTTCCGGCGGGACATACTCGATAGGGTTCAACAACAGCCGCAGTTCCACCAATGCGCCGTTCGTTGCGGTCAATCCTTCGTATGACAGCGGGCTGTCCTTCAATCTCTCTCAGCCCCTCCTCCGCGACTTTGGCGTCGACATCGCCCGCCGCAACGTAAACGTTGCCCGCAACAACCTAGGCATCAGCGATGGTGCGTTCCGCAACGCGCTCATGCTGACGACCCTCGCGGTTGAGCAGGCGTACTACGATCTCATTTACGCCCGGCAGGAACTGGAAGTTCGGCGCCAGTCGGCGACGCTGGCCCGTGATCAGGAGCGCATCACCCAGATCCGGATCGACGTAGGCGCCTCCGCTCCGCTCGACATCCTTCAGCCGCGCGTCGCGATCGCGACACGTGAAGAAGAAGTCATCATCGCAGAAGCGCAGATCAGCTCGGCGGAAGATCGCCTCAGGCAACTCATGAACCTTCCTCCCGAGGAATGGGCACGGCCGATCGTTCCGACCGAGACGCTCGACTATCAGCGCGTTGAGATCGATACGGCCAGCGCGGTCCAGCGCGCTATGGAGCTTCGCCCCGAGATTCAGCAGGCACAGCTCGGAACCGAGAACAGCCGGATCGACTACAACTACCTCCGTAACCAGGTGTTGCCCCGCCTGAACCTGAATCTGCGCTATGGCCTCGCGGGACTGGCGGGAACTGAATTCGACGCGGATCCGGTCACCGGGGAGCCCATCGTAATCCGGAGGACCGGAATCGACGATGCATTCTCGCAGGTGTTCGGCAACGATTTTCCCTCCTGGACTGTCGGGTTCGATGTTGGATTGCCGATCTTCAACATCGGGGCGCGTGCTCAGGCCAGAAGCGCGGAGCTGAATTTCGAGAGCTCCCGGACTTTTGAAGATCAGTTGCGTCAGGACATCGCCGTCCAGGTTCGCCAGGCGATCCGCGACATCGAGACGTCGGAGCGGCGGATTACCGCGACGCGAACGGCTCGTGAAGCGGCTGAAAGCAATCTCGAAGCGGAACGCAAACGGTTCGAGAACGGCATGACGACCAACTTCAACGTCCTTCTGATCCAGCAGGATCTCTCCGACTCGCGCAGCAGGGAGATTCTGGCTCAGGTGGCGTATCTCAAGTCCGTGGCGAATTACCACCGCGCTGTCGGTGATATCCTCGAGGCGAATGGGATATTCGTCGAAGCGCCGGAACGCTTCGAGCTCCCTCGCAGTCGGTTCGAAGACAAGAGCTGGCTCCGATACGACAACTACCGCCGTGGAGGTGACTTGAACAATGGAGCCGGAACTGACTGACTCGTCCGCTTCCCCCTCTCCTCAGAATGACAATGCATTCCAGCGTCTCGCCGGCGTCATCATCGCGCCGGTCGAGACGCTCCGCTCCATTGCAGCGCGCCCGACGTGGCTCGTTGCCCTGATCCTGATCACGCTGATCGGCGTTGTCAGCTCGTTCATCGTGGCTCCCAAGCTCGACCTGGAGTCGGGGATGAGAGCCCAGTTCGAAAAGCGGGGAGGGATGAGCGAAGAGCAGATCGATCAGGCGATCGCGATGGCCACGACGATCAAGAAATTCAGCGGAGCGATCGCCGCTTTCACCACGCCGGTCACCGTCCTCATCATCGCCGCCCTGTTTTTGCTGATTTTCAAGGTGTTCGGTGGCGAGGGAGGTTTCGGCCAGTTCTTCGCGGTGACTGTCCACGCCTGGTTGCCTCAGACCATCAAGGGAGTCCTGCTCACAGTGATCATCGCCTTCCGGGAATCGGTGCCAGTTGAGCAGATAGCCGTCATTCTGAAGTCGAATCTGGGATTTCTGTCTGACCCGCAAGCCTCGCCGATGGCGTTTGCCTTTCTGTCGTCGCTCGATGTGTTCACGATCTGGACATTGTTTCTGATGATCGTAGGCTTCTCCTTCGTAAGCAGAATGAAGCGGTCCACTGCCGTGATGCTCGTCGGGACTCCGTGGCTCGTCGTTCTTTTGTTCAAAGTGGCCTTCGCCGCCCTCCAGGGAGGGATGGGTTGAAGCGTTGGATGTGGATCGCGGGGGGAGTCGTACTCCTCGCTGTGATTGTCATTGCGAGCGTAACCGGCGGTGATCCCAAGGGTGAGGTCGTTTATGTCGAGCCTGTGGAACGGCGGGATATTCAGGCGATCGTTTCCGCGCCTGGCGAAGTGGACCCGAAGGTCAAAGTGAACATCAGCGCCCACGTGATCGGTAAGATCGAGAAGTTGTATTTCAACGAAGGAGACGCGGTTCAGAGAGGCGACCGCCTGGTGGACCTCGAACGCGCCGCATACATCGCACAACGGGACAGGATGCGATCGGAAGTCGCGAACCGCAGAATCGAAGTGAGCCGCGCGCGGATCGGCCTTGCAAACGCCGAATCGCAGTACAAGCGCGCACAGGATCTCTCCCAGCAGGGGATTCAGGCGCAGGAGCTCTTCGAGCAGACCCGGCTGCAGCGGGACAATGCGAGAGCAGCTCTCGCATCGGCGGAGGAGGCCGTGCGCCAGTCGCAGGCGGGCCTGGCTCAGGCTGAGAATGATCTAGAGCGAACGATGATCGTCTCACCAATTGACGGAAAGGTCGTTCAGCTCAGTGCTCAGGAAGGCGAGGTCGTCATCACCGGAACGATGAATAACCCCGGTTCGGTCATCGCGGTGATCGCCGACCTGTCTGAGATCCTGGTTCAGGCCGAAGTTGGTGAGACCGAGATTACGGGAATCCGGGTGGGGCAGGAGGCGCGCGTGCGCGTCGACGCCCTGCCGGGGCGCGTTTTTGAGGGCCGTGTGGCGGAGATCGGAAGCTCCGCGTCGGTTCGAGCCGGTGCAGGCTCCGGGATCCGATACTTCCGGGTGCAGATCAGTCTGGTCGATCCGGACGAGGCGCTGCGTCCAGGTATGACCTCGCAGGTCGAAATCGTCACTGAAGCGTTGAAGAACGCGCTGACGGTGCCGATTCAGAGCGTCGTCGAGCGCGATCCGAAGACCCTCAAGGCCCGGACCGGGCGAGATGCCCGCGCCGGCAGTGACTCGCCGCTCGGCAAATACGTATTCATCTATGAGAATGAGAATGCGAGTCTGCGCCCCGTGACTACCGGGATCAGCAACGATACGCACGTCGCGATCGTCTCGGGGCTCAAGGACACCGACCAGATTGTCACCGGACCTTTCCGGACTCTCAGGAGTCTGGAGAACGAAGCCCGGGTACGTCCTGAGGAAGAGGACGAGGCCGACAGGAAAGCGGATCAGGCGAAGGAAGAGGAATGACAGCCACAAGTCTGGAAAACCGAACGGCAGCCGATACGCGACCGAGTCGCCTGATCGAGATGCACGAGCTCGTGAGGATGTACGAGCTCGGCCCGCAGAAGATATATGCGCTGAGCGGCGTGAACCTGACGATCGATCATGGGGAGTATGTCGCGATCATGGGGCCATCAGGGTCCGGAAAATCGACTCTGATGAACATGATCGGTTGTCTCGACACACCGACCTCGGGGAGCTATCTGCTCGACGGCATCGCGGTCGAGACGATGTCCGAGGACGAGCTTGCGGCGGTTCGCAACCACAAGATCGGGTTTGTCTTTCAGACGTTCAACCTGCTTTCCCGCACAACGGCGCTTCACAATGTCGAGCTCCCTTTGATCTACGCGAAATTGCCGCGCGCAAAGCGGCGCGAGCAGGCGAAGGAAGCGCTCGCGGCCGTCGGCCTCGAGGACCGAATGGATCATCAGCCGAACGAGCTCTCCGGAGGCCAGCGCCAGCGCGTGGCAATCGCGCGAGCACTCGTCAACAAGCCGTCGCTGCTGCTGGCCGACGAACCGACGGGGAACCTTGATTCGAAGACGGGACGTGAGATTCTGGATTTGTTCCGGGAGCTGAGCGACCGGGGCAACTCGATCATTCTGGTCACGCACGAAGATGATGTCGCGAAAGAAGCGCAGAGGGTGGTTCACATACGTGACGGGAAGATTGTGGAGTGACTTTCCCCTCTCCCGAGGGAGAGGGGTGCTGAGCGAAGCGAAGCGGGGTGAGGGCTCACGCAAGCGTCGCGAAGCATTGGAAATCACCCTCGGGACCAAAACATCTGTACCATTCGACGAGATCGCTCGAGGGTGCTGCGCCCTCACCCCGGCTCGCGTTGCTCGCCACCCCTCTCCCTCGGGAGAGGGGTGGTCTTGACTGAAGACTGACCAATCATGTTCTCCGAAAACCTCCGCATCGCACTCAAGGCTCTCTGGGCAAACAAGCTTCGCTCGATCCTCACGACGCTGGGAATCATCATCGGTGTCGCGTCGGTGATTGCCGTGGTCTCGCTCGTACAGGGAATGGAGCGGACGTTCGCCAACGAGCTCCAGGGCGTGGGCGCGACCTACATCATGGTCTTCCCGGACGCCGGCGAAGAGGCCCGACGGACGATGAATCCGAAGATCCCGGACCTCACATACGCGGATGGAGTCGCGGTGCTTCGCAGCGCTCCCGACGTGGGCGGCTTCACACCCATTTTCTTCACCCCGGCCGAGGCGAAGGTCGGCGACCTCCGTCACAGGTTGAATCTGCTCGGGGTCAGTGAGTCCTATCAGGACGTGGTCAATCACTGGGTCGATCGGGGCCGCTTCTTCACTCCGCTCGATATGGAGAACAAGAAGCGCGTGGCCACGATCGGGGTCGAGGCCGCCAGGAAACTCGGCATCGAAGACGATCCGATCGGGAAAGTGGTTCAGATCAACGAAGCCCCGTTCACTGTCGTGGGGGTGATGGAGTCGAAAGGACGCATGTTCGGTCAGGACAACGACGATCTCGTGCTGATTCCCTTCACGACAGCCGGCATGATCTACGGTGCGGAGTCGGTTCGTTCTCTGCGTCTCGATTTTCAGGCTGCCAGCTCCTCGCGAATTGATCTGGCCCGCGAGCAGATCCAGGAGATCCTTCGCTCCCGTCACGGTATCAGGGAAGGTCAGGCGGATGACTTCCGTATCCTGCTTCAAGAAGAACTGCTCAAAACGGTCTCCAAAACGCTGAACATGACCTCGGTGATCATGGGCGCAATCGTCGGAATCGCGCTGCTCGTCGGCGGGATCGGAATCATGAACATCATGCTCGTGTCGGTGACTGAGCGCACCCGCGAGATCGGGATTCGAAAGTCGATCGGAGCCCGAAGGAACGACGTATTGATTCAGTTCCTGATCGAGGCGGTCACACTCTCCGCCGTTGGAGGACTGATCGGCGTCGCCGCGGGTATGGCGGGGGCCGTCGGTGTGAGGCAGCTTCTGACACGATGGATCGAATTCCCGCCGGTGCATACACCAATCTGGGCAATCGCTCTCTCATTCGGCTTCTGCGCATTCCTCGGGATCGTGTTCGGAATCTACCCGGCGGCGAAAGCGTCGAAGCTGGACCCGATCGAAGCGCTGAGATACGAGTAGTGGGCTGAAGAATTCTGAATTCTGAATTCGTGAGCCTACTTCGCCCGCTCGATGTACCGTCCATCCACTGGATCGACTACGACGACTTCACCTTCGGAGATGAACGGAGGAACCTGGATCGTCACGCCGTTCTCGAGGGTGGCCGGCTTGTAGGACGCAGAAGCGGTGCCACCTTTGATCAGCGGCTGCGTCTCGACGATCTTCCATGAGAGGGTTTTGGGAAGCTCCACGCCGATCGGCTTCGCCTCGTAGAACTGGACCTGAATCTTGAGACCCGGCGAGAGCCATGGTGCTGAGGCTCCGAGGTCTTCTTCGCTGATCTCGATCTGCTCGAAGTTCTCGGTGTTCATGAAGTGGTGGGAATGGCCGTCGGAGTAGAGGTACTCCATCTCGTTGGTCGCGATGTATGCCTGGTCGATACTGTCGCCGGAGCGGAAGCGGTGCTCGAACTGATTGCCCGTCCGCAGGTTCCTCAGCTTGGCCTGCACCATCGCGCGAAGGTTACCCGGCGTATGATGACGGAACTCGATGATCTTGCAGAGCTCACCGTTGAAGAGAATGACCATGCCGTTGCGAATGTCTGTTGCCTGCATGAGATGTGTGAAATCCTTTCGCTGCTCGTGTCCGCTCGGAGGATCAACTTCCGGTACGGCTGCATTCTACGCATTTCCGTGATGAAAGAGACCAGATGAACGTTGAATCTCTCCGTTTTCGAATCGCCGGCTTCGTGGCCGCGATTGCGCTGTTACTCGGGGCCTGCAGCGGGGAACGCGTCTCTCCAACCGAACGGCCTGCGAACCAAATTCCCATTGGCGTCTTTGCCGCACTGACGGGACCGACTGCGACGTTCGGGAGGGCGACCCGGGATGGCGCGACCCTGGCCGCGGATGAGATCAATGCCACGGGAGGCCTGCTCGGCCGCCAGGTCGAGCTTTATATCGAGGACAATCAGGGTAAGACGGAAGAGGCTCCGTCCGTCGTATCGCGCCTCATCACGCGGAACCGCGTCGTGGCGCTGATTGGCGAGAATGCTTCGTCCCGTTCACTTGCGGCAGCTCCCGTCGCACAGGCGGCGAAGGTTCCGATGATCTCTCCGTCATCGACCAATCCGGCTGTCACCGAGAAGGGCGACTACATCTTCCGCGTCTGCTTCCTCGACTCGTACCAGGGAGAGGCGCTCGCGAAGTTCGTCAGAGAAAAACTCGGGCTCACGCGCATCGCGATTCTGAGCGACGTGAAGAACGACTACTCCGTCGGACTAGCCGATTTCTTCACCCGGGCTTTCACCCGGGAAGGCGGTACCGTTGTCGCGAATCAGAGCTACAGCGAGGGCGACAGCGATTTCAAATCACAGCTCACAGCGATTCGGGCCGCTGGTCCTGAGGCGGTATTCATCCCAGGCTACTACACCGAGGCGGGGTCCATCGCCGTTCAGGCGCGCGACCTCGGGATTTCCGTGCCCCTGATCGGAGGAGATGGATGGGGCTCGCCCCTGCTGCTCGAGATCGGTGGCAAGTCCGTAGAGGGAGCCTATTACGGAGAACACTACTTCGTCCGTGAAGAGCGCCCCGCCGTGCAGCAGTTCGTGAAAAAGTTCCGCGAGCGCTTCGACACCGATCCCGACGCGGTCAACGCTCTGTCCTACGACGCGATGATGATGCTCGCGGAGGCCATTCGAAGGGGAGGGTCGGTCGAGGGTCCCGTGATTCGCGACCATCTTGCATCCATCAAAGACTTCGAGGGAGTCTCCGGAGTCATCACGATGGGAGCCGATCGAAATCCGATCAAACCGGTGGTCATCGTAAAGGTAGAGAACGGAAGGATTATTTTCGCAGATCGCATTTCACCGTGAGGGATGCGACTGATTCTTCAACGTGTCATCCTGAGCGCTCAGGATGACACTGTGATTGATCTCGGTTTATCCCTTCGCGCCGAACGCCTTCCCGAGGAACTCCTTCACGAGTGCCATCGACTCCTCGGTAACCCAGTGGCCCATGGGAAACTCCTGGTACTCGGGCGTCACCCCGCGGTCTTCCAGGATTCGTCGCGTCTTCCGGGCGTAGACGACGGGGATGACGTCGTCCTGTGTGCCGTGGAGCAGGAGAATCGGCGGAGCCGGCTGCTCGATGGTGTCCGGGACCGTGAACTCGTTCACTGCCCCGCTCATGGCGACCACCGCTGAAGGAACCGGCTTCAGCCGGAACGCGAGATCGAGGGCCATCATGGAACCTTGGGAGAATCCGATCAGTGCAACGCGTCCATCGTTCGGATACTGATGCAGTACCTCGCTGATGAACTTCAAAAGCAGGCTCCGGGACTCGGCAAAACTCTCCGCCGACGGCGGCCAGCCATCGAACCATGTGAACCCATAGGCCATCCCGGGCCCTGCATAAAACGGTTTCGGGGCGTCGGGACAGATGAACCGGTATCCCGGCCCGCCGTCGACCGACGGCGCGAGTCCGGCCAGATCGCTCCCGTTGCTCCCGCGCCCATGAAGGGTAATGACGATCGGCATGATGTCCGTGGCGGACCTGCCTTTCGGGATCGCTTCGACGTAAGAGAGGGAGAGTTTGTTTTCGTGATCGGTTGGCGTAGTCATCGGCTCCTCAAACCCGCACCGCACACCCCCGCATTTCGCCCCTCGAGGGAATCAGAGTAAAATAACCTGACATAATCGCTGTCCAGACTCCGGAAATACCAGATGACGCCGAGGTGACCCGTTGCATATCAATGACCTGTTGAAGATTGCCGCAGAACGGAGAGCGTCCGACCTCCACATCAAGGTCGGGTCCCATCCCGTGATCCGTGTCGATGGCGAGCTCATCCCGCTGGTCGAGCTCAAGAGACTGATGCCTGAAGACACCATCGCGATGGCGTTCTCGATCATGTCGGCCAGACAGAAGGAGAAGTTCAAGAACAACTACGAGATCGACGTCGCCTACTCAGTGCCGGGTCTCGGCAGGTTCCGCTGCAATATTTTCCAGCAGAGGGGAACCGTCGGGCTGGTCCTTCGCGTCATTCCCGTCAAGATCCTGTCCATCCGCGAGCTGATGCTGCCGATCATCATCGAGCGCGTCTGCGACGAGCAGCGCGGCCTGATCCTCTGTACGGGAACGACCGGCTCAGGCAAGTCGACGACCCTTGCGGCGATGATCGACTACATCAACGCGCATCGCACCGAGCACATCATGACGGTCGAGGATCCGATCGAGTTTCTCCATCGCGACAAGAAGTCGATCGTCAACCAGCGGGAAGTCGAGGTTGACACGAAGTCCTTCTCGCAGGCGCTACGATCGGCCCTCCGGCAGGATCCCGACGTGATTCTCGTCGGTGAAATGCGTGACTACGAGACGATCGAGACGGCGCTCACGGCGGCGGAAACGGGACATCTGGTGCTTTCGACGCTCCATACGATGGATGCGACCGAGACGGTCAACCGCATCATCTCGGTCTTTCCACCCCATCAGCAGAAGCAGATCCGGCTTCAGCTCGCGGCTGTGCTCAAAGCGATCATCTCCCTGCGCCTGCTGCCGCGCGCGGACGGCCTGGGTCGCGTTCCGGCCGTCGAGGTGCTCATTTCGACGAACTACATCCGCGATTGCATCGAGAACAAGGAAAAGACCAAGCTCATCAAAGAGGCGGTCTCGCAGGGCACCTCGCAGTACGGGATGCAGACGTTCGATCAATCGATCTATACGCTCTACCGGAACGGTCTGATCACCCTCGATGAAGCGCTTCGGAGAGCGTCGAATCCCGACGAGTTCAAGCTCAAGATTCAGGGCATTCAGTCCACGTCGGACGTCTCCCGCGAGGAGATGGAATCGAAACTAAGCGTGCCTGGAGATTCCGATCCGTTCAGCGACGAGTCGCCCTTCGATTTTTCGAATTCGTTGTAGGAGCCGCCGCGCGAAGGCAGACGGTGTCATTCTGAAGCTCGGCAATGGCGGAACCATCACTTCTGGCGAACCACCAACTGTCAGGATGACAAGCCGTCAAATTCTCCTTGGGAGGGTTGATTAGCAGCACCTGCTCGATGACACGCTCGGCAGCTTCGCTGAGAATTACAACGCGCGTCCCATCCCCGGTTTCCTCATGACACCCCATCTCACGCTCGTACCTGACGAAACGGACGCATGCATGGCCGCTGCCCTCCGCTCACTTCATCATCGGTGGCACGCGGAGAAGGAGCTCGTCTCGAAACTCGAGAGGAAAGGCTTTGGGCCGGATACAGTGCGTCTCGTGGTCGAGAAGCTGGAGGCTGATGGCTGGATCGACGACGTGCGTTTCGCCGAGTCGCTCGCCCTCGCCCGGGCGCGTCGTGGACAGGGGAGGCAGCGAATTCTCCGGGAGCTGGGGAATCTCGGAGTCGCCCGGGACATTGCGTCGAGGGCCGTGGCCGCGGCAGTCCCGGAGGAGGCCGAGCGGCAGTCTCTCGTTGAGTTATGCCGCAAAAAGATGAGAATGATGGCCTCACGTCGCGGCTCTCAGTACCTCCTCGAAGACGAGGGGCGAAAGAAATTGACCGCATATCTGTTGACTCGTGGATACGACTACGGGGAAGTGTCCGCGGTCATCCGTGTCGAGTTGAAGACCATTGAAAAGGACTAGATCCACTCCATGCTCACTACGAATCAGGTCCGCGAAGAATTTTTGCGCTACTTCGAGTTGAAAGGTCACCGCCGCGTGCCGAGCTCCTCGCTCGTTCCGGGGAGCGATCCGACTCTGCTGTTCACCAACGCAGGTATGAACCAGTTCAAGGACGTGTTTCTTGGACGTGAGAAGCGGGATTACACCCGCGCGACCACCTCGCAGAAGTGCGTCCGCGCCGGAGGTAAGCATAACGATCTCGAAAATGTCGGGCGGACCGCGCGGCACCACACGTTCTTCGAGATGCTGGGTAATTTCTCATTCGGCGACTACTTCAAGAAGGAAGCGATCCAGTACGCATGGGAGCTCGTCACTGAAGTCTACGGGCTCGAAGTCGACCGCCTCTGGTTCAGCGTGTTCGAAGGCGATGAGAGCGTGCCGGCAGACGAAGAAGCCGTGCGGCTCTGGATCGAAGCGGGTGCCTCACTCGATCGGATCCTGCGGTTCGGGAAGAAGGACAACTTCTGGTCGATGGGGGACACCGGGCCCTGCGGGCCGTGCTCGGAGATTCACTATTTCCGCGGTGAGGACATGTCGAAGAATGTCGCCGAGCTCGTCAACGGTGAAGGTGACGACACGATGGAGATCTGGAACCTGGTCTTCATGCAGTACGACCGTGACTCCCAGGGCGTTCTGACGCCTCTTCCGGCACCTTCGGTCGATACCGGCGCCGGGCTCGAGCGAATTGCCTCGGTTCTTCAGAAGGCGGACTCGAACTACGACATCGATCTGTTTGCTCCGATGCTCCGGAGGATCGAGCAGCTGGGAGGACGGCCGTACGGCAGATCGATGAGCGATGAGCTCGACACGGCGATGCGTGTTCTCTGCGATCACACCCGCTCTTCATCCTTTCTCATCGGCGACGGCGTGATTCCGTCGAACGAAGGCCGGGGCTACGTCCTGAGACGGATCATCCGCCGCGCGATCCGTTTCGGCAGAAAGCTCCCGCAGCCGGTGGTGCTCTCTGGCCTCGTCGACAGTCTGATCGAGTCGATGGGCGAGGCATGGCCGGAGCTCATTGCGCGCCGCGCAGCGATCATCGATACGCTCGAATCGGAAGAGGAACGCTTCTCCAGGACGCTGAGCACCGGAATGGAACGCGTCGGAGACGTACTCGACGAGGTTCGGAAGAGGGGAGAGCGAACGCTGGACGGAGCAGAAGTTTTCCGTCTATACGACACCTATGGCATCCCGATCGATCTGATCAGCGAGCTCGGAGAAGAAGAGGGCGTGACCATCGACCAGGAAGGCTTCGACGAGTTGATGAAGTCGGCCCGTGAGAAGGCGAAGGCGTCCTCGAAGTTCAAAGCCGGGGGCGACGCAGCGCTCTACGCGGGAATTGCGGAACGCACAGGGGAGACCGAGTTCGTCGGTTACGACTCGCTATCCGATGTGGCGTCGAGAGTGCTCGCGCTGGTGGCTGAAGGTGGCGAGGTTGAATCGATCAGGGAAGGCGCCGAAGGCGAGGTGGTTCTCTCTCCGACTCCGTTCTACGCGGAGTCCGGCGGCCAGATCGCGGATGTCGGAATGCTCGAATGGAAGGGCGGCCGGGCCGAAGTCACCGATACGCAGAAGCCGGTAGGCGAGATGGTCGTCTCGCGTGTGAAGGTCCTCGAAGGGGAGCTTCGCAAGGGATCCGACATTCGGGCTTCCGTTCCGGTTGAGCTCCGCCTCGATACGACGGCCAATCACACGGCGACCCATCTTCTCCATAAGGCTCTGAAAGACATCCTCGGTGAGACCGTGCAGCAGGCAGGATCTCTCGTCGCTCCCGATCGCCTCCGATTCGATTACACATGGAACCGCCCGCTCACGGAGGAGCAGATCCGCATCATCGAAGAAACGGTGAACGAGAAGATCCGCCGGAACCTGGAAGTGACCAAGACGGTCATGACGCTGGCTGAAGCGAAGAGCTCCGGAGCTGTGGCGATGTTCGGTGAGAAGTACGGCGAACGGGTACGCGTCGTTTCTGCGGGAGACTACTCGAGCGAGTTCTGCGGAGGGTGCCACGTCAATCGTACCGGTGACATCGGGCTGTTCAAGATCGTTTCGGATCGTTCGCTGGCTGCGGGAGTTCGCAGAATGGAAGCTCTGACCGGGAGGAAGGCGATCGAGTTTTTCCAGTCGCTCGATTCGTCGACCCGCGCGCTTCAGCAGCAGCTCAACGTACAACCGGCAGAGATCCCGGCCCTCGTCCGATCGATGCAGGATCGACAGAAATCGCTCGAGAAAGAACTGCAGTCCCTGAAGATGAAAATGGCGTCGGCTGGAAACGGCGTCGGCGCGGCGAGGAGTGGCGAGGAGGTGGGCGTCGACGTGGACGGAGTCAGGCTCATCGCGCGTCTCGTCGAAGATATGTCCGGAGGGGATCTGCGGAATCTGGCGGACACGTTCCGGCACAAGATCAAGAGTGGGGTGGTCCTTCTGGGAAGCGCAACCGATGGCAAGGCGACGTTGCTTGCTGCGGTCACGAGCGACCTGGTCGACCGCATCTCAGCGCACACCGTAATTCAGAAGCTAGCTCCGGTGATAGGCGGGAAGGGGGGCGGCAAGGCCGACCTCGCTCAGGCAGGAGGGAAGGATCCCGAAAGGCTGCAGGAAGCGATCGACAGCGCACCGGAGGCGTTGCGGGAGATTCTGGCATCGTAGCGCGGGAGATGGTTGCTGTCATTCGTGCTCTCCCTCTCCCCGCGAAGTCGGGGAGAGGGTGGCGCGCGGCATCCGCGCAGACGTCGTGGAGTTGCAAGATCGTCGCGCGCCGGGAGAGGGGCGGTGCGTGCTTGCAGCTGCTCATGCCGGTCGGCTGCATTCGAATTGTCTGCGCGGCCCCTCACCCCTTACCCCTCTCCCCGTTCACACTGGGAGAGGGGTATGCGGTCTGCAGGCACGAGTTGCGATCCCTTTTTCATCATGACTGAGAAGAAAACCTACGCATGGGGAACGATGGCCGAGATGTTTGGCCCCCGCCACGAACATCGTCTCGCGATGATCCTTTCTGAAACTGCGTCGATTCCTGAAGGCACGCTCGTTCTGGAAGCTGCGATCGGGTTGGGACAACTCGCGGGACGCCTGCGGGATCAAAATCTGAAAATCATCGGCATCGATGGCTCCTTCGAAGCCGCTCTGCACGTGCGGCGGACGAGTCCAGTGCCCGTGGTGATGGGAGACCTGACCCGAATGCCGTTCAAGTCCGGCAGCTTCGGCGCGGTCACCTCGGGGGAGACTCTGGAACATCTCGACGACGATGGATCCGCAGTTGCCGAGATCGGGCGCGTACTCGAGCCGGGCGGTCGCTGCGTGGTGACGGTGCCGGCCTGCGAATCACTCCGCACCGAGTCCGATACCTACTACGAGCATCGGCGGCGGTATTCGCGGGAAGGCCTGACCTCGCTGTTCCGCCGTCGGGGGTTCGACATCCGCAAGGCGAGATACTGGGGATTTCCGATCGTTCTGATCTACGACACGCTGTTCATCTTGCCGATGAATCTCCGGAGGCGAAGCCAGTCGGTCTCCGAGGATCCGGCTTTGCGTTCCGTGGCCCGGGCGGGTCGTTCCCGCATTCTGGTGTCCGCTGTGAAGGCGATCTTCTCGATCGACCGGCTCTTCTCTTTCGTCCCTTACGGCCCGGGATTGCTGATGGTGGGAGAGAAGAGGAAGAATTGAGAATTCAGAGAATGCAGAATGCAGAAAAGGGTGAGGGAGCTCCTTTCTGAATTCTGAATTCTAAATTCTCAATTCCCGACGGCGGGTTGTGATGCCCCGCCCCGATTCGTTAGAGTGGCTTCCAGCGTGCAGGAGCCAGAGCACGACAGGAACCGGCAGTCTGCCGGATGCTTCACGGAGATCTTATGAGCCGCAATGAGACCGATGTCATCGAGAGTGAGAGCGTCCTGCCCGTCCCCGAGGACGGCGAAACGCAGCTTTCCCTCTTTTCGAAAGAAGCTCTCTCACGCGTGGAACAGCACGACGCCGCTTGGCGCGCTGAGTTGCACGACCCGATTGCCAGGAAGAAAGGACCGTGGAAGAAGGACTTCACCACGGTAAGCGGCATGTCGGTGAACCCGCTCGCAACACCGACCGACGTTCGGAATCTCGACTACGACCGCGACCTGGGACTTCCGGGTGAGTATCCGTTTACGCGTGGCGTGCACCCGACCGGATATCGCGGAAAACTCTGGACCATGCGGCAGTTCGCCGGGTTCGGAACGCCACGCCAGTCGAATGAGCGATACAAGTACCTCCTTTCGCAGGGACAGCATGGCCTCTCCATCGCGTTCCATCTGCCGACTCTGTACGGCTACGACTCCGATCATCAGGAGAGTCTGGGAGAGGTCGGCAAGTGTGGCGTCGCAGTGGACACGCTTGCCGACATGGAGACGGTGTTCGACGGGATCAACCTCGAGGACGTGACCGTTTCCATGACGATCAATTCGACCTCGCCGATCCTGCTTGCGATGTACCTGGTCGTTGCGGAAAAGCAGGGAGCCGATTGGAAGAAAATCTCCGGCACGCTTCAGAACGACATTCTCAAGGAGTACATCGCCCAGAAGGAGTACATCTTCCCTCCCCGGCCGTCGATGCGGCTGGTTACGGACATTTTCAAGTTCTGTGCGGAGAGCGTTCCCCGCTACAACTCGATCTCCATCTCGGGATACCACATTCGCGAGGCGGGATCGACGGCGTTGCAGGAGCTGGCGTTCACACTTCGCGACGGAATGGAGTACGTCGAGTATGGCATTCGTGCGGGACTCGATGTCGACGAGTTCGCGCCCCGGCTGTCGTTCTTTTTCAACGCGCACAACGACCTTTTCGAGGAAGTTGCGAAGTTCCGGGCAGCGCGACGCGTCTGGGCGAAGGTCATGCGGGAACGCTTCGGGGCGAAAGATCCCCGATCCTGGATGTGCCGCTTCCACACGCAGACAGCCGGCTGTTCCCTTACGGCTCAGCAGCCCTACAACAACGTGGTGCGCGTCACCATCCAGGCGCTGGCTGCCGTTCTCGGAGGGACAAATTCTCTCCATACCAACTCACTGGACGAGGCCCTGGCCCTTCCGACCGAGCAGGCCGCGCGCATTGCCCTCAGGACCCAGCAGATCATCGCCCACGAGTCGGGTGTCATCAACACGACCGACCCTCTCGCCGGATCGTTCTTCGTCGAGGAGCTGACCAACCGGATGGAAGAGGGCTGCTTCGAGTACTTCGACAAGATCGATCAGTTCGGTGGGATGGTCGAAGCGATCGAGGCCGGGTTCCCGCAGCGCGAGATCTGGGATGCTTCCTATCAGTACCAGCGCTCAGTTGAGGCAAACGAGAAGATCACAGTCGGTGTCAACGCCTACCAGCTCGACGTCGAGGAGCCGTACGAGGCTCTCTACATCGATGAGGCGATGGCAGCCGAACAGATCCGCGATCTCGAGAAGGTTCGCAGCACCCGGGATGGGAACGCGGTCGCCGAATCGCTCGACAGACTTCGTAAGGCAGCGGCGGAGCCGGACACCAACACGATGCCGTTCATCATCGACTGCGTCCGGACCTATGCCTCTGTGGGGGAGATCTCAGACGCCCTTCGGGATGTCTTCGGTACGTATCAGGAGCCGGCACTGTTCTGAACCCTGAGGTTCGGCCACTCGGGATGCCATCTTTTCACCTCCGGCGCCCTCTTTGCATCATCTCCCCTGCAATCATTTACAATTGTCTGATAAACTTTTCAGACCTACGGGGAGAGGGCGGGTGTGATGGAGTTGCTTCAATTCATGAAGAGCCGGCGCGGCGGGGAGATGATCGGCATCATCGTCCTTGCTTGCGGCATCATCGTCGGCGCCTCCCTGGCGACCTACCATCCGGGCGATTCGTCCGCTTTCTACACTTCGATGACGGGAGAGGTGTCGAACGCCATCGGCTACTACGGTGCGACGCTCGCCTGGGTCCTCGTCGGCTTTTTCGGGTTCGGCTGTCTGGTGTTTCCCGGGGCGATGCTCATCGCCGGCTGGAATCGCTTCTGGGGACGTGAAATCGAGTACGTCCACACAAAGCTCTTCGGCCTGCTGGTGATTATCGTTTCTCTGCCGCCGGTCCTCTCGCTGCTGTTCGACAAAGTCTGGTACCGCGAGGCACTTCTGTCTTCGGGCGGATACGTCGGGGAGGAGATCATGAAGGCTGCGTCGGCCAACCTCAATGAGGTCGGCGCGGGGATCGTCTTTGTAACGACGCTTCTCATCGGAGTCCTGCTTGCGACACGTATCAGCCTCGCCGCGATCTTTCTGAGAATCCGTGAATGGATCATGGCCGCCGGGCAGGCGTTGTCGATCCGGTGGGCGCGATTCACGGAACGCCGGCGCAAGGAGCAGATGAAGACGTCGGTTGTCCGCAAGCATCTTGATCGCGCCGGAGAATCGAAAGTACGCAAGCCGGAACTGCGGCTTGTAGATGAGGACTCGGAGGGTATCGTCGCCGGAAGTCTGGTCGTGCGCGAGGTCGCGGGTCTCGGGCGCTTCCAGATCAGGAGAGTCACCAAGGCGGACCTCCGCAAGGCTGCAGCGGAGCTGGGAAGTGGGGTCGATCCGTCCGAGCTTTACGACGAGCCGAAGACTGGAAGGAAATCGCCTCCTGAGTTCTTCGATTTCGAAGATCCGTTCGATGAGCCTGCGGTATCGCCCCTGGCGCGCAGGCGGCAGCAGCCGCCTGCTCCGCCGAGCCGGAAGGTCGCAGACGTTCCGACAGCGCGTCCGGTTCCCCGCCGTCTTACCTCGGAAAAGCTGCCGTCGCTCGATCTTCTCACCGAAGGGCCGCAACAGGGAGCGATCAACGAAGAAGTACACCGGAAGTTCCTCGAGATCGGCCGGCTCATCGAAGCGCGTTGTCGCGAGTTCTCGGTCGAGGGCGAAGTCACCGCCTATCATCCAGGTCCGGTCGTCACCACCTTCGAATTCAAGCCGTCGGCGGGCGTCAAGTACGCACGCGTTGTCAATCTCGGTGACGATCTCGCGCTTGCTCTCAAGGCCGAGTCGATCCGCATCGAGAGGATCTCCGGATCTTCGACGGTGGGAATCGAGGTACCGAACAAGGTGCGCGAGCTGATCACCCTGCGCGACATCATCGACACGGAACACTTCGACAAGTCGCCATCGCTCATGACGCTCGCTCTCGGTAAGGATATTCACGGGGAAGCGATCGTGACCGATCTCGCACGGATGCCGCATCTTCTCGTCGCCGGTGCAACCGGCGCGGGCAAATCGGTCGGTCTGAACTCGATGATCGTTTCGCTGCTTTACAAAGCGCTGCCGACGCAACTCCGTATGCTCATGATCGATCCGAAGATGGTCGAGCTGAAGATTTACGAGGACATCCCGCACCTGCTTCATCCGATCGTCACGGATCCGAAACTGGCCTCGCACGCGCTGCTCTGGGCGGTGCAGGAGATGGAGAATCGCTACCGCACTCTGTCCGAATGCGGCGTTCGGAACATCGACCAGTACAATGCGCTCCTGAAAGATCCTGAAGCGCACCGCCGCGCGCGGAAGGCCGCTCCCGAGGATCAGACGCCGGTTCCGCAACCGCTCGAATACATCGTCATCATCATCGACGAGTTCGCGGATCTCATGATGGTTGCCTCGAAGGACGTCGAGGACTCCGTGACGCGTCTCGCGCAGAAGGCGCGTGCTGTCGGCATCCATCTCATCATCGCAACGCAGAGACCTTCGGTCGACGTCATCACCGGCGTCATCAAGGCCAACTTCCCCTCCCGCATCTCCTATCAGGTTGCCTCGAAGATCGATTCCCGCACGATTCTCGACGCGCAGGGAGCAGAGAAGCTGCTCGGTAACGGCGACATGCTCTTCCTGCCGCCCGGCACTGCACGAATCCGCCGCATCCACGGCGCTTACGTCACCGAGTCGGAGATTGCCGACATCGTCGACTTCGTCAAGAAAAATCAGGGCGAGCCCGAATACCGCGAGGAGATTACCCAAACCGTCGAAGAAAAGAGTGGCGTGGACGGCATCGAGTATCTGGAAGATCCGAAGTACGACGACGCCGTCCGCGTGGTGCTCTCCACCGGGCAGGCCTCGGCATCGTACCTCCAGCGCAGACTGAAACTGGGCTACTCCCGCGCGGCGCGACTGATCGAGATCATGGAGGCGCACGGCGTGGTGGGCCCGAGCCAGGGCTCAAAACCACGGGAGATCCTGATCCGCTCGGACGACTACCCCTCTGCGAGAGGAGAAATCTGAGCTGAAGAATTCTAAATTCTCAATTTTTCAGTCTACTCGTACCGCAGCGCTTCGATCGGGTTCAATCGCGAGGCCCGAAGCGCCGGATAGAATCCTGACGCGAGGCCGACCGTCATCGATACCCCCGTTGCGAGGATGATCGAACTGGCGGTAATCACAGTGCTCCAGCCCGCCCATGCTGCGATCACCCATGCGAGCATAATTCCGATCGCGATGCCGCTGAGACCACCCAGCACAGAGATCGCAAAGGCTTCCGCGAGGAATTGCAGGCGGATGTCCGCCGGTCGGGCCCCAACCGCTCGCCGCACGCCGATCTCCCGGGTTCGTTCGAGTACCGAAGCGAGCATGATGTTCATGATCCCGATGCCACCGACGAGCAGCGAGATGCCCGCGATGGAACCCATGACGAGGTTGAATATCTGCTGGGTTCTCCGGCTCTGTTCCAGAAGAGCCTCAGGCACGATCACTTCGTAGTCGTCCGCGCCCGCATGCAGACGCTCCAGCAGCGGCGTGATCAGCTGGGCAGTGGCAACCGTCGACTCACCATCTTTGACGCGGACCAGCAACTCGTCCAGCGGGGCCTCGAGCGGATCACGATCGAACTTGCGCATTGCGGTCGTCACCGGAATATAAATCTCGCGGGCGGTCGAAGCCGCGGGGAGATCGCCGACGCCGAGACCTTCCCGGATTTCCGAGGCGGCGAGAACCCCGACGATCTCGAGCCAGACATCGTTGACCTTGAGCTCCTGGCCGATGGCAGGCGACAGGCCGAACAGATCGCGGCGGATTCCGTCGCTGATGACGGCGACCTGTGCGTGCCCGCTCTCATCCATGCGGTCGAAGAGGCGTCCCTCTCGCAGTGGAAGAGCCGTCTCCCGTGATTGCTGCCATGTTACGCCGATGACCCTGCCCTTGGTCGTGACGCCGTCGGCCATGATTTTGTAAGCGTCGACCTCGACCTGGGGCCGGACCTCGGACACCGCGGGAATCGCTTCCTTCAGAGCTTCAGCATCGCGGGGCGAGAGTCCCAGAGATTTCTTTCGCAGTTCGGCCCGATCCTCCGGTTTGATGTCTTTCGCGCGGACCACGACATTCTCGAGTCCAAGGCGGGCGATCGCCTCGAGTGCCGCTTTCTCAGCGCCCGCGCCGATCGAGAGCATCGCGATGACTGCTCCCACGCCGAACACCATGCCGAGCATCGTGAGCGACGTTCGCAGTTTGTGGCGCGAGAGATTTGCCAGTGCGGTGGTTACGGTCTCGCCGGTATTCATGACTCTCGTTTGCTCTGAGATGCAGTCTCGTCGTCTTCGGACTCCGGTTCCCGCAAAGCGATGACGTCGCCGGCGTTGATGCCCTTCGTCACGATGATCCGTCCTGGCGAACTGCTGCCGATTTCAATCACCGCGGGCTGAAAGCTGTTGCCGTCTTTCCGGTAAACGACTTTCTCACCCCGGCGATCGAACACGGCCTGACGGGGAACGGCGAAGACATCGGATTGCTGTTCGATGTCGAGCACTGCCCGGACCCGTGCGCCCGGCTTCATGATCGCCGTGTCGGTCTTGTCGAGCGTTAGGGTGACGCCGAAGTACTGAACCGGAACATTGCGTACCCGAGGACGCGCCAGTTTGTCGACCCGAGTGATCACGCCCGCAAAGGACTGGCCGGGCTTCGATTCCACGGTGAGAGTTCCCTTCTGATCCACGGCGAGTCCTGCCGCGTCGGCTTCGAGAACGAAGACCTCGGCCTGCATGGCGGACACGTCGGGGATCTCGCCCACGGGCTGGCCGCCGAACACCGTTGAGCCGACTCGTGGGGTTTCTCCTCTCCAGTCCTTCCGAAGAACGAGTATTCCGTCATGGGGAGCGACGATCTCCAGCGACTTGAGGCCCCTCTCAGCATTGCGAATGCGAATCATTGCCTTCGACGTTTCGATGCCGATCAGCGCGCTTTCGGCGCGGCTGAGGGTTTCGCGGACTTCGAGAGAATCCTGCGCGTAGGCCCGGCGATGACGGGCGAGATCCTGGTCGATGCCCGATTCGATCGCTTCATAGCGCGAGAAAATCTCGATGTCTTCCATTGTGCGCTCCTGCGCAGCGCGAAGTTCCTTCTCCGCCTGTTCGGCATCTCGCACGAGATTTCGACGAGTCGCCCCGCTCTCGGCAACACCGGACGCCTGCTTGTTGCTGGCGATGTCCCGTGCGGACTGGCCGCCCTCGAGCTCCGTTTCGAATTCGGTTGGATCAAAGCGAACGACCACGTCTCCGGCTTTCACGCTGGATCCGTCGTCCGCGATCCAGCCGATCTTCAAAGGAGGTGTATCGGGCGGAAGGGAAACTTTCGTAGCGGTCTTCGCGACGAGGTTGCCTTCCGCAGTCACACGGCGCTCGAACTTCACCGGGACGGCAGTGATCGTAGGCATGGTCTCCTCGTCCTGCCGCACCGCACTCGCGACGGCGAGCGATACGCAAAGCAGCGCGAGCGAGCCGAGAGAAATCCAGAGCCACTGAATACGTCTGCGAGTCAAGAGCTCACTTCCTCTTTCTCGCTGGAGCGGAGCAGAATACGGTCGCCTTCATCGAGACCCTCGAGGATTTCCCACGACTCTTCGTTCCGCCTTCCTGCCTTCACCAGCACCTGGTCCATTCCGAACATCGTGCGGCGGCGGACAAAGGGACCGCGCGCTCCGACTTCAATCGCAGCGGCCGGCACGAGAAGTGTGCCGGGAACCCGCTCGAGCTCCACGGTCCCGCGAAAGCGCATCCCGGGTCGCATCCGCTCGGGGTCGGTCTCATCGAGTGCGATCTCGATCCGCAGCACTTTGAGTTTCGACTGGGGGGATTGCACCTGCACGATCTTTGCGAGGGACGAGATCTTTCCGGTGAATTCGATGTCGGGAAGGGCGTCGAGCTGGATCGTCACGCGCTGTCCGACCGCAACCTTTCCGGCGTCCGATTCATCGACTTCGCCCTTCGCGTACATCTTCATGAGGTCTGGAATCTCCACGACCTTTTCGCTCAGCCAGACGGTATCGCCGACTTTCTTTTTTTCGCCGCGCCAACTGCTGAGATGAACGACCGTGCCTTTACGGGGAGCCGGGACCATCATCTGTGAGATCTGCTGTTTGATCTGTTGCACACGGCTCTCCGCGCTCGCCTGTTTGTTTCGAAGAATCGAGATCTCGGCCGCGGCCGAACGGTTGAGAGCCTGAATGCGGGCCCGGCGATGCTTCGTCTCGATAGCGGCACGCTCTCTCTCGAGCTCTGCTTTCGCGCGATCATTTCCTGCCTGAATTTCGTCGGGCGCTTCGAGTTTCAGCTCGGCTTTTCTCAACTTTGCCTCGCTCTCGGCGAGTGCGAGCTCTTCATTCTCGAGCGTCAGGCGGAGATCAGCCTGACGCTTCTCGATCGACTTCGACGCCTCCGCAGCTTCAGCGGACTTCTGCTCGAGGTCGCGCTGGAGCTCTGTAGTATCGAACCCGATGACCGGGCGGCCTCGCTCGATGTCGCTGCCTTCCGGCGCAAGCAGGGAGAGCTTGTACTGCCAGACGTTGGGCAGTCGGGGAGGTCCCAGCTGCGAAGAATCCAGCGATGCAAGGGTTCCCGTCACATTGACACCGATGATCAGATCGCCGCGCCGGGCTTTGACGAACGTGCCCTTCCGATCGGATACGAGGCCGTGAACTGCAGAGGCAAGCATCCCGAGCAGCACAACCGCAATGGTCACCGCCCCTATGCGTACAGCGGAGCTCCTGGTCATGTTCCGGTGCTCCTTGAAAGAAGCTCCTGGCCCTCTTCCAGCCCCTGCTTCACGGCACAGTGTGTCGCATTGCAGCGACCCACGGTGATCTCACGCTTTCCGCCGCGAGCGAGCTGCACCGAGGGCTTTCCAGATGAGAAGTCGATGGCGCCGCGCGGGATGAGGACGGAATCCCCGGTCTCCCCGGTCTTCACGATGATCTTCGCGGACAGGCCCGGACGCATGATACCGGTGTCGATCGTCTCGAGATCGATCCGGACTTGAAAGGTTCGGCGCATGGACATCCTGCTCTTTTCCTGCGCGATCGGCCCGATGTGCTCGATCGTGCCTGAGAAAGTGCGCTCCGGATAGGCGTCGAGAGCGACCTGGACGGGCATGCCGACCTGAATCGTCCCGTCATCGACGTCAGCGAGATCCGCAACGACTCGGGTGGACCGGATGTCCGGAATCCTGCCAATGACGAACCCCACGTGGACGGTGTCGCCAACCTGGAGTTTTCTGGCTTCCCAGGGGATGTCGGCCACGACGAAGATTCCGCCCCGCGGTGTCTGCAGCTTCATTCCTGCAAGAGCGAGCTCGGCGGTCGTCCGCGCTCGCCGGGCCGTCTCGATCTCAATCAGCAGGTTTCTGCGGGTGGCCGCTGTGGATACTTCGTGCGCGCGAAGCGTCTCGAGCGCTTTTGCAAGCTCACTCCTGGCACGAACGACGGCAAGCTCCCGGTCCTGATAGTCGTTCCTCGAGATCAATTCCGCAGGAATTTTGAACTCGAGCTCGGCCTGCTCGAGCTCGACCTGTTTGGCTTCGGCATCCAGCTTTCGTGACGACCGTTCTGCCGCAGCATCGGCCTCCGCCTGTTCGAGCCGTTGCCTGGCTTCGTCCTCCTGGCGGCGGTTCTCTTCCAGATCCTTGGTGAAGGACGAAGTGTCGAGCTCGACGACGACTTCTCCCTCCCGAACCTCGGTTCCCTCCGCTGCCAGCCATTGGATCGATGTCTGCCATTCCGGCAGCCGGGGAACCGAGATGACGGCACCCTCGGCGGCATCGAGCTCGCCGCTCAGAATGATGCGCTCGACGAGTTTTCCCCGGGTGGCGACCAGGCGCTCCGGCTGAGAGTCTGCCGGGGGAGGTTCCGCGGCGTCACTCGCGCACCCAGAGGTCCATAAGACCCCGGTGGTCAGGAGTAGCGTCAAAAGAAGGCGAAGGGATGGATATTCGGGCACCATCGGTTAGACGCATGAATTGTCGCAGGGTTTGGGGGAAGTGAAGAGAAACATTCGCCCCTCGCCCTCATCCCCCCTTAGCCCTCGCTCGAAGCTTCGATCAGCCATTTTTCGTAAACGTCGCCTGGCAGCTCGCGGATGAACCGGGATGGCTCCATCAGGATGTCCATCTGCATCCGGTCGCGCGCCATGACGGGAAATACGAGATAGAGCTCCTGCTTCGCCCTGGTGACCGCGACATAAAACAGGCGACGCTCCTCCTCCTCACCGGGGATGACCAGCTCCAGCGTGTCGGGATCGCCTCCTTCGAGGGACATCATCCCGGTTTCATCCTCTCCCGTCGTCAGCGCGAGAGCAGCGGGAATCTGATCGCGCTTTATCTGGATGATCCCGCCGGGTACCCGCAGAGCTCGCGATGAAGGGAATCGCCCGTCCGCCAGCCAGATTACGAACACGATCCGCCATTCGAGCCCCTTGGCCTGGTGCACGGAAGACAGAACGATCTTCTCGTCTTCGGCGCCGACCGTCGCGGTGTCCTCGCCGGCGATGGGATTGGCGAGCGCGACCTCGTCGAGGAACTCTTCAACATCAGCGTAACGAAGGGCGTACTGCGAAAGCTGCTCGAGGTCGTCGAGGCGCGCCTGGGCATTCGAAAACTTCGTTTTCGCGTAGTCAGCGTATCCGCTCTCGAGAATCAAATGGATTGCTTCCGAAGGATTTCGCTTCATGCCTTCGCCGTCGAGCATGCGTAGGAGCCCGCGGAACTTCTCGAGGCTGACGCCGGCCCCTCGTCCTTTGAGCGAGCTGCCCGAGTGGAGGAACGTTTCGAGCGGATTTGGAGACGAGGCGAGCCGGGTCCAGACTTCTGTGGCGACCTTCTCGCCCACTTTCGGCAGAAGCTTCATCGCGCGCTTCCACGAAAGCTCGTCACGGGAGTTCGTGACGATCTTCAGGTGCGCCATCACGTCCTTCACGTGAGCCTGTTCGAAAAAGCGAACGCCGGAGCGGATCTCGTAAGGGATCAACCTGCGGGACAGCTCCATCTGCAGCTCGAGTGACTGATAGTGCGAGCGGTAGAGCACGGCGATGTCCGCTAGACTCTCTCCTTCGTCGCGCAGCTCGAGGATCCGCTGTCCGACGAAGCTTGCCTGCTCGAAAACGTCGTCGACTCCGACAAGGGCCGGATCGGGTCCATCTTCCCGGGTTGCCGTCAGCTCCTTGCGGAACTGGAAGCGGTTACCCCGGATCGATGCGTTTGCCAGATCGAGAATCTGCCGGGTCGACCGGTAGTTGGTCTCCAGTTTGTGAATCGTGGCTCCAGGAAAGCGGAGAGGGAAGGTGATGATGTTCTCGAACGACGCTCCGCGGAATGAATAGATCGACTGTGCATCGTCGCCGACGACCATGACGTTGCGGCGCACTGATGCCATCCGGTCGACGATGCCCGCCTGGAGCCTGTTCGTATCCTGGTATTCGTCTACCAGTATGTGCCGGAACTTCAGACAGAGTGCCTCCGAGATCTGCGGATGGTCATCGAGGAGAGTTTGCCAGTTGAAAAGGAGATCGTCGAAATCCATCGTGTTCGCCTCGCGCTTTCTTTTTTGATAGCGGGCAAAAACGTCGGAAATCTCCTGTGTGTAGAGTGCGAAGTGGGGGTATGTCTGCTCGATGTAGGGCACGAGCGGTGTCCCTGTGTTTCGTGCGAATGAATGAATATCGATGAGGATGTCGCCCTTCGGAAACCGCTTCGCGAGCGTGTCGATCCCGCGTTCCGAGATCGTCGCGTCCATCATTTCGACGGCGTCCTCGGCGTCGAGGATGGAGAAATTACCGCGGTATCCCAGCGCCGGCGCATGCTGCCGCAGAAGGCGATTCGCCATGGAGTGAAACGTGCCGCCCCACAGACGCCGTACGTCGGTGGTGACCAGCTGTTCCACTCTGGAAAGCATCTCGCGGGCGGCTTTGTTCGTGAAGGTCAGAAGAAGAATCTCCGAGGGATCGACGCCGTCCTCGATCAGGCGGGAGACGCGATAGGTGAGAGTCCGGGTTTTCCCGCTGCCGGCGCCCGCGATGACGAGGATCGGCCCGCCTTCGGCCATGACGACATCGAGTTGTTCCTTGTTCAACTCGTCTTCATAGCGGACCTTGTATGCCTTGCTCCGTACGGGCCGCTCGAGTTTGTATCTGCGAACTTTCATCGTCGTACAGTCTATCCATGGTTTGATTTTTCGGCATGCGCGTGGGGGCAGGGAGTCACTGAGGGCAGTGTCATCCTGAGCACAGCGAAGGACTCCTGAAGACTTGCCGGATTGCCTCGAAGGAAGGGGATCCTTCGCTGCGCTCAGGATGACACCCAACTCGATCCCTCTTCAAGCGCGGCGAGCGAGGGCCAGCCGGAGCAGCGCGATCGCCGCAAAAGCTGCGAGAAATGCGAAGGTGACCGCGCGCCAGTCGAGCTCGCGCCATCCTCCAAAATCCAGAGCCGTCGCAACGATTCCCGCCAGGAATGCTGCGGTTCCTCCCGCCAGCAACTCGACCTTCCAGGATCTGCGCTTCGGCCGGATCGGTCGCGCCAGAAGAAGCGCCAGAAGACCGCCGGCAAGCCATGTGACGGCACCCATGCGAGTTATTGTGTGGTCTTGTCGAAGGGTTGGCAACGAATTTTCAAGGTCTGACCCGGGACATGTTAGTTTTGTTCGAAGATCCCAGGAGGGCGAGATGCAGATGACGCAGGAGAACATTCAAAAGATACTGGCAATTGAGGACGACCTTGAAGTCCTGCAGCTCTACAAGTCCTACCTGCAGCGTCGAGGTTACAGTGTGATCTCCGCATCCGGCGCCGTTGAGGGCATGAGTCTTCTTCAGGCTCATCCCGACACGCGACTGATCCTGCTCGACCTGAATCTGCCTGGCATGAGCGGCGAGGAGTGGATGGCCTGGTATCTTCAGCAGGGCAAACAGACGCCCGTGGTCGTTGCGTCCGGCAAGGGGGACATCCTCACGATCACCAAGGGAAACAACGTGACCGCGGCGCTCACGAAGCCGTTTCACATGGAAGAGCTCCAGGAGCTCATTGAAGTTCTACTCGCCGACGACTGGCAGGATCAGGTGAGTACGGATCGAAACACTCACTGAGTCGAATGACGAGTGACGAATGACGAATGACGAATGACGAATGACGAATGACGAATGACGAATAGAGACGAATAGGGACGACCGGGACATCATCGATACGCGGACTTCCTGATTCTCCCCTGATGGAGGGGATCCTTCGCTTCGCTCAGGATGACACGCCGTCCGTCGTCTCTATTCGTCATTCGTCATTCGTCACTCTTCACTCTTCCCGTCCGAGCCGATCGCTTCGACGGGACAGTTGTCCATGGCATCCTTGCAGAGGGTCTCTTCGTCCGCATTCTCCGGCTGTTTGAAGACGAATGAGAAGCCCTCTTCTTCATTGCGGACGAAATTATCGGGCGCGGTCTCACGACACAGGTCGCAATCGATGCACTGCGTATCGACGTAGTAGCGGCCGGGTGGCTGGCCTGAGACTTTGTCAGTGGGGTCTGCCATGAGTCGGATCTCCAGTGTCCGGTCCGCGCTGGAGAGGCTGGCCAGGAACGCCCGGGCGTGCATTCTATGGAATTGGTTTGATACCCGCAAGGAAGGGTGTCTAAGAAGATCAGCTCGCCGCACATGCGGACGGGGCTGATATCTATCAGGAGGAACCCGAATGCGTTTCAGCATGACCCGAATCACTATGGTTTTCGTTCTTGCAGTGAGCACCACAGCCGTTCTCGCGCAGAGCCCGCCCGTCGTTCAGGTACAGACCCCTCCCGTGTCGCTCATTGACTGGGTTGCGGTGACTGGAACAAGTCGCATGGACCTCGAGCCTGACCGCGTATCGTTCACCGTGGGTGTCGAGACGAGGGCCGCGACGGTTGAAGCAGCCGTCGCCGAGAACAACAAACGAACAGCAGCAGTCGTCGCGGCTCTCCGGGCGGCCGGAGCAACCAGCGAAGAGATCCGCACTTCGAACTTCTCCATCTACCCTCAGCAGGAGTATGTCGAGAACCGCGCTCCGCGCGTTGTCGGGTACCAGGTCAGCAACAGCGTGACGGTCACCCGCGCGAAAACCGACGACGCCGGTCGCCTCCTTCAGGCGGCCATCAACGCAGGCGTGAATCAGGCCTCGGGATTGAACTTTTATGTGGCCGATCCCGTCCGGGGACGTGACGAAGGCCTAAGGCTGGCGTTCGAGGATGCAAAAGCGAAGGCTCAGGCGCTCGCAACGGCGTCCGGCAGAACCGTCGGGCGGGCAATTACAATCTCAGAGGGCTCCGCCTCGATGCCGGTTCCGCCTCCCATGCCCGGCAGGGCCATGGCGATGGAAGCGAGAGTCGTGCAGGACGTCCCTATCGAGTCGGGAACCCAGGAGCGCGTCTTCAGTGTCCAGGTGACCTTCGAGTTGCGCTAAGGGAGAGAAAGCCGCCTCGGATCAACTCCTGTCCACTAATTCACAGCCTCTCGGGATAACAACGTGGTTCTTTCTCGCCAGTACTGTATTCGCCGGCTCGGGGAGGACTCTCACACCCTTCCGATCACTCAACCCCTTGAATCTTTCGCTTCAAACCGCGAGACTCACCACGCGTGAAGATCTTCGACGTCCACATCCACGTGCAGCCGTGGGAAATGATGAAACCCGAGCCGCGCCTCATGATGCAGAAGATGGCGAAGCCCGAGATCCTGGAGATCCTGGCTTCGTCCGATGCACTGCTTCGTTACCTCGATAGTGAAAGCATCGAGCGCGTGTGCTGCATCAATTATGTCTCGCCCGACGTCATGGGATTCACCCGTGAGACGAACGATTGGATTGCAGACTTCACGCGCAATCATCGCGATCGTCTGCTCCCTGTGGGCTCCGTGAATGCGCTGCACGAGGAGAACGTACGCGCTGAGGCGGAGCGCATTCTCGATCTAGGCATACGACTCGTGAAAGTTCATCCTCCGCACCAGCTCTATTCACCCAACGCATATCGCTCGAGCCTTCCTCGTCTCGCCGAGCTGTACGCGGTCTGCCAGGAGCGGGGAGTGCCGGTGATGTTTCACACGGGAACGTCGATCTTTCCGCAGGCAAGAAACGTGTTCGCTGATCCGATGCCGATAGACGACGTTGCCATCGACTTCCCGAACCTCAAAATTATCCTCGCTCATGCCGGACGGCCACTCTATGGCGAGACGGCCTTCTTTCTGGCGCGTCGGCATCCGAACGTCATGCTGGATCTCTCCGGCATCCCCCCGAAGTCTCTCCTGAAATTCTTCCCGCGCCTCGCTGAGCTTCAGGACAAAGCGCTTTGGGGCACCGACTGGCCGTCACCCGGGGTCGCGTCGATGCGCGGCAATGTGGAGTCGTTCCGTGCGCTGGGTCTCGGCGCTGAAGCGGAGCAGAAGATCCTGTGGAGCAATGCAGAACGGTTGTTCGGCAGCGTGTGATTCTGCCGGGGCTCCGCCGCGGGCGCGCGCGTGACCGCCCCACACCCACGCATGCTACTGATGGCGCTCCGAAACTGGAGGGACGTGGTGACGGATGACCGGTTGCTCGGCACCGTTCCTAGCTTTGAATCTTTTTCACGACTCCCGACAGCAACTCGGCGCGTTCGAGGTTCAGTATGAGCAATCCGTCCTCTGATTCGACGACGGCAATTCCGCTCAGCCCGACGATCGCCACCGGACGACCCGACGACGTCCGCACGAAGACGTTCTCGGCATCCTCGGTGATCACGCCGGCCGTCTGGCTGTCACCGGCGAGGCAGGCGACTGCCTTCCACGATCCGACATCGCTCCATCCGAACTCTCCGGTCGCGGAGGCAACATCTCCGGCCTTCTCCATCAACGCGTAGTCGATCGAGATGGACGGCATCTGTGCGTAGAGGCTTTCCTGCTCCTGTGGAGATTCTGAACGGGCGATCCGATCGCTCAGTGAAGCGATTTCCGGTGCATGCTCCGTCAGATTGCGAATGAAGGACTCGTCTTTCCAGACGAACATGCCGCCGTTCCAGGCGAATCGGCCGGATTCGACGAACGCGCGAGCCGTTGCTGCATCCGGCTTCTCGACGAACCGGGTTACCCGCCTGACTCCTTCGGCGACAACCTCTCCCAACTCGAGGTAACCGTAGCCAGTGCTCGGCTCGGTGGGCTGGAGGCCGATCGTGACGAGCGAGCCGGAGCTCTCGGCGTGCTCGAACGCACGCTCGATCACCTGTCCGAAAGCCTCTTCGTCGAGGATCGCATGATCCGAGGGGAAGATTCCTATGGTTGCGCCCGGTCGACGCTTCGAGATCGTCATACAGCAGGTCGCGATTGCCGGCGCGGTATTGCGGCGCGAGGGCTCGAGGAGAATGTTTTCCGCGGGTAGGTCCGGCAGCTGCTTCGCGACCAGGCCGGCATATCTCTCGTTCGTCGACACGAATACCGATTGAGGATCGGTGAGCCGCGAGAGCCGCAACCACGTCAGCTGAATCAGCGAGCGACCTTCGAACAGCTTCAGAAACTGTTTCGGGTTCTCGTCGGTGCTCAGCGGCCAGAGCCGCGTTCCAGCTCCGCCGGCAAGAATCAGAATCGCCCGAGGGTTCTTGTTCACTCTGCAGTGGTCTCCTTTCCGGAAGAACTGTCCGCTTTTTTACCGACGGCCAGCAGGCTCAGACCAGAGGCAGGATTCTCAGGCTCCAGTCTCCGGAACAGGGGTACGAACATATCGAAGAGTCGTGACTGGGCGGAGGGTAGTTCCGCCCGCCGCAGGACCTTCGAGTTGATCAGCCAGGCGAGCCGTCCCACCTGATTCTGGAAGGCGGTTTCCTTTATCTCGAAGCCCGCGCAAATCAGCTTCTGCGACAACTCGAGGCGATCGTATCGCCGCTTGTGGCCGACGCCGCGATCGAGTTCTCCGAACAGCTTCGAGCCGGCCGGAACATAGACGACGATCGTGCCTCCGGGCACGAGGACCTCATGCATCCGGCGCAGAGCTGTTTCGTCATCGTCCATCTGCTCGAGAATGTTGAGACAGAGCACCGTGTCGAATTCATAGTGTTTGAGCGCCGAGGCGTCGTCTGATTCCGGATCGAAGGATTCGACCGTGATGCCGGGCCGTCTGCGGAAAGCATTCCTGAGGCGGTCCAGGTATGCGGTTTCCCGATCGGTCGGGACGATCAGGTCGCGCCCGTATAGAAATCGCGTCATCGTTCCGGTGCCGGAGCCAACCTCGAGCACGCGCTGGCCGACCCACGGACGGACTCGTTCCCAGATCCAGCGGTTGTAGCGCTGGAGCCGATCCAGACGCCGCAATGTCGTGTACCCCACCGGCTCGCTGCTCGTATCGACGAAAAGTCCGTACTTCAGAATCGTCCAGATCGCGCTAAAGCCGTCTTTCCAGTTGATCTTCTTGCCTTCCCAGTAGTCCCGTCCGTGATAGGAGATCGGCACTTCGTAGATGCGGTACCCGCGGCGGGCGAGCTTCGCCGTTACTTCGGGCTCGAAGCCGAAACGGTTCGACTGAAGCCGGATCGACTGGATCACTTCGCGCCGGAATACTTTGTAGCAGGTCTCCATGTCCGTGAGGTCCAGGTTGGTCGTCGCATTCGAGAGGAACGTCAGGAAGGTATTTCCCAGCCGGTGCCAGTAGAGCATCACTCTTCGCGGATAGCCCTCGAAACGAGAACCGAAAACGACCTCCGCATCACCGTCGAGGATCGGTTGAATGAGCCGCTGATAATCCTCCGGGTCGTACTCGAGGTCCGCGTCCTGGATGATGACCAGGTCCCCGCGAGCCTCGTCGATGCCTCTCCGGATCGCGGCGCCTTTGCCCTGATTCACGCTCTGGAAGATGTGTCGCAACTCCGTCCACTCGTCGGCGAGTTTGGCCACAACGTCTCGCGAGCCGTCGGTGGAGCAGTCGTCGATGACGATGATCTCTTTCTCGATCGGGACCTCACGGACACGTCGCAGCAGCTCGGCAACCGTTGCCCGCTCGTTATAACAGGGGATGATGACGGAAAGAACGGGTGCGGGGGTCTCGCTCATGCGGGTGCGTATTGTAAGGCACACACCGGGAACAGACCTCGCGATCACCCCTCTCGAGACATGGGTCTGTCATCACCGGTCTGCTGATGAACCTCCCCAAACCGGAGATATGTGGGAGAGCTTGTCATCCTGAGCGAAGCGAAGGATCTACTTGCAGTGATCGAGCGTCGCAAGATGATCGTTCGCTGGTTCAGGATGACTCATGGTTCATTCCATGGCCGCGCTCCGGCTAAACTTGCCCACGCAATGAATCAGCTCACCGATCCGCCTCCGAACGAGGGCCTCAGAAAACTGATCCACATAGCATTCGGATTTGTCGCGGTCACTCTGAAATGGCTCACGGCTCCACAGGCCGCCGTTCTGGCCTGCCTGGCGTTTCTGTTCAACCTGTTGGTCCTGCCGCGGATCGGAGGGAGAGTCATCGCACGCGATGCCCAGGGCCATGACCGCGGAATTCTGTACTACCCGCTCGCAGTGCTGGCTCTGATTCTCGTTTTCCATGACCGTCTCGATATCGCCGCGACCGTCTGGGTGATCCTCGCATTCGGCGATGGCGCCGCGACGCTCATCGGCCGCGCGGTAGGCGGCCGGCGGCTTCCATGGAACGAGGAGAAAAGCTGGGCGGGGTTCTTCGGGTTCATCGAGGTCGCGATTCTGCCGGCATACGCCATCTCGCTCTTTCTGAACAGCGAGGTCACTGTCATTCCCCGGTTTCTCCTCATTTCTATCACGGTGATCGCCTGCGCTATCGTCGAATCGCTTCCGACAAATATCGACGACAACATCAGCGTCCCTTTCACGGGCGCGATCCTTCTATTCGGACTGTTTTCCCTCGAGAGCCTTCCGGATCTCCCGATGGACCGCACAGCCGGGTACTGGCTCGTTGTGAATGCGGGACTGGCGGTTCTGGGTTACGCGGCCCGGAGCGTGACCATCTCCGGGATGATCGGCGGCTGGGTTCTGGGAGCGATGCTGATCCTCTTCGGTGGATGGCAACTCTACGTCGTTCTGCTGATCTTTTTCGTCGTGGGGACTCTCGCGACGAAACTCGGTTACGAACGAAAGCGAAAACTGGGACTCGCGCAGGAACGAGGTGGTCGTCGTGGATTCAGCCACGCGTTCGCGAACACCGGGCTGGCTGCAATCCTTGCGATACTGATCGGGCATTCACAGTTCTCCGATCAGCTTCTTTTCCTGATGGCCGTTGCGGCGTTCGCGACGGCAACCGCCGATACCCTCGGATCAGAAGTGGGCCAATGGATCGGCAGACGGACCTTTCTTCCCCTGACATTCAGGACGGTTCCTAAGGGAACGGAAGGTGCAGTCTCGATCGAAGGGACCCTCGCCGGCGCTGCCGGAGCCCTGTTGATCGGCTTTGCGGGCGTGTTGCTGTACGACCACAGGCTCCTTGGAGAGGGTTCTGGTACCGTGGCGCTGATCCAACTGGTTCGTGGGCTGCCGGCTTCCGTGGCTTTCTGGAAGGTGGTTTCGCTCGTGGCGGTGGCCGGTTTCGTCGGTTCCTATGCGGAAAGCATCCTCGGAAACTGGAATCGGAAACGGCAAAGTCCTCTCCCGAACGGCGTGATGAATTTCATCAATACCATCATGGGCGCCGCGCTGTTTGCATTGTTCTGGAGCGGGCTCTCCTAGGTGCGGCTCGCAAGGCCGTCCGCCACTTCTGCAAAAGGAGAATCATTGACCACCCTGAGAAAACATGTCGTCATCGCCGGTCGGCCGAACGTCGGAAAGTCGACGCTCTTCAACCGCCTAAGCGGAAAACGCCGGGCGCTGACTCACGATCTGCCGGGAATGACCCGGGACAGGCTGTCCGACACGGTAACGCTCGACGACGGCCGTCAGTTTCTCCTGACCGATACCGGCGGGCTCGAGTATGGCGACTCTCCGCTCTCTGCATTCGCGGACGAGATCCGCCGGCAGGCGCAGATCGCGATCGACGATGCGGATTTGATTCTCTTCCTCGTTGACGGATCCGACGGCATCATGGCGGAGGATCGGGACATAGCCACCGATCTCCGTCGCCGCGCAAGCGACACGATTCTCGTCGTGAACAAGATGGACAAGCGGCTCGCGCAGGAGAATGTCTACGATTTTCATCAACTGGGATTCGAACGGATGATGGGGGTGTCGGCTGAGCATGGGACCGACATCGAGGATCTGATCGCGGCGATCGAAGAAGTGATTCCCGAGGAAGAGGCGGGTGAGGAGGAACAAGAGGAAGGCTCGTATGGTCCGGTACGTCTTGCGATCATCGGGCGGCCGAACGTCGGAAAGTCTTCTCTGCTGAACCGTCTGGCGAATGAGGAGCGGACAGTCGTTTCTGAAATATCGGGAACCACGCGGGATGCGATCGACTCGATGATCGAGCACGAGGGCAAAGAGTATCTCGTCATCGACACCGCGGGCATCCGTCGCAAGGGAAAGACCACCGATGAGGCGGAAAAGCTCGCCGTGATCTCGGCAAGAAAGGCGATTGCGCGGTGCGAGGTTGCGCTCATCGTCATCGACGCAACCGAGGGTGCCACGGCGCAGGACGCGACCGTGGCGGGTTATGCGGAGGAAGAAGGGCGCGCAGCTGTCATTCTGGTCAACAAGTGGGACGCCATCGAGACGACGCCAACGCTGAGCCGGGAGTTCGAGTCTGAGGCGCGGAGGAAGCTCAAATTTCTCGCGTATGCGCCGATCGAATTCATCTCGGCAAAAAGCGGGAGGCGTGTCGACAAGCTCTTCCCTGTCGTCGATCGCGTGGCCGAGAGTTTCCGGAAGCGGTTCCGGACGTCGGAGTTAAATCAGATTCTCGAACGGGCCGTGCGCCATCATGCGCCTCCCGCGGAGCGTGGCCGGCCCCGGCGTTTCTATTACGCCACCCAGCTCAAGTCCCAGCCGCCGACCATCGCGCTGTTTTCAAACATCGAGTCCGAGCTTCACTTCTCCTATCGCCGGTATCTCGAAAACCAGTTCCGGGATGAGCTGGGCCTGGTGGGGACGCCGGTTCACCTGGTGATCCGGGCAAGAAAAGGAATGAAGGGGAGAAGGCAAGGATGAAGGATGAGGGATGAGGGCCCACCCGCCCGGGATGGGCGGAGGCTTCATCCTTCATCCTTGCCTCTCCAGGTCGAGCACTTGCAGCTCTCCCTGGGTCATCCGGATGAGGACCGAGCGGTCCTGATCGTCGCGGATCCAGATGCGGTTTGCGGGATCGGTGGAGTCGATCGAGTAGAGTTTCGTATAGAGCTCGTCAGGGCTATCGATGAATTCACATCCACCGTCATCGAAAATGATCCGGATGGGAAACTGCGGGCTCAGCGGTCTGTCGTCCATTTCATCCTCCGGCGTTGTGAATGATATTCTCTGCCCAGGAACCAGCACTGACCTGAAGGAGACACGTCTTCCATGTCCGGCCACAGCAAATGGAGCACCATCAAGCACAAAAAAGGTGCTGCCGACGCAAAGCGCGGGAAGGTGTTTACCCGCATTATCAAAGAAATGACCGTAGCTGCCCGTCTCGGTGGCGGCGACGTCGAAGGCAACCCTCGACTCCGCGCAGCCATTGCTGAGGCGAAGGCAAACAACATGCCCAAGGACAACATCGACCGGGCTATCAAGAAAGG